>NZ_AP017313.1:5709508-6343898 GCF_002355435.1 Mucilaginibacter gotjawali
TGTTCCGCTTCAAAACCGCCTATCAATCTAAAATGCGCCCAATAACCCGGCACCTTTTGGGTGGCGGCAACATCATCATCATTTAAATAATCAAGCCTGGCCTGCCGCAGCGACCAGGCAATGCTGTTACCCTTTTGCAGGTAAAAATGCAGCCGCTCCGAAATGTATGCGGTAGAAGCATCATCTGCTTTCCACATCGATGTAATAATATTATCGCAGCCGGCGTAGGAAAATGCCCTTGATAAACTGATCAACCCTTCGCCTTTAACCAATTCGCCAACACCGCTTTCACAGGCGCTTAAAACTACCAGCCGGGTTTTATCCAGTTTTAAATTGTATATCTCGGGCAAAAACAACTTATAAGACATTGCCGAGTCCGGCTTTGCAGGATAAAAAGCAATAAACGAGCGGTTAGGATCATGGTCATCTGCAACGGCGTGGGTAGCTAAATGAATAATGTTAAAATTG
Organism: Mucilaginibacter gotjawali; assembly: GCF_002355435.1. NCBI lineage: Bacteria > Pseudomonadati > Bacteroidota > Sphingobacteriia > Sphingobacteriales > Sphingobacteriaceae > Mucilaginibacter > Mucilaginibacter gotjawali. The sequence goes on from NZ_AP017313.1 coordinate 5,709,977, forward strand.
TGCGCATTGGCAACAAACTGCTGTTTACTGGCCTTTTCTCCCAATAACCGGCTCCCGTTAAGCGCTTCCATTTCGGCCCTTGAAGCAGGTAAGCGCCTTAATATGTTCCCTGGTGGCAGGCTGCTTGCAAATGGCGCCATCCCAATGGTGTTCAGCAATTTTATGCTGCCTGATGTTGTGTTTTGCAGTACAGCGCATGAATAATTATAAGTGACTGTAAAATGTTCCAGCAGGTTGTCTCCGCGTTCATCGGCCAGAATTTCAAAAGGAATATAGTTCAACCCGCCATCAGGGATGATCATCAGGTCGTTTTTTCCGGTGGTATACTGTTCAGCCGGCTTTAATAATAAATGGTAAAAATATTGGGTAAGTTGTTTTAGTTGGATGCGATTATTGCCCCCGCGCAACCGGGCTTGTCCGTACAACTGTTTGAGTGATGCTTCAAAATCAGCAGGCATTTTTGTTTGAAAAAACTCAAACGCATTATTTGTGATCACAAAACAAATCACACTATTATCCAGCATATGATACGAAAGTATGGCGCTTCCGGACGGGACGATATCCTGGACGGCCTTTACCGACAAGCTATTCTCCTTGAATTTTAAACGGCCGAATTTTGTTTGTTCATCTATTTTCTTTTGAACTTTCAGCAGGTTGATGGCATATTCATTCAATTGGCTGTTCAGTTTCGCCAATTTTAAGCTGTCCTTTTCATCTGCGGCACCCAGGGTTATTTTGGTAATGGTGCGCTTCAGCAAGGTTTCCTGCTGCAACCATTGCGGCGGGATCCCGCTCCCTGCCTTCAGTTTTGCTTCCCGCAGGTACAAGGAAAGTACATTGGCCTTGTTTTCTTCGTCGAGCCGAAATGCCTGCTCTATGTAAGCCCGGTTTCTGGTGAGCCCGAACAATTGCAGGCAAATTTCAATGGGTTGCTGATGCGAGGCGTACTTTTTATCGGTAATCAGCAGTCTCGATTCATCATTATCATAAACCCGCTCCACATAATTGGCCAGTTTGTAAAACGCCAGGTAGGTTTGCAGTGATGCCTCCAAATCCTTCACCTTGCCGCTTTCGCTGTACAATTTTTTAAATGCGATGGCTTTGGCATTTAGTGTTTCCAGCAATTCCATTGTATTAAACACACTGGTAAAGGTTGCGGGGTTGTCGTAAATATCCCTTCCGCGATAACCGAATACAAGGCTATTGATTGATTTTTGGTAATACGATAAAGCGGTAAGTATTTGGCCCTTTTCAAACCACAGGTCGCCAAAATATTTTAAGGTGATGCCATAGTCAATAATTTTGTGGCCCTGTTTGTTTTTTACAGTTAAGTCAGCAGCCTTTTGCAGATAAAAAGCGGCAAGTGCGTAATCCTTTTCTCCAAAATATGCCCGGCCCAAATCATTAAATTTTTTTTGATCATTGTATTTTACCTTGTTCAGGCATTCAATGGCTCCGGCAAATTTTCCCATAGCCAGGTATGCGGACCCAATATTGTGTAATAAGGCATCCGTTTCAATACGATAAGGGAGCAAGCCCCGGTAGATTTTGAGGGCCTCGTCATATCGCTTTAGTTTTTTTAAGGCCGATGCCAGGTTATTTTGGTAAACAACCAAAAAGGTTTTAACATAAACCTGATGATCGGTTAATGTCGATATGGCCTTTTGGTAATAGGTTACACTCTGATTGTAATTACCGGATGAGTAGGCAATTACGCCAAGTGTATTATATAACCGTTCAAGCTCGCTAACCTTTGGGTATTTGTCTGCAATATGCTCAGCCTGGCTGTAGTAAATGGCAGCGCTGTCAGGCTGGTCGAGCTGGTAATAGGCGTTGCCGCAATAAACCAATGGTTTAAAAAAAGTGGAGTCGCTGATGTCGGGTAGTTTTTTTTTCAGGCTGATGGCTTCCTTCAAATAAATAACCGATTCCTTTTGCCTGTTCAAAACCTGCAAAAACGTAGCCGTTGAAATATAGGCCCTGAAAAGAAAATGATCGTCAATATGGTTAGCGGAAAGAAACCCGACCACCTTAAGATAGTTGGAAAGGGCTTCCTTATCCGTATTAGCCGATGGTGTAGCAGCATTGGAAAGCTTTTCGGCCCGGTAATACAATTGTTTATAATCTGCCTGGGGGCTTTCAGATACCCGGGTCGTTTGAAATAAAAAAAGGGCAGATAAAATACAGATGTATAATTTTACCAAATACATGGAATAAATATACCCAAATATACGGATCTGTTTTATTAAAATACTTTAGCGGCTTACTACGATGATACAGGGCGGCCTTGGCCTGCCGGGCTTATTTTGCGCAGAAGTAAATGCCATCGGTGCGGCAGCAAGGGAGGCAAACCGGTTGATCGGCGCGGCCAATATGGTCGTTTTCCGTTCGGTAAGAATATCCTGCAGGTATTGCGGAATTTCACCGGCGTTGCGGTAAAAATAGATCTTCACGTTCAGGCCGTTTAATGCTTCCCGGCTTTGGTCGTTTATTTTGTACTGCAGCTTCACTTCCTGCGTCGAACCTGTATCAATTAACTGGTCGCGTACAGATTTTGCAAGATTGATGGTTCCGTCCACCGGGTTTACTTCGATGCCCGCGTTTTTGCAGCCGCTGTTGGTATCAAAGGTGCTGCCATTATTAATTTGTGGAATCGGCGCCCCTGCATCAGCATTATAAATGGGGGTGGCAATACTATCGCCAGCCGCAAGGTTAAAAATTTTGTCCCTATAGTTGATACCCGAAATGGTAACGTAGGCAGTTTTGGCATTGCCCGAAGACTGATCAGTAAAAGTGACCTTAAATTTCAACCCGGTTTCGCTGTTATTTACATCAATTGCACCTGTGCTCTGATCTATTTTAAGACCATCCGGAAAGGAGGTGTACGAGCCCTGTGCAGGGCCGACCGGGTAAACTATATTCTGATTTGCATTTTTTATATAAAGTATGGAGTCAGCATATAATGGTATGACCTGCACAGGAATATTTACGGCAGGCGCTTTGTCCTTCTTACACGAGGATTGTATAAAAAAAGCAAAGAGCAGCACTAAAAAGATAAGCCATTTATACATTTTAACTTCCGGGTATTTCAACATAACCTGTTATGACAAAAGATAGAACAAAGTAGTGCACAAAATATTATGATAAATTCCTGTCGCCTGCTTTAACTGATCTTATTTATTAGTTAGTACGCACCAAAATAAGAAAGGTAACCATTGTTATTGATTTTTTTTTCTGAATACTTATAAATATACCTTTCATTAAAGGGCGAAACGAAAAGTATTTTATTTTATGCTTTCTGTTTCGCCACTGCTCATTTATATTTAATGCACCATTATATCACCATGAAGACTTTAACGCTCATCCGCGCACTGGCAATCGGGTTGTTTTGTACCAGCTTTATCCCATACCCCGATGACGCACGCATTTTGTGTACAGGTAACAATGATTGCAAAATCACCCACCTCCCCAACGGGCTCATTTATACCGCTAAATATGCTTTTTTTCACAGGGTCCATCGCATGTATACCTGTGCGGTGATTGGCGAGTTGTATAATCCTACGAAAAGCGAGCTTAGCCTCGACCGTACTCGTTTTTTTATGCGGCGCCAGGATAGTACCCGCTTTATAATGAATCCATTTGGAATTACCGACCCGCACGATATGTTTGAAAAAGTAAGGATTCAACCAGATCCATTCCCGGTAAAGGCAGGGCAAAAGCTCGATTATGTTTTCAGTTGGCGAACAGACACCAAATTGGCGCTGAAAGCATACAACGAAAGTATAGCCCGGGATACCCTTACTTTCTTATGGCAAAGCGAAAAACCAATTGCGTTGTTTAAAATAGTGTTGGCCCCACGAAAACATCACGGTGGATAACGGAGTTTTTGAAAAGAGTAAACTGTTTTTGGGTAACTTTCGTTCCCTTACCCCATCCAGGCCACCACATCCGCCATCTCTTCGGCTGTAATTTGATGCGCTATTGGGTATTCATTATAACTAAGTTTCACATTTAACGATTCCAGGTAAGCCTTTGCCTCCCGACCGTAAGCAATGGGCAATACGGAGTCGTGCAAACCGTGGGCAACAAAAATATTTAAACTGGCCAGTACCGGGGTTGGTTGCACCGACGGGCGTATTTGCTGAAGGATCCTCCCGCTCATGGCAATAATGCCTTTTACTGTTTCGGGCGCAGTAAGGCCCACACTGCAACTCATGATAGCGCCCTGGCTAAAGCCGCCCAGGTACACATCTTCCACTGCATATTTTTGTTTTACCTGCCGGATAAATTGATGAATAAGGCCCCGGCTTTCCGCTTCCTGCTGCTCATTGATTACGGGTTTACCTGTCGAAAAATCAACTTCAAACCAGGCATACCTGCCACCGCCAAGGGCATTTGGCCCGCGTGCAGAGATGAGCAGCAAATCGCCCGGAAAATACCCGTTAAGGCTATACATATTCTCCTCGTTGCCGCCTACGCCGTGCATTAAAATCAAGGCCTTTTTTTTGCTGCTAGCAGGCTGTGGTTCCTTGACCAGGTATTGTAAAACCAAATCCTGCTGCAATGCAACAGGATTTGGTTGATTTGTCGATATCACCATCGCTTCTTTATAAATAAAATCTATATCAATTTATCGGGTCAAATTTAACTGATGTCATGGTCAATGAACCGCCCACGGCCTGGTCATTAAAAAACGAAACCGCGTCATTTTTCCCTTTCAAACCAAGTGTATAAATCAGTGGTAAATAATGTTCGGGGGTAGGTATGGCCATCATGGCTTCCTGTCCCAGGCGTTCGTAATGGATCAAACTATCGTGGTCTCCGCTAGCAATCAGATCTTTAAATGTGCCGTTGATCTGCTTCGCCCAATCGTAGCCATAGTTGGGTTCATATAGCCTGTCCCAGGCCACCATGCGCAAATTATGAACAATGTTGCCGCTGCCGATGATCAGTACCCCTTTATCGCGCAGCTGCTCAATTTCTTTAGCCAGCTCGTAATGGTAAGCCGCATCTTTGGTATAGTCGATGCTTAATTGCAAAACCGGGATGTTCTCCAAAGGATACATATGCCTAACAATGGTCCAGGTGCCGTGGTCCAGGCCCCAGTCGTGCGACAACTCTACTTCGGTGGAATGGATCATCCCGGCCGTCTCCCGCGCTAAAGCAGGATCGCCGGGCGCAGGGTATTGCACTTCAAACAATTCCTTCGGGAAGCCCCCGAAATCGTGAATGGTCCGCGGGAAATCCATCGCAGTAACTTTGGTGCCTTTGGTAAACCAATGCGCCGAAACTACCAGCACTGCTTTGGGTACCGGGATCTCTTTGGCCATTGCTGTCCACCGTCTGCTAAACTCATTATCCTCTATGCCGTTCATCGGCGAACCGTGCCCCACAAACAGCACCGGCATACGGTAGGTTTTTTTTTCGAGTGTGTTTGTAAAATTCTTTAATTCCCTCAGGCTATTTATATCAGTCATTTTTATGTTCCTCTTTTTAAGATGCTTTAACAAACCCGAAAACTTGTTCGTATTGTTTGCAAGGCAATATTTTAACATACAAAAATACAGTAAACATGGCCCGGTTCCATTGAGCGCAGGCAAGAAAAACCATTGATTCAAATCAATGGTTTGGGCTGATTAAACAAACTTAATGGGCTGTTGCAAGCCTTTTGCGGATGCGGCTTAATGTTTCAGGGCTAAGGCCAAGGTAGGAGGCGATCATGTGCTGCGGTACCCGCCGCGCAATATTGGGATACAGGTTGATAAAATTCTGGTACCGATGTTCGGGGCTTAAACTGATCATCGCATTTACCCTTTTTTGCATTGCCAGGTAGGCGCCGGTTATTTGCATAGTGGTATAGGTTTCAAATTTGGGCACCTGTTTCAAGATTTCGTCCTGAGCCGATTTGGTCAACAGCACCAGTTCGCAATCTTCCAGCGCATCAATATTGTAGGTAGCCGGTTCGGCGGTCATAAAGCTATACAGATCAGAAATAAGCCAACCTTCCAAAGCAAACTGGAGGATATGTTCATTCCCGTTTTCATCCACCGAATACTCCCGCAGGGCGCCATTTTCAACAAAGGCAATAGCTTTGCATACGTCTCCCGCCTGTAGTAAATACTGTTTCTTTCGAAGTTTTTTGTGTTGCAGGTAACGGGTGATGATCTCCTGTTCAGCGCCGGTAAGGGCAACACTTTCGTTCAGCTTTTGGAAGAACCGTTCGTACATATCATGGTATTAATTTCACCGCTCAAGTTAATCTAAGTAGCCCAATTATCCAACCGTAAAGTAAATGGGGACAGGCATGGCTAAAAACGAAAAAGGCCGGTGATGTTTTATACACCGCCGGACCTGTTTCAAGGTTTACATATGTGGCTCTTTATGCTGACCGGCTATAAACGGGCCGTTCAAAACAGGCGGTATTAATGGCCAGGATATTATGGTCAAACTGGTTAGCGGGCACTTTCGATTTGGCTTTGATCCTCATTTTATACACGTAAATGGTGCGTTCACTGTATTCCAGGATCCCGGCAATCGTTTCGCAATCAGCAATGCCAAGGCGTACCAGCGCAAAAATCCTGAGGTCGGTGGGCAGCGGCTGGTTTTCCTTTGGCCAGATCTGGTCCTCAGGATGTAGCATTGCATTAAATTCTGACAGGAATGTAGGGAAGATCTTTAAAAAAGCAGCATCAAACTTGCTAAAAAAAGTTTCACGCTCCTTGCGGATGTTGATATCGTTGAAGGACAAACCTATTTCATTATATTTTTTTACCATCACCTTGCGCTCCACGCTGCGTTTGATCTTTTCCATTTTAAGCAGGTATGCTGATATTACACATACCAGGCTGGCGATATATGCTTCAGCCATGCGCGCATTTTCAGCCAGGCCGGTGTTTTGCTGTTCAAGCATGTCATTTTTTTGAAGTACATCAGCAGCTAAAACTCTTGATTTACTTAATTGAAAAAATAAAACCGCTGTAAATGCCATAAATAAAGCAGCCGCAAAAAAAGTAACACTGTCATACTGTTGCAATTATCACTATTAACAATCCTTCCAAAAGCACATTAATTTTTTTATACCGGTGTAGCCGGCCTGGTTCAATTGGTATCCTGATATAAAATTATGTTTTAAAACCGACAGTTTTATCGCACCTGAAGCAGTAATCCGCCAAAACGGCACCGCAAACGTTTGCGGTAATGTTTGCGGTTGAAAAATAACCGGGTGCCCCCGTTTATTTTAAGCCTGGTACCCGATCAAAAAGCGGTAGAAACAGCTTTGAAATTTAAGATCAGCGTTACCCAAAACAACCGGGCGAAGGGCTTAATTGAAAAAATAGCTACTTTTATTCACCAATTATTTTATACGATGTCCGAAGTTACGTTGAAAAAGCTTGCCGATCTGCTCAACCTGAGCATCTCTACGGTTTCACGGGCACTGAAGGACCATGAAGACATATCTGCCGAAACCAAAAACCGCGTTAAAGAACTGGCCCTAATACTTGATTATGAGCCAAATACCTATGCAGTTAACCTGCGCAATAATTTCAGCAGGGAATTTGCGGTGATTATCCCCTCTATTGCCAATGATTTTTACCAGTCTTTTATCAGTTCGCTGGAAAAAGAGGCAAGGTTGAACAGTTATTCGCTCATTATCCTGCAATCGGGCGACGACCCGCAAACCGAACTGGAATGTGTAAAACGATGCAAACAAAACCGGGTAGCCGGCATATTTGTATCCATCACTCAAAAAACAACAGACATCAGTCATTTTTTAAAACTGGCGGAGAGCCATATCCCGGTTGTTTTTTTCGACAAGGTGCCAGCTTCCGGCTTCTGCAACAAAGTTTGCGTGGATGATATATCAGCGGCACGCTTATCGGCAGAAACCCTGATCCTCAAAAAGAAAAAAGGCATCCTGGCTATTTTTGGTAACGAACAACTCTCCATAACCCAAAAAAGGCTTGATGCTTTTAAGGATACATTCAGCCTGCACAATTATGATGCCCGCCCGGATATTTATCACACCAACTCATCAGCCGGTGCGTACCATTACACCATGGAACAGTTAGCGCTGCCGCAGCAACCTGATGTTATATTTTGCATGAGCGATGAAATACTGATCGGGGTAATGCGGGCTGTTCAAACCGTTGGCTTACGCCCCCCCGCCGACATCGGTATTTTAGCGATCAGTGAAGGGCAGATTCCAACCTTCTACTTCCCGCAGATCACTTACGTGGAGACCAGCGGTTTTAAATTGGCAAAACTGGCCTTCTCTCGTATGCTGGGCTGTCTTGCCGGAAGCACACAGGTACAGGAACTAAAAACCGAATCGATTATTGTTGAAGGCGGCTCGCTTTAAACCCGGCAAAAACGCTGCCTTGTTACCGGTAAGGGGCGGTTTGTTGCCTTTGTACCCATTTAACCTTATAATGTAGTATTCTTTGCAGATCATTCCGGCACGGTATTCCGGAAAAATGAGCGCGAAGTTATAGTCTTTAAAATTACCCGTTACTTCATTGAAATTTTTGTAGGAAAATAAATTGGAAGGAATGATGAAATAAGCATTTTCGCCTTTGAGCAATGGCCTTTTATGATCATTCATCCAAAAGTACTGGTGCAAGCTGTAAGCATCGCCCAAACCCCAGGTTGCTATACCTGCCGGTTCGCATATATAGTAATCAATATGCGCTGCGGTGATCCAATCGGCGATAACTATGGGCGCCTGCGCTGTCATCATTTTTGTTTCGATATCCACCCGGCGAAGCGAATCAAATTTCATTCCGGCCTGCCTCCATCCGTACATATCCAATGTGGCGTCGTCAGCACCCATTTTCATGCCCTGTTTTTCTGCCGATAGCGTACCCGGGAAATAGTTAATGCTTAAAGTTCCAAGCAATGCAATGAGCATAAAATAAGCAACGCTCAACTTTAAAACCCAGGGGGTCTTCCTTTTGCCATGTTCCGGCTTAAGGGCCAACTGAACAGCCGGCAAAAGCAACAGGGTGCTCAGTGCAGGCCCCGGCCAGTGGGGCAATACCTCATTGAACAAACTGATCAGCAGGACGATAATGATCAATGGCAGGCTGCACAGCAACAGTATCCTTAATTCATTTTTCCCTACCAACAGTTTGCCCCTGGCGACCGCATAAATACCGGTGCAAAGGAGTACAAAAGGGATAGGGCCTGTTGAAAAAACTATTGCACTGAATTGCTTAAGAAAACGAACCATGTCAACGGGCGCCCCTGCCATAGTTACCCGGCTGCTATGAAACCGGTAGCTTATAAAATCGTGCTGAATATTCCAGATGATAATGGGCGATATGATGATGAGTGTAATTCCCATCGCCATAAAAACATATTTATTTTTAAATGCGATGCGGTTGTAAAACAATAAATACATCACCGCCCCAAGCCATAAGAGCACACCATGTACTTTACACATGATGGATAAACCAGCAAACAAGCCAAATAGCAGCCATTGCCGGCCATACTGTGATTCACCGGGGGCCAGGCGGACAATTTTAATGAGCATATAAATTGAAGCCAGCCAGAATACCATTTGAGGGCTGTCGGGCAAAATAAAGGCAGCTACGCTCATCCCCGAATAAATTGACGCAGCATACAGCAATGCGGCAAACCAGCCCGCCCTGGCGCTGTAAAGGGCAGCGCCGATCTTAAACATCAGCCATATACAAATGGAGGAAGAAAGAATTGCCCCAAGCCGCACAAAAACCTCGCCATGAAGCAATAAATTAACGGTTGTTAAGCGGATCAGCCAGGCAACTATCGGCGGGTGGTCAAAATAGTTCCATTGCAACTGCGTTGCCAGCGCACGGTAATAGGCTTCCACGTTACTCAACTCCTGCGTGCAGGCACTGAATATTTTTATTACTATTGAAACTGTTATAAGGTAAAAAAGTTGTTTGCGGTAAGTCAAAGCCGGGTTTTGTGCATCAAGTTTAAAAAAAGATTCTGTTTACATCCTGAACTTAAACAGTTAACCATTACGCTTAAACCAGCTAACTGCCCGCCGGTTTACTGTCCTACCATAAAGACGGCATTGCTGAACAGCAATTTCCCGTTCTCCCAAAAGCTGCGGAAGATCGGATCGTCAACCATGTAGATCACATTGCCGCGGCCCATGGGCTGCACGCCAATCAGCATCCCATCCTTAATTTTATCCTTACTTTTTTGGCCGACAAATCCGGAAATGTACCCGTCTTTTTTAACAGTGCCCACATTCCAGTCGTTTTCGCCCAGGTAATCATAAATATCATCGCTCAGTTTTAGCGAATAATAGTACGATTGCAAGCCGAAGCCAAGGGGGTGAGTATTATCGAGGTTGATCTTGTAAATCGCCCCCGGTACCGTTGCGCGAATGGCGTCCAGGTCGCGGTTGGCATATAAGCCTAAATTTGGTATTTTGGCTTTATCCTCAGTTTTATCATCTTTATTCCCGTCTTTTTTATCCTCCTTCTTTTTCAGGTCGAAACCTTTTTTGTCTGCAAGTTCAGCCACTGCATTTTGCATCACAATCAGTTTGCCGCCATCGCGAATCCAGCCCTGCAACCTTTCCGACGGGAAATCTTCATACTCGCCGTCAGCAAAAATGGCTACATCAAAATCCTGTAACCGGGCGCGTTTCAGGTCCTCATACTTAACAAGTGTGATCGGGTATCCTATTTGCTGCTCAAATAAATGCCACACTTCGCCCATAGCCTCGGCGGATACGCCTTCACCTGCGATCAGCATCACGTGCGGTGGCCGGATATAATGCACCACATCCGAACCGAAATCATGACCCTTATCCACAAAACCAGACGTTAAAGGCACCAGTTCGTGGTTAAGGCTGCCAGCTATTTGCATAACATCACCATCAAAATCGGCCCGGTCATTACCTGCTCTTGTAATCAGCAGTGAACCCGCTGCAAACTTTTTACCCCCTGCTTCAAATGGTTTTTCTGAATAGCGTACCTTAATTCCTTTTTTTAACAGCGCAGCCAGGAATTTGACATCCTCCACCGACTGCCAGGCCGATACATATGCATAGGCCCTGGGGTTAGCCACCGCTTCAGCTTTAGGCGAATACATGGTTAAAGAGGACGGCTTTAAGGATTCTTTTACGCCATAGGCTGTTAAACCGTAAGCAAACGGCAGCGACCACGCGGTGATATCATAGGTATTTGAGTCTGTAACAAAAGTCCGGGGTTCAAACAACACATTCAGCAAAACAGATTTTGATTGATACGCATTGATCACCAGGTCATTCGGGCCGGGGCTATAGCTTTCCGTTTTACCGGTCACATAGTCGTACCCGGTCACCGTCCCTTTCAGGCCAAAACCATATTCAATTTTATTACGGGTAAGTAAGGTGGTCAGCGCGTTGACCTTGCCGCTGTTGTCATTTTGAATCACATATGTTTTGTATTCGCCCGGCGGGTTACTTCGGCTTTTATCATAAAACTTTTTAAATTCTTCCACTAGTTTTTGAGCGTTTGCCGAAGCGGTTTCGATTGTGCTGATACTGGTAGAATGGTGGTGGGCAATCCTGTCGGCAAGGGTTAAGGTATCGCCTGAACGGGTAACAATAGCAAGCCCGGCGCCAATCCCGCCCTGCTCATAAGTCATCCCTATCGAGCCGCTATAAATGGGATAGGTATCACCATATGATGGATACAACAGGTCGAACTCCTGCCGCGTAAAATATAGCCATCCATTCTGGTCGAAATATTTCGCATTATTTTTACCGATAACGATTTGAAAATCGCGCTGCCATTGGGTGATCACCTTATGAAAAGGCTCGGCAGCCGGCGCGAAATAATAAGGCGCATTATAGCCCTGTTCGTGGTAATCCACGTGGATCTGCGGGAGCCATTGGTTAAACAGCGCCACCCTGGCCTGCGATTCCTTTTGGGTTTGCCACGCCCAGTCGCGGTTCAGGTCGAAGTAATAGTGGTTTATTCTTCCCTGCGGCCAGGGTTCCGAATGCTCGCGGGCCGAAGGGCTGGCATTGGGCAATACATCCCGTACTGAATTATAAAAATGAACATACCTGTCGCGGCCGTCGGGGTTTAAGCAGGGGTCGATAACAACCACTGTATTTTTTAACCAGGCTTTTGTTTGCGAATTGGCCGGATCAACCAAATCAAACAATACCTGCATAGATGTTTCGCTCGAAGCAGGTTCGTTGCCATGTACATTATAACTTAACCAGCAGATAACAGGAGTTTTAACGGTGGCAGCAGCAATTTCATCTGCACTTGCGCTGGCACTAACCGTTTTTTCAATAACGGTACTGGTATTTAAATTTCCAATTTTTCCAAAGCTACCGCTCGTTGCCTCAACTTCTGTTAAACCAGCCAAATGAAGGTTGTTCTTCCGGATTTCCTCCAGCCTGCCTATGTTTTCATCCGAGGCAACAAACATCGCCATCAGCGGCCTGCCCTCATTGGTACTGCCATATTGTACCAGCTTTACGTTTTTTGATACCTGCGCTATGTATTTGAAATATTCAATAATGCGGTAATGCGGCGTATATTGCTCGCCCAATTTATATCCTAAAAACCGTTCCGGCGAACGGATCTCCTGGGAAAAGGCTGTTGAAACAGCAATAAAAAAGGTAAAAAAAAGGCAGGTCAGCTTTCTGTTCATGGGGTCAGTATATGAAGGCTAATTTAAAAAAATAATTTGTCTGAACCGGGATGAAACAGATTTTTTGGATGATTTGGATGAAAAGACAATATAATATTACCCACCTGTTCCATACTCATACCTAATGGCTGCAATGTTAGGATAAGCATCCATCAGAGTAAACAGGCACATAGCTTTGAAACTTTCATCTATCCTAAAATCCTAAAAATATTAGTTCGGACAAAATTTTTCCGCACCTTTGCATATCTTCACATCTAAACTATGGAACCTGTACAGGCGCTTCAAAAATATTTCGGCTACAGCGCCTTCAGGCATGAACAAGGCGCCATTATTAACCATGTTTTAAACAAAAAAGATGTGCTGGCGCTGATGCCTACGGGTGGCGGTAAGTCATTGTGCTACCAGTTGCCGGCGGTTATGCTGGAGGGGCTGACAATAGTAATATCCCCCCTGATTGCCCTGATGAAGGACCAGGTGGACAGCCTGAATGTGAACGGAATACCCGCAGCATTCTTCAATTCAAGCCAAAACCCCGAAGAACAGGTACAGCTCACCACCAAGCTCCGTAACAACCAAATCAAACTGCTTTACCTCGCTCCCGAACGTTTGTTTGGCAACGAGAGCAAAATGATGGGGTTTTTAAAAACTTTGCCTGTTTCGCTCATCGCCATTGATGAGGCACATTGCATTTCGCACTGGGGGCACGATTTCAGGCCTGAATACCTGGCGCTGGCTGGTTTAAAGCTGGAATTTCCGAACATCCCGGTCATTGCGCTAACAGCAACCGCCGATAAACTCACCAAAAAGGATATCCTTGAAAAGTTAAACCTGAAGGACCCTGCCGTATTTATATCCTCCTTTAACCGCGAAAATATTACCTATAGGGTGGTGCCCAAACGAAAAAGCTTTAACCAGCTGCTTGCTTTTTTGGATGAACGAAAAGAAGAGTCGGGCATCATTTATTGCTTGTCGCGTAAATCGACAGAATCATTGGCCGCTGATTTAACGGCCGAAGGTTTTGCAGCCGCGGCTTACCATGCCGGACTGGACAATGCGCTGAAAGCAAAAACCCAGGAAGCGTTTTTACGGGACGATGTGAAGATCATTGTGGCCACCATCGCCTTTGGTATGGGTATCAATAAATCAAACGTACGTTACGTGGTACATATGGATATGCCCAAAAACATTGAGGGCTATTACCAGGAAACCGGCCGTGCAGGGCGCGACGGGTTGCCGTCGGAAGCGATGCTGCTGTATTCTCCCGGCGACGCCATAAAGCTGAAACAGTTTGCCATGATTGCCGATAACCCCGAACAAAGCCAGGTAATGCTGAACAAGCTGAATGATATGGTGCGTTATTGCCAGCTGCAGGCTTGCCGCAGGCAATTTCTGTTAAAGTATTTTGAAGAAGATTCTCCGCCAAACTGCGGCTCCTGTGATTATTGTTTAACCGAGTTTAAAAAATTCGACGGCACGCTCATCGCCCAAAAAGCCTTGTCGGCTGTGGCCAGGTTAAAGGAGCGGTTTGGCTATACCTATGTGATCGACTTTTTGCGCGGCTCAAAAAATGAAAAAATAAGGGAAGAACATAAAGCCCTGAAAACCTACGGCATCGGCGCCGATATCAGCAAAACCGACTGGCTGCGCTATATCCGCGAGCTTACCGGGATGGGCTATTTGTATGTTTCGGATGATGCCTACCCGGTATTAAAACTTACGCCCAAAAGTGATGCGGTGCTAAAAGGGCTGGAAAAGGTGATGCTGATTGAATCGCAAACTGTTGAGGAGCATCAGCATGCGGAAGCCACATTACCGTTTGAGGCGGAACTGTTAACCGAATTAAAAAATATCCGCCGGGACATTGCCCTGCATGAAAACGTGCCCGCGTATATTATCCTGTCGGATGCTACTTTGGTGGAGATTGCCACTTATCTGCCCCAAAGCCTGGATGAGCTGCGACTGATTTCGGGCTTTGGAGATGTAAAACTGGCCAGGTACGGCCGCGAATTTTTACTGCCCGTAAAAGACTTTTGCGCACGGAAAGGTTTAACCTCTAAAATAAAACAAAAAACAACCAAACGGGAGCGGAAAACAAAAACCGAACGGTCCGAAAGAAGCAGTAAACCGGCTGATACCGCTTTCCATACTTTTACTTTGCATAAAGCAGGCAAAACCATCCCCGAGATTGCCGCCGAACGGGGATTGGCAACTACCACAATTGAAGGCCACTTAAGTTATTATATTTACACCGGCGCTTTGGAATTATCAACCCTGGTAAACGAAGAAAAGCAGAAAAAAATACAGGATGTTGTTGAAAGTTACGGCGCCGAAAAACTATCTCCGCTAAAAGAGGTTTTAGGGGAAGAATACAGTTATGGCGAAATAAGGGCCGTAATAGCCTGGATGAGGAAGGTGGGGATGATGTAGGCCCCTCCCAACCCTCCCCGGTAGGGAGGGCTTTAAAATTTAATATAATAGAAAATCAAAGTCTCCCCTACCGGGGGAGATTATTCGTATTATTATTGTTTGGCTTAGGCACTCATAAGTGCTACGCAATATAGAGAGGGCTATGACAAATACAGAACAACTTTATACGCTTTTTCTTCAGCACCCGCTGATCATTACCGATACCCGGAAAATATTGCCAGGCAGCTTGTTCTTTGCTTTAAAAGGCGAAAAATTTGATGCCAATACTTTTGCTGAAAAGGCGATTGAAGCCGGGGCGGCCTATGCCATAATTGATAATCCGGTTTATCAGCTTAATGAAAAATACCTGCTGGTGGATGATGTTTTAACGGCATTACAGGATCTGGCAAGGCACCACCGCCGACAGCTAACGATCCCCGTGATCGGGCTTACGGGCACCAACGGTAAAACCACCACCAAGGAACTGATCAACTCGGTTTTATCGCAGCACTTTAAAACACAGGCCACGCAAGGCAACCTGAATAACCATATCGGCGTGCCGCTTAGCATCCTGACGATTGATGCTTCGCACGAAATGGCGGTGATTGAAATGGGCGCCAACCACCAAAAGGAAATTGAATTCCTTTGTGGTATCGCGCAGCCCAGCCACGGCCTCATTACCAATGTAGGCAAGGCACACCTGGAAGGCTTTGGCGGCTTTGAAGGGGTAAAAAAAGGCAAGGGTGAGTTGTATGATTTCTTGAAGAAGTCCGAAAATCCGCAAGTCCGGAAGTCCGAAGAACAAGACGGTAGTGGGATCGCTTTTATTAATAGGGATAATCCGGACTTAATAGAAATGGAGCAGTTGCGCGGATTGCAAAACGTAGTTTATTATGGAAAAAGCAGCGCAAACAATTTGGTTAATGGAGAAATAATCGAAAACTCCCCTTTATTAACTTTAAAATGGGCGAATAATCATACCGGTAAAAGTAACCTGGTTAAAACACAGCTCACGGGCGCTTATAACCTCGATAACATTTTGGCTGCTATCTGCATTGGCGTATATTTTAAATTGTCAGATGAGGAGATCAATAAAGGCGTTGAGGATTATCAGCCCAAAAACAACCGCTCGCAAATTATGCAAACGGCCACTAATACCCTGATTTGCGATTATTATAACGCCAACCCCAGCAGCATGCAGGTGGCTATTGAAAATATCGGCAAAATTAAGGCCGACCGGAAAGTGTTGATACTGGGTGATATGTTTGAACTTGGTGATGAAGCCGCAGCTGAACACACCGCCATCATTCAAAAAGCGATGGAAACACCGGTTGATCAACGTATTTTTATCGGTAAAGAATTTGCCCTTGCGGGAGCGACCATGGACCATGGACCATGGACCATGGACAAAAATGTGTTTTTCGATACCGCTGAAGATGCTGTTGCAGCTTTGAAAGCAAATCCTATAAAAAACTCCACCATCCTGGTAAAAGGATCAAGGGGCATGGCTTTGGAACGGCTGGTTGAGTTGTTTTAAACGGTGCGGGAAGCGATGAAATAATATGAGGAGGCGCTTTATGGACCCGCTAATTTATATCCCGTCAGGGATAACCCATTTGTAGCTAATATTAAAATCCATAAAATTGCCTCGTGGAGGTTACCCGTCGCCCCGCGATAATTCACAAAAAAACACGTCGGGAAACAAACTAAGGAAGATTTGATAATTTGAACCCGTTTTGTAATGCTTTAATTACCTGGCTACCAAATAAGGGTAGCCGCTACGCGGCAATTAACCTTTATCCTTTTTTTCTACAAAGGGGCAGACCCTATGGGTCATAGCATTCGGTGACAGAAATGAAGGAAAATGAGTGCTTTTTTTAGCCCGCGAGCGGCCGGACTTCTCACTATCTTCAGGATTACTTCAAATTGCAGGGCAATTCTTTATATGGAGCAGTACTTTTTTCATGCGGGATAATATTAAAGGCTGATATTGGCTTTCACCTGTTCAAAAGTCATTTCATTCAGCAATTTGCCGTTCTCAAATACGGTCTGCAGTTCATCGGTATAGCCGGGGTATTCGTCCTGGTTTACGGTTTTAAATGTACCGTTTAGCTTTATTAATTTCAGCCGGCCGCCCTTGCTCTTTTTAAAGCTTTGGGTGATGTTGCCCTGCCCGTCCATTTCGGTCGGGCTTTTTTCTACCTTTACTTCCTTCCCGTTGATAACCGCACTGCTGCATTTGAGGGCAAACTTTTGGGTGTCCCGGTCCACCTTTTGCAACAATGCGCCGCCCATGCCCAGCACCAGGTTTTCGGCACTGATGCGGTTTGCCTTTAAGGCAGCATAGATCTTTTTGATCTCCTCGTAATTAACCCCATCGCCCTGTATTACCCGCACCTGTTTGGGCAACACCTTGTAGCCCTTTTTATTGAGGGTAAAACCAAACTTGCTGAACAAGATTTCAAATATTTTAATCAGCGTCATGATCGGGTCGCCGCTGTCCGGGCGGATCACCAGGGTACCATCACGTTTTAATATTTCGTCCTTCAGGTCTTCGCCCCAATATTCCTCGCACGCCCTGAAAATATCGTAGCTGTCGGATACGCAGGCAATAACGCCTGTCGGGAAGGTTTTAAGTACGTGCTTAAACACTTCCAGTTCGCCCTCTTCACCCAACAGGGTACAAATACTATGTTCGGTTGCCGGGATACTGAGGCCATATACCTTTTGGGCGTTATAATACTTAATAGCCATGCCTGATCCTGCCAGGTTATCGCTCCCGCTAAAGTTGAGCAGGTGTGCGGCCCCGCCAATTTTAGCACTTTCCACACTGCTTACCCCTCGAAAACCAAAATCATTCAGCACAAAGTCAATCCCTGCTTCGGCGCCTTCGGTGGCTGTCTCTTTATAATATTCAGTAACTACTTTCCTGATCTGGTTGCTCAGCGTGGCCACGGTGCAGGGGTACCAAACCTGCATCAGCAGGGTTTCCAAAAAGTTGGTGAGCCAAAAGCATTCGGGGTCGGTGTTCTCAATGGTCATTAATACATTGCTTACCGGCACGGCGGTACCCTCGGCAACAGCTCTTATTTTTACCGGCAAGTACCCGTCGTATTTATCAAGGATGTACTGGAATTTGGATTTATCGAACACGTCATCGCGGCCAAATACCTGCAGTAAAAAACCTTCGGCTTCGTCCAGGTCCTGTTGGGTAAAGGCGGGGCCCTGCAGGTACTCTTTTAAAAAATATTGCAGGCCAAAAAATACCGTTTCATCAAACATCCCGCCGCGGCTCTCCAGGTAACTAAAGATCTGTGTGGTGCCGGGATAGTATAATTTATGGTGTGCGTATTTGTAGGCATCAGCCAAAAGGATCAAATTTTCGCGTTTCATAATGTTAAAGGTTTAAATATTTTTTAATGATATGGTTAAATAGCCCTGCGTGCTCGTCGCTGGTTTGGCCGTCAGCCATCAGTTGCGGAACATCAGCTAATTTTATCCAGCTCAATTCGGCAATGTCATCCTGTGCCAGTGGTGCGCCGTCAATATACTCGCAGCTAAACAGCAGGGTTATAATTTTATCGGCCTCGCTGCGGTAACGCCAGTCGTTTATCTTTGCCGACGTTTCGTAGCCCATACCGGTGGTTTCCATTTCGCCGCATTCTTCGCTTAATTCGCGTTTAGCAGCGGTTTCATAACTCTCATCTTCCGGGTCGGCAAAGCCGCCTATGAAGCGCCATTTGTTATTGATGGCCTTTTTGCCCAGCAGTAATTCTGTTTTGTTGTTGCGGAACAGGGCGATGTCAACCGTTGGATAAACTTTGGTGTACTGGTTGTAATAGGCATATAGAATCCCCGCCCTGAAATCGTTTGAATCAAAAACCTTATCGGCATATTGTTTGCGCAGCTCGGTAGCGTTATAGTCGCCGTGTTCGGGTAATTCAATGGTCTCAAAGCGGCCCGAGTAGGAGGGTATAAAGCTATCGCGACTGCCATATAAACAAAATTGCTCGCCCGGGAATACGCTTTTTAACAAACTGTCGATGCTGTCCGACCATACCTTATCGCTCGGGTTATCGCTTACCGGTAAAACGATCACTTCCGGATAATCCTTTTTGATCATTTTCTCGCGGGTGTAATAATCATAAGGATTTTTGCGGCTGCCCAATAGCGGACTAACGCCCAGTAATATAACCAGCTTGGTGTGGTTTTCTTCTACCTGGCTGATGAGCTGTTTATGCCCGTCGTGCAGGTATGGTGTCTGGAACCTGGCAATGATGACGCCTGTTTTCATGATCAATTTGTGTTAATTATACACAAATATAGATGTGCGTTTATAATACGCAAATTATTTTTTACTTTTTTTAGATCTCGAAGTTGATACCTGCCTTTTTCAGGCGGAAATATTTTTTAACATTAAAGCGGTATAGGTTACCCGGCCGGCCGGCACCACCAAGAGTTTGCTTCTCATCGGTTTCATCCAAAAAGCCAAACTGGGTTATTTTCTTTTTAAAATTCCGGCGGTCTATAGGTCTGTCAAGTACCGCTACATAGAGTTTTTCAAGTTCGGAGAATGGAAACTTTTCATCCAGCAGCTCAAAGCCTATTGGCTCGTACAGGATCTTGCTTTGCAGCCGCTTCCATGCGGTTTCAATGATCTCGGGGTGATCAAACGCAAGTAGCGGCAAATTTTTGATATTGAACCAGGCGGCATCACCGGCATCGGTATCGGCACAAACTTCAAAGGCATCGGGTTTTACCAGGCCGTAATAGGTAATGGAGATGACCCGGTTACGGGGGTCGCGCCCGGGTTTGCCAAAGCTGTATAACTGTTCAAGATATGTTATGCTGATGCCGGTCTCTTCCTTCAATTCGCGGTGTACGGCGTCTTCCAATGACTCCTCATCACCCACCAGCCCGCCGGGGAGCGCCCACATATCTTTAAAGGGTTCGATATCCCGTTTGATCAAAAGTACCGACAGGCCCTCTTTCGAAGTATAGCCAAATACTACGGCGTCAACAGCTACTTTAATATTTTGGGAAACAGGCATATGTACAAAGTTATCAAATCGCACAAATAGAAGAGCGTAAGCTGGAATATTGATGATAAAATGATTTTTACCTGTTCCGGTGAATATTCAACTTTAGTCGTTCAAAGGACTTTTACCCCCGGAACGCTAAAATATAAATCCGAACCCGATAGCTATCGGGTCGAAATTCCCTGCCTGCGGCTGGCAGGCGATATCCGAAATTCTATTAACTATAGCTCTCTTTGATTTCCTTCATAACAGCCTCATGAGAACTTACGCGGCCATTTTTGATGTCGTCCAGGCCTTCGCTGATCGCCTCTTTCAGGTCCAGGTCGTTCTGAAGGTGGAACAAGGCGCTTTGAAGCCTCGCCCGCTCGTTATTGTCTAAACTTTGCAGTGACGCTATAATATCATCGATATTTAATTTTTCTTTTTCATTCAACATACCCGAAACTACGATTTTATATTGGTTATTAAAATTCTCCCCTGTTAAATCCGACATCGAAATTCCGAATTCCGAAATAAATGGGCCCTAAGCCAGCGCCAGTTCCGCTACTTCCTCCCCCACCAAACTACCCATCGCCACGCCCATTCCGTTACATCTAACCGCGCAAAAAATATTAGGTTCAACCTGTTTCACTATCGGACTGATGTCTTCGCCAAAACCCATAATACCACTCCACCAGTAATCTACTTCAAAATCCTGCCCGGGCAATATCACTTCTTCCAGGTAATTTACCAGTTTGTTTTTCACCGTTTCGGTATGGCCGAAATCCCAGGTTTCTTCGGCCTTATAATCAAGGTTGCGCCCGCCGCCAAACAATACCCGGCCATCAATATTTCTAAAATAATAATAGCCTTCATCAAAATGATAGGTGCCTTTTAGCTTTAAGCCTTCAATCGGCCGGGTGATCAAAACCTGCCCCCTGCCGGGAATAACTTTCAATTCGGGAAACAGCTGGTTGGCAAACGCATTGGTTGCCAGTATCACTTTCCCGGCTTTAAAATCTCCCTGCGACGTTTTCAGGCTGACGGAATTGCCCTCATTGTTAATTTCCCTGATTTCGCAATTATTTAAAACGATCACGCCAAGGTCATATACTTTTTTTAATAAGGTCCGCATCATTTTACCGGTATGCAGTTGTCCTTCGTAAGGGTTATAAATCATCCGGCAAATCCCTTTAAAACCAAAAGCTGTTATTTTGTCATTCGCAGCTGCATAAATGTCGCTATGCCCGATGGCGTCTTTAAATAAATTATTCAGCCTGTCCATCTGGTCGAGGCAATGCTCCGCCTTTTCCTTGTCGTCATCCATAAATATTTCATACCCGCCATGCTGCTGGTAATCAATGGCCTCATCGCCCAGGTTTTCCCGCAAGCGCTGCAGCCCGCGCCATTTATAACCCACCAGGCGGGCAACTTCGTCTTCGGTAGATTTTTCGAGCAGTACAAGTTGCTCAGATACAGAGCCAAAGCAAGCAAAACCGGCGTTTTTGGTGCTTGCGCCGGTGGGTAAAAAGCCACGCTCCAGTACCAGCACCTTTAGTGCGGGTTGCTGTTTTTTTAAATGTAGTGCCGCACTTAGCCCCACAATCCCACTACCGATGACGATGATGTCGGCATTATCAATAAATGCAGTGCGTTCCCAATACGAAAATGTGTTTGTTTCCAATGGATGTGGTGTTTTACGGAATACTTTTTGATTTATGGTGTAATATAACTGAAAGTCAGGTGTCAAAAGTATTGAAATATTATTTCAGCTGATGTTTCCGGGCTTTAGAAATTGAAATAAAAATAATAAAAACAGTTTAATTAAATTATTAAAGACA
The DNA here is from genome assembly GCF_002355435.1 of Mucilaginibacter gotjawali. Lineage (NCBI taxonomy): Bacteria > Pseudomonadati > Bacteroidota > Sphingobacteriia > Sphingobacteriales > Sphingobacteriaceae > Mucilaginibacter > Mucilaginibacter gotjawali. Next base: position 5,731,893 of record NZ_AP017313.1, read on the forward strand.
GATAGATATGGGATCAGCATGGTTATTAATGATCGTCATCGCGATAGTGAGTTTTATAGTGCAATGGCGGTTTAAAAGTAAATTTAATCAATACGCGCAAATGCCTTTGTCGTCCGGGCTTTCGGGCCGGGAGGTGGCGGAGCGCATGCTGCGCGATCACGGTATTTATGATGTAAAGGTAATTTCGGTTGAAGGGCAGCTGACAGATCACTATAACCCCGGAGATAAAACAGTAAACCTTAGCCCTGACGTATTTTACAGCAGGAGCGTGGCGTCGGCAGCCGTTGCTGCCCACGAATGCGGGCATGCGGTGCAGCATGCAAAGGCTTACACCTGGTTAAGCCTGCGCACCGCAATGGTACCTGTTATTAATGTGGCCTCAACCTTAACGCAATGGACATTATTTATTGGGGTGATGCTGTTATTTTTTATGCATAATCCTTTTGTGCTGGCTATCGGGGTTGCCGCGCTTGCATTGGTTACCACATTCAGCTTTATTACCCTGCCGGTAGAGTTTGATGCAAGCAACCGGGCTATTGCCTGGCTAAACAACAATTATAGTGTAATGCAAACCAGCCAGGAACATACACAGGCCAAAGATGCCCTTTGGTGGGCCGCCATGACTTACGTAGTTGCCGCCCTTAGTGCTTTGGCTACGTTATTATATTACGCATCATTTCTCTTCAACAGGAGAAACTGATGATAATAAAAATATTATTACAAACTGAGAAACATTTATCTCCCCTGTTTGCTTATGCAGGCAGGGGATTTTTGTTTAAGAATAATTTTATGAATGTGCCTGATATCATTTCAGGCGCCTTACCCTATTCGTATTTTTATATTGTACTTACGATAACGGCCTATTTCCGGTTGTTTTACAAACCAATCCAGCATGAAAAAAACAACTTTTATCATCGCGTTGCTTTCAGTTATGTATGTAAGCGTATTGGCAATTCCGCAGGTTCATCCGGTAAAACCAAAACGGGATACCGTTCACAACATCAAAAATCAGCCTAAACCTAAAATTGTTAAAGGCCGGAAAGCCCGGATGCGGTTACAGGAGAAACAAATAAAAAATCACGAAAAACAATTTAAAAAGATCGATTCGGCTCAAAAAAAGCTTAACGGAGAGCTGAAAAGGAAAGATACTTAATATCCAAAGTGATTAAATATGCGCACCTGGCAGCAACCCTCAAAAATATATTTTAAACTTTACTGATAATTATTTGTCTCTTACATACATAATATATAAAAACATGAAAAATATTCAAAAAATAATTATGCTCATATGTGGTATGGCGTTCTTTATGCCAGCCACACATGCACAGGTAAGCATAGGTATCGGTATTTCAGCAAATATCGCTCCGCCTGAAATACCGGTTTATGAACAACCTGAATGCCCGTCGGATGGGTACTTATGGCAACCCGGTTATTGGGCCTATGATCCGGATGGTGGTTATTACTGGGTACCGGGTGTTTGGGTTGCCCCACCAACCCGTGGTTATTTATGGACCCCGCCGTATTGGGCGTTTGAGGGTGGTTCTTATGGCTTTCATTTAGGCTACTGGGGGCCGCATGTAGGTTTTTACGGTGGCATTAACTATGGCTTCGGTTATGGCGGCGAAGGCTTTTACGGCGGCCGCTGGGAAGGCAGAAGATTTATGTACAATTCTGCAGCGTGGCGTATTAACCGTACGGTAATTCGCAATACGTATATCAACAATACTTTTGTCCGCAACAACAACCGTTACAGCTTTAATGGCCCGGGTGGTATAAACAGGCGCCCAAACCGTTTTGAAGAAACAGCAATGAGGGAACGCCATATCCAGGCTACTGCAAGGCAAAGGCAGTTCCAACAAGCTGCAAGGCAAAACCGCGCCCAGTTTAATAATATAAACCATGGCCATCCCGGAGCCGTAGCAATGGACCGGGTGAACGGCCGTGCTTTTAATGAAAGAGGCCAGGCGGCGGCAATCCAACGCCAGAATGCCAATCAACAGCGCCAGGCAACGCAGCAGCGTATGCAGCAGCAAAAAGTGCAACAACGCCAGAATGCTAATCAGCAGCAGCAGCGCATGCAGCAGCAAAAAGTGCAGCAACGCCAAAATGCTAATCAGCAGCAACAACGTATGCAGCAGCAAAAGGTGCAACAACGCCAGAATGCTAATCAGCAGCAACAGCGTATGCAGCAGCAAAAGGTGCAACAACGCCAGAATGCTAATCAGCAGCAACAGCGTGTGCAGCAGCAAAAGGTGCAGCAACGCCAAAATGCTAACCAACAGCAACGTCCTGCTCAGCAACAAAGACCTGCGCAACAGCAACGTCCTGCGCAGCAACAAAGACCTGCGCAACAGCAACGTCCTGCGCAGCAGCAAAGACCTGCGCAACAGCAACGTCCTGCGCAGCCGGAAAAACATCCTAACGGAGGCAGATAATAACTGGCTCTGAATTCATAGTATTAATCCCCGCTTAAATCAGGCGGGGATTTTTTTGTGCTCATTTTGTAAATATTCGAATTTAAGTCACTGGGCACAGCCCGTTAACACTGTTTTACAGGCATATCTAAAATAAGGTACAGAGCAAATATTTTTCTTTTTTAGAAATTTTATATTAAACATTTTTTTAAAAAAATTGTCATATAAATTATTAACCAAAATAAAATTACCATGAAAAAGATAGCAAAATTATTGATACTGGTTAGTGCAATAGCCTTTGCTGTGCCAAAGACATATGCACAGGTAAGTGTTGGTATTGGCATATCCGCAGGTATAGCGCCGCCAGCCTTACCGGTTTACGAACAACCGGCCTGCCCGGTTGAGGGCTATATATGGCAACCCGGTTATTGGGCCTACGATCCCGGCGACGGTTATTATTGGGTACCTGGCGTGTGGGTAGCTCCGCCAAACCCCGGCTACCTGTGGACCCCTCCTTACTGGGGATTTGCAGCGGGCGTTTATGGTTTCCATCCCGGTTATTGGGGCCTGCATGTAGGTTTTTACGGCGGCATTAATTATGGTTTTGGGTATGGTGGTTTCGGTTTTTACGGAGGCCGGTGGGAAGGTAACCGGTTTATGTATAATACTGCCGTTTGGCGTGTAAACCGTACGTTTATTCATAATACCTATATCGATCGTACGGTAATCCGTAACAACACCTACAATCATTATAGCTTTAATGGCCCCGGTGGTGCAAACGCAAGGCCAACCAGGTTTGAAGAAGCAGCCATGCGCGAACGCCATATACAGGCAACAGCCAACCAAATAGCACACCAGCAGGCTGCGAGACAAAACAGGGCGCAATTTGCGAACGTAAATCATGGCCACCCCACAGCCGTTGCCATGAACAGGGTACACGGAAATGCCTATAATCAACGTGGCCGCATAGCGGCCGCCGCAACCATACAGCGACAGCGGGCAAATGAGAATATGCGGGCGCAGCGTCAGCGTGCTACCGAAAACAGGGTTGCAGAACGTCAGCATGCCAACCAGGCATTGCGGGCACACGCTACTGAACAACGACTGGCACAACGTCAAAATATGCAGCTGCAGCGCCAGAGGGTTACCGAACAACGCCAGGCACAGCAACAAAGGGTACAGCAACGTGCTCAATTGCAGCAGCAACGCATGCAGCAACGGCAGAATATGCAGGCGCAGCGGATGCAGCAGCGCCAGAATATGCAGCAGCAACGTATGCAGCAACGCGCTCAATTGCAGCAAAGGCCGGCACAACAACGCCCTAACCGGCAAAGACCGGGCGTAAGGTAATAAATTAGCTTTTTTATAAAATTAAATATAGTGGCCCTGTGCCTGGCAGCATAAGGGCCATTGTATTTTCATCCTGTCTAACGTGCGTATTCTGGTGCAAACCAAGCTGTTATGTGCAAGGTTTATCATAACGTTTTTACAAAATATTTAAACTTTATTGGATGATTATTGTCTTACCATAGACAGCATATTTAATACCCTGAAAAAGCTAAAAAAATGAAAAAGATTGAAAAACTAATCCTTTTAATTTGCGTGGTGCTCTTTACAGCATCAGCGGCAAATGCCCAGGTGAGCATTGGTATATCCGTTAGGATTGCGCCACCTGAATTGCCTGTATATGTACAGCCTGCCTGCCCTGTGGAAGGTTATTTATGGCAGCCTGGTTATTGGGCTTACGATGATGCAGACGGTTATTATTGGGTGCCCGGCGTGTGGGTAGCCCCACCAACACCCGGTTATTTATGGACACCAGCCTACTGGGGTTACGAAGGCGGCTTTTACGGTTTCCATGCCGGCTACTGGGGTCCGCACGTAGGTTTTTATGGAGGCATTAACTATGGTTTCGGCTATGGAGGCGTTGGTTTTTATGGCGGCAACTGGGAAGGCGGACGTTTCCGCTACAATACAGCCGTTGTTAATGTAAACACTACAGTGATACATAACACTTATGTTGACCGCACGGTTATTAACAATATTACCGTAAATAACCATACCAGTTTTAATGGCCCCGGTGGGATCCAGGCAAGGCCGAGGCCCGAAGAAGTTGCGGCAATGCACGAGCAGCACGTTCAGCCAACAGCAGAACAATTGGCTCACCAGCAGCACGCCAGTCAGGATAAAAGCCAGTTTGCAAAAGTAAACGGCGGGCATCCAACAGCGGCTGTTATGGATAAAGTTGGCGGCAAACCGATGAACGAGCGCGGACAGGTTGCCACCAATTCAAAATTGGGCAACCCGAATGCAAATCCTAACCAAAATAACCCCGACCGGCCAAACGCCGGCAATCCGAACAGGCCTGCAAATCAACCAAACAGGACTAACATTAATAACCCGAACCGGCCTGCCAACCAGCCAAATGCCGTTAAACCGCAAAATAACGGTACGCCAGGGCAACCTCAACCCCGCGTACAGCAGCCACGTGTACAACCACAAAGGGTGCAGCCGCAGCGCGCAAGGCCGCAACCAAAACAGCAGCCACAAAAACAGAAAGAACGTTAATATAACGTGCATTTTTTTTAAATAGAAAACCCCGGCTTTCAGCAAACCGGGGTTTTTATTTTATCTGCAAATTTTCTTTGTCGTTAGTTCATCCGGTAAGGTGCAACCAGGTAAAATTCCGGTATCTGTACGTTGAAAAGTGAGCTATCAACCAGGCGCGACATCTGGTACTCGCCTTTCATGCTGCCCATATCTGTTTTTAAATTACAGCCCGAAACATATTCATGCGAGTGGCCGGGTTCAATTACCGGTTGCTGGCCAACAACACCTTCGCCTTCTACTTCTCTTTTTGCTCCGTTCGAGTCAAAAATATACCAGTGCCTTGAAATTAACCTTACCGCGTAAGTGCCCATGTTTTCAATGGTTACTTTATAAGCAAACATAAAATGGTCGTTTGCCGGGTTAGAATATTCTGGCTGATAGATTGTTTCTACGGAAACTTTGACACCGTCTGTAATTGTAGTAACCATTGTTAGCATTTCAATTTTTCAAATATATACTATCAAGTCAAAAATCAAGCCATTTGAATATAAATTTTTAAAGTTTTTATATTTTGCCAATTCAATAAGCCATTTTTCAAGAACTTAAGACCTGAGCCTAAATACTTTCCGCTGCTAAAGGAGCATACCTGGGGTCGTGGGATATCCCTTCCAGGATCTCCGAAACCTGCTCCAGCGTACCGGCGGTAACCAGTTGCATGCGGTATTCTTTAAAATGCTCAATCCCTTTAAAATAGTTGGAATAGTGCCTTCTCATCTCAAAAATGCCTGTTTTTGGGCCTTTCCATTCTATTGATTTCTGCAGGTGGGTACTACAGGCAGCTATGCGCTCGGCAATGGTGGGTTTATCCAGGTGTTCGCCGGTTTTAAAATAGTGTTTAATCTCCCTGAAGATCCACGGATAGCCTATGGCCGCCCTGCCGATCATCATCCCGTCAACACCAAATTCCATGCGCCAGGCAGCTGCCTTTTCGGGCGAATCGATATCCCCGTTTCCAAAAATTGGAATTTTTATCCGCGGATTTTTTTTAATGTCCCTAATCATTGTCCAATCAGCAACGCCTTTATACATTTGCGCCCTGGTGCGGCCATGAATAGTGAGGGCTTTTATCCCCACATCCTGCAATCGCTCGGCAACTTCATCAACATTTTTGGTATTGTCGTCCCAACCGAGCCTTGTTTTTACGGTCACCGGCAAATGGGTTGCTTCCACCACGGCTTTGGTCATGGCTACCATTTTGTCAATATCCTGTAATAAACTGGCACCGGCGCCGCGGCATGCCACCTGTTTAACAGGGCAGCCATAGTTAATATCCATCAGGTCGGGCCCGGCCAGTGTAGCTATTTCGGTAGCCTCGCGCATATGGTCGATATCGCTGCCAAAAATCTGGATGCCGATAGGGCGCTCATACTCAAATATATCCAATTTTTGCCGGCTTTTGGCGGCATCACGAATTAACCCTTCGGATGAGATAAACTCCGTGTACATCATATCCGCCCCGTTTTGCTTGCAAACAAAACGGAAAGGCGGATCGCTCACGTCCTCCATCGGCGCCAAAAGCAGCGGGAACTCTCCTAAATCAATATTTCCAATTTGTACCGACATACATTATCTTCGTTGCAAATTTACGTATTTTAAGCCGGATGATAAATACACCCTATAAACAACTGAACAATGGTGCAAACCGATTGCACCCTGCCCTTCAGCTACTTATTTTTGGAGCAATATTTATTGGCACGCTGCTGATCTGCAACGTTGCGCTTATTGGTGTTTTCGGCATTAAAGGGATTATGGACATCGCCAGTTTAAATCCTTCAACACCTCATTTAAACAATTCGTTATGGGTGTTACAGTTGGTTGGAACAACACTACCCATCTTTGTAGCGCCGGTATTTTTTGCAAAGGTTATTGTAAATGATGAACATGATTACATCAAACCCGGTATAAACTTTCATTGGGCGCTTTTGGTATTGGTTTTTCTGTTGATGTTTCTATCGAACCCAACAATTGAACTGCTGTCAAATATCAACCTGAAGATGAAATTACCTCATTATTTGAAGGGGCTGGAGGATTGGATGAAGGATAGCGAGAACAGTGCCCAAAAAATAACCGGTATAATGCTGCGGATGAATACCATCTGGGATATGTTGCTGGATTTGTTGCTGATAGGTTTGTTAACAGCTATTGTTGAGGAGTTCATGTTCAGGGGGTGATACAAACCATATTTGTGCGCTGGACCCATAACGTACATGCCGCAGTTTGGATAACGGCTATCCTCTTCAGCGCTTTCCATATGGAGTTTTATGGCTTTCTGCCCCGCGTATTGCTTGGCGTCCTATTCGGTTATTTTGTTGCGTGGAGCGGCAGTATCTGGCCGGCGGTATGGGCGCATTTTATAAATAACGGAACCGATGTGGTGGTGACCTATCTTTACCAGCATAAAACAATTAGCCAAAACCCTGATGACCAGCACCTTTTTAATTACATTGGTTATACTTTCAGCGCTGCGCTTTTGATACTGCTGATGCTGATTTACCGTAAAATTGCTTTAGAAAAAAAACCTTTCCCGGAAGCCGATGGAGAAGAACTGGATTAAAATTTTTACTTCAGTAAATTATTACCAGGCAGAAATGGTAAAACAAGCGCTTGCCGGCTATCATATAGAAAGCGTTATCATTAATAAACAAGATTCATCTCACCGTACATTTGGTGAAATAGAAGTATATATACACCAGGAAGATTTCAGCGACGCTATTGAGGTCATCATCCTTAACCAGGTTAATTTATGAAAACACGCGCCATTACCGGCTTTTTCTTTGTTATTGTTATGCTGGCCTCCGTGCTGCTGGGGCAGTTTGTATTTGTGACCTTTTACCTGATGCTCAGCGCTTTTTGTTTGTACGAGTTTTATAGCCTGGTTACCCAAAACACTGCAAAACCCGATATCGTTTTGGGCATCATCAATGGCATGATGCTTTTTGCAGGTATTGCTGTGCTCATATTTTCGGATAACATTACCCTGTTGCTGAGCTACAAGGCTGCCCACTCATTGCTGTTCCTGATGCCGCTCACTTCGGCGCTGGTGTTTATCAGGCAGTTATATAACAAATCAGCATCTCCGTTTAACAATATTGCCTATACTTACCTGGGTATTGTGCTGGTTATTGTGCCTTTTACTTTTTTCCATGCACTGGCATTCGTGAAAGGGGCCTATGATTTTCATTTCCCGCTGGCATTTTTGATATTGCTATGGGCCAATGATACCGGCGCCTACCTGGTAGGGATGAAATTTGGCCGCACAAAATTATTTGAGCGGCATTCACCCAAAAAAACATGGGAAGGCTTTATAGGCGGCATCATCATCAGCGCTGGGGTGGCGCTTATCCTTGCGCATTTTTATACTGAACTGCCATGGAACCAATGGGTATCCATCGCCATCATCATTTCCTGCATCGGCACCCTCGGCGACCTGGTAGAATCGATGTTTAAGCGGAGTATTAATGTGAAGGACAGTGGTGGCATCCTCCCCGGTCATGGCGGCCTGCTCGACCGTTTCGACGGCCTCTTCCTTGCGGCGCCCATCGTTTATATGTACTTGTATTTTATTGCTTCTTAGTTTTTAGTCCATAGTCGACGGACCATTGCAAAAAAGGTTGATCGGCCCGCGGTCGGCGCCAAAATTCTGGAACCCGTGAACCACCCGGAACAGATGAATAAACCTGGTACACCTGGTACACAAATAAATTCTGTAATTTACTTGGATTTATAAAGAAATTTTGCTATACAAATAAACCATGCATTCCATGAGCTGCCCCTTGTATTTCATTGCACCACTTCGTCTCTGTTAACCCAATAAAATTATTAATTTTGCAGAAAGAATAAAGCAATGACCATCCATAAAGAAGGATATACCTCCATAGCGCTGTGCGTACTGTTCATTTTTGTACTGAACGCCGTGATCCAGTTTTATTTTCCCGAAGCCCATGTGGTCAAATGGATCGTTTATATACTTTCTTTTGCGCTTTTTGTGATCATCCTGCAATTTTTCCGCAGCCCCGTTTTTCCGGTAGAAACTGATGACAAAATTGTGCTTTGTCCTGCCGATGGCAAGGTGGTAGTAATTGAAGAAACTACTGAAACTGAATATTTAAAAGATAAAAGGATTCAGCTATCGGTATTTATGTCGCCGGTAAATGTGCATGTAAACCGTAACCCGATAGCAGGCGTGGTAAAATATTTTAAATACAACCCGGGTAAATATTTGGTGGCCTGGCACCCCAAATCCTCCACCGAAAACGAACGCACCACCATCGTTATTGAAAACGCTGCAGGTGTGCCCGTTTTGTTCCGCCAGATAGCAGGCGCGCTGGCCCGCCGTATTGTTTGGTATGTAAAAGAAGGCGACAAAGTGGAGCAGGGCCAGCAGTTTGGCTTTATCAAATTCGGCTCGAGGGTGGATGTTTTTTTACCCCTTGGCTCAACCATTAAGGTTGACCTGGGCCAGGTGGTAAAAGGCGGCCGCACCATTTTAGCCGAACTGCCTGCAAAATCCGCACAGCCAAAACCAAAAAAAGAAGCTGACAATGCATTTGAAACCGTTGCTGCGGCAAGGCCGGTAAAAAATACGATCAAAAAGTAAGGGTTCTATTTAATTTACTGAGTTGCTTTTTTGAAGTAGCAGGGAAAATCTCGCTGCCTTTTTGGTATTCAGATTTGATACATAAGCGATTCGACGTTCAGGTACGCCAGCTTTTTATTCCTCAACAATAACTATCCTTCGTGTCGTCTCATTAAAGATCACTTCGGCGGTGCCTTTCTTTTTCTCAATGGTTTTAATCAGCACATGGTCGTTTCTATCTATTATTTTATCATTGTCAATCTCTATATCATAAAAATCTCCGTTTTTTACTTCAGCGAACCCGTTTGCTTTATCTTCAAAATAAGTAACGACTTTTTTTTGAGAATCCCTGTCGTATTCCAGTACATAAGCATCTCTCGCCGCATTCCCCGACCAGCTGACGCCGCTTACCCCAATGTTTAAGCCAGGGCAATAAGCCTTCAGCTTATTTTTGCCTTCGGTAAAAAATTTACATCCTGACAATAGGAATAACAGTGGCAAAAGTGGTATTATCATTTTAAGATTTGAGCCGATTTTCATCCTGGATGGTTTATTGTAGCTTGAAGGTAAGGAAACTTTTAAAAACCCTTAGATTTACGGAGTTTTTAAAACTTCGTAAATCTAATTCCTATTTCTAGTTTTACAATGGTTAGATTGATGCGAATTAAACCTAAAATGAATTCCCAATTAAAGTGTATTTTTATTCTCATGTTGGCATCTGCCTGCGTCAATAATAATCACACAGGTGATAATTCTGTTTCTATTCACAAATCCTGGCGATTTAGAAAGAATTACTCTATACAAAAATTTGCTAACTCAGATTCAGGCAAGATTATCATGATTGACGATGTATTAGATTTTACAAACAAAGACACCTTAAATTTTATCGATAATACTCATAATTTCAGTTCTTTTTACCCTTACAAAATGCAGGGAGATATGATTTTTCTTAAAATAAAGGGCAGAGTCATCGTATACAAAATATTGAAGTTGTCCAACACAGAATTGAACATCTGTAAGTATGAAGAATATAAGACAGTTAAAAAAAACCAACATGTTTTATTTTATGAAGCAATCCAAAAATGACTAAAACACGCCTCACCTGGTTTATCCTGATTATTGTTACTATCATCCTCGGCCTTTTGTCGCGCCACATTGCGGGCATCCCCTTATTCATCGGCGATATTTTATGGGCGACGATGATTTATTTTGGCTTTAGGTTCCTGTTTATTACAAGATCGGTCAAATTTATTGTGATAGCCAGCCTGCTGTTTTGCTATGCCATTGAGTTCAGCCAGCTGTACCAGGCGCCGTGGATCAACAATATCAGGCATACCGTTATAGGTGGCCTTGTGTTAGGCGAAGTGTTTTTGTGGGGTGATCTGCTGAGTTATACCATTGGCGTTGCGATTGGGGTTTTGGTGCAGAAATACATGATAAAATATCCGGATAATTCATGCAGCCGGGGTTACGCACCTACGGCGCGGATCAATTAACAAATTGTTTTTTCTACCGATATTTAGTCCCTAACGGGACTGGTAATTCAAAACTCACTCCCTCACCCCAAAGACTGCTCTGTAGGAGCAAAATATCGGTAGAGTAAAATATCGGTAGAAAAATTAAAATAAGAGGATTGTGTGCCGTAGGTCAATGTCATTAAGTTAAGGATTTAGTAAGATGGTTTAAAGTTTGAAAACGTCCTATGTTTGCTTTTAGATTGTTTGTTTTTCCTGACTCGTTCATAGGATCTGTTGGGTCTCACCGGTAATATATCTCTTATAAAATGAGCGTGTAATATATTCAGGATACGACCAACGTCATTATCTGTAAAAAGAGAGATAAGGTTGATCTTAAGCTTACCGATTGACTTATTTCTATTAACTTTCATAGGATATTTTCTACTTTTTGAGTTTTCGTCTATTGATTGTTGAGCATCTTTTATCAAAACTGAATGTAGATTTGCAGTAAAAACGGTAGCATAGAAGTCCTGTTCAACGGATTCAACCGTTAATCCGCTGAAAGCTTCTAGTTGAAGGATATTCTTTTGAATGGATATATTCGTCTCTACCCCCCATCTCAAGAAGTAAAGCTTTTTGAAGTCGCTATTGGGAAAACCGTCTTCTGCCCATAAGTTTGTCACTAGTACTTCTATTGTTTTTTCAAGCTCAACCCGTACTAGCCTCACTTTTAGCAATGTCTGCCTGGTGATGATGAATCCGCTTTCTTTTAATCCTTCTATGGCCGCTTTCCCTGGTGATAGATGAATAACTTCTGTTTGTTTACCTCTCGCTACAAATTCCTGTACCATACTATGATTATCCTTTCCCCTGATGACGAATTTAATTTCCTTCTCGGCCCAAAGATGTAAGGCGAACATTTTGTAACTGCAAAAATTTCTGTCGTAAATAGCCAGCATATCTTCCTCCAATTCTTCTGTTGCATCGTAGGCCATTGGCACTTCTCCATAACGATAAGGCGCTATTTTAGAATAAAGAACAAGCTGATTGAGCACGTCGTAGTGGTAAAATGTTTTAGCCTGTACAAAATTGCAATTCTGATTACTTGCACCACCAAAATGGCCGTTGAGCACCGGAGTGTTTATTAAGCTTACATTAGAACCATCTGCTGCAATAACTCGTAAGGCTTTCCATTGCCTTATATCCGACCCCGCATAACAGTAAAAACTGCTGCAAAGAACCCTGTTCCAGAGACAAAAGAAGGATGGTTTTAGCTTTATGCGTTGTTGGGTAAAAGCACTTACCGAGCAGGTATTGGGGGCACCTAACTCCTCAAAAAACTTTTCCAACTCTATGCTAAGCGTCTTTTTGCAAAGCTTAACTATCAATAAAACAAGCCGTTCAAAAGGTAATTTTCTATTTCGAGTGAAGTCTTCAGGAGATCTTCGGAAATTATTCAGTAGAGCTTCATTATGTACTATCAATGAAACAAAGCTTTTTAGTTCGGAAATAATTTTTATTCCTATTTTTATCTCGGTCTTGGCCATTAGGGTTGTAGTAGTGTTTTGTGTTTTAGTCGATTCAAAACTACTTGCTGCAATCCTTTTTTGCTTGTCTTTTTCCTAACTTAATAACATGTGAGTCAATTGAGTATCGCTTAACTTAATGACATTGGCCGTAGGTACACAACAATTGAAGCGACTAATTGACAATATAACAACTCACTTAATCAACCGCAATCAACTACTCACCAAATAAACTCACCTGCTTCCCATTCCTCGGCACAAACAAGTCATAGTTAAATGGCGGCATGTCCCTGTCGGCCATAAAGCGGTTGCAGGCCATTTTAAATAACTGGTGGATAGATTCCGCCACCTGCCCTTCCCCGCTCATCCGGCGGCCAAAATCACTGTCGTTCAACTTACCATCGTGGCATGATTTGATCATGTTCAGCACTTTTTCGGCCCTGTCAGGGAATGCTTTGTAAATCCAGTCGCTAAATAGTTCGCCAACACTACCATTCAGCCTGACAATAGTAAAGCCGGCGGCCAAAGCGCCCCTGCCCGCTGCAGCTTTAATAATATTAGGCACCTCATTGCTGTTCAGCCCCGGAATAATGGGGGCCGCCATTACCCGTACCGGTACCCCCTTTTCGGATAGCTTTTCAATAACAGCCAGCCTGCCGGTAGCGGTAACGGTGCGTGGCTCCAGCTTTTGCCTCAGCTGTTCATTAAGGGACGTCATAGAGATGTTTACATGCACCAGGTTCATGGCGGCCAGTTCGGTAATAATATCCAGGTCGCGCAGGATGAGGTTGTTTTTGGTGATGATGCTTACCGGGTTCCGGTACTTTAAAAACAGCTCCAGCAACGACCGGGTAATTTGCAATTTTCGCTCAACCGGCTGGTAACAATCCGTATTCCCGGAAAGCAGGATGCAAACGGGCTTGTAATTTTTTTTATTGAAGTAAGCCTCCAGTAATTCAGGCGCATTTGGTTTGGTGATGATCTTTCGCTCAAAATCAAGCCCGGCGCTAAAACCATAATACTCATGCGTATTGCGGGCATAGCAATAAATACAGCCGTGTTCGCATCCCTGGTAAGGGTTAATGGAATACATGTGGCTCAGGTCGGGGCTATTTGATTCGCTGACGATCTTTTTGGGTGTCTCCACAAATAATTGTGTAGCCGTATTTTCCAGCATCGGCTCATCAAGCCCTTCCATATGTTCTAAAACATATTTGTTTTTTAAAAACTTGTTGTGTGCATTTACCTGTGCCCCGCGCCCTTTAAAAAACTCTGCATTTTCCTCATGTCCCATACAGCAAAAATGCTAAATAATTTAGCATTTTACAACTCTGTCAGTTTGTTTTTTATGGCATATAAAACAAGCCCTACGCGGCTTTTAACATGCAGTTTTTCAAAAAGCTGATCGCGGTAGCCATCAACTGTCCGTACACTGATGCGCATTTGGTCGGCAATTTCTTTATAGGTGAGTTCGGTGGCCACTAATTTTAAAAATTCAACTTCCCTGCTATTTAGCTTATCAAATTCAACCGGGTTATTGATCGAATCGAGCAATAGCCTGGTAACAAATTCAGGATAATATACTTCGCCCTGTGATACCTTTTGCAGGGCCTTTTCAAACTCAATGGGCTCCGAGTCTTTAAGCAGGTAGCCTTTTACCCCCAGTTTGAGCATTGCCAGCACCTTTTCGGCATCATCAAACATGGATAATACGATGATCTGAATTTGGGGATAAGCCGTTTTAAGCCAGCGCGCCGTATTAATGCCGTTCATGCCGGGCATATTAATATCAAGCAAGATGATGTCGGGTCTGAAATCCGGTTTTATTTTGCTGATCATTTCGTCGCCGTTTGAGGCTTCAAAAATGACCGTATACCCTATAAAATTATTAATTAAAGATGCTATTCCGCTTCTGAAAAGGCGGTGATCGTCAACCAATGCTATTTGAATGGTCCTCATCAATATATAAATGTTGTTCTAAAGGGTTTAGGCTAACTTTTATAACGCACCCTTTTCCGGGCGCGCTATTTATTTTTGCAATTGCCCCGATAAGCGCTGCCCTGTTCTCCATATTTCTTAAACCTGCCCCGTCACTCTTCCCGGACATTTCGTCCGAAAAGCCTGCACCGTCGTCTTCGAGGGTCAAATTAAACAATTCGGGGTAATATTGCAAACTGATTTTAAAATGAGTGGCTCCCGCATGCTTAAGCATATTATTAACCGCTTCCTGGAAAATCCGGAAAAGCACCAGTTCGCGCTGTTCACCCAAACCCGTAATTTCGCCGTTGGTAGTAATTTCAGCTTTCACAATCCCGCTTTTATTTAGCCGGTTAACTTCCATTTCAATGGTTTTAAGCAACCCGAGTTTGGTAATGTGTTCAAAACTGAGGCTTTTTGAAAGGTCCTTCAGGTCGTTAATAGCCTGGGCTATTAATTCACGGCTCTCGTTTATTTTTATTTGCTTTTGCTTTTCATCGGCATTGCCAATCATGGCCAGGTCAAGCTTTACAAATGACAATACCTGCGTAATATTATCATGAATTTCGCGGCTTACGTGGTTAAGCGTTTGTTCCTGCATTTCGATCCTGGCTTTTAGCAACTCCTGTCGAAAGATGGATTGAAGATGTTCCTGTTCCTGCTTGTTTTTTAGTTGCCTGTTACGGTATAGAACAATAAAATAAATTATAAAGCCTGCTATGCAGGCAAAAAATGTTGCTGTCAGTAAAATTAAAAATCGCAAATTTTCATCAGGCATAGGGCGCTGTTATTTTTTTATTATCAGTTAAAAGAGCAACACAGATCAATACATGAAATGAGTAAATGATCAGGTACCAAAAAAAGTTATGATGATATCATAATGGGTATGCTCAGCTAAATAATTTGAAAGCCCTAAATTAAAAAACATTGTGGTTGCATAGAATAAAATCGCTGTATTAAACCAAAAAACACTTTGTTTAATAATGTTAATCTTAATGGGGTACATCAGCATCTCTTTAAATAACAATAATGAAAATACGGCGTACAATGTTTGTGTGGGGACGTAAACATTGGTTGGGAACTTCTTTGCAAACGGTTGTAAAAAAATGGTATTTATAAAAAAGAATATTGTAATGACGACGATAGAAACCAGTATCGCTTTTTTTATGGTTTTATTTTTAAAGAGGTAATAGTATATTACCAGGTAAAAAACAAATTCAGCGATGGATTGAACCTGAAGAATGGGGGCGTTATTCCTGTATTTAACCGAAAAGAATTTAGACAAAACACCCAATATACTGACGGCCACCACAGACCATGTTAATATTTTGAAAGGAATTGTCAGCAATTTATAGCGACTGAGTCCGACACCCGCTACTATAAACAGCAGCACGCAATAGAGATATGAAATAATTGTCATCTAATTCGTTTGATTACGGTTACGTGATTAAAATAAACATCAACGCAGTTTTTCAAAAATAACAAAAATGAGGCTGCATGATTGCAGTTGATTTACAGGCCGGTACAAAATAATATTTACTTCTTGTACTACCGCAAACGCTTAATGTTAAAAACAAGTAAAGACAAGCAATGAATAACTCAAAGTACATAGATTATAAATCTTAAAAATATTATCAAGCCATTTTCTGAACGTGCATCTGCGGCAACCTCATTAATAAATGTATAGGAAAATTAAATTGTTAATGATGCCCCGGCTACCCGCCAAACCATCAACATGTATTTGATGCTTTTTATAACACCATGTATTTTAAATATTATTATTGAAGCCAGTTGCTGCACATGGGTGGGCAAGGTGGCGGACCTGCACAAATATCGCCTGTATTTATGTAAGGCGTAGGGGCATCTAACCCGGTGTTAAGCTCAGCGCCCGAATAAAGCAAGGTAAAATAATTACCTGGCTGGCCAACAAAATCAGGGTGCTTCGCCAAAGCGATACTTAGCCCTGCCACATCAGGATTACTGAGCAGGGCCTCTAAACTCTCCCTGTCGATAAAAAAACCATTGAGTAATTGATCGGCAGGCGTAAGCAAACCCGGTCCGTCATCAGATGCGTTTTGTTCCTGGAACTCCTGTATCAGGCTCTTAGCTGAAACAGGATCAATAATTGTTGCCATAGTTAATTAGATTAGGATGATTGAATTAATTGCCCCAATAATACGATATAAGCCCGTGAAATTCACCCCGTGTTTTAACGGTATTTTGCACCGTTTTAACACATTTTTTAAATCTGTATGTTTAATACCTATGCGGCGCTTTTTACAAAAGATATTAAAAAAACCTATTATCGGGCTGGCGGATAAATTTTCATCCCGGCCTGATCAAAAAAGAGTGGACAAGGCCCTTAGCGCACTTTATGAAAAGATTGACAGCGGCGCAGGTAAAAATGGGATCACCATCCCCTTTAATACCGATACTGACAAGTTTATTATTTTTTCGGACCAGCATAAGGGCGCAAGGGATGGCGCTGATATTTTCGCCCGGGCCGAAAAAAATTACCTGGCAGCACAAGCTTACTATTTGGATAACCAGTTTTTCTACATCAACCTGGGCGATAGTGAAGAGCTTTGGGAAAACACTTTCATTACCGTAAAAAAGCACAATAAGGCGACGTTTGAGGCCGAAGCAAACTTTTTAACAAAGAAGCGATTTATAAAAATATTTGGCAACCACGACCTTTATTGGGATAATGACCCCCTCGCCCCTGCCGGTCTTCGCAACATATATCACCAGCCCGTGGCTATTTATGAAGGCATTATCCTTAAAACCACGGTCAATAAGCTTCCCCTGCAAATATACATGACCCACGGGCACCAGGGAGATTTACAAAGTGATGGCAACTGGTTCAGCAAATGGTTTGTTTCGGACGTTTGGGGGCCGCTTCAATCCTATTTAAGAATAAATCCTAATACTCCTTCAACAAACGACGAGTTGAAAACGCTGCACAATAAAATGATGTATCAGTGGAGCTCGAAGCATAAAAACATGCTGCTGATCACCGGGCATACTCACCAGCCGGTCTTTAAATCGTTAACCCACCTTGAGCTATTATATGAAAGGCTGGAGGATGCAAAAAAAGCAAATGACGATAAGGCGGCTGACCAAATAAAAAAGCAAATAGTTAACAGGGAAAACCGTGGCGACAAAATACCCGATTTTAAAGGCTACCTTGATACTTATTTTAACACAGGATGCTGCTGTTTTGATGACGGCGATATTACAGGGATTGAAATTGCCGATGGTTGTATCAGGCTTATCAAATGGGCGTATGGGCCGCACAAAGAAAGCACACGCATGGTTTTGGACGAATGTAAGCTGGCCGGCCTGAAATTGAATTTGTAGTAACGCCATACGTTGCGTATGACTATGCAGCCCAAAAACATTGCGCCTGCCTATCCGTCTAAAAGGAAAACAAACAATTCCCTGGGGCCATGGGCACCCAATACCAGGGTTTTTTCAATGTCGGCAGTGCGGCTGGGGCCGGTAACCGTGGTGATCATTGATGGTAAATTATTACCGTATTTATTTTTTATTTTTTTAAAACCATCCTTCAGGTCCAGCACCAATTGCGAGGTATAGGCCAATACGATATGTACA
This sequence comes from Mucilaginibacter gotjawali, assembly GCF_002355435.1. Taxonomy (NCBI): domain Bacteria; kingdom Pseudomonadati; phylum Bacteroidota; class Sphingobacteriia; order Sphingobacteriales; family Sphingobacteriaceae; genus Mucilaginibacter; species Mucilaginibacter gotjawali. The sequence goes on from NZ_AP017313.1 coordinate 5,750,068, forward strand.
GGCGGATAAATGCTCAAACGGCGGCCCGCCATCCCTGAGTTTGACAAAATAATACTGCCATTGCGGGCAACCAGGCTTTCGCAAAGTGTAAAACCCACCTCGGCCTGTTCAAAATCTTTATCAGTTTCAAAAAAGGGATATTCAAAGCGGGTTAAAATTTCCTGGAGTGCCGGTTCCCAGCAATATATTTTATGCCAGTTCCGTTCTTCGGCAAGTTCAAGTAAGGTTTCAATAAACTGCACTTCATCTTCGCAAAAAACAAACTGCCCCGATACTGCAGTAAATTGCTCGGCAAAAACCACCTCCAGCATCTCCTCATTCGGGGGGTAATGGGGCAGGTCCTCCAGGTTGGGGTATGGGTTCTCCCGTTTTTCAAGAAGCGCCTTCCGGATCTTCTTCAGAAGTTTCTCTTTCGATGTAGTGATGTCCCTCATTTTTAAGTCCCGAGTCTTAAGTTAAAAGTCTTAAGTCATTTTGCCTGCGGTCAATACGTCATAATTAAAAATCCTGGATCTAAAGTCTTAAATAAATATTTACTCAAGACTTTCGACTCAGGACTTCAGACTTAAATACTATTCCTTTCCCGCTTCTTTTTCAGCAGCGGTATTTTCAACAATACCCTGGGGTTCTAAACCGTTAGGTACCGGTTCAACAACAGCATCGGGCCCGTTTACAAATTTATCATAAGCGGTGCGGTGTTCAAACGGACGTTTGCCTAAAATTTCTTCCAGGTCCGATTGGAACAATACTTCCTTTTCCAATAATTTCATCGCCACATTTTCAAGCCCTTCGCGGTGTGCGTTTATCAGTTCTTTTGTTTTCTGGTAAACTACGTCTACTAAATTACGTACCTCGGCATCTATCAATTCAGCGGTTGTATCAGAATATGGCTTATTAAACTGGTGTTCGCCCTGCGGGTCGTAAAAAGATACATTACCCACCTTATCGTTCATCCCGTAAATTTTCACCATGCCATAGGCCAGGCGGGTAATCCTTTCCAGGTCACTCAGGGCACCGGTAGTTATTTTTCCAAAAACAATGTCTTCCGCAACACGGCCCCCCATGGACAGGATCATATCGTCGATCAGCTCATCTTTGGCAACTAAAAATCTTTCGTTAGGCAAATACTGGGCATAGCCTAATGCGGCAACCCCGCGCGGCACGATAGACACTTTCACCAAAGGATCTGTATGCTCCAAAAACCAACCGGCAATAGCATGTCCGGCTTCATGATAAGCAACAATCCGTTTTTCTTCAGGCGAAATCAGCGTATTCTTTTTCTCCAGGCCACCAATCACTCTATCGATGGCATCCTGGAAATCTTTCATGTCAACTTCTTCCTTGTTTTTACGGGCGGCTATCAAAGCGGCTTCGTTACAAACGTTGGCAATTTCGGCGCCGGCAAAACCAGGGGTTTGCGCCGATAATTTTTTAGGATCGACGCCCTCAGCAAGTTTGATCGGCTTTAAGTGAACTTTAAAGATCTGCTCACGGCCAATCAGGTCGGGTTTGTCAATAGATACCTGCCTGTCAAAACGGCCCGGGCGCAATAATGCGGTATCGAGTACATCAGGGCGGTTAGTAGCTGCAAGGATAATAATACCTGAATCGGTCCCGAAACCATCCATCTCAACCAATAACTGGTTTAATGTATTTTCGCGTTCATCGTTACCGCCTACAATATTGTTTTTGCCACGGGCACGGCCAATGGCATCAATTTCGTCGATAAAGATGATACACGGCGCTTTATCCTTAGCCTGGCGGAACAAATCGCGGACACGGGACGCGCCCACACCTACAAACATTTCCACAAAGTCCGATCCTGACAAGGAGAAGAACGGCACATGTGCTTCACCCGCTACAGCTTTAGCCAGCAAGGTTTTACCGGTACCCGGTGCACCAATCAATAATGCGCCCTTTGGTATTTTACCACCCAGGTTGGTGTATTTTTTGGGATTTTTAAGAAAATCCACAATTTCCATTACTTCCTGTTTGGCTTCTTCCAAACCAGCTACGTCATTAAAGGTAACTGAAACCTGCGCTTCTTTATCAAAAAGTGTAGCTTTTGATTTGCCGATATTGAAGATCTGGCCGCCAGGGCCGCCACCTGCACCGCCTGACATACGACGCATAATAAACAGCCATACTGCTACCAGCAACACTGCCATTATAATACATTGTACAAACCAGTTGGATAAAAGGCTTTCGTGTGCAGGCTCCAGTGATACGGATATCTTTTGCGCGTCTGGCAAGCCTGCCTGGGCATCGTTTATTTCTTTGGTTAAGCCATCAAATGATCCGGCGGTAAAAACATACTGCGGCGCCGCCTCATCTCCGGTAAAACTCAAATTGTCTTTTTCTTTTTTTGCATCAAAGTATTCCGGCTTATTTAAACTTGCCTTTTTCAGAAATACTTCGGCCATTATCAGGTCGCCGCTGCGGTAGGCCGTTACGTGGTCAACATCCTGCCTCTTCAGCATCTGTTCTGAGAAACGCTGAAAAGTGATCGGTTTAAATGTGTTGCCATTTAACAATGTAGCAACTCCAAGCAAAACCACTACAATAATTACATAAAACCACATAATATTGGGTTTCGGTGGTTTTGGCGTTATTTTTTTATTAGGTATTTTCCGTATGGGTTTTGGTTTTTCCAATTTATTATCTTTCATTACAGTTCTTTATTTTTTAACAGCAACGAACCTATCCTAAGCATGTATTTATTTTTTTCACCTTATGATGGATTCATTTCTTTACAAGTTCAAACTTACAATCTTTAATTAACATTCGTATGGTTGTGAACATTGACGTTTGTTAAACATATTTGTTACGCCTTAAGCGCTTTTATACATTTTAATTTCTGCGTCGCCCCACAAATCTTCCATACCATAATATTCACGTTTATCCGTTCTGAAAACGTGAACAACAACATCTACATAATCCAGCAGTATCCATTCGCCAAACTGCAAGCCTTCCTTCTTATAGGGTTCCTGCTGAGTGGCCTTAAAAATTTCTTCCTCAACACTATTTGCTATAGCTTTTACTTGCGTGGCAGATTCGGCATGACATATTACAAAGTAATCGGCAACCGAACTAAATATATTACGAAGGTCTAACCTGATAATATCGTTTCCTTTTTTTTCCTGGATGCCGTGTATGGCTAACTCGGAAATATAAGCAGATTCACTTAACGCTTTGTTTTTTACCATCAAAAAGAATTAGTTTTGAACGATTGTGGTTTCTAATTTATTATACATTGCAAAATAACATAATTTCGGGGTTATTTGTTGGACAAAATTTTGTTCTTCTAAAAGAAGTTGATTCTACCAATAATTTCCTCAAAGAATTAGTGTCAAATTCCAAGCCAGTGATCGAAGGTACGGTCATTATGGCAGAAAATCAATATGCGGGCAGGGGGCAGCAACAAAATGGCTGGTTTGCCGAACCGGGTAAAAATTTAACTTTCAGCGTCTTGTTAAAACCGCATTTTTTACCCGTTACTGAACAATTTGACCTTGTTAGAGCGGTTAGTTTGGGCGTTTTTGATGCATTGGAGCCATTGCTGGGTGCCGGCCTTAAAATAAAATGGCCCAATGATATTTATTACCACGACCGTAAATTAGGCGGAATGTTAATTGAAAATATGATACAGGGCGGACAAATAAAAAACGCCATAATTGGCATAGGACTGAATATTAACCAGGAAAATTTTGCTCCGGGTATGGCAAACCCGGTGTCGGTAAAGCAAATCTTACATAAAGATTATGATTTACGAACTATATTATCAGACATTTGCAGCCATATTGAAGCCTGGTATTTAAAGCTTAAGGCCGGAAAAATTGCCGATGTAAGGAATTCTTATTTATCGCGACTATATTGGTTAAATGAGGAAAAGACGTTCAGGACGAAAGGACAACAGATAACCGGGACGATAAAAAATGTATGTTACAACGGATTATTGGTTGTAGAAAATAATATTGGCGAGGAATTGGAGTTTAGTTTGAAAGAAATCGAGTTTGTACATTAGTTTATTGGTTCACGGGTTCATAGTTGGAGAGCTGTTAAATAATGTTAAAAAGATGCCCGGATTTGTTATTTGCCAGGCAAGTTCAGAATCACAACAGAAACCTCAGATACTTTTACCGGCGAGCATCATGCAATCTGCAAACGATATAAAAATTAAAAAATGTTAAAGATAAAAATGAAGAAAGTGTTATTCGCGGCGGCTTTATTATTCATTAGCGCCGGAGCATTTGCCCAGATTGAAGCGCCGGTGACATGGTCATATGGTGCAAAAAAGATCAGCAGTACCGAAGCCGTTGTATTTTTAAGGGCGACAATAAAGGATGGCTGGCATATTTATTCGCAAACCGTAAAAGACGGTGGCCCCATCAAAACTTCGTTTACTTTTTCGCCTTCAAAAGAATACAGCCTCATCGGCCAGACAACCGAACCCACACCGGTAACCAAATACGAAACAGCATTCAGCATGAATGTGAGCTATTTTGAAAAATCGGTTACGTTTCAGCAAAAGATCAAACTAAAATCTGCTAATGTATCAGTAGTGAAGGGAAAGCTGGAATACATGACCTGCAATGACAAAAAATGCCTCCCACCGGACGATATTGATTTTTCAATCCCTTTAGGTAAATAAGCGGCCGTAAGCAATGACGTATTCCATCAATCGCAATTTTGTAAGGGCCGTTTTTACCCTGCTGGTTTTATTTGCAGTTTTAGTTTCGGGGTTTACACACGCCAACGCTTTCCAGGGTAAAAAGGCAGATACGGTTTCAACCAGTGACGTGCAATTTACCACGATACCTACCGCTGCCGATAGTTTTGCCGCCCGGAAGAAACATTTGGATAGTGTTAAAAAGGCGCAAGCCACCATGTTAAAAGCCAAAGCTTCAGACGCTGATAAAACCCAGTCATTTTGGGCAATATTTATTGCAGGCTTTTTAGGCGGTTTGCTGGCTATAACCATGCCTTGCATTTACCCTTTACTGCCACTTACGGTAAGTTTTTTTACCAAAAAATCAGGCTCCAGATCTAAAGGTATTTTACATTCCCTTTTATATGGACTATCCATCATTGTTATTTATGTGTCCTTAGGATTAATCATCACCTTATTATTTGGGCCGGATGCTTTAAACGCCCTGGCAACCAACGGCATATTTAACCTTTTCTTTTTCCTGCTGCTTGTTGTATTCGGCATCTCATTTTTAGGCGCTTTTGAAATAAACCTTCCAAGTTCATTAGCCAATAAGCTGGACCAAAATTCAGACAGGGGCGGCCTTGTGGGCATATTTTTTATGGCCGCTACTTTGGTTGTGGTATCTTTTTCATGCACCGGCCCATTGGTTGGCAGCCTTTTAGCAGCTGCAGCAACAAAAGGCGACCGTTTAGGCCCCGCTATGGGGATGTTTGGGTTTTCGCTTGCACTTGCGCTGCCTTTCACCCTGTTTGCGCTGTTCCCGTCGGCATTAAAAAGCCTGCCAAAATCGGGCGGCTGGTTAAATAGCATCAAGGTTGTCCTTGGGTTTATCGAACTCGGCTTTTCACTCAAATTTCTTTCAAATGTCGACCTGGCCTATCATTGGAACTGGTTTGATCGCGAGGTCTTTTTATCCTTATGGATCGCTATCGGTTTATTAATGGCCTTATATTTAATTGGCAAAATAAAATTCTCTCACGATAGCGAAGTTACGCACCTTTCCGTTCCGCGTACTTTTATAGCCATTGGAGTTTTTGCGTTTGTTATTTATATGATACCGGGTTTATGGGGTGCACCGCTAAAGGTAATCAGCGGATTTTTGCCTCCCCCGGCTACACAGGATTTTGATCTTACCCGGTCAATGGGCAGCAGCGCGGCAGCACCCGTTCAAAACGTATCTGTTAAAACTAAAAAATACGAAGACATTTTTAAACGCGGCAAACATTTTGGTTTAAATGAATGGTATGACTATGACCAGGCTTTACAGGTATCCAAAGAGCTAAAAAAACCGATATTAGTTGATTTTACTGGTTGGAACTGCGCAAATTGCCGCAGAATGGAAAATGAAGTGTGGCCCGATCCAGGTGTGCGCAGTCGTATGCAAAACGACTTTGTATTACTTGAACTGTACGTGGATGAAAAAGGTAATCTGCCTGAATCAGAATTTTATAACTCACAATTCAGCGGTAAAAAGATAACCACCATTGGCGGCAAAAACAGCGATTTCGAAACGACAAAATTCGAAACTAATTCGCAGCCGTTTTATGTTATAATGGATAGCCAGGGAAACGTATTGGTGCCGCCCCAGGGGGCCAAATTTAGTGTAGACAACTATACAAAATTTTTGGATAGCGGTATAGCGGCTTACAAAAATCAATAGAATTTCTCCGCATAGCGATGGGTTTAAAACCTTGAGTGTTCGAAACATTTCCGACCCTCTGTACGGCTTGCCGTAGAGAGGGTCGGAAAGCAGGCAGGCGAAGCGAAGCGAATCCGGGGTGAGTAAACTTGCCGCCATGCATTGGCGGTAATGTCCGCCAGGGTTGACTCACCCGAACATCGCTACGCTCGTTCACCCTCTCTTTTGCAGGCAAAAAAGAGGATAGCTGCAATTGTTTTTTGTTTTGAACACTCATGGGTTTGAAACGGTTAAAACCACCGCTGTGAAACCGACGATAAAACCCGTTGCTATATAAAACAAGCCCAAATTATTATCTCACCTAATCATTTTTCTCCCGAAAAATTAGTGTAAATTCGCGCAATTTTATAAAACACTAATTAATGGCGGCTACCGTTGTAATGGTACCGCTTGTAACTATTTAAACGCCAAACTTCGGTTTGAAAAAAATGACGCAAATTAAAAATATAGGGCTTTTTACTTCAGGTGGTGATGCACCGGGGATGAACGCTGCCATCAGGGCAGTGGTACGGTCGGCAATCTATTACGGAATAGAGGTTACAGGTATCCGCAGGGGATACGAGGGAATGATCAAGGGCGATATGTTCCCGATGGACCGTAAATCGGTTTCAAACATCATTCAACGCGGCGGCACCATTTTAAAAACCGCCCGCAGCGAACAATTCAGAACAAAAGAAGGTCGCCAGTTAGCCTATGACCAGCTCAAAAAGAATAACATTGACGCTTTGGTGGCCATTGGCGGCGATGGCACCTTTACCGGTGCACGTATTTTTGGCGAAGAGTTTGACATCCCTGTAGTTGGTTTGCCTGGCACTATTGATAACGACCTTTGCGGCACTGATTTTACAATTGGGTACGATACCGCCATTAATACGGTAATTGACGCGGTTGATAAAATAAGAGACACGGCAGAATCGCACGACAGGCTGTTTATTGTGGAAGTAATGGGGCGCGACTCAGGGTTGATTGCACTACGAACAGGCATCGCTGCCGGAGCGGAAACTATCCTGATACCGGAAAGCAAAACCGATATTAACGCGGTATTTGAACGGTTGGAAAAAGGAAGAAAAGATAAATCATCCAAAATTATTATGCTGGCCGAAAACGGCAAGGACGGCGATGCGTTTGAGGTTGGGCGGCAGATAAAAGAAAAATTCCCGAACTACGATACCAGGGTATCCATACTTGGCCACATCCAGCGTGGCGGAAGGCCAAGTTGTATGGACCGTGTACTGGCCAGCCGGGTAGGTGTTGCGGCTGTTGAAGCGTTAAGAAACGGGCACCGCAACGAAATGGTCGGCCTTATTCATAACGAGATTGCTTTTACATCATTTGAACATGCTATAAAGCATAATATTGATATTAATCCCGATTTTTTAAAGATCGTAGAGATATTGTCGATATAAGGATAGTCAATAACAAGCCTGAAAATACCGGAAAAAGGGGCCGGCGCCCCTTTTTGCTGATATAACGTTTCGTTAATTAAAGCACGGTTAATTTGGCTGAAAGCGGCCCTGTTACCACTGCACGCATAACTGATAGCGTCCTATTATAAGGCCCCCAACTTATTTAACGCATAAAACAACCCGGTGCAATGTAACGCCTGGGCTATTTTGTTATCAAGCAGCAATTGTTTTACCTGCGGGATGGTAAATGTTTCTACAATAATTTGTTCCTGTTCATCCAGGTGTTGTTCCTGCACTTTTTTGCCGCCCCGGGCCAAAAATGTGTAGGTTTGGTTATCTGCTGTTGATGGGTTGCCGTATATGGTGCACAGGGGTTCAAAATCATCAAATAAATACCCTGTTTCTTCAAGCAGCTCCCGGCGCAGGCCCTGTACCGGCGTTTCACCGGCATCAATTACCCCTCCGGGTATTTCAAGCGATACAATGCCGGCAGCATGCCTGTACTGGTATACCATTAATATTTTTTTATCCTCGGTTATAGCAACGGCGTTTACCCAGTTGCTGTATTCCAATACATAATAATCCTCAACAATATGGCCATTGGGCATTTCGCATCGGTCAGATCGCAGGGTAGCCCAGGGGCCTTTATGAATATAGGTTGATGAAAGTTTTTTCCAGGTAAGATCGGATGAGTTCATGGTTGATAGTTCATGGTTCATAGTAAAACCGACAGCGAAGGTAGGTAATTAGCCTTTATCTGAAAAATGAAGAGTTCATAACCAGCCTATTTCCTGCCATGAACTATCAACCATAAACTATGAACCGCCCTACGACTTCCTCAGCGTATTCACATTCACATGGGGCCACAGGATATCGCCAGGCAGATTGAATTTCTTAATAAAATTCAGATCTGCTTGTTGTGAATATTGCAGTTGCAGAAAATTAAGGTCGCCATCTACCACGTTCTCAATCCAGAAGGTAGATTGAAAGCGTGATGGGCTCACATGCTGCTGCACAAAGGGTATATTGGATATACTACCCCCGGTATTTTCCGTATCAACCGTAATTGTAGTTACCTGGGTTATGGTTTGTGTTGCTGCGGTAGCTGCCAGGGTACTGTTCACGTCGGCGGTATGAAACTCTGCCGAAAACTCATTAAGGGAATAAGGATCGGTATAGCCGAAAACCGGCGGCAGGCCTTCAGGGGCAGGGATGGCGCTGATTGCCGGGAATACAGGTGCCGCAGATGAAGTAACCGCGTTGCCCAGCGCAATTACAACATCGCCATGCGGAATGCTCGACATCCTTGCGACCGTAAAAGGTTGGGGCGCATTACTTTCGATAACAGGGCCGTCTGGCTGTGCTTCAATATCGCTCATATTTAACCACATGCCATTTTCAATATGCAGTATGCCGTTAGGGTATTTGAGGTCGTTTATCGTTAATTCGTACAATAGGCCGGTAATAAACTGCTGGGTTGTACCGCCGCGGTTTGGCACAGGCGCGGTAATAGGCGTAAAGGTGATCGTTTCTGAATATTGCTGGATCAGCAATGTAAATTCAGGATTTCCGTTAAGCATTGAGGGTACGGCAATCAGGTTCCATCCAGTGTTGCCGGTCCATGTGCCTTCCAGATCAGCTAAAGGGCCTAATTTACTGGCTACTTCTTCAGGCGTACCGCCCAGTCTTACAAATCCTTTTAATAGTGCTTCGTTGTTTGCTTCCATTTTGTGATAATTTTTTAGGTGAATAATTTCGAATAAAGCTAAATCAAAATTCAGCAGGAAGCAAATTTTTAACGTTAGTCCGAAAGAAGCAGCGACTGACCTTTCGGGAAAATAACCTAAGTCATACAGAAAAAATAAGCAATTGGTTTAGTTGCCGGGCAGTCTCTTTTTTTTGCTGGCATATGCAATGCTAAACGCGTTTTGGGTACCGCTTTTTAGGGCCATTCCGAAGGCAAAATGCATTTTGGGTACCACTTTTTCACACCAGTCCGAAGGCTAAACGCGTTTTGGGTACCACTTTTTGGGGCCAATCCGAAGGCTAAATGCGTTTTGGGTACCAGGGAAAATTTATTTAAAAAGCTGAATATCAGCAATAAATAAAAACAAACTTTAAAAAAGGAACGTTTTTGGTTAATTTTGTAGAGACGCAATATTTTGCGTTTCTGAAGGATGATACCCCCCCCGGAAACGGGAGACAATTACAAATATACGGAATTTGAGGAGTAAAATAAAGCCTTGATTTAGACTTATCTGCCCACTCAGGGGAGGAAAAATAAATTGAATTTCCGATATTACTTCGGTTTAATTTTTTTGAAGTATCCACAGAGTTACTTTTTACTATTTTGAAAATCCTATTGAAAACGCATGTCAAAGAAGAAAAAAGCTAAAGTTGTCTCTATAAAACAGACCTTTCAAAGCCCTGAAAATTATATCAAAACCCAGGCGCGGTCCCTGCCAATTGAAGAATGTTTGATCAGCTGGGATTGGCAGGATATGGGGATCTGTAATATCATCGTTGCCCGAAGGCATAAAACAGGCAATTTAACGCTGGGCATTTACCTGGTTGACCTGTACTGCCTTGGTGTGAAGGACGCGCACTACCAGTTCAATATAGATCAGGAAGATTACGAAGACATAAAAGATAGTTATGGCCATCTTGAAAATTGCGAATATGTTTTGGTCCACAACATTATTTACGGCGCTATTGCTTTTGCAGAAGATTATGGATTTAAACCACATAAAGATTTTGCCATCGCTCAATTCATCCTCGAAGAAGATGACGACAATATTGAACTGATGGACCTGGAATTTGGTTTGGAGGGCATACCTTTTTATGTAGAAGGACCCAATGATAGTGCTGCTAAAATAAACCAAATAAAAGGCACTTTGCTACGCACCGCCGGAGAGGGCAATTTTAAGGTGCTGGAAGATACTGATGATTTTGATGAAGACGATGAGGACGTAACGTACAGAACGCCGGAGGACTTTGCACAAACGCTGGGAAATATAAATACCCTTTACGATCAATACGTCCGGACAAAAGAAGGCGAAGAAAAACTTGAAAAATCAACCATCGGAAAGGCATATCAACTGGTTGAGCAGCCCGTCGAGAGTGTGTATAGAAAATTTGACTCCGATGAGCAGGAAGAACATTACAACAAATTGCTCGATATGGTGAGTGACGGGCAGCGGGATAGCGCTATTAATGAGCTGAAAAAAGCCATTGTTAAATACCCGCAAAAAGCACAGTTTTATAACTTATTACAGACAACTTACTTGTTAAATGGCCAGGGCGATGACTCGGATGCGATGATTGTCGAAATGTATAAACGGTTTTCTGGTTATTTATTCGCCCTTGTTAATTATATCAACCTGCTTTTAGAAGAAGATAAATTGGATGAAGTACCAGATGTACTAAATGGTAAAATTGACCTTAACGATTGGTATCCCGAAAGGGGCCTGTTTAATGAACACGAGGCGGCGATTTTTTATGCTACCATGTGCCGGTACTTTATTTTAATAAACGATATTGATTCGGCCGATTTGTACATGTATCCGATATTAAAAGACAAACTCTTTAACGTTCAAGGGCAATCGCTGGTAAGAACAGTAATGCTTGAGATTGGGGAAGCAAAAATGGAGAAAATAAAAAGTAAGGGGTTTTTGTAGGGGCGAAGTATGTCCTTAGCAAAAAGTACTGAAAGGACGGCACACGCCTTCGATGGGCGTAGCCCATCGAAACAGATTAAATAGCATCCTTCCTTTGTAACAATCGCATCACAAAACCACCCCCGGCACACCAAGCCGCCAATAGTTGTATATTAGTAGAACTATTAACTTACCATGAAGAAATTTTTACTTTTTTGTGGGGCCATGCTTGTGGCCCGGCTGTGTTTTGCGCAGGAAACATTTCCTGTTAATGGCCCGTGGGACGTCCACCCCGGGCAGTACGCCTTTATCAATGCCAATATTGTCGCCAATGCTGATCAGCCGGTTGTCAAGGGCACTTTGCTGGTGAAAGACCGCGTGATTGAAGGCCTCGGCGCCGGCCTTGCGGTACCAAAAGGCTATGTGGTCATCGACCTGAAAGGTAAATACATTTACCCCGGTTTAATTGATGCCTATACCACTTACGGCATACCCGAAGCCCCGCGCACAGCATTTCCGCAAGGCGGCGGATTTGGGCGCCTGCCGGTTTATACTTCCACTAAAGCCGGCGCTTATAACTGGAACGAAGCCATCAAGCCCGAAATGAACGCCAAAGCCATTTTTCATGCCGATGCTTCCAGGGCAGAGGAATTCCGTAAAAACGGCTTTACCACGGTGCAAACATTAATACATGACGGCATTTCGCGAGGCACTTCGGCAGCGGTTACTTTAGGCGATGAACGTGACAACGAACTGATGCTGAACGACCAGGCAGCGGCGCATTATTCATTCAGCAAAGGCACGGCAGCGACTAATTATCCGTCGTCCTTAATGGGCAGCATTGCCTTGCTGCGTCAAACCTATTATGATGCCGAATGGTACAAAAACCAAAAGGAAGAATACAATATTTCGTTGGATGAGTTTAACAGGGAGCAAAGCATCCCGCAGGTATTTGAAGTATCTGACGCGCTGATGGTGCTCCGCGCCAATAAAATCGCCAAAGAATTCGGGAAACAATATATTTATAAAACCGACGGCAAAGAGTACCGCCGCATGGATGCCATGAAGGCTACCGGCAGCAGTTTCATCATCCCCCTTACCTTCCCCGAGCCCTATGATGTGGAAGATCCGCTGGAGGCACGTAACATCAGCTATACACAGTTAAAAGATTGGGAACTGGCGCCGGCCAACCCGGCCGCTTTGGAAAAAGCAGGGATCAATTTCGCCATTACTTCCTTCGGCCTGGATAAAGCCACTGATTTTTGGAATAATCTGCGCACCGCCCTGGACTACGGACTAAGCGAAAAACAGGCTTTAAAAGCATTAACGATTACCCCTGCCGAAATGCTGGGCATAGCTGATAAAACGGGCAGCCTGGCCAAAGGCAAAATAGCCAGCTTTATCATCACTTCTGACGACCTGTTTAAAAAGGACAATATCATTTATGAAAACTGGGTGGAAGGCCGGCAATATGTGGTTACCCGTATGGATGTAACCGACCTGCGCGGCAATTATATGGTAGCCAGCGATGCCCTGCAGGGCTTAAGCCTCAAGATCAGCGGTACGCCGGGCAGTTATGAGGTGAATTTGGAACGTAGCGCCGACAGCGTGCAGGCTAAAGGCGCCCTGACACGCAGCGGCGATATGGTAAGTATCTATTTCGACCTGAAAAATAAACCTGCGGGCAATATCAGGCTGAATGGCTATATCACTAACCTGAACCCGCTTGCATTTAGCGGCAACGGCATTTTACCTGATGGTACCGACATTAAATGGAGTGCCGCATACACCGGCCCTGTATCAGGCGGCAATAACAAAAAAGACCAGGCCAGGCCCGATACTGCCGCGGGCCCTGTGGTTTATCCTTTTGTAGCTTACGGCGCGCCTGATTTGCCAAAGGCCGAAACGGTACTGTTTAAAAACGCCACCGTTTGGACAAACGAAAGCGAAGGCATTTTACAAAACACCGACGTGCTCATCGCCAACGGCAAAATAAAGGCCATAGGTAAAAACCTTTCAGATGCCGGCGCTAAAGTAATTGATGCTACCGGTAAACACCTGTCGCCGGGCATTGTTGATGAGCATTCGCACATTGCCATTACCAATGGCATCAACGAAGGCACCCAGGCGGTTACCGCCGAGGTTAGGATAGGCGATGTGCTTAATCCGGAAGATATCAGCATCTACCGTCAACTGGCCGGTGGGGTTACCACTTCGCAGATATTACATGGCTCGGCAAATCCTATCGGCGGCCAAAACCAGGTGATCAAACACCGCTGGGGGGTATTGCCCGAGGAGTTGAAGTATGCCAACGCCCCGGAGTTTATCAAATTCGCTTTAGGCGAAAATGTTAAAGGAAGCAATAACGGCTATGTGCCGGGAGCGACGCTGCGCTACCCGCAAAGCCGCATGGGTGTTGAACAGGTTTATGTAGATGAGTTTACCCGTGCCAAAGAATATAAAGCTGCACGTGCCGTAAAAGGCAGTAATGTGCGCCGCGACCTGGAGCTGGATGCCATTGCAGAGATATTGGATGGCAAACGTTATATCACCTGCCACTCCTATGTACAATCTGAAATTAATATGCTGATGCATGTGGCCGATTCCATGGGCTTTAAGATCAATACCTTTACCCATATTTTGGAAGGCTATAAAATGGCCGATAAAATGAAGGCCCACGGCATCAATGGTTCTACCTTTTCTGATTGGTGGGCCTACAAAATGGAAGTTGCCGAAGCTATCCCCTACAATGGCGCCATTATGCACAATGAAGGCGTAAACGTGGCCTTTAACTCTGACGACGACGAAATGGGCCGCCGCCTGAACCAGGAAGCCGGCAAAGCGGTAACCTATGGCAAAGTGAGTGAAGAGGAAGCGCTGAAGTTTGTAACCCTTAACCCTGCCAAAATGCTGCACATTGATAAATGGGTGGGCAGTATTAAACCCGGCAAGGATGCCGACCTGGTATTATGGTCCGCCGACCCGCTATCAATTTATGCGGTAGTACAAAAGACGTATGTGGATGGCATCCCTTATTGGGACCTTGATAAAGATGCCGCCAATCAAAAAGCCCTTAAGGCTGATGAAGCACGCATCATCCAGAAAATGATCGCTGCTAAAAACAAAGGTGCGGTAACACAAAAAGCACCGGGCCGCAGGCCAAGGAGCGAAGAGGAGGATGAGGAAGATTAATGTGCGGATGTGCAAATGAAAAAATATATTAGTTATAGAATGTTTAATTTTTCAAAAGTAATTTTTAAAGTCTCTCCGCCATTTGGCGGAGGAGATTTAGAGGGGGCTGTACTTATATGAACAAGATATTTACAATTTTAGGGGGATTATTGCTGAGCGCTTCCCTCGCTTTCGGGCAGACTAGTATTTCACCGGCCAGGCCGCAAACCAAACCGGTTATTATTACCGGTGCAACCATACATGTGGGCAACGGGCAGGTGATCAATAATGGCTATATTGCTTTTGATAAAGGAAAGATTACTGCCATTGGCGAAGGTGCTGCGCCAGGTAATTCAGGCGCCGATATTATCGATGCCACAGGCAAACAAATTTACCCGGGGTTTATTTGCCCGATAACCACCCTGGGGCTGGTAGAAATTGAAGAAGGCGCACGTGGAACCGTGGATGAAGACGAAACCGGCGATATTAACCCGGATGCGCGCACTTTAGTCGCTTTTAATACCGATTCCAAAGTGATCCCTACCGTTCGGTCAAACGGGATCCTGCTGGCCCAGCCTACACCTACCGGCGGCATTATTTCGGGGGAGTCGTCTGTAGTACAGCTGGATGCCTGGAACTGGGAAGACGCCGCTTATAAAACAGATATAGGGATTCATTTAAACTGGCCCGTTGCAGTAGTCAATAATCGCCGCAGGGCAGCCCCAACGCCTGGTATGCCACAGGAATCGCCCGCCGAAAGGGCGCAAAAAGCAATCGACGCTATCGAAAAACTATTTTTGGAAGCAAAGGCATACGCCGAAATTGCCAAACCCGAAGTTACCAATGTACGCTTTGAAGCGATGAAAGGCCTGTTTAACGGCAGTAAAAAATTGTTTGTAAATGCCGATGGCGCTAAAGAGATCATGCAGGCAGTGGCATTTGCCAAAAAAATGGGTATGTCGGCCGTTATTGTTGGCGGAAACGAATCGTACCTGGTAACTGAAGTGCTGAAGAACAATAACGTCCCGGTAATATTAAGGGAAACACAAAGGCTGCCCGACAGGGCGGAGGATGATGTTTACCTGCCCTACAAGCTCCCAAAAATGCTGCAGGATGCAGGTGTATTGTATGGCCTCACAGGCATAGGTTTCTGGCGGCAGCGCAACCTGCCGTTTGAGGCGGGGCAGTCGGTAGGTTATGGGTTAACAAAAGAGCAGGCTTTAAGCATGATCACCCAAAACAACGCAAAAATTTTAGGCATCGATAAAACCACCGGGACATTAGAAGTAGGGAAAGACGCCAACCTGTTTATCTCCAACGGCGATGCCCTGGACATGCTCACCCTGAACGTAATAAAGGAATTTATACAAGGCCGGGACATCAACCTGGACAACCTGCACAAACAGCTTTACAAAAAGTGGAGCGATAAATACGGGTTGAAGACGGATTTGTAATGGTGTTAGACTTCCGAAGTTTCAAAAACTTCGGAAGTCTGCTCATGGGGCCGGCCGTCAGCCTGAAAATTAATCGTAATGTCCCTTTAAAGAATGAATTTTTATAGTTTGACCGTTTTCGGTAAGTTGATAAATGATGCGGTGGCTATGGTTAATTCGTCTCGACCAAAGTCCTGATAAGTTGTGTCGTAATGGTTCGGGTTTGCCGATACCTTCGAACGGATCTTCTTCAATGGCATCAAGAAGTTGTTGAATTTTTCGTTGTACTATCTTATTTCCTGATTTTTTCCAATATTCAATATCCTTCAGTGCTTCATCTGAATAGATTATTTCCATAGGTCATCAGTTCTTATAGCCTTAAATCTGCCGACTTTAAAATCTTCTTCGCTGCGTTTTATTTTTTCCACAAATTCAGCGTTATAGGGCGATTTTTCTTCCTCGAAACGAATCTTCAACGCCTTCATAAACGCCTTTAGGGCGTCTGATTTTTCTTTGCTTTCAGGATGTGCTATTAATGTTCCCATAAATCAAATTTACAAAAAATTGCATAAATTTCCCGAATCGGGTTGAATTACATAAACTTAAAAAACAAGGAATCTTGAAAATTAACGTTATACTAATTTAGTTCACGTAAATTTGAAAACATTCGTGAAATTCGTGTCCATTCAATTCCTATCCTATGAAATTATCCCAACTCACCGCCTACCTCGAAAGCCTGGCCCCGCTGGCGTACCAGGAAGATTATGATAATGCCGGCCTTATCGTCGGCCGGCCCGACCAGGATGTGTACCAGGCACTCATCTCGTTGGATTGTACAGAAGCTGTGGTAGATGAAGCCATCATCCACAATTGCCAGGTGATCATCTCGCACCACCCCATCGTTTTTCGCGGCCTTAAAAAATTTAACGGCAAAAATTACGTGGAGCGGGTGGTTGAAAAAGCTATCCGAAATAATATCGCTTTATACGCCATCCATACCAACCTGGATAATGTATTGCCGGGGGTAAATGCCAAAATCTGCGAAACGCTTGGCCTGCAAAACTCCCGCATCCTGGCCCCCAAACATAATTTGCTAAAAAAACTGGTTACTTACGTGCCGCATAGCCACGCGGATGCCGTGCGGGATGCTTTGTTTGAAGCCGGCGCGGGGCATATCGGCAATTACAGCGAAGTAAGTTTCAACGCCAATGGTACCGGGACATTTAAGGCAAATGAAAATGCCACTCCTTTTGTTGGCGAAACAGGAAAGCGCCACCGCGAGGAGGAGATCCGCGTAGAAACCATTTATCCGGCCATAGCCGAAAGTAAAATATTAATGGCACTAATACTCGCCCACCCCTATGAAGAGGTGGCCTACGACCTGTATGCCATCACCAACCAAAACCAGCAGGCAGGTTCGGGGATGATCGGCGAATTGGAGCTGCCTATGGACGAAGAAACTTTTTTATATCACTTGAAAGAAAAGATGCACACCCATGTCATCAGGCATACGGCATTTACCGGCAGGCAAATTAAAAAAGTAGCCGTATGCGGCGGCGCCGGAGGCTTCCTGCTGAAGCATGCCATTGGCGCCGGAGCCGACATATTTATCACCGCCGATTACAAGTATCACGAGTTTTTTGATGCCGAAGGAAAGTTGATGATTGCAGACATCGGGCACTTTGAAAGTGAACAATTTACGCAACAATTATTGTATGAGAATATTAAGAAAAAATTTAGTAACTTTGCCGTCCGTTTAACAGAAGTAAATACAAACCCCGTCAAATATTTTATTTAATGGAACAAACCGTAGAAGAGAAGCTGAAAGCTTTATACGAACTACAAACCATCCACACCAAGATCGACAGGATTCGCCAGGTAAGAGGCGAGTTGCCCATGGAAGTTGCCGATCTGGAGGATGACGTTGCAGGTCTTGAAACCCGTATTCAAAAGATAAAAGCTGAGCTGGATGATTTAGAAGATGATATTGTTACCCGTAAAAACCTGATAAAGGATTCACAGGCCAACATCAAAAAATACGAAACTCAACTTAATGAGGTTAAAAATAACCGCGAATACGACGCTATATCAAAAGAAATTGAGATCCAGGGATTAGATATCCAGGTAAGTGAAAAAAAGATCAGGGAATTTGGCTTTGAAATAGCCACCAAAACCCAGGTTTATGAAAAAGCACTTGCTGACCTGGAAGCCCGTAAGAGCGACCTGGATGCCAAAAAAGAAGAGTTGGGCACTATCACTTCTGAAACCCAGAAAGAAGAAAACGAACTGACTGCCCAGGCTGAAACAGCAACCAAAGGAATTGACGAGCGTTTACTGATTGCCTATAACCGTTTGCGTAAAAACGCTAAGAACGGCTTGGCTGTGGTAACTATACAGCGTGATTCATGCTCAGGATGTTTTAACCAGATCCCGCCTCAGCGCCAGTCGGATATCCGTCAGCGTAAAAAGATCATCGTTTGCGAACATTGCGGCCGTATATTGGTTGATGAGCAAATGGCAATGGAAGCTGAAACAGCTTAAAAGCCCCCGGCCCCTAAAGGGGAGTAGAAGATATAAAAAGCCACCTTGTAACAAGGTGGCTTTTTTTGTGAGGCGGAATTTCAATACTCCTGCTGTCAAATTGATTATTGTACGAGTTTAATAATGAACACCGAATGACGAATTAAGAATCTCGAAATTCGATATTCGACATTCAATATTGATTATTCGATATTAAACTTCTTGCTTTAATACAACAGGATTGTTGATTTTCGGCTATAACGAAATGTGCTATAATATGATCAAACAAAAAAACCTCCCCGGTAAAACCGGGAAGGCTGAATATTTTTATCCTCCCCCTTTAGGGGGCCGGGGGGCTTAAACCCTTTTTGATTTGATACGGGCAGCTTTGCCGGTCAACTCGCGCAGGTAATAAAGTTTAGCACGACGTACTTTACCGTGGCTGTTTACCTCTACCTTATCAATATTTGGCGAGTTATAAGGGAAGATACGCTCAACGCCTATGCCGTTTGATACCTTACGTACAGTAAAGGTTTCAGATGCGCCAACACTGTTGCGTTGGATAACCACACCCTGGTAAACCTGTATACGTTCTTTGTTTCCTTCGCGTATTTTATAATGAACACTTACCGTATCACCTGCTTTAAAGGACGGATGTACTCTTTTTTCTGATGATTGTTCTTCAACAAATTTTACTAAATCCATGATTTTTAGCTCTTAAAGCGATTTTTAGCCCGTAAAAATCGGATTGCAATTATAGGGATTTTTTTAACAATTAAAAGTCGATGTTGAAAATTAATTTCAGGGTGGTTGAATGGTTGATTGAGTTGATAAGGCTGATTGAGTTTTAGAAATTCCAAAACCAACTTAATCAACTCAATCTAACTTAGTCAACCCAGTCAACTTCCTTAACTCAATCCACCTTCCTTGCCTCTGTAAAGTAAGCAACAATAGTATAGATCAAGCCTATCAGCAGCAGGTTAAATACAAAATTGATCATGGTATCGCTTCCAGAGTGTGAGCGGCTGTCGATATCGATAAAAGTATAGATGGCGTATACTACTGCTATCACCAAAATAACCCAGCCAACAACCGATGCCGGCCGGTAAATAATGCCTGTGCGTGTAAACCAGTTTAGTTTCATAAAAATAAGTTTATTTAGTTTGATATTTCTTTAATCGAACGAGGCGTCTGCCTTTCTCCTTTAACCTTTCGCCTTTTACCCTGTCCTTTAACCTACAGTGATATTCTCCGCCATCACATACGCTATAAATATCCCTACAATAGCCAGGCTAAGCAGGATGAGCAGGATATTCCAGATTTTAACTTTTATGGTGATGTTGAGCTGCTGCACCCTGCCTTCTTTTTGAAGGCCAACGTGCGTTATGGCAAGCGCGTTAATAATAATGCAGATAATGGGCAGCACCACCATAATAATTGGCCCTAAAAAATCAATATAGCGCGTTTTATCCAGGCTGGATATCAGCGTAAACATGGCCGCGAACCAGCTTGTGCCCACCCGGATGTGCGAGAAGTAGTACATAAACACGCAGAACAAAAAATAGCAGGGCACAACAATCAGCCAAACGCCCAGCGCGGCAGAGCGGTCTGCATTCATGATAGCCATTTTTACCATTTGGGGGTGTTCCTGCGGATTAACCTCCGGTACTTTTAAGTTTTCCATTTGTTTTAAAAATTCGTCTTTTTCCCTCATGTTACTTACCCTTATAATGCAAAACCGTGATCCGGTTGCAGTGTTACAGCATATTTCTTAATTTCTCCAGCCCGCGCGATAGCAGCGATTTTACAGTCCCTTCATTTTTATCCAGGATCTGGCTGATCTCGCTGTTGGTTTTTTGTTCAAAATACCGCAGGGCGATCACTTCCTGGTATTTAATATCCAGTTTCAGCAGGTTCACCCTGATCAGGTTATAATCGTTATTAGCCTTTAATTCATTTTCAATTATTTCGCGTTCATCATCCGCGCTTTGGTGCAGCAACCTTTCCATGGCAGGGCTCTCCATCAACTGCTGCAACGATTGGGGCCGGTATTTACTGCTTCGGTAATACATATTCAGCTCGTTGCTGGCAATGCGGTACAGCCAGGCCGAAAGGCTGATGCCGCGCCACCGGAAGCTGCCGATCTTTAAAAAAGCTTTCAAAAATGTTTCGGCGGCAATGTCTCTGGAGAGGTCGTAATCCCCCGTGCGCCGCATGATATACCCGAAAACCGGCTTATACCAACAGTCGAACACCCCGCCGAAAGCGGCGGGGTCGGCACGGCATTGTTCAATAAGTTTGGCTTCGTGGTCGGGGCTCATGCTCAGCAACTATAATGCAGTGTGCGCTTTTTGGTTGCAATTATGCCCCACCTAAATCCTCCCCGGTAGGGAGGACTTTTAGATTATATATATTCTCTTAAAGTCTCCCCTACAGGGGGAGATTTAGAGGGGGCTTATTCCAGCAAATCCGGCCTTCTCTTCCTGGTGCGTTCTACGGCCTGCTCAAAGCGCCATTTTTCCACCTCGGGGGTATTGCCGCTCAGCAGGATATCAGGCACCTTATGCCCGTTCCAGTCGGCAGGGCGGGTATAAACAGGGGCATCCAGCAAACCATCCTGGAAAGAATCGGATAATGCAGAAGTTTCATCGGATAAAACACCCGGTATCAGCCTCACCACAGCATCTACCACAATAGCCGCCGGCAGCTCGCCACCGGAGAGTACGTAGTCGCCTATAGAGATCTCGCGGGTCACAAAAATATCGCGGATGCGCTGGTCGATGCCCTTATAATGGCCGCATAAAATAATAAAGTTCGTCTTGGTTGACAGTTGGTTGGCGGTCTGCTGGTTAAAGGTTTCGCCATCCGGCGACATGAAGATCACGTCGTCATAGTCGCGTTCGCTTTTCAGTTTTTCAATAATTCGGGCAAATGGATCTATTGTCATCACCATGCCGCTGCCGCCGCCATAGGGGTAATCGTCAACGCTTTTTTGTTTTTGGGTCGAGTAGTCCCGCAGGTTATGAACGTGTATTTCGGCGATGCCTTTTTTTTGCGCACGCTGCAAAATGGAGTGGGCGAATGGGCTTTCCAGCAAGCCAGGCAAAACGGTGACGATATCGAAGCGCATGGCGCAAAGATAGTTTTTATTGAGGTGAAAGGTAAAAGGTGAAAGGCGAAAGGTTAGGAAGTAGAGGATTAGAGATGAGTTATTTCAATTTGTTCCTTTTTCCGTGCGGGTAACCGTAAATAAAAAACAACTAAAAAAATGATGGGGGTACTTAACAATCCAACAAAAAGCACCTCGAGGTAGGCAAAACCATAGATTGCCCAGGTAGCTATTAAATACAGGCTGTAATTAATATAAACTGCTATTTGCGTGGATTTGAGGCGAATTTTTGTAATTGACGGCGTTTCGTTTTTTTCTTTCGACCAGATCCAGATCAACAGGCAAACCGGGAATAAAATAAACGCTGTATCGGGTAAAATCTTTTTTATCTGCTCGTCGACGGCTGAAAATTGAATAGAGGCCCATATCAATATAAAAAACAGGATGCACACTGCTTTTACGATCAGCAGGTAGGGTTTATAGGGAAGTAAAGCTAGCGACGATTCCTTTTTCTTCTCTTTGGCAATTAAAAGCACATAGTAAAACCTGCCAAGGAAAATAAACAGAATGATGAACAAATTGTAATTATCGAGTCGAGAAAGAGGGTATGAAAGACCGGTTTTTAACCAGAAGTCTATTGCTTGAAAAACCAACCAGCCAAATAGCAACAAGAAATCGGTCAATACCGCCCAATACAGTGCTTCGAGCCTAAGCCGGGACGTTCGCTCATCTTCATTTTTGAGCCGGGAAAACCCAATGAATATTAATCCTAAAACTTCAAATATTGTCCCTAGTTCGTCGGTAAAATTACCGGAGCCGTGGTCGGCAAAAATTAAAACCTTCTCTTGAAATATATAAATATAGCCAAACACCAATCCGGTTAATGCCAGAACAATGCCAATGGGCCTGAAGAATGAGGGAAATAGCAGATAGGGTTTCATCCGGTTTATTTACCGAATATAAATAATATAAAGCGGGAATCGAAAATCCATATTCGCCCCCCTTCCTGATTCCTGGCTCTTGACTCTTGATTTTTACAAAGGCCTGTAAATTTCCCAGTGATGGCCAAAGGGATCGGCGATATGGCCCAGGCGCATGCCGTAATCCTGGTCGGCTACGGGGTATATTTCGGTTGCGCCGGCAGCAATAGCTTGTTTTGCTACGGCGTCAGGATCGTCAACCATCAACCCAAACCTTACACTGATACCACCCAGGCTTAGTGGGCTATAGTTGCCATGCTCCGGCGATTCGTCAGCCAGGTAAAACGCCGCCCCGCCGATGGATAGTTCAGCCACCACTTCCCCATCTGGTGAAGTTGCGCGCATCAATTCAATGGCGTTAAATGCGCTTTTATAAAAGTCGATTGCAGCGGCACCGTTCTTTACGGACAGTGTGGGTTTAATCACCGCTTTAAAGTTGTTTTCCATATCAGTTGCCGTTATTGGTTGCGGGTTTTTCGTCGCGGATGTCTTTTTCAATCAGCCAGTGGTGGCCAAAGGGGTCGGTAAAGCCGCCCTGGCGGTAGCCATAATCATAGTCATGCACGGGGGAGGTGATAATGGCACCCGCAGCTTCGGCATTGGCCATAATGGTGTGCACGTCATCTACCCATAAACCGATAGCAACGGTAGAGCCCCCCGCGTTTTGCGGGCTGAGATAGTTGCGGCCTTCTTCATGCAGGTGAAATACCTGCCCGTCGATCTCCAGCTCCGACACATGTACGGAACCATCGTCATTGCTAAACCGGCGCAGCTCTGTGGCGCCTAGCGCCTTAAAGTAAAAGCTGATGTCGGTTACCCCATGGCTGATGACCAACTGGGGCGAAAATGTGGTTTGCTGTTTCATATGCTGTTAATTTTATAATTGTAACCGGTTTTTTTTGTCGCCGGCACTAATTAAGTCATAAACTGGATCTGCCTATTTATTAAACTCGCCGAAGTGCCATAATATGCCCGAAGGGTCATGCAAAAAATATTCCCGACCCCAGTCATTGCTCCGGATAGCGGTTAGTCTTACCTCCTTATATTTTTCGGTAAGGTTTAACTTCTGGAGCTCATGCCAATGCCGGTTCACGTCGTCCACCTCTAAAAATACCATGGTATTATCTATCCAGTCTTTCACCCAGGCATCCTGTAAATAAAACCCCAATCCATCTGTTTGGAACAGGGACATTTTAGGAAATAAAACAACTTCCCGGAATCCCAGGTCGCGGTAAAAACTCCTTGAACGTTCAAAGTTTTTAGCCCCGATAAAGGGCCGGATGGATTTAGCTTTATGTTCCATTTTCTTTTATAATTTACATACGCCGGGACAATTTCGGCGCTTCATTTTACTAATCCCCCTCTTCCAGCATAAATACCTCTTCCAGCGGTTTGCCGAAAACCCGGGCAATTTTTAATGCCAGTACCGTTGAAGGTACATATTTATTACTTTCGATGGTATTGATGGTTTGGCGGGATACGCCTACCTGTTCAGCCAGCTCGCCCTGGGTTATGTTTTTAATGGCGCGCTCAACGCGGATATTATTTTTCATGACTATCCCTCCTTTGGCAATGAACGGTTAAGCCTGTAAATAACCCACCTGAAACGGACAATAAAGAAAAACAGCGGAACCATTAAATTCAAAAATAAGATGTGTTCGGTGTCGGTCGTAAAGATCAACCCGATGATCAGCAATAAATAATTTAAATAGATGGCCCATTGCAGGGAATCGAGGCGCAATTGCGAGATCTGCTCGTCTTCAATTTTTTCCTTTGCAAAAGCAACGAAGAAGAGGCCAACCGCCATTAACAAGGTTGTCGCCATAAAAAATAAATGCTGGCCGTTAAACAGGCCCGTATCGGTATCGTGATTATCAAAGCCAATAGATTTCCGGAACATAACAAAAGGTACGTGCACCAGGAATAGTGCATAACCCAGGTACCGGAACCAATGAGGGAACAGGAATCGTGATTTCATGCTTTGTAAAGTTTGATTTACCAAATGTAAAACAAACTTTACAAATATCAAGTATATTGTGGCACTCTTTTGCTTTGCATTTAAAGCCTCTGTTAGTTACATAAGCGTCAGCATTACCACAATGAGGGCGAGTAGGAGTTTCACCCCGGCGGCTATTCGCTAAGTATAAATTACAAGTTTCTTCATTTTTGAAGTAATCGAATACTTGTAAACTTGTAAGAGGCTTTTAAATTGAGTTTCCATATCATATTAATAATTTAAGGGGATAGATGTAATATTAATAATAATACGAGACAAATTTATTTGAAAACAATTGCCCTTACTAAATATTTTAGTCTTTTTTATATAATTAATGAAAAAGTTTTCAACACATAAAGATTTTTGTGAGCTTTTGTGGATTTCTTGTGGATTAAAAAATGTTTTATATGATTGATTTACAGGTATTTAATTATTAAATACGAAATTATTTGTGTAGTTTTTGTGTGATTTTTGTGCATTTACTTTACTTCACTTTCTTTCTCATTCTTTAGAACCTCTATACTTAACTCCCCTCTTTTTCTCAATTCTTCTATTCCAACTTGAATGGCTCTTTCCATTAGTCTATTAGTGTTTACAGTTGTTTTAGCTAAAAAGTATTCCCTTCCTGTGCCTTTTCCACTATAATCTAAATACCTAGTAGCACTTAGTCTATAAACAATTGTTTTAACTTGATCTCTTGTTAAGTGGTCTTCAAATAACTCAACAAACTTCCCCATTTTTGCTCTATTAAATGATTTTAAGTATTGTCCTATTTTCATTAGGACAAATGAATCATCTATAGGAGTGTTTTTAGTATAATCAGCTTCTTTATTGGTAAATGAGTAATAAGATTTTGAAAGACGCCACTGTTGCCGTTTGGTTTTTCCAACTTTTTCAATTAATCCTTCATTAAAAAGCTTTTCTCCTATAGCCTTTTCTAAATCCTCTTTTGCCTTTCCTTCCCTAATAGCATCTAAAAACAATATTTCTTGAACACTTAATTTATCCGCTCTTTCTTGTTGAAGTTTAGTTATAAATAAAGCAAACGCTCTATCTTTTACAATAGAGGAAAGACCTAGTTGAACTTGAAAGTCATCAGAAGATGAATAATCTGGCGCCCCTTTTCCTTCAGAAATCGACTGATAAAATATCTTATCTACGCCTTGACCAGACCTTTCCACAATTCCAGTTTTTGCTAATACGTCTGCTAATAATCGATTTCTCGGGGTACTGCTTACTGTTAATAAATTCTTTAAACTTACACCAATTGGGAATCCGCCTGGGCTTATAATATATAATGCTTGTGGGTACTGTTTAATAACAACTTCACTTGTTCTTCGATAATCCCTATGAGCAATAGCGTTATTTATAGCTTCTCTTATCACCTCTTTGTTGAAATAAGGAATATCAAAAATATATGGACCCTCTTGAACTGGGACTTTGCTATTTCTAAGGTTTATAACATTCCATAATTCATCAACGGCTAAAAAATATGGTTTAGAAAACAAATATCGATCGTCGAATGTGATTTGTCCAGCATCATTTCTATACTCTAAATAAATAGAAGATTGAGGTAAATATTTTTTTATAACCTCTTCTTTTGCAAGTAAAATAAGTGCTGCGTATGTAATTTTATTATTATTGATTAAATGAAGATCAGTTAAGGCTTGCTTGCTTTCAAGGGTTAAAAATAATGGGTTATCCTGCTTTTTACTATACGCCTCTTTCATCCTAACTATTGCTTGAGGATCTAAATCGTTTATACTTAATCCGACGCATATTGTTTGTGAGAAATCTGGCTCTTGCTCCTGAATGATCTTGATATGTTGTTCATCAGACATCGCCAGCAATTCCTCGCCGATGCGCATCAAAGGGACATCTTCAAATTTATAAACTTTCCCCGGAGGCCTTCCCGGAATACTTAAAACAAGAACCCTATTATTATTTGAATCGAAAAGCTCTTCCACATCAACCCTAATCTTAGTCTCTCTATAAATGTCCTGTTCAAGCTTACCAATCTCGTTTAGACATTGATTAGTTCCTACAACTTTATGAGGGTGTTTATCATGTATACCAAAAGCCAGTTTCCCACCACCTTCATTTGCAAAGGCTATTACATAGCCAATTATACATCTACGTCTTTCCTTTGGATCGGTTCTATTTCCCCCATTAAAAGAAAAGTTGCCTCCCTTAGCCTCTTTAAATTCGACTTTATCTTCTGTCTCCTTGTATAATAACAATTCCTCGATGGTCGTACCACAAAATTAAATTATTTTATCCCAATAAGTTAAAGTTACTTTTAATATAAAATAGATGTTTAAAGTAAGCGAATTTTTTATCTGTCAGTATCTTGTAAAAAACCTGTCCCAACTCATATATAGTTACCAGTATATTTGACAAAAAATTTTGGCATTCATCGCCGGACCTAAATCCTCTCCAAAAGGGAGGGATTGAAAAGTTTAATAGTATTGTTATAACCTAAATTGTCTTTTTGCCTCAGTCCAGTTGATTAGCTCAGTTTGGTTTCCGGCTATGTTTTGGAGTTCTTTTTTACCTAATTCTATCTGCCATTCAGGAGGCATTTGATTAGTTGGCAACGATTTTTTTGCATTCAAGCGTATTTTTGATTTGTCTTTTTCTTCCATACATTCCGAAACTTGTAGTAATAAAACTTAATCAACCTAATATAACCTGATCAACCAACAATCAATCTAAATAAACATCCAGCAAACCTTCCGGTAAGTCAACCGTAACGATCTCTTTTACCACATCAATCCCTTTAATGATCTCCTCGTTCAGCGGGAAAAGGATCTCTTTGTTCTGAAAGTCTACGGCGGCTATTATTTGCTGGGGATATTCGTGCACTGCTGTGATGATGCCTAAAACACCTTCGTTGACGTCAATAGCGGTAAAGCCCTCCAGGTCGAACAGCGTGAATTCGTCTTTTTTCTTTTTAGGTTTTAATTTATTAGGGAGAAAGATATCCTTGCGGACCAGGGCAGCTGCTTTTTCGATGCTATCCACATCTTCCAGCACCAGGTAGGCCGCATTTTTTTGCAGGTATTTGATGGAACTGACAAAATACGGCACCAGCTTGCCGGCAATTTCAATAAAAATCCCATCAAGTTTTATTTTCTCCAGGCCCTCAAAGTCGACATACATATTCATCTCGCCTTTTAAGCCTTTGGTTTTTAAAATGCTGCCGATCCTGAAGTAGTCCTTCTTTTCCATGTTATATCCCTAATTATTGTTATCAATAACGATATGCACGAAACGATGATTGTGTTCGAAACAAAAAATGCTGCAGCTAACCCTCTTTACCGCTTGCGGAAGAGAGGGTCGGAGAGCGTAGCGAATCCGGGGTGAGTAGACTCGCCGCCATGCATTGGCGGTAATGTCCGCCGGGTTGACTCACCCGGTCGTTGCTGCGCTCGACCACCCTCTCTTTTGCAGGCAAAAAAGAGGGTAAAATAGTCATTTTTTAATGTTTCAAACCCATCGCTATAATTGATTGTGTAAAAACAACAATGGCGAAGTACCTGCAGGTGCTTCGCCATTGTATTTATATCCAAATAAAAATTATTCAGCGCTTTCTGCTTCAGTTTCAGCGGCTGCATCTTCAGCAGGAGCTTCAACTTCTTCAACCGGAGGTGTGTTTTTAGCAACAATGGCTGCCGCTCTCGCCTCTTTCTTCTTGGCTTCAGCAGCTAATGCAGCTTTACGTGCTTCGTCTTTTGCTGAAACCAAATTGGTTTTTTTGCCGGTGATCTTGTCATCCTTGTGATCAAGCCAATTCTGGAATTTCTCTTCAACCTGCTCGGCAGTTAAAGCACCCTTTTTAAGGCCTCCCTGTAAGTGTTTTTTATATAAAACACCCTTGTATGATAATATGGCACGGCAGGTATCTGTTGGCTGTGCGCCATTGTTTACCCAATCAAGGGTTTTATCAAAATTGATGTCGATTGTTGCAGGGTTGGTGTTAGGGTTGTATGAACCTAAACGCTCAATAAAACGTCCGTCCCTTGGTGCGCGTGCATCCGCTACCACGATGTAGTAAAAAGGTTTTCCTTTTTTACCGTGTCTTTGCAGTCTGATCTTAGTTGCCATTTTTTTATTTTATGTATTCAACATGTCCCCGGAGTTCTTTCAGCGGGGATGCAAAGGTAAAAATTATTTTTATAAAATAAAAACTGTTTTTGTTCCGGGAGCCCGGAAAGCAAGTAAAGCCCCGAAGACGACGCCAAACGATTGATTTACTGCCCGTTTTGAGGTGTTGAATGCCCGGCGCGTTTACTTTCGGACTTTACTGACTTTTGGACTTTCCACACTAATCTCAAATAATTCTTTTAAAAACCATTGGATATGATTATCATCGCAAAATTGATAGCGATTCATACGATTGATTTATTAATGGGTTCTTTTGAACAGGCGATCTTTAGCGGCGGGGGAGCGATATTTTGTGCACGCAGATCACAGGCGCCGATCATATGCTATCGCAATAAATATAACTACCTTTATGATAATAGCCGGAGTGCTTAACACCTAGTATGCTGCTAACCGACCTCAGTTTTCTTTTTGATGATAATCCGCAGCCCATGTGGATCTATGATCTGTCATCCCTGCGCATATTGAAAGTAAATAAAGCGGCAACGGATAAGTACGGTTATTCTGAATCGGAATTCCTTTCACTAAAAGCAAACGAATTGCATCCGCAGGCAGACCAGGAGAAACTCTACAAAACGTTAAGAAAAAAGGGCATCGACCTGGCGGTACTGCAGGGGATCAATTTCGGAGGCATCTGGACCCATGAGGACAAAAACGGCAACCTTATTTTTGTTGAACTAACGAGCTATAATACCCGGTTTGAAAACCTTGCCTGCAGGGTAGTGTCCGCGACGGATGCTTCCGAAAAAATGCGTTTCCAGGAAGAATTGATCTGGACGAAAAGCAACCTGGAGGCACTGATTAATAATACCGAGGACCAGATCTGGTCGGTAGATAAGGACCTGCGCTATGTTTACATGAACAGGGCCTATCGTTACCTTATCGCGCAATTAACAGGCACCGAACCTAAAGACGGCGATTACACCAACCTGCATCCCGGTTTTACTGAAAAACAGGTGATGATATGGAACCAATATTATAATCGTGCGCTTGCAGGTGAGCGGTACACCATTATTACCGAAAGCCTTGACCCTCTTACCCAAACAACACACAGTTTTGAGGTGAGCTTTAATCCCATCTACAAAATAAAGGGGGATATTACCGGTGTGGGCTGTTTTGCCCGCGACATAACTGCATGGCTGGAAACAGAAAAAGCCATGGTTGACCAAAATGAACGCTTACGGAATATCGCCTCGGTAACTTCGCACGAATTACGGCGCCCTGTGGCAAGTATGCTCGGCCTCATCAATATTATGGACAGGGAGAATTTTTTTAATCCTGATAATCATGAAATCATTGAACACTTGCTGGTAGTGGGCAAAGAAATTGACGAAGTGATCCGCCTGATCGTTGATCAATCCTTTATGGAAGGGCCGTCGAAAGACAGGTTTAAAAAACCATAAATACTTTTAGCGCTAATTACCGATTCCCCACGGTATAAACGGAGTTTATCTGGCCCGCCGATAATTTGCAACTTTTTTAGCCACTTCAAAATAAACATTGCCGTAAACCAGGGCAGTTCGGCATAACAAAAACCATGAACTTGAACATAATGGGTTCATAAAAGCAGTTGTAAAATCAATTGCTTTATGCATATTTTTGATGCTTTTATTGGAAAATCCAACAAGGCAAAAATGATCAACAAGGGCAATAAACCATTACCTGGCACACATTTGGTTTGTGATTCTCTATGTCATTCAGGCAACAATGCCGGTTTACACACCAATGCCAGCCTCTTTAACCAGGTAAAAGATTTTTTCACAAAGATTTTAAGCACCTCCGACTGGCCGGCGCGCTGGCATTGCGGCACCTGGTCTGATTTTCATGGCTGGCTTTATATTTTGTCCGACCTTTCTATCTGGGCCGCTTATTTTGCCATTCCTGTGTTATTGTATCGTATCGTACATAAACGCAGGGACCTGCCTTTTTTAAAAATATTCTGGCTGTTTATCGCCTTTATACTTTTATGCGGAACAACCCATTTGCTGGATGCCATGATATTTTGGTGGCCAGCTTACCGGTTAAGCGCGCTGATAAAGCTTGCGACTGGTTTAGTTTCAATTGTCACTGTTTTTGCATTGTATAAGATCGTTCCGTTAATCAATAACCTGCGCACCCTGGCACAACTGGAAGCCCAGATCGACGAACGAAAAAAGGCAGAACAGGAAGCCCGTCATCAGCAGGTATTGAAACAGGCCACAGAAGAATTGATGGCTAAAAAGGATGAATTTATGAGCATTGCCAGTCATGAATTAAAAACACCAATAACAAGTGTAAAAGCATCATTGCAGCTTTTGCAAAGAATGGCCGCTAAGGATGAAGCGTTGCAGCAAACCCTGCCCTTTGTTAATAAAGCCGCAAAGCAGGTAGATAAACTTACAGATATCATCCATGACTTGCTTGATGTAACCCGGATCCAGGCCGGAAAGCTTGAACTTAACCGAACAGAATTTAACCTGGCAGACCTTGTGAAAGAGTGTGTTGAACAATGTGAACCTGAGAGATACGATAAAAAAATAAAAATTACGGGCGATGAGCAGATCCTGGTAAATGCCGACCGCAACCGGATTGAACAGGTAATAATTAATTTGTTAACCAATGCCCTCAAATATTCACCGAAAGACGACAAAATAACCATTTCAATTGAACGCCAGGATAATAGTTTGGTTAAAGTTTCCGTTAAAGATAATGGGATAGGCATACCGGGTGATAAAATTGAAAACATATTCGATCGATTTTACCGGGTTGAAAATAACTCGCCGCACCTTTCGGGTCTGGGCCTCGGTTTGTATATTTCGTCGGAGATCATTAAACGCCATGGCCGGGAAATAGGTGTTGAAAGCGCTCCCGGAAAAGGGTCCGATTTTTGGTTTACTTTGTAATAATGTTTTAATTTTTAACTTTAGCCAACCTTTTAAAGGGGGCCATCTTTGATAAATAGTAAATGATACGCCAATTCATATTTATTGTACTTTTTTTGCTTACAGCCAGTGCGGCTTTTGCACAGGACGAGCTTTCGGGCCGCGTATATGAAAACAAAACCAATGTTTTTTTACAGGGCGTAAAGGTTGAGGATCTGAAAACACATACCATGACCATGACCGGTAAGGATGGCAGCTTTACCATTAAGGCCGCTGTTGGTGATGTGATCTGCTTTTCGGTTTTTAGTTATAAACCCGATACGGTTTATGTAGCCAATTTAAAATACATGCAGGTTTTTCTTGACTTAAGGCAAAATATGCTGGATGAAGTTAAGGTTACCAACCAGGAAATTAAAGGAAACGCCGGATTTGCCCCGCAGGTTGAACGCGGGCCGCTTAACAGCCAAAGTGTTACCTATCAAACAGATGCCAACGGCGATTACAAAGGCGGTGTTAAGCTGCGTGTTTTTGACGGGGGGCCAACCCAAAAACAGCGTGAAAAAGCCGTAAATGATAAAGAAAAACAGAAACAGGGTATCCTGAAAATTTTCAATGCCGACTACCTGAAAAAATATTTGCCCATAACCGGGCAGGAGATGCAAAATTTCATCATCCTTTACATGCCCGACCCGGGTACCTTTTATGGTGAAACTTTTAACCTGGTAGCCTATCTTAATGGGTGTTATGAAGAATTTCAGAAGATCCCGCTGGAAGACAGGCAATCAAAGGAATACACCCAGCTAAAAAGCAGCAATTAATTAATCCTTATTTTGAAAATGTTATTTTGCGGATCGCATTATTATACTGGTCGGCAACATAAACATTACCGTTTCCATCAACAGCTATTCCCTGCGGGTAATTGAACCTGGCCGTGGCTCCATCCCCATCTACATTTCCCGGGGCGTTTAAAGCGCCGGCCAGGTAATATAAAACACCGGCCGTGTTATATTCCATTATCCTGCCACCTTCATCAGCAATAAACAAATTGCCGCTGGCGTCAATAGTAATTGCTGAAGGATAGTTTAGCAGGGTGGTTTGTACCGGGTTACCAGCCAGCGTGGTTACTACGCCCGCCGAAGTAATTTTCCGCAAAGCCGAATTACCCTGATCTGTTACGTACAAATTCCCTTTGCTGTCAACCGCTACGCCTGTTGGATTGTTAAAGAAAGCGGCAGCGCCTGTGGCATCAATAAAGCCTTTAACCTTATTGCCGGCAACTGTTTTGGTACGGCCGTTTGTTAAAATCTCGCGGATTACATTGTTCCCCCTGTCAGCTACAAAAACGTTCCCTGCTGCATCAACGGCAACACTTTCGGGGTTATTAAATACGGCAAGTGAGTCTGTAGTGCCTTTCCAGTTTGCAGTGTCTTTAGCGCCGTTGCGATAGCCAGCCACGCCGGTACCCGCATAGGTGCTCACTACGCCTGCAGGCGTTATTTTCCGGATCACATTGTTACCAAAATCAGCAACATATAAATTCCCCTGCGCATCAAACGCCTGGCCGTTGGGTGCATAAAATTCAGCTGAAAGCGCAGGCCCGTTTACCAGGCCGATACTTTGGTTACCTGCTATGGTAGTAGTTGTCCCGGTGGTTGAAAGCTTCCTGATCAAATCGTTAAAGGAGTCGGATACATAAACATTCCCGCTTGCATCAACTGATACACCCTGGGGATTATTGAACATGGCGCCTGTTAATGAGCCGTCAAGGTAACCCGCTGTTCCGGTGCCGGCAAATGTTGAAACCGTTGCTGCTATTGCCCCGGTACCGGTAGTTGTAAAGGTTAACACCCCTCCATAGCCAACGCCTGCTTCATTAATACAATAGGCCCTCAGGTAATAGGTGGTGTTTGCGGTAAGCCCTGTGAGTTTGCTTGTGAAAGATTTTAATGACGTGCCCGTTGCCTTTAATGTATCCGAAGTTTTGGTGTCAGAAGTGGTAGGCACTTTATTGGTTGAACTATAGCAAACTCCGCTTGTGGTAACTGTACCATTTTCAGCATTTACCAATATGCCGCCACTTTGGGCAGTTGTTGCCGTAACGTTTATAATTACACCTGTAGTAGTAACCAATGGTATGTTGGCATTAACTACGGTAGAAGTGGATTTTTTTGAACATCCGGTGTTTAGCGATATAAACAATAAAAAAGATGCAAATAATAAGATGCTGCGTAAGCCCGGGATTTTCATGCGAATAAACAGATAAAGGAGTAAAAGTTTTTAATCATACCACTATGCGTGAATACATTCAACTGCAATTATAGCCTTAATATTGCTTGAATAGTACAAATTTAACAAATATTAACAAGCAAAAAGCTGAAAGCCTAAAGCGTAAAGTTTATTTTAATAAAGTTTAGAGCTTTAATCTTTCAGCGCTAAGCATTTAGCTTATCTTACCGGCTCAAATACATTGATTTTTCCTTATACAGGTGCCTGAAATAAGGGTCCTGCAGGTTTGGGATAAAACGGATGGCTTCGCCGGTAGATTTCATCTCAGGGCCAAGCTCTTTATTTACCTCGTGGAATTTATCGAAGGAGAAAACAGGCTCCTTAATGGCGTATCCCCATAGTTTGCGCTCGATGGTAAAATCTTTCAGTTTAGCTACGCCAAGCATACATTTTGCAGCGATATTGATATAAGGCACATCATAGGCCTTGGCGATAAAAGGAACCGTACGTGACGCCCGCGGATTGGCTTCGATCACATAAACTTTATCATTTTTTATGGCAAACTGGATGTTTAACAAGCCCAGCACATTTAATGCTTTGGCAATCTTTACGGTATATTCTTCCATCTGGCTGATGGCGCTGTCTGACAGGTCGAACGGCGGCAATACAGCAAATGAATCGCCCGAGTGGATCCCGGCAGGCTCAATGTGTTCCATCATGCCGATAATATGTACCTCATCCCCGTCGCTGATGGAATCCGATTCAGCTTCCGAAGCGCGGTCAAGGAAGTGGTCAATCAATACACGGTTTCCCGGAAGGTTTCTTAATAAGCTTACTACAGCTTTCTCCAGATCTTCATCGTTAATCACGATGCTCATGCCCTGTCCGCCCAATACGTAACTTGGCCGTACCAGTACCGGGTATCCTACCTGGTGGGCCACTTCCAGCGCTTCTTCGGCGCTTTCGGCTACACCATATTTTGGATAAGGAATATCAAGTTCTTTCAGCAGGTCCGAGAAACGGCCGCGGTCTTCAGCAATATCCATGTTATCAAAAGAGGTGCCGATGATTTTGATGCCATGCTCATGCATTTTTTCAGCCATTTTTAAGGCTGTTTGCCCGCCCAGCTGAACAATTACACCATAAGGTTTTTCAAGTTCGATGATCTCGCGCACATGCTCCCAGTAAACCGGCTCAAAGTACAGCTTGTCGGCCATATTGAAATCGGTTGAAACCGTTTCAGGGTTGCAATTGATCATGATGGCTTCGAAGCCTGATTCCTTCGCGGCCAGCAAGCCATGCACGCAGCTATAATCAAACTCAATGCCCTGGCCGATACGATTAGGGCCGGAGCCTAATACGATGATCTTTTTCTTATCAGATACGATGGATTCATTCTCCCCTTCGTAGGTGGAGTAATAATATGGCGTTTTAGCCGGGAACTCCGCAGCACAGGTATCCACCATTTTATAAACCCGGTGCATATTCAGGGCCTTGCGCCGCTGGTAAACATCCTCTTCGCTTACGTTGCCCAGGATATGAGCGATCTGCGTATCCGAAAATCCTTTTTGTTTCAGGGTAAATAAAAACTCTTCGGGGATGTTATTTAATGAGTAGCGGCGCAATTCGTTTTCCAGGTTCACCACTTCCATTATCTGGTTTAAAAACCAGCGGTCAATTTTGGTGGCTTTACGTACCGATTCAATCGGCACGCCTAAACTCAGTGCATCGTAAATATGGAAAAGCCTGTCCCAGCTCGGGTGTTCCAGGCTGTGCATAATTTCTTCCAGATTGCGGCTCTGGCGACCATCGGCGCCCAAGCCTGCACGGCCAATTTCCAAACTCTGACAAGCCTTTTGCAACGCTTCAATAAAGCTGCGGCCAATACCCATCACTTCACCTACCGATTTCATTTGCAGGCCAAGTTCGCGGTTGGCGCCCTTAAACTTATCAAAGTTCCAGCGTGGGATCTTCACGATCACATAATCAAGCGTAGGCTCAAAATAAGCCGAAGTGGTTTTGGTGATCTGGTTTTCAATTTCATCAAGGTTATAACCAATGGCCAGTTTGGCAGCAATTTTAGCAATGGGATAACCTGTTGCTTTTGATGCCAGTGCCGACGAACGCGAAACACGCGGGTTAATTTCGATGGCGATGATGGCTTCGTCGGCAGGGTTTACCGAGAATTGCACATTACATCCGCCGGCAAAATTACCGATGGCGCGCATCATTTTAATAGCCTGGTTCCGCATCGACTGGTAACAACGGTCGCTTAGTGTCATTGCAGGGGCAACGGTGATCGAGTCGCCGGTATGGATGCCCATCGGATCGAAGTTCTCGATCGAGCAGATGATGATCACATTGTCATTATTGTCGCGTAACAGCTCGAGCTCATATTCTTTCCAGCCCAGCACAGCTTGTTCCACCAAAACTTCGTGAGTTGGCGAGGCCTGCAGGCCCCGGCTTAAAGCGGCGTCAAAATCTTCTTTTTTATGCACGAAGCCTGCACCTTTACCACCCAAAGTATAGCTCGGACGGATCACCAGTGGGAAGCCGATCTCCTGTGCCGCTTCTTTCCCTTCTAAAAACGAGTTAGCTATTTTTGATTTGGCAACGCCTACGCCGATATCAACCATCAGCTGGCGGAAAGCCTCGCGGTTTTCGGTTTTTTCGATCGCCGCGATATCAACCCCAACAATCTTTACATCGTATTTTTCCCATAACCCTGCTTCAGCCGCTTCGATACAAAGGTTAAGCGCTGTTTGGCCGCCCATAGTTGGCAATACCGCGTCAATTTGTTGTTCCTTTAAAATCTTTTCAATGCTTTCAACGGTCAGGGGCAGCAGGTAAATGTGGTCGGCAATTACCTTATCCGTCATGATAGTCGCTGGGTTGCTATTGATGATGGATACCGAGATCCCTTCTTCTTTCAAAGAGAGGGCCGCTTGTGAACCAGCATAGTCAAACTCGCAGGCCTGGCCTATAATAATAGGACCGGAACCGATAATTAAAATGGATTTAATGGAGGTGTTTTTGGGCATGTGCTTTTTTTATTGAGGAAAGCTGCCTTCGTGCGGAATTGCCGGCTTAAATTCTCCGAAATTGTTTCCGCAATCCGGTATCTTCTTGTCGGGGTGCAAAGATACGCTTTGTAAGGGTATTTGGTGATTTTTTTTTGATTTTTTGGCAGGGTGGTTGATTGGGTTGAACTGACGGATATAGTGCATGGCATATCCAGTTAAAATTAGCCGAAATTTAATTCCATTGATATATAAAACAACGCAATTTTATTTTCAATTTTATTTGATTACAATTTTTTGCAAGGCAATTTTTACTCAAAATTTAACATTAGCTTTATATCCGGCTATTGTGTTATTTATTGCCGGATAATCAAAAGAGAGAGCGTTTTTATGAAAAGGAAGGTTTGGTTTATTTTACCTGCAATTACATTGATATTGAGCGGCTGTGCTATGCTTCAATCTGTTATTAAGTCGACCTTCCCGTATACCACAAATTTAGAGATCCCGCGGTCATCCGCTGTTGGCGTTGAAATTTCGGTAACCGGTATGGCCAATAGCTTCGACCAGGATTTTAAAAAAGACGGCAATAATGCCGATAAAGTAAGCGAGGTAAGGATGGAATCAGCACGCGTTGAATCAAGAGAACCGCATGATTTTAATATCGGTAACCTCACTTCATTAAAAGTATTTATGTCAAAAGTCGACGGCACTGATGAGGTGCTGGTTGCGTCGCGTACGGATATAACCGCAGGATTGGGCAATGTGATGATACTGGATATAGACAATACGCATCAGTTAGAAAAAATGGTGCGCCAGGAAAAAGTGCGCATCAGGATGGTTTATAAGCTGCGCAACCACATCAATGTTGACGCCCACCTGCATATTGTGCTGGGCCTGGGTGCGGTGCCCTCCAGGAACTGATCTTAGTTGCCTAGTGAGAAACTGATGGGGATTTCGTAAACTACTCTAACAGGCCGGCCGTATTGTGTTCCCGGCAACCATAAAGGGCATTTTTTCATCACCCGCAAGGCTTCCAAGTCAATAGACGGGTAAACCCCTTTTTTTACTTTTATTTCAGACAGCCGGCCATCCTTTTCAACTACAAAACTCAAATGGACCACTCCCTGAATAACATTTTCCCGTGCATCATCAGGGTATTCTATATGGTTGCCCAGGTATTTGTAAAACGCTTCCAGACCGCCTTTATACTGAGGGGGAACGCCACGTGAACCTTTATAAACAGAAATGCTGCTATCTTTAAAAACAGCTGTACCGCTAACCAATATGCCATTGGCATAATTTTCGGTAAAATGGGCATTATTTTTATCGAATGAGCCTTTGCAAACACCGTCCCGTTTGCCGTTTTTTATGCCGCCTTCTTCCACCACTGTTTTAAACCCATCGTCAAAAACTTTGAAGTAGCCATTCCCGTTTTCAACCAGTTTATTACCCAGCGAATCGTTATTCATTTGTATCAGGTAATTGCCTGTCGCATCGCTGTACATATCACCTTTTTCCGGGTAGTCTAATTGGAAATAAGGCTTGCCATTGGGGAAAAAATCAAACTCCGAACCTGTTTTAACTCCTTTTGAATAAGTACAGGTACTTTTTCGGATGCCGCTTTCAAAAAATGTTGCACACTGCCCTTCGAGGTAGAACGGATCGGGCTTCGGGGTTTTTCCGATCAGCTTTCTTTTTCCACTCTTGTAATATTCGGTGACATTAAACAAAACCGTGCCGGAGTCCGGCTCGCTCACAAAGCGGAAATAATCTGCGCTGTCTTTATTGTTCACATACTTGCCGTCGTTTTTAAAATAGGAAATACTTACAATTTTTTGCTGGGCGGAACAAACCGAGGCTGCACACAAAAGGGCACTTATTAAAAACAGTTTCATTTAAATAAATCAGGATTCAGGACGCACTAATTTACTTAATTAATTT
Organism: Mucilaginibacter gotjawali; assembly: GCF_002355435.1. Taxonomy (NCBI): domain Bacteria; kingdom Pseudomonadati; phylum Bacteroidota; class Sphingobacteriia; order Sphingobacteriales; family Sphingobacteriaceae; genus Mucilaginibacter; species Mucilaginibacter gotjawali. Next base: position 5,788,961 of record NZ_AP017313.1, read on the forward strand.
GTTATCCGCGTCCGGGAAAACCAAAATTGGCTGATAGTTACGGGCCTCGTCCATTTCCATATAGGCGTACGACATAATGATCACAATATCACCTACCTGGGCCATACGTGCTGCAGCGCCGTTTAAACAAATGGTTCCGGTACCGCGTTCGCCTTTGATGATATAGGTTTCAAAGCGGGCGCCGTTGTTATTATTAACGATCTGTACTTTTTCGTTGGCAATCATGTTGGCGGCATCAATCAGGTCCTCGTCAATTGTTATACTTCCTGCATAATTCAATTCAGCCTGCGTTATTTTAACACGGTGAATTTTTGATTTTAATACTTCAATGATCATGGGACAAAGATAGAGATTAGAGACTGGAGATTAGAGGTTAGAAATAAAAAGTGATTTTTGGTTGATATTAAAAATTGTACAAACGGACATTTTTCTAATCTCTAATCTCCAATCACTAATCTCTGCGAAGAAAAATTTGCATTTTAAAACATAAATCACTTATCTTCGTTCTACACATCAACGCAAGACTATGTAGGCAAGCCCAATATAGTCTTGTTTGTTTTTTGTGTGGCTGCGTCCTTCTTCAACAGGGAGGGCGGTTTTTTTTGGCAACCAATAGAACTAAATGTTAATTAATTAAATTGTGTGTTATGGCAGATGTAGCTTATTATACCAAAGAAGGTTTAGAAAGATTAAAAGAAGAATTACAATATTTAAAAACGACAGGACGTTCCAATATCTCAAAAGCGATAGCAGAAGCACGCGATAAAGGTGATCTTTCGGAAAATGCCGAATATGATGCAGCTAAAGAAGCCCAGGGTTTGCATGAAGCCAAAGTAGCCCATTTGCAGGAGGTGGTAGCCAGCGCGCGTTTGCTTGATGAATCAAAGCTCGATACCTCAAAAGTGCTGGCTTTATCAAAAGTAAAAATAAAAAATGTGAAAAATGGCGTTGTGATGAGCTACCAGCTGGTATCAGAAAGCGAAGCTGACCTGAAATCAGGAAAAATATCTGTTTCATCTCCGATTGCAAAAGGCTTGTTAGGCAAAAAAGTAGGCGAAACAACCGAGATCACGGTTCCTGCGGGCAAAATAGAGTTTGAAATACTGGAGATAAGCAGGTAGTTGATTAAGTTTATTGGTTGATTAAGTTGAATGAGTTAAAAAATAACCGCCTCAATTTAATCAACCGAGAAATCTAACCTAATCAACTCATTCAACCACTCAACTTAATCAACCAACAAATGACCATCTTCTCAAAAATAGTAGCCGGCGAGATCCCGGCTTATAAAGTAGCTGAAACGATTGATTATTTAGCTTTCCTGGATATTAACCCGCTGGCCGAAGGCCATGTGCTGGTGATCCCGAAAAAGGAAGTGGACTACCTTTTCGACCTGGATGATGAACTTTATACCGGCCTGCAAATATTTGCCAAAATTATTGCAACCGCCATCAAAAAGGCTATCCCTTGCAAAAGAGTAGGCGTTGCGGTGATTGGGCTGGAAGTCCCTCACGCCCATATCCACCTGATCCCATTAAACCGCATGAGCGATATTAATTTTGAAAGGCCTAAATTAAATCCTACTACTGAAGAGCTGGAAGCTACTGCCCATAAGATCAGGGAAGCTTTGAAACGGGATGTTTAATGATGTGCAGATATGCGGATGTGCAAATGTGCAGATGATTTTCTAATGTTCAGATTATCAACAGGATTTACAAAGCCCTTATTTGATTTTTTTCATTTGCACATCTGAAATTTGCACATCTGAAATCTGCACATCAAATAATCCTCTTAGCATTATCCTTTGCAAAAGTATCCCATCCTGAATAACTTTTTTTGCTGCCGCCGGAACTTTTACCCGCTGGCATGCGCTGAAAAGCGTGACATACAGCTACAGCCAGGCCATCGGTGGCATCTAAAAAATCAGGTGTTTCGGTAAATTTCAACAGGTTTTGCAGCATGGCGGCTACCTGCTCCTTGGTGGCGCTGCCATTGCCCGTAATGGATTGTTTCACCTTACGCGGGGCATATTCGGTGATATCAATATTGCGGGACAAGCCGGCAGCCATTGCTACCCCCTGCGCGCGGCCCAGTTTTAACATTACCTGGATATTTTTACCGTAAAAAGGCGCCTCCAGGGCCATGCAATCGGGTTTATAATTATCTATCAGCGCGACGGTTTTTTCAAAGATCCGTTGCAGCTTCAGCATGTGGTCGTCTATTTTATCCATCTTCACTACACCCAGGCTGATGAGTTCAATCTTAGGGCCGGTTTCTTTGATCAAACCATAACCCATCACTGCCGTTCCCGGATCGATGCCTAATATGATGCGCTCTTTTTGAATTATAATTTCCATATGTTAGTTTGCAGTTGGCGGTTTGCAGTGGGCTGCCGACATACGAGGGTTTTAAAATCCGCAAACTGCCAACTAATAACTGCAAACTGGAAAAACAAAGATACCATTCACTGCTCACAACTCACCATTCACAAATTCCATATATTCCGCCCTGCTGATCATCCGGGCACCCATTGAGGCCAGGTGCGGGGTGTAAACCTGGCAATCTATCAATTTATACCCCATCCCGCATAAATGGATCAGCGCCACTTTTGAAGCATTGCTCACCAGGCTGAACATGCTTTCGCCACAAAATATGTTTCCCGTTTTGATGCCATAAAGCCCTCCAATCAATTGATCATGCTGCCAAACCTCAACAGAATGTGCATGGCCCTTTTGATGCAGATTAACATAAGCTTCCTTCATTTCCGCGGTTATCCAGGTGCCATCCTGGCCCGGGCGTTCAATAGCTGAACAGGCGGCGATCACCTTTTCGAAGCAGTTGTTAGTGGTTATGGTAAAACTGCCCGAGGTTAAAACCTTTCGCATTGATCTGGATATTTTCAACTCCGCCGGGAAAATAACAAACCTTTCGTGCGGCGAATACCACAGGATAGGCGTATCATCGCTGTACCAGGGAAAGATGCCGCATTGATAAGCCAGCAGCAGCCGTTCGGTCGACAGGTCGCCGTCAATAGCTAAAAGCCCGTCCGGTTCGGCCAGTTCGGGATCCGGAAATAGCAACCGTTCATCAAGCCTGAAGATCATCCGGCAAATTTACGCCTTACGGCGGATCACCAGCTTTTTATTTTGGGCTTTATAAACATTATCCAGGAAAACCTGCAACTCGGTGTATTTGGCTGCCGGGATCACGTGATTGCTGATATTGAATTTTGCGGTACTGATCACCTGGTTTTTCGCCTGGTCGTATACATAGTTAACCTCAAAATTACCATAGGTAAATTTTAAATTCTGATTTACGGGCAGCGTTTCTATTTCAAAGCCGGCCGGCAGTATGATGGTGGTTGTACATGTTTTTTGAAGGGGATGTTCGAAATAATAGTCCGATTTTCGGTTTTCTTCCACCGGGATCGTAAACGTCATCAGGTCAAACACCCTTGGTTTATAAAATTGTTTATCGCCAGCCATTATATCCACAAACTTATCATACTCCAGTTCGAAGTTGAGCACTTTGGGGTTTTCCGTATCCGGCGATGTGCTTAGGTTAAAAACCGATGGCTGCTTAATTTTAAAACGATTTAAATAATACTCCTTTTGTTCATCCACTTTCTGCGCTGAAATCTCGATATACTCCTCGCGGTAGCCACCGGTTGCCGAAATTTTTGCCTTTGCTTTAGCGCTGCCGTCTTCGTTAATGGTGAGCACTACGTCACCGTTAAACTGGTTGTCCTGCATGGTGCTGCGCGGGGTGTTAACCAATTTGCCGCCGTCTTCGGTGATTAATAAGGCCCTGCGGTTTTCGGTGAAAGAGCCCAGCTTCCCAAACGGCATTGTATTGCTGGTACATTCAAGCCAGGTGGTATCGCCTTTAAACGGAATACACAAAATCTCGTGGTTAAAACTGTTGAACGGGAAATCAGGATCAGCCGGTTCCTTATTTGCTTCAGCATTTATAACAGCGCAATAGGAAGGTATATTAACTGCTTTTAGCAGCGCGCTCATATAATTAGCCAGCGCTTTGCAATCGCCGTACTTTTTTTGATCAACAAAGGTTGCTGCAAAAGGCTTAAAACCACCAATGCCCAGCTGGATACTCACGTACCGCATGCTTTGTTGCAGGTAGTTATATAAAAACTTAGCCTTTCCTTTATCCGTTTTAATCGTATCGGTCATTTTCCGTATTTCGGCTTCCCTTTCGGGGGTCAGGGAAGTCACATCGGCATCAAGCACCCTTAACCAGTTTCCAAAACTTTTCCAGCTGCTGAAATCGCCAGGAATGCCAAAAAAGCTGAAATTTTTTACCCCAAAGTATAGCCTCGGAAGCACCCTCCATGCTTCGGCGCCTTCTTCCAGTTTAATGGCTTTAAGGTTACTTACTTCCCAGTTATAATCACTCTTACCCCCAACGGTGTTAATTGTTGGCTTAATCGTTGTGTTTTTATTCAAATAGCGAAAGCCGGCATTCTCATCGATAGAGATCCGATAGTATGAGTTTTGAACAGACTGCTGGTTTCCCTGGATGTCCCATCCGCCAATGTCAAGGAAACTTTTAGTGTCTTCTTCGTATTCTATTTCGATAGTAGTTGGGTATGCTGCTACTGAATGTTGTACCGCAAGCACACGCCCATCGGTAACCAGGTCGGCACCGTGGGTTGCCGAATAATCTTCCATATCGCTTTTATGATATTTTTTGATCAGCCCGCCCTCAGCATTATAAATCTTCATGCTTACATCGCTGTAACTGTCGTACTTGCGGTTATAAAAAAGGGCAAGGATTGCTTCACGGTCGCCTTTCTCATTCAATATGGTCACTATCCGGTGCACTTTGCTGGTCATATTGCCGGGGCCATTAACAATATCATATTCCATACTGTAGCGCACAACCGAGTTGGCATTCTCTTTCAGCGAGTCGGGTATTCCTGCTGCGGAATAAGCCTGCAGGTTGATTTTTTCCTGCGCGAGGGCATTCAAAATCATTCCGGAATAGCAAAGGCAAACCAGCACGAGGTATTTTATATAGTTTTTTAGTGTCATTTCATCAAGCCTTTTTTAATACAATCTGCTCATTCAACATTTCATACATTTTTTTAAAAAATTCATACATATCGGGATAATGATCTTTTGAATACTCCGCAACATTATAAGATATGGTGTAGCGTATTAGTATTGTCCCCTCCTGTTCGCCAACTATACGCCTGAATGTAAAGCTTTTATCGGGCATTTCCATTGATACATTCTTTGGCAACGCATCGGTTTTGTAACCGGCGGGCATTTTATACATGCCTATAATCGAGTAAGTTCTGGGGTAGGCAAAATCAATATTTGTCAGCCTGTTCTCACGTAAAAAAGGGTTTAATTTAAATGGCGTAAACAGGTTTGAATTCAGGTAAATATAGTTCTCATCAGAACCGGCCATATCAGCGTTAAAGTCGATGTTCTGAATAAGCGGCAGGCTGTCCATCTCCATATTCTGCATTTTCAGCGAAGTGATCTTTAGCGCGTTATCGCCATTTTGCAGAAATTCCGTATACTTTTTTTCCCCGTCGGTTTTATACTTGTTGATGGCGTCGATCCGGTTATAGCTGATGCAACTTAATTGTGCATTCCCTACAAGTTTGCCACCTGGCTTAATTTCGGCATTAATTAAGATGGCTTCTTTTACCGGTGTAATCCTTTTAAGGCGAATAATATCATACTTGTTCTTTTGTTTATCAACATATAGCCCTGATGAATTAAGCAAATTATCCGGGGTTTCATTATACATATTGTATTTGCCTGAAGCATCGAGTATATATTGCTTTGCGCTATCTACCGGTACATATACTACGCCCCTGTTAAACTGCATTAATGAGGTAAAAAAGGGGTCAACTTTGCCATGGTCCCTCGTACTTACCACCATAGGATATACTTCAACACCCGTCTTCTTGAGCAAATGATACAAAATAAGGTTAATTTCTGTTGAATTTCCTGTTTTGTTTATCCACGACCGGGATGTACCATCATCCGTGCCCCAGCTATCCCGTTCATTCCATTTCATCGTGTTTTTTACTTCATTAAAAACATAAGCAATTTTTTCATCATCGGTTTTAAAGGTCTTGGCCTTTGCAATGATTACTTCTTCGCCATCCAGTTTCCGGTTTAGCTGGCCCCCAAAATCTTCACTATCGATCAGGTGTCCGCCAACCTTTGCCCAGGTCTCTGAGAAATTCTTTTGAAACCCGCCTATTGGCCTTATGGAAACCAATTGGTATCGAAAAGATTCGACATTATCTTTAAACGACGACATAAAGGGTTCATCGCTTAATGAATGAACATTAGCCACTGCTTTGGTTTCGTTATTAAGAACGTACTGGTAGCTTTGGCCATCGTCCATCAGGCTCCGGGCATCTGTTGATGATTTTATTTTTACATAGGGTTCGTGCAGGTGCGGTATCAGCCTGAAATAAAACACATCAGGAATTGACGTACTCAACTCATTATACCTGACAGGTATTTTTTCCTGGAAATACCAATCCGGGAAATCAACAAAAAAAGTAGTGTTCCAGTTATATTTATATTCAATTATAGATCCTGGTTTTACATTGGGCATTGTAAATGATATTTCGCTCGTCTCCTTATCTAATCCCTTAGTGTAAATTAGTTTTTTATCAAGTTTGGTGATCTCTATTTTTCCATCAACCAGGTTGATGGTCTCTGCCTGTATCCCCGTTATAAATTCAAGCCGGTCGGCACTATAATACGGGATTTTAATATTTGCCTCGTCTTTTCCGTTATCGTTAAAAATTTTTATGCGCTTGTGTATTTCCTCCGTTATCGAGGTTAAATCACCGGTAAAATACAAGTCCCCCTTTTCAAAAAGCATTTCGGCATTGGCATCCTTTTCAAAATCACACGAAGTCAGTTCCAGGTCAGCTTTATCAACTGTACCATAAGGTTGCGTTCCGGGTATTGCGGGTTGAGCCTGCGTTTTTATTAATACACAAAAAAGGCTAAGGATAAGAAGGTTGAAGAATTTGGTCATTGTATTTAGGTTTATTAATTAAGGTGGTGTTACAAAAGCATTTTAGACTAACCGGGAACGGCGGGAATAAAAGCTAAGATCCGTGATCCGGGTTGCCTGCCGGAATGTATGGCAGATCGATCTGTATCGGCAGGTAAAAAGAGGTAACTGAACAAAACAGGTTATAAGTTAATTCATTATAAAAAGGTTTAACGACCCGAATATAATGAATAAAACAAAATAAATATGGCGATAAATCTATTTAAAACAATTATTAATAATAATTGTTAACTACCCTTTTTTAACACTACCTGCTCATTGAGCATATCAAACATTTTTTTGTAAAAATCGTGTATGCCAGGGTATTCGCTAACGTTGAATGCCGCTTTGCGGATATCGATTACATAATGTACCAGCAGCGAACCATCCTGTTCGGCAATGATCCTTTTAAACGAGATGCTTTTATCGGGCATTACCATGCTGGCACTTTTGGGTAAGGCATCAATTTTATAACCCGCCGGCAGTTTATAAACGCTGTTGATGGAGTAGTTGCGCAAATAGCCAAAATAGATATCGCTGAGGCGGCTATCGGCCAAAAACGGGTTGCTTTTCAGCGAGGTGAACATGTTGGTATTTACATAAATGTAATTTTCATCGGTGCCCGGCAGGTCAGCGTTAAAATTGATATTCTGGGTAAGTGGCAGCGTATCCACGTCCATGTTTTCAAATTTAATACCTGATATTTTCAAGCTATTATCGCCATCGCGTAAATAATCAATATATTTTTGTTCGCCATCTGTTTGATACCTTTTTACAGCATTTATCCGGTCATAACTCATGCTGCTGATCTGGGCGGTCCCTTCTACTTTGCCGCCCGGTTTAATTTCGGCGTTGATCAATACCACCTGCCGCACGGGAAGCTCTTTTTTGATGCTTACCGTGTCGAAGGTCTTTCTTGATTTATCCACCCACAGCCCGAAAGTATTAAGCAGATCAGAAGGCGGCTCGCTATACAGGTTGTATTTCCCTGTAGCATCCAGTATATAACTTTTATCAGCGCTCACCGGCACATATACCACGGTACGGTTAAACTGCGACAGTGAAGTGCGCCAGGGATCGGGCCGGCCGTTGCGACGGGTGCTAACCACCATAGGGTAAGCTTGAATTTTTAACTCTTTAAGGATCGCGTACAGCACGAGGTTTACCTCAGTAGAATTGCCGGCCTTATTTTCCCATGCCTTCCGCGTACCGTCAATGGTATACCAACGGTCCATTCCGTTCCATTTCATCGCATTTTTTACGGCGTTAAAAACGAACGCTATCTTTTCGTCATTAGAAGCTAGCAGTACCGCCTTTGCGGTGATCGCATCCTGGTTGTTTAGAGCAGGGTTTAGCTGGTCGCCAAAAATCGTGCTTTTTGTAAGTTCATAACCAACTTTTGACCAGGTATCGGAGAAATCAGAACTGATACCGCCTATTGGCTTTATGCTCGCCAGGTCGAGACTCAGGCGCTGTACATTATCCTCAAATGACGACATATAAGCATCATCACGCAGCGAAGGCACATTGGCCATACCCCATACCTCGTTATTGGCATTATAATTATAGGTTTCGGACTGCTGGTCGCCGGTTGCGCCGTTATCTGAAATAGTAAACGTATGGGTTGCTACTTTTAACACCTGTGCCTGTATAGTTCTGTTATGTTTGGCCAGCGGCATATTAACACGGAGCAGCGGCCTGAAATAGAACACATCGGGTATCGAGGTATCAAGTTCGCTGTATCTCACCGGCACGCTCTCCTGGAAGTCCCAGTCAGGCATGGACCCATTGTACCGCCCAGTCCATTTATATTTATACTCAATAATGCAGCCGGGCTTTACATTGGGCATCGCGAAGGTAACCTCGCTGTTTTCTTTGTCGAGAATGGTGGTAACAATAGCTTTCTTTTCCAATTTTGTTACCTGCGGTTTGCCGTCTACCAGGTTAATGGTTTGTGCCTCAACACCTGTAATATTCTCAAGGCGGTCTTCGCTGAAAAATGGGATCCTGATATCAGCCAGGTTATTTCCGTTACTGTTAAATATTTTAATGCGTTTATGCACTTCAAGCGTAATCGACTTCAGGTCGTCGCTGTACAGTATCTTCCCGAAATTAAAGAGCACTTCGGCGTTGGCATCTTTTTCAAAATCACAGGCGGGCATCTGCAGTTCTTCAACGGATACCTTTCCGTACGGCTGCTCCAGCGGTACAGGCGTTTGGGCCTTCGCAATAAAACAGCAAAAGCACAACAATAAAATTGCAACAGGTTTATACATTGCTCAGGTTTAATCAGGTATAATAGTAGTAAAAATAAATTTGATATAAAATTAATTTTTACTAGGCTGAAAAATAGGTTTTCGGTTATAGCTTTTTTAAAACCACCTGTTCATTCAGCATTTCGTACATTTTTTTAAAAAATTTATAGTAGGCTGGATAATAATCGTTCGAGAGTTCCGGTTTATTGATATGTATGCTATAATTGACTTTAATTATACTTCCCGTTGTTGTAACATCGTATTTTAAACTAACACTTTGATCGGGTATATCATCCATAGAAATATTGGTGGGTGATGATACAATTTCGTATTCGCGTGGTATTCTATAGACTGCTGTAATGTTATAATTCTTGCAATAACCAAAATCAATGTCAGTTGTCCGGTTCTCACTTAAAAATGGGTTGTTTTTTAAATTTGAAAAAAGGTTAGTTTTTAAATAAATATATTTATCATCAGGCCCGGTAAGATTTGAATTAAAGTGTATTTTTTGAATTAACTGCGACGTATCGGTATTCTCAAAATCAAGGGCTGTTATTTTTAAGTTGCTATTTGTATTTTCCAAATAATTGATATAATTTTTTTCGCCGCCCGATTTATATAGATTTACTGCATCCAACTTGTTATAACCGTCGCTGGTTATTACCGCAGTGCCCTGCAATGTTCCGCTGGAATTGATATCTGCGTCAACTGAAATTGATTGACTAACGGGCGTACTCTTTTTCAGCTCGATCAATTTATAAGAATTACTTACATTATTGATGTATAACCCCCATGAATTTAGCAGGTTTTCTGGGATTTCGTACCACGAATTATTCTTTTCGGCCGCGTCCAGTACATAATTTTTACTACTATCGATAATGAAAACCACCGTCCTGTTAAATTGAACCAAAGAAGTAAAATACCTATCCACTTTCCCATGGTCCCTTGTGCTAACTATCATCGGGTACGCTGTAACTCCGGCTTGTTGAAGGAAATGGTAAAGGATAAGGTTGATTTCGGCAGAATTTCCAGTTTTTCTTTGCCACGATTCGTAAACACCGTCGTTTGTTCTCCATTCATCCGTGCCATCCCAGGTCATTTCGCTTTTAACTTCGTTAAAGATATAAGCTATTTTTTCGCGGTCCGTTTTAAAAGACATCGCTTTATTTACAATGGCTTCGTCATTATTAAGTCTGGCTTTTAGTTGGCCGCCAAATTCTTTGTCATCGCGCAAAACACCCGCAACTTTAGCCCATGTGTCAGAAAATATTCTTTCGTAGCTGCCAACTGATTTAATGGAAACAAGCTGAAAACGTACCGCCTGCAAATTGTCATAGTAACTCGACATGTAGGGCTCATTTGTTAATGAGTTTACATTGACCATTACTTTTTGTTCAGTGACGAAGTTGTATGGAACAGTATTTCCGGCAAAAGAGGTACTCGTTGCATCCTTCGAACTAAATTCTTTCGCAAAAGGTTGATTCACGTGATTAATACTTCTAAAATAAAAAACATCAGGTATCGAGGTGTTAAATTCGCTATACCTTACAGGTATATTTTCCTGGAAATACCAGTTTGGGAAATTTACGAACGTATTTGAGTTCCATTTATATTTATACTCAATAATGCTGCCTGATGCTACATTAGGGAAACTAAATGCAACTTCGCTGTGATATTTGTCGATAGGTTTATTGTAAATTAAACTTTTATCCAGCTTGGTAATCTCTATTTTTCCGTTAACTAAATTGATGGTTTCAGCCTGTATACCTGTAATATATTCGAGGTGGTCACCGCTAAAGTATTCTATATTAATATTAGCTTCATTTTTCCCTCCGTTATTGAAAATTTTTATCCGCTTGTAAATTTCTTCGGTAATGGTCGACAGATTTGGGCCGAAATAAACAGTTCCTTTTTCTTGTAAAACTTCCGCATTGGCATCTTTTTCAAAATCGCACGACATCATTTCAAGATCAGCCATGTTAATTTTTCCATAGGCCTGTACTTTAGGTACTGATGTTTGTGCGTTAACTGAAAGATGGAAAATGCAAAGTATTAACAGCGCGAAAGGTTTATTCATCAGATGAGGTTTAATCAATGGTTGTTAATATTAGCAAATTTTTACGAGCAAATTAATTTATATTGCAAGATAATACCGGGAGGCTATATTTTTTTAAATACGATCTGCTCGTTAAGCATCTCGGTCATCTGTTTAAAATAGGCATAGATGTCGGCGTAATCGGCATGTGAATAAAGTGATTTTTTATAATTGATCACATAATTCACTACTATGTATCCATCCTGCTCGCCAATAATGCGCTTAAAAATGATGCTTCTGTCGTGCATTACCAAAGTTTCCATTTTCGGCATAGCATCAATTTTATACCCGGCCGGCATTTTATACCTGCCGTTTATGGTGTAAATATTGCTGCAGCCAAAATCGATATCAGAAACACGTTCTTTACTTAAAAATGGGTTGCTGTGCAGCGATGTAAATAAATTGGGGTTAAAATAAATGTACTTATCGTCGGTTCCCGGAAGATCGAGTTTAAAATTAACATTTTGCATCAGCGGCAGCGAGTCCACTTCGGCATCTTCCAACTGGAGTGAAGTGATCTTTAAATTATTGTCGTTTTCCGTTAAATATTGTTTGTATTTTTCTTCGTCGAGCATTTTATGGAGCTCAAGGCGTGTGCCCTTATGGTAGCTGAAGCTGCTGATCTGGGCGGTACCATTCATGGTGCCATCCGGGTTGATATCGGCATTGATAAATACAGCTTGCCTTACCTGTGCCCCGTTTTTCATAAAAACCAGCGGATATTCGTTTTTTGGCTTATTGAGGTAAAGCCCGTAGGAATTTAAAAGATCAAAGGGCACTTCGTTATAAACGTTGTATTTATCGGTAGCATCTAAAACATAATATTTAGTGCTATCTACCGGCACATAGCTAACCAGCTTATTTATTTGGTAAATATTTGTAAAATTCGAAAGTATTTTGCCGTTATCGCGGGTGCTTACCAGCATCGGGTAGGCTTTAACGCCTGCAAGGTTCAACAGCCGGTTCAATATCATATTGATTTCGCCCCAGCTGCCGCTTTTCTCTTCCATGCCGCTTTAATACCATCTTTTGACATCCAGTTTTTTAAATCGTTATACTTCATCACGGTTTTTACCTGGTTAAACAGGAAAGCAATTTTCTGGTCGTCGCTTTTTAAAGCCGCAGCTTTTTTTACCAGGTCATCTTCGTCGTGCAGGCTCTGGTCATATGGTTTATAGAAATCCTTGTCGGCTGCAATTTCTCTGCCAACATCAGACCATGACTGATCAATATTAACGGTTTGCCCATTGACTTTTACCGCGCTGATGATGAAGGTTAAGTTTTGCAACACATCCGCCGCCGACCGCATATAAGCTTCGTCCCTGGTTGACGGAATATTGGCCATTGCCCAAACATGGCCGAAGCCCCCCATAGACACCGTATCGCGCACAAAAACATTGGCTGTATTTTGATAAACCGAGAAGGTAAGCATAGGGTTAATAAAAGCATCGAGCTGGCTGTAGCGGGTGGGCAGGTTGCATTGAAAGTTCCAGGGTGGAAAGTTTCTGGAAAAATTACGGGCCCACATATACCGGTATTCAAATACCGAACCGGCCTTTACATCCGGCAGTGAAAAAGTGATCACATCTTTATTTTTATCAGTATGCTCGGCATAGATAAGTTTTGGGTCGAGTTTGGTATACCGGATCTTCCCGTTTTCCAGGTTGATGGTTTCTCCTTCAATCTCCAGTATTGTTTCGGTGCCAAAGCGGTTATTGAGTTCGATGTGGATATTGGCTTCCCCTTTGCCATTATCGTTGAATACTTTTACCCTACGCTGGCGCTCCAATATGATTTCGGGAGCAGTTAAGGCCATTTCTCCGCGGTCAAAAAGCACCATTGCATTGGCATCTTTTTCAAAATCGCAGCGGGTCATTTTTAGGTCAGCGGTATCGACAAACCCGTATTTCTCAATCGGGACGGCCGGGTTTAAATTCATATCGGCGCTGTCAATCCTGCTAAAATTTGCTGTATTAAGTTTTAGCGGAAATTTAACGTTTACAGAGTCTGTTAAGGAGGGGTTCTTGTTTTTGGATGTGTCGGTTTTCGGGGCCTTTTTTGTTTGTGCGGTTGTTAAATAACAGGTTGCTGTGATAATAAGCAGCAGCAAAAAGAGCCTCTTCATGTTTAAGGTGGGTTTGTCGACATAAAAATAATAAATTCCGATTAAACTATATGTATTTCAAATCACCTAAATAAAAATACAGGCAATAATTAACAGCTAAAACATTTTTATACAAGAGTGGGATGGGACATACTGCCAAAAGATTTCAATGTGCAAGAAAGCTCATCAGTAAATAATGCAGGGGTTAAATAATGCAGAACGGCGACTTAAAGTATCAAATTGATGCAGGGATTTATAAGCCACCCTGCTGGATAAAGGGCTAAATGTCAACAACAGCCAGGTTTTGACCAAGAATGCGGGATTGAATTTTGTCTGATTTGAAAATTTGAAATTAATTGCTCGCATTTTCAAATCTTCAAATCAACACATTTTCAAATTATTTCGGCATTCTGCGCATCATATTTGCCATGGCAGCAGGGTTGCTCATTTGTTTCATCACCTTGCGCATGTCCTCAAATTGTTTTATCAGGCGGTTAACTTCAGTAAGGTTAGTGCCAGATCCCTTGGCAATGCGGTTACGGCGGCTCTGGTTGATGCTGTCAGGGTTGCCTTTCTCGTAAGGTGTCATGGATTGGATAATGGCTTCAATCGCTTTAAACGCGTTATCATCAACCTCCACATCCTTCATCATTTTGCCAACGCCTGGGATCATGCCCATCAGGTCCTTCATGTTACCCATTTTCTTGATCTGCTGGATCTGGCTATAAAAGTCGTTAAAGTCGAATTTATTTTTGCGGATCTTCTTTTGCAGCTCGGCAGCTTCCTTTTCGTCGAACTGCTGCTGGGCACGCTCAACCAGTGAAACCACGTCGCCCATGCCCAAAATACGCGAGGCCATACGATCAGGGTGGAAGACATCCAGCGCGTCCATCTTCTCGCCCGTACCAATAAATTTAATTGGTTTGTTTACTACCGATTTAATAGATAACGCTGCACCACCACGGGTATCACCGTCCAGTTTGGTTAATACAACGCCGGTGAAGTCCAGCCTGTCATTAAATACTTTGGCGGTATTTACGGCATCCTGCCCGGTCATGGCATCTACCACAAATAAGATCTCGTGCGGTTTAACAGCATCTTTTACCTGTTCTATCTCGCGCATCATCGCCTCGTCAATACTCAAACGGCCGGCGGTATCAATAATCACTACATTGTTACCGTTCTGTTTGGCCAACGCGATCCCTTCCCTTGCTATAGCTATCGGATCTTTCGATTCCAAATTGGCATAAACCGGTACGCCGATCTGTGCGCCTAAAACCTGCAGCTGTTCAACAGCAGCCGGGCGGTAAATATCATCAGCAACCAGTAAAGGTTTTTTATTTTTCTGGGTTTTAAGGTAATTGGCCAATTTACCGGTAAAGGTTGTTTTACCGGCGCCATTTAAGCCCGCTATCAATATGATGGTAGGCGAAGCTGTTAAATTTAATTCGGAGGTACTTCCGCCCATTAGTTCGGTCAGCTCATCGTTCATTACCTTGGTGAGCAACTGGCCGGGGGAGATCGCTGTCAACACGTTCTGCCCTATTGCCTTTTGCCTTACCTCATCGGTAAAAGCTTTGGCGGTTTTATAGTTAACGTCGGCATCAAGGAGCGCTTTGCGGATCTCCTTCATGGTCTCGGCCACGTTTATTTCAGTAATGGTACCTTGTCCCTTTAATACTTTAAAGGCCCTGTCGAGTTTGTCCGATAAATTTTCAAACATTTGCTAATCCTGCTATTAAGGCTGCAAAGTTATGAATTTGCCGCAAATTGCCCGAATGAGTTTTTTAAGGCTGAGTTATCGCGCCAAACCTGTTCAGAATGTCTTTTTTTCAGACTTAACACTCAAGGCTATTGACTTAAGCCTCAGAGTGACTATATTCGGGAAATATTTTACGCTATGACTTTATACGAAATCTTTAAAGACCTGCATTCCGGATTCCGTTATGTGGTGTTTATCCTGGTATTATTAGCGATCATCCAATCATTGATGGGTTGGCTTGGCAACAAACCCTATACTGAAGGCAACCGTAAGATCAACTTATTCGCCTTTATATCGGCACATACACAGCTATTGATCGGCATCATCCTATTCTTTTTAAGCCCCAATGTACAGTTCAATAGTGAGACCATGAAAAACGCTACCACCCGTTACTTTACCGTTGAACACTGGGTAATGATGCTCATCGCAATCGCATTGATTACTGTTGGGTATATCAAAGCCAAAAAGACAGAGACCTCTGTAAGCAAACATAAAACCATTGCCATATTTTATTTGATAGCTTTTTTAGTGATAATTGGAGCAATAATGGCCGGTCATTTATCGGTTTTGGGTGCTAATTGATAAAAAAATGCAGAAAAAATTTGCTAATTCAATTTTCTTTATAAATTTGTGACCGCAATGATCAAAATCAAACAAACTAACAACTGGTGGCACCAATTAATTTTGGCAGCCGGATAGTTTTTGATCGAGATACTAATCAATTGTAAACCTACATAGGAAACCCGGCGAACCTCATTCGCTGGGTTTTTTGCTTTAATAATGTTTGAGACAAAATGAAAAAATATAAAATTAATACCACCCATAAAAAGATGCTTGCAGACACTACCACCCCGGTAAGCATTTACCTGCGCCTGCGCGACGTTTTCCCCAATTCGCTGCTGCTGGAGAGCTCCGATTACCATAGCCGCGAAAACAGCATGAGCTATGTTTGCTGCGAACCCATCGCAGGCTTTGTACTAAACGACGGCGCGCTTAAAGAGACCTACCCCGACGGCAGCGAAAAAAGCCATGCCGCCGGTGAATTCGACCTGATCTCCTGCATCAATAAATTTACTGATAGCTTTGATACCGACCCTCAAACCGGCAAAATGCTCTCTAACGGATTGTTTGGTTATTTTACCCACGAGGCGGTGGAGCATTTTGAAACCATTAAACTAAAGGATACCGAAAATAATACCCGGAAGATCCCGGTGATGCAGTACCATATTTACCGCTACATCATCGCCATCGATCACTTTAAAAATGAGTTGTACATTTTTATGAACCAGCCGGAAGGTGCGGCAGAAAACCACGGCCTTGAAAAACTGGCCGACCTGATCCGCAATAAAAACTTCCCGGAGTACCGTTTTGAAAGCGACAGCGAAGAAAGCTCCAATCTTACCGGCGAAGAGTTTATGGCCGTAGTGGAGAAAATGAAACAGCACATTTACCGTGGCGACGTTTTCCAGATAGTACCTTCCCGCGGCTTTGCCAGGAAGTTTTTGGGGGATGAATTTAATGTGTACCGGGCCCTGCGCTCCATCAACCCATCGCCCTATTTGTTTTATTTTGATTACGGCGATTTCCGCATCTTCGGCTCATCGCCCGAAGCGCAGATCACCATCAAAAACCGCGTGGCCAGCATCTTCCCTATCGCGGGCACTTTTAAACGCAGCGGCGATGACGTAAAAGACGCCGAAATAGCCCGCAACCTGGAGGCCGACCCCAAGGAGTCCGCCGAACACGTGATGCTGGTTGATTTGGCGCGAAACGACCTCAGCCGCCATTGCGGACAGGTAGAAGTAAAGGCTTTTAAAGAGGTGCAGTATTATTCGCACCTTATCCACCTGGTATCGCATGTAAGTGGCAAGCTGCTGCCCGGGGCATCCTCCTTTAAGGTGGTAGCCGACACCTACCCTGCTGGTACGCTGAGCGGCGCACCAAAATACCGCGCCATGGAGATCATCGACGAAAACGAGAAAACCAAACGCAGCTTTTACAGCGGCGCCATCGGTTTCTTCGGCTTTAATGGTGATTTTAACCACGCCATTATGATCCGCTCCTTCCTGAGCAAAAACAACACCCTGCACTACCAGGCCGGGGCAGGCATTGTAGCCGGATCAATAGCAGAAAGTGAATTAAAAGAAGTTGATAATAAAATTGCCGCGCTGCGGAAAGCGATAGAACTGGCGGAGGAGCTTTAGTCAAGGCCTCACCCAACCCTCTCCAAAGGAGAGGGCTTTAGAAAAGGGTGAAGTTCAAGTCCTCTCCTTTGGAGAGGATTTAGGTGAGGCAACGGGCAGATTTAAAATACTAATTTAACCCCTTTTGAAGGGTTAGCAATGAATAAAATGAACAACAAGATATTAATCATCGACAACTACGATTCCTTTACCTATAACCTGGTGCACCTTGTTAACGAGATCGGGCTGCAATGCGAAGTGTGGCGGAATGATAAATTTGCTATAGAAGACGTTGAGGCCTTCGACCGCATTATCCTGTCGCCGGGACCGGGGATTCCGTCTGAAGCAGGCTTGCTGCTGCAGGTGATTGAGCGTTACGCGCCCACCAAAAGCATTTTTGGGGTTTGCCTGGGCCAGCAGGCCATTGCCGAGGTGTTTGGCGGCCGCCTGTACAACCTGGGCCAGCCCATGCACGGCATCGCTACCCCGGTAAAGATCACCGACCGCAACGAAAAACTATTCCTCGGCTTGCCCGAAACCTTTAAAGTGGGCCGCTACCACTCCTGGGTGGTAGATGAAAAATCCATCCCCGAATGCCTGGAAGTAACGGCCATCGATGAAGCCGACAACTCCGTAATGGCCTTACGCCACAAGGAATTTGACGTGCGCGGCGTGCAGTTTCACCCGGAATCAGTGCTGACTGAATACGGAAAAGAAATGATGAGCAACTGGCTCAGCCCCCTGGCCCCCTAAAGGGGGAAACAGGGTGGTTTAAAAAACAAATCAATAAATTAAAAATCCCTTCGCCTCTGGCGGAGTTAGAGGGCAATGCCACATGACTATTCTTGATAAAATCGTTATCCATAAAAAAAAGGAAGTAGAGCGCGCAAAAAAACGCACTTCTTATACGCAGCTGGAAGAGGCTGATTTTTTTGCAAGGGAGTGTTATTCCTTTAAAGATTTCCTGCTCGACCCTGCCCGCACCGGTATCATTGCTGAATTCAAGCGAAAATCTCCTTCAAAAGGCATCATTAATGATAAGGTTACGGTAAAAAATGTTACCAATGGCTATGCCGCGGCAGGCGCTTCGGCCCTTTCTGTATTAACCGATCGCAACTTTTTTATGGGCAAAAAGGCAGATCTGATCGCGGCCCGCAAGGCCAATACCATTCCTGTTTTGCGCAAGGATTTTATGATCGACGAATACCAAATTATCGAAGCCAAAGCCTTTGGCGCCGATATCATCCTGCTCATCGCCGCTATACTAACCCCGGCCGAAATTGGCAAAATGGCCACCCTCGCCAAAAGCCTTGGCCTGAATGTATTGCTGGAGGTGCATAACCTGGAAGAACTGGAACGGAGCCTCCACCCCAGCCTCGACGCCATCGGCGTAAACAACCGCAACCTGGCCGATTTTACCGTTTCGGTAGAAACCTCATACCAACTGGCCCCCCATATCCCGGCAGCATTTTTAAAGATCTCGGAAAGCGCCATCAGCAACCCCGAAACCATCAAACAACTCAAACTCGCCGGGTTCAACGGCTTCCTCATCGGCGAGAACTTTATGAAACAGGAAGATCCCGGCAAAGCGATGCTGGAGTTTGTTAAGGAATTAAAATGATGTGCGGATGTGCAAATATGCGAATGTGCAGATGATTTTAATGGGAGTAGAATAAAAAGCTACGGCCCCGTTAGGTCCCCCTCTCGGGAAGGAAAGTTTGAAAATACCAGGGTGCACGTCCATCCGCACATCTGTAACCTGGCATATCTGCACATCAACACCCCATCTGCACATCTGCATATCTGCACATTTGCACATCCTTTTGCACATCCCCTCCAAATTCCCTATTTTCACCCCAACTGACTTCGCTTAATGAAAAAAACACTTACCCTGGGCTTAATTGCCATTGCTGCCGCGGTAAATGCACAGCAAAAAACCATCATCGGCTTTACCGATGCTAATGCAACAAAAGAATTACAAACCGAGCAAACCTTTGATGCCGCTTTGAGCGCCCCGCGTATTGGCGAAAACTTAAAAGAACTTTCTGCTTTCCCGCATAACCTGGGCTCGCCCGGCAGTAAGGCCGTGGCCGAAAAGATCCTGGCCAAATATAAAAGCTATGGCCTGGATGCCCATTTGCAACCCTATACGGTGCTGTTTCCTTCACCCAAAACCCGGGTGCTGGAGCTTACCGGCCCCACCACCTACACCGCTTTGCTAAAAGAACCCGCTCTGGCAGAAGACGCCACCTCGGGCCAGTCCGACCAGCTGCCTACCTACAACGCCTGGAGCGCAGATGGCGACGTAACCGGCCAGCTGGTATTCGTCAACTATGGCCTGCCCGATGACTACGAAACCCTGGCCAAGCTGGGCATCGATGTAAAAGGAAAGATCGTGATCGCCAAATATGGCCGCTCATGGCGCGGTATCAAACCAAAAGTGGCCTATGAACATGGCGCTATCGGCTGCATCATTTACTCCGACCCGGCCGATGACGGCTACAGCGCCGGCGAAGTGTACCCCAAAGGCGCTTATAAAAACGAATACGGCGTGCAGCGCGGTTCGGTAATGGATATGGTGATCTATCCCGGCGACCCGCTTACGCCCGGCGTTGGCGCCACTAAGGATGCCAAACGCCTCGACCGTAAAGATGCCACCACCATACTAAAGATCCCCGTACTGCCCATCAGCTACCACGACGCGCAGCCCCTGCTGGCAGCGCTCGACGGTATTGTTGCCCCGCGCGACTGGCAGGGCGGCCTGCCCATTACCTACCATGTGGGCCCCGGCGTGGCTACCGTGCATTTAAAACTCGAATTTAACTGGGATATGGTGCAGGCGTACGACGTGATCGCCAAAATAAAAGGTTCGGAATTTCCGGATGAATGGGTAATGCGCGGCAACCACCACGATGCCTGGGTAAACGGCGCCGGCGACCCGCTCAGCGGGCAGGTGGCCATGCTGGATGAAGCCAAAGCCCTGGGCGACCTCCTCAAAACCGGCTGGAAACCCAAACGTACCATCGTTTACTGCTCATGGGATGGCGAAGAACCCGGCCTCGTCGGCTCCACCGAGTATGCCGAGGACCACGATAAAGAATTGCAGCAAAAGGCCGTAGTGTATATCAATTCCGACGGTAACGGTCGAGGCTTTTACGGCGGCGGCGGCTCGCAGGCGCTGGAACCCTTTATGGACGAGATCACCAAAACCGTAACTGACCCGCAAACCAACGTAAGCGTTTTCGACCGCAAGCGTGCCAGCGAATTGGTTAACGCCGGGTCTGTTAAGGATAAAAAAGAGATCATGGCCCGCAAAGTGGAACCGCTGGAACCCCTTGGTTCAGGCTCCGATTTTTCGTCGTTTTTACAGCATTTGGGGGTGCCTACTTTGGACCTTGCCTTTGGCGGCGAAGACGGCGGCGGCGAATACCACTCCATTTACGATTCGTTTGATGATTACCGCCGGTTTAAGGACCCCACTTTTGAATATGGCGTGGCGCTTTCAAAAACGGCCGGGCATGCCATTTTGCGCATGGCCGATGCCGACCTGCTGCCCTTTGATTTCCGCAACCTGGATACCACCATCAGCAAATACGTGACTGAGTTAACCGAGCTGACCGACAAAATGCGCGATAACACCACCATGGAAAACCAGCTGATCAAAGCCAACGATTTTACCCTGGCGGCCGACCCAACCAAACACGAAAAGGCCCCCGAGGCCAAAGCCGAAGTGCCCAAACTGGATTTCGCCCCGCTAAAAACCGCGCTGGACAGCCTCAAAAAAGCAGCCAATGGCCTGGCCACCACATGGGCAGCAGCAGCACAAAGCAATACCAGCCACGACAAGCTGAACCAACTATTATACCATGCCGAACAGCAATTGCTTGGCGACGGCCTGCCCCGCCGCCCCTGGTACCGGCACACCATTTACGCCCCCGGTTTTTATACCGGCTACGGCGTAAAAACCCTGCCCGGCATCCGCGAAGCCATCGAACAACGCAACTGGACGGAAGCACAGGAACAAATCGGCATCGTAGCCGAACGGATCAGCAGTTTGGCAGCGTATTTGGCAGAGGCAAGGTAATTAAGGCAAGGGGCACCTGAACCAACCGGAACAGATGAATAAACGTGGTACACCTGGTACGCAAATAAATTCTGTAATTTACTTGGATTTATAAAGAATAATTTGTATAAAATCTCATCCAATTCTCGTGCTGCCGCTGGTTTGCAAACATCCTAACCCGCATGGCTAACCCACCATGTCATTGCCACGCTCGTTCCCTGCCGGCAGGCAGGCTCGCTCGCAATGACATGGTTTTTAGATTATTGACAACCTCTCAAGGGGGAATTGAAAAAAAAAGCCATGGCCCCGTGCGGTTCCCCTCTTGAGAGGGGCGGAGGGGTGTGTTAACCGCCGTGCCTGCAAACTATCCCCACTGACAACTAAAAACTGCTAACTGAAAAAGGAATGTCATCCTGAGCCTGTCGAAGGAGGGCGTTTCCCCCGTTCCTGCCTGCCGGTAGGCCGGGATAGAAACGGGGGCCGCGTGCTTTGCTCATACTTCACGGGGCCTTAGCCGCGAAGGCCGGTAACCGCGACGCCCGCTAACGCGAAACACCGGTATAACCCCGGCATTTACTGCAAAAAGAGGGAAAACTAGCAAAGCATGTCCATTGCGTAAAAAACACTTTCTTGTAGCGTGCGCTACAAATGCTACAACCTGCTACAAAGCCCTACAAAACTGAATATCAAAAACTTAACTGCTGATAAAATTTTGTCACTGACAAAAACGTGTCAGCACTTTTGGTGCTTTTTTCTTCTTTTTCTCGTGCTGCCGCGGGTTTGCAACTCGTGGTATGTCGGCGCTACCGCAAGCGTCCCCGCTTGTGGTCCGCGTTGATGTAGCAAACATATCCGGTCAAGCCAAATCAATATCTAAATTATTCGGTAAACGGTTTGGTTAAGGTTATTTGATATTGCTACTCATGCATTAAAAATACAAAATAATTACCAGGGAGAAGACGTGCGACCTGCTGGCGGGCGACCCGTCAGCGGGCCACAAGCCGGGAGGCTTGCGGCAGCGAAAAACGCTTGCGGTAGCATGGGGGCACGAGAACCCAACCGGAAACTCGCATATGAATCAGGGTGCAGCACATATATTATGAAAAACTAATACAAATATCCACAACACCTACGACCGCAAATGCACAATGCAATAAAATCCAAATTTTATTTAACCTAATTTTATGGAGTCTGGGAAAATTTAATTTGTGATCATTATCAGCCGTCTTTTCGATTATATTTAGGCTGATTCCATCAGAAAATTTGTCAAAAACATCCATGAGCCGACCTACTCTTGTAGCATGCAATCTAAATCGTTCGTAATATTTAAATGATGCCAGAACGCCATATATAGCGACTATTATAATTATGACGGAGACCATAATAGTAGATCGATCAAAATCCTTTTGAACTATAAAACCTTGTGCAGCCAAATATAAAACTAATAGATAGTTAGTCATTTTTGAACGTTGGTCTTCCGATTGTTTGGCCTGCCCCCAATGCCGATCAATTGTTGACAATAGGATTTCTATTTTATCTGATTCTGTCATTAATTTAAAAATACAAGAAAAATTTAAATTATATCTATTAAGGCTGCCCTGTTTGAACAGCTACCCCAGCTAACGACGAAGATAGGTAGGCGGGACCTTTATTAATCTATTTTTCAATTCCCAATTTTAGGAGATCGTCTCGATATTTAATAAATTCTAAATCGTCTGGATTTATATATAGGATAAAGTTTATCTTCCCTAATAGGTGTCTAACATAATTTCCTTTTGATAATTTTCTTGCTTTCATATGTTCTTCCAATCCAAATCTTTTGATAAAGTGCATTTGTTGCCTAATTGCCATCCTTTTCTCTTTACTGACCTGCATTTTTTTGTTGACCACTACACCAGTAACAATTTGTCTTTCTCCAAATCGCATGATCCGCGTCTTTTGTTCGTTAATTTTCAGGCCATGTATTGATAAGTGTTTTATAACTTGTAATTTCAAAACTTCACAATCAAATTTTCCAGAAAACGTAAGGTCATCAGCGTATCGGGTATAACGAATACCTAATGGTATGCAATACACGGCGATAGCATCATCAAAGGAAGCTAAAATGAGGTTGGACAAATATGGGCTGGTAGAAGCACCTTGCGGAAGGCAATCATTCAGGCAACAAAGTTTAGCCAACAGATCAGAAATGGCAATTGAGTACCCTAGTCGAAAAAACAAAGCAGTAATTTGGGACCGTTTAACTGAAGGAAAAAAATCCTTTATATCCATTGTGAGGACAATAGGTTGATCTCTATGGAATAAAATGTTCTGTTTTAACGATGTTCCCGGAACATAGGCTTTTGCGTATTTACTGGGGGCTATTTGATACAATATATTTGTTAATATCCAATCTTGTATTTCTTTTAGACTTGGCAATGGTTCGTCTATATCCCGGAATTGATTATTATTTTTTTTATTTTAAAGGATCGGTAAAAGAAATTTGGATGATCAACCGCGCGCAGCAAATATGAGGAATGATAACCGACTAGTGCACAAAGATGTTCGAGATTGTATATAACTGGCAAATCATAACTCAACAGCTTTTCTGCGTATTTAAGACAACGTTCTATTTTTTCAGCTGAATATCCAGTTGCGAGCGCTTTTTCAGTAAATCTTCGTTTATATAATTCTAATTCCATTTTTGACAATTTTTACCGGGAAGGATAAACCTCCCCGGCTGTATTGGAATCTGTGGAAGTTTGTGTAGCTCAGCGGAGCAAACTTCCACAGATAAGCTTGAAAAGGAGTTCGCTTTTTGGAACAGTGACTCACCGTTCCCACGGGCTTACGCCAGTATCCTAATCAATTTATGGAATATCATCCTGTTCTGGTAAAAATATAAAATCTAAATTGATTTTAGAAATTTTTGATTTCTCTTCGGGATCTATCCACTCTTTTTTAGAGACACGCTTCATTTGGCTTCTAAGTTCGCTTAGTTTTTCAAGTCCAGCTTCCGAAAGCTTCATTTCTTCGGTACTGTAAATAATAAAACCATCTATTAAGGCAGCTTCTGTCAAGTCGGCAATGTCTTTGAATCCGAGTCCCCTGTCCAATAGACTATTGATTGTTCCGTTACTTTCGACGTTAGATAACAAAATCTGCAAATTTATTTCTTTCATCGTTTAAATGGTGCTAAAAATTCTTTACCTTCTTTTATATGATCCGACCAAAAAATGGAAAATGTGTTGTTAGGTGTCCTTGCCATGGTCACTAAAGCCTCTGATTTTTTAAATCCCATTTTATAATTACTACCGGCCTTAGTCATTCTTTCAATTTTCTTCATAATTGCTTTTTTCTGAGTCACCATGTCCCCATAATAGTCTGTTATGCCTTTGCTCTCAATATATTTACAGTAAAAATTTATGCCTTTCTCAGCCAAGATATTCATCGCTTCCTGCATTAAAGTTATTGTGAATATTCTAATATTTTGATATTCAATAGATGGGTTTTTATCAATTTCTTTGAAAGTATTTGAAATTGTTGTACCAGAACCAATGAAATCGTCAATAAGAATAAGTAATTCCCCTTCCTTTAATGTAAAACTCTCTGGAGCGATTTTTTCAAATTGCTCGAAAATGGTAAAGGGAATGGACCTTAAATTGGCTGGCAGACCATAAACAATTGATTTGTATAGATATGAAACAACGTTACCGCTCTTTGTTTGTGGTTCATCATCAGGTTTAATTATTGGAAAAAAATAGATGTGTTTAACATTTGAGATGTCTTCACTTGAGAATTCAACAAATAAATCTTTTAGGATCCCCAGATAATTTCCATAAGAAACCCAAAGATAACGGCTTGAAAGGTCCAAAATTAATTCCTGTTCTATTTCATTTAAGTTTCCAAGCAAAAATCCAAAACGCCTGAACACCTCTTGTTCATCGTGGTTTTTATACCAGCGCTTGTTTTGGAATAATTCTTTTAGGCGTATAAAGTTTTGTAGCGAAAAATCCTTCATTTATAGTGGATGGTGATAGTTTTTGGTTAGTTCGATAGCGTGAAGATATAAATTTTGAAGGAGAAATGCATAAGTACACAAAATTCTCCTCTGGCGCGAATATGCCGCGCAGGCAAAAAAGGTGGCGTACTCATGCCCCGCTGACAGGCAGCAAATATGCTGATCAGTGAGTGTTATAATATGTCGGCAAATACAAAAGCTTCACAAATTACATCGGCGACCTGTCAGCGGGGCACCCAGCCGCACAGCCCGGCACTGCATACTCACGCCAGGGAAGAAATAATAAATTACACCGCGTTGCCATTGCCGCAATCATTTTATATCTTCGGTAACCAATATAACCTGTATGAACCGCCACCTGTTTTACTTTATTGCCATATTATCTTTTTTTAGCCTGTTTACTGCCTGTAAAAAACACCAGGTGAACAAACGGACGCCCAATATTTACATATCCGGCATGAGCGGCGATACAGCCGTGTTCTGGCAAAACGGGGTAGCGCAGCACCTCTCAACCGGCGTGGCCCACGCCCAGGCCAACCAGCTGGCGGTGTCCGGCAGTTCAGTGTATATTGCGGGTGATGATCTCAACAGGGGGGAAAACTCGGCGGTATACTGGAAAGACGGCGTAGCTACTTTTTTGCCGGTGCGCGCCAACACCGATCTTTCGGTAGCAACATCGGTAACGGTTTCGGGCAGCGATGTGTATGCCGCCGGTTATACCATAGGTAACAACAACCTGTACACCACCTGGTGGAAAAACGGCGTCGCCACCGTGATCGACAGCACCCACTCGGCCCAATGCAGCGCCATGGCCGTAGTAAACGGCAGTGTTTACATATGCGGCACCAGCCAGCTAAACGGCCTCACCACTGCCACTTTGTGGAAAGATGGGGCCATACATACCCTGGCGCTTAATGAACCCTCGTACGCGCGCTTCGTTACCGTTTCGGGCAGCGACGTTTACATCGCCGGCTCGCAGGTTTCAAACCCCGGCATTTTACCCATCCTCTGGAAAAACGGGCAGCCCGGCACCCTGTCGGCCAACTACGGCGAAGCCTATGCTGTTGCTGTTGCAGGCCATGATGTGTATGCAGCTGGTTATGTGTACCTTAACAATGTGATGACCACCACGATTTGGAAAAATGGCGTTGAGCAGCATCTGCCCGGCGGCACACAGGCATCGTGGGGCAATTCGTTGTTTATTGCAGGCAGCGATGTTTACCTGGCCGGTTTCATCGATAATAACAATAAACAACAGGCCTGCTACTGGAAAAACGGGCAGCTGGTAACCATAGGCAATGGCGGCAGCACCGCCAGTTCTATTGTTGTGCAGTAAGCGCCCTGGGCGCGGCAAATGCTTCCACCCCGCCCTGCGCGGTCTGCGACTCCGGGATGCCTATGGCAACTAGTTTACGTCAACACCGCGCCCCACTGCCAGCCATCAAGCTTGTTTACTTTGTATCATATGTTACATTTACACCCCGCGCTTCGTATCTTATAAAAAACACCGTTGAAAGCGATGCCACCGGTAAGCAAACTATTAATAATTAAACCTTAAACCCGGAGCCCATACACCCATACGGCGGGAATGACATAAA
Source organism: Mucilaginibacter gotjawali (assembly GCF_002355435.1). Classification (NCBI taxonomy): domain Bacteria; kingdom Pseudomonadati; phylum Bacteroidota; class Sphingobacteriia; order Sphingobacteriales; family Sphingobacteriaceae; genus Mucilaginibacter; species Mucilaginibacter gotjawali. The sequence goes on from NZ_AP017313.1 coordinate 5,816,074, forward strand.
CAAACAAGCACTATGAAAACCAAACACCTTTTACTTTTGCTATTGGCCTGCAGCGGCTGGAGCGCCTGCAAAAAAAATACCGACAACCAGTGCCCGGTCTTTCCTGTGGCGCTGCAGTTGCTATCGGCCAATGTGCGCATAGTTGACAAAACCACCGGCGCCGACCTTTTTTTATCGCCCACCTCGCCCTATAAATTCAGCGATCTGTCGGTTACCAGCTCGCTAACAGGCAACAACATTAGCATGGTGGTAGATAGCGCACAAAAAGACAAAAGGTTTGTAGTGATTTTAGGCCATGAAACCCAGGACTTTATTTTAAAACTGGCCGCGCTGCCGGCCGATACGGTACACATGGAGGTTTCGGTTACCCAGGGAAAGTGTTATTCCTCGTCGAAGGTGAGCGCGATCACCTTAAACCGCAAAGCCGTTTGCGCACCATGCAACTTTAATAACATCGTTACGATAAGCAAATAGTTAAGGGGAGATGCGAAATGCCTTATTGCCCGTTTGGAGCGATTATGGCGCGCGTGCCAAAAGACAATTGCAAAAGGTACCCATAGCCACACAAGTCGCTCATTGCGAGGAACGAAGCAATCTCTACGCATGCTAATCCCAGCACCAAGATTTCCGGGTGACCTATCAGCCGCACGCCGTTCAATCTTATATTGCCTTTTACGGAATGTCCGCCGCAGAGATTGCTTCGTTCCTCGCAATGAGCGGGTGGAGAGCGTTCCATGGCGGGCGAATACTTAGCTCACGGCTAAGCGCGAGAGGTGCTGAAACAAGCAGCATGACATGTTTTTTTGGTTATTGCTCCAGCCTTACCCAACCCACCTATCCAATGACCCAATGACGCGCAGCAAATGACCCAATGACCCGATCTATTTTTCGATAGCGCGTTTCAAATTAGTATGCGTAGCCCGCATACCCACCCGCAGGCTGATGGAGTCGCCATCGGCGTAATAGCGGCCTTTGTTTTTAATCGCCATGGTATTGATGTGCGCAACAAACCATATACTGTCGCCTTTAACCTTGCCATCCGAAATAGCAAAAGTGCCAATGGACGAGGTAACCGAACCGGTAAGCGTGGTGTCGGCGGTTTTAAAGGTATAGGATATCGGGAATTCATTGCCATCGGGGCCCTTCAGCATCGCATTCCATTTGCCATCTACGCCGGCAAACCAGGCGAATGCTGCGCCAAAGGTGAGGAGCAATGCAGCAGTGATCAGGATCTTTCTTTTCATGGATTTGGGAGGTTAATTGTTGTGTTAAAAGTAAACATTTATTTTTTAACACAACGCCGGCGGTAAAGCAAAGTTCGCGATTGCCTCCGCCAATAGGCGGATCGCAATGACAAAAAAGTATAAGCCTCCCCCCGTCTAATCCTGCAATCCTTAAATCCTGCGCATCTTAGTTCAGACAGTGGTCTTTATCTTCAGCTCATTCATCTGAAGGTCTGAAATAGTCGATGGTGTATCGATCATCACATCTCTGCCTGAATTGTTTTTAGGGAAGGCGATCACGTCGCGGATAGAATCCAGCCCGGCGAAAATAGATACCATCCTATCGAATCCAAAAGCAAGCCCGCCATGCGGAGGTGCGCCATATTCAAAGGCATCCATTAAAAAGCCGAATTGTTTTTGCGCTTCTTCCGGCGTAAAGCCCAGGTGTTTAAACATCAGGGATTGCAAAGCACGGTCGTGGATCCGGATAGAACCGCCGCCAACTTCGGTACCGTTGATCACCAAATCATAAGCATTCGCCCTAACTTCTCCCGGGTTGGTATCCAACAAGGCAATATCCTCCGGCTTTGGCGAGGTGAAAGGGTGGTGCATAGCATGGTAACGGCTGGTTTCTTCGTCCCACTCTAACAAAGGGAAATCAAGTACCCATAACGGGGCAAAAGTATTTTTGTCGCGCAGGCCCAAACGGTTGCCCATTTCCAGGCGAAGCTCATTCAGTTGTTTGCGCACTTTTTCAGCATTGCCGGCTAAAACAAACATCATATCGCCGGGTTCAGCTTCAAAAGCAGCCGCCCAGTTGGTGAGGTCGTCTTCGCCGTAAAATTTATCCACAGATGATTTGAGCGTACCATCACTCTGGTAACGGCAATAGATCATCCCGGTAACGCCAATTTGCGGGCGTTTTAACCATTCGGTCAGTTCGTCAATTTGTTTGCGGGTATATTCGGCGCAGCCTTTGGCGTTAATGCCAACCACCAGTTCTGCATTATCAAAAATGCTGAACCCTTTGCCTTTTACGATATCATTCAGCTCCACAAACTGCATCCCGAAACGGATATCCGGCTTGTCGGATCCATATAAACGCATGGCATCTGCATATTGCATTCGCGGTACGCTGCCCAGCTCGATCCCTTTAACAGTTCTGAACAAGTGCTGGGTTAATCCCTCAAATACATTTAAAATATCTTCCTGGGTGATGAAAGCCATCTCGCAGTCTATCTGTGTAAACTCCGGCTGCCTGTCAGCACGCAGATCCTCATCCCTGAAACATTTAACGATCTGGAAATACCTGTCGAACCCGCTTACCATCAGCAATTGTTTAAAAGTTTGGGGCGATTGCGGCAGGGCGTAAAACTCGCCCGGGTTCATGCGGCTTGGCACCACAAAGTCGCGGGCGCCTTCGGGGGTTGATTTGATCAATACCGGGGTTTCCACCTCGATAAAGTCAAGACCATCCAGGTATTTACGTACTTCCTGCGCCATTTTATGGCGGAGCATCAGGTTGTTGCGGATAGGGTTGCGGCGCAAATCAAGGTAGCGGTATTTGGCGCGCAGCTCTTCGCCGCCGTCGGTTTCATCCTCTATCATAAACGGCGGAACCTTGGCCCCGTTCAGGACCTCAATTTTGCTTACGCCGATCTCTATCTCGCCGGTGGACATTTTAGCGTTCTTGCTGGTACGTTCCAGCACCGCGCCGGTAACCTGGATTACAAATTCACGCCCGAGTGAACGACTGGTTTCCCTTAAGGAATCATCGCTGTCGGTATTAAAAACCAACTGGGTTAAACCATAACGGTCGCGAACGTCAATAAATGTCATTGCGCCCAGGTCGCGTGATTTTTGGACCCATCCGCATAAAGTAACCGTTTGCCCTAAATGACTGATATTTAATTCGCCGCAAGTATGTGTTCTTAACATGGTACTGATTTATAAAGTTTGCAAAAGTAGGGTTTTAGTCGGAAAGTCCGAAAGACCGGAAGTCCGAAAGTTGACCTAAAAGGCATAAAAATCTTCATCTTTCGGACTTTACTGACTTTTCCGACTTTCGGACTCCAAAAAAACACTACCTTTGCCCCATAATTCTCAAGGGGTGCCTTGCTTTGGTCGCAAAATAATCTGCAGGTTATTTTACCAAACTGAAAGACAGGCTGAGATCAAACCCATGCCCCCCGCCCCCCTGAAGGGGGAGTAAAAAGCTTTTTGGCTGATTACTCCACCCCCTTTAGGGGGCCGGGGGGCTACACCTGATCCGGGTAATGCCGGCGTAGGGAGAGGTAACAAGTTAAGTGTACTGCGTATTCGCCCTGATGCGGAGATGGTTTAACTAAATTTATTTTTAATCATTTTGAAAAATTTATTTTCGGCGTTATTCGCCCTGCTGCTGCCTGTCATGGCTGCGGCCCAATTCTCTGTTTCCGGTAAAGTAACCGACCAGCAAACCGGCGATGTACTGCCCGGCGCTACCATCAGCTTATCAAGCCCGGCAATAAGCACTATTGCCGATGCTAATGGTAAGTATCATTTTAACAATTTAAAAAGCGGTAATTACACATTCAAAGTTTCATTTCTGGGATACCAGGCAATTACCAAAGCAATTTTAATAAACGCTAACGCTGTAAGCAATTTCGCACTGAAACCCGGCACGCTGTTTACCGAAGCCGTTACTGTAAGCGCTACCCGTGCTACCCAAAACTCCCCCACCGCCTTTACCGATCTCAGTAAAAAAGACATCGATAAAAACAATACCGGCCGGGGTTTTGAATATCTGCTGGAGCAAACGCCCTCAACCGTAGTTACATCAAATGCCGGTGCAGGGGTTGGCTATACCAGCATTCGTATCCGCGGATCGGACGCTACCCGTACCAATGTTACGCTCAACGGCATCCCGCTAAACGATGCCGAAGACCAGGGTGTATATTTTGTCGACCTGCCCGACATGGCTTCGTCGGTCGAAAACATCCAGGTGCAGCGTGGTGTAGGTACCTCCACAAATGGCGCAGGCGCTTTTGGTGCAAGTATTAACATACAAACAACCACCCGGCATGATACGGCTTATGCTGAGCTGAATAATTCGGCGGGATCATACGGCACGGTAAAAAACACGGCAAGCTTCGGAACCGGTTTGCTGGGCGACCACTTTAGTTTTGATGGCCGCTTATCCAGGATGCGTTCCGATGGTTATATCGACCGCGCATCCTCCGACCTGAAGTCCTTCTTTTTAAGCGGAGCGTATTATGGTAAAAAAAGCGTGCTTAGGTTGAATGTATTTTCGGGTTACGAAAAAACCTACCAGGCCTGGGACGGCGTACCTGAAGACAGTGTAAAGGCAGGCAACCGCCGGTATAACGAGTTGGGCTATATCAATTCAAGCAATAGCTTTTATAAAAACCAAACCGATAACTATACCCAAAACTATTACCAGTTACTGTACAACCAGCAGCTGAGCAGCAAGCTATCGTTTAGCGGCGCCTTGCATTATACCAAAGGCTTTGGTTATTATGAAGAATACCGCAATGCCGATTCGCTACAATATTACGGGGTAACACCGGTGGTAGTTGGCGGTACCGCTATTGAAGCGACTGACCTGGTGCGCCGTTTATGGCTCAATAACGATTTTTATGGCCTCACCTATAATTTAAATTATAAGCCCGATAACACCCTTAATGCAACACTTGGCGGCGCTTATAACGAATACAAGGGCGCTCATTATAACAATATCGAATGGACCCAGGAGAGCACCAATATTCCGCCTGATTATCAATACTCCCGCAATGATGCTAAAAAAACGGATTTTAATATTTTCGCCCGTGCCGAATATCATTTAGGGAAATGGCTGTTATACGGTGACCTGCAATACCGCCATATTTATTATTCGTTTTTAGGGTTTGACGAAAACCTGAACAATGTGCAGCAGGCGGTCGGGCTTAACTTCTTTAATCCTAAAGCCGGGATTACCTACCAGCTTAACGACAACAGTAACGTATACGCCTCGGTAGCCGTGGGTAACCATGAGCCTAACCGCAGCGATTATACCAATTCTTCGCCGCAAAGCCGCCCCAAGCCAGAAAATCTGAAAGACCTGGAATTGGGTTACCGGATAAATGAAAGCACTTTTAGCGGAAGCATTAACGGGTTTTACATGCTGTACAAAAATCAGCTGGTGCTAACCGGCTCGCTTGATGATGTCGGCGAAGCTATCCGCACCAATATAAAAGACAGCTACCGCGCAGGTATTGAAGCCAGCGCCCGCGTTAAAATAGCCCAGCCTTTAAGCTGGTATATAAACGCTACCCTAAGCGCCAATAAAGTAAAAAACTTTGAGCAATACCTGCAAAACTACGATACCGGAACGCTTGACGGAACACTTTACAAAACAAGCGACATTGCCTACTCCCCTGATTTTACGGGCTCAAGCACTATCAGCTACCGTCCCGTAAAAAATGCCGAAATTGCTTTTATCACCAAATATGTAAGCCGCCAGTATCTTGATAATACCTCAACGGTAAGCCGTTCGCTCGGCGCCTATGTGGTAAACGATTTGCGGCTCAACTATAATTTCAGCATCAAGGGAGTAAAAAATATCGGACTAAGTTTGCTGGTCAATAATATTTTCAGCGAAAAGTACCAATCGGATGGCGCCACCTATCCTGATATTGAAGGCGGCAAAGTGGTGAACTATAATTACTTTTTCCCGCAAGCGCCCATCAACTTTTTGCTTGGGCTAAACCTTAAGTTTTAACCTGATTATGCACCACTGGATCGAGCTTTTTAACGAACAAATCAAGGAAACCAGCCTGCTGCAATGGCTTGCCGTTATATTGGGTGTGGCCGAAGTTTTGTTTGCTTTGTATGATAATATCTGGCTCTATCCTACTGGCATTGCAAGTACCATCATCGCTATATACCTGTTGCTTACGGTGCAGCTTTATGCAGATTCCGCCTTAAATGTTTATTACCTGGTGATGAGCGTTTATGGCTGGGTGCATTGGGCAAAAAAGAAGCAAGGCCCGGAGGTGGTGATCTCCTGGTCGGGCAAAAAGGATTGGGTGATCAGTCTATCCATCTCTATAGGGGGCTGGCTGGTACTATACCTGTTGCTTAAATATTTAACACCATCCAATGTGCCGGTTTGGGATGCCCTGGTATCGTCAACAGCATGGGCCGGGATGTGGCTGCTGGCCAAAAGGAAGATCGAAAACTGGATCTTCCTCAACATTTCAAATTTATTTGCCATCCCGCTGCTGTTTTATAAACAACTGCCGCTTTTTGCTGCGCTTACCTTGTTTTTGTTTGTAATTGCTTTTGGGGGCTTATATAAATGGATAAAGATTTGCAAAGCCCGGCAAGCGGCTGTAACCGGTTAAAAATCGACCCAATGAAAACAGAACATCCCTCAACTCTTTTATCTCCTGACATCGTAAAAATCATCAGAGATTCCGCTTTTGCAGCGGAGCGGCTGGGCAAGATCCATCCTGATCAGCTGGCCATTGTTTATGAGCAAAAATGGTTTAAACTGCTTGTTCCTGAGGTTTATTCGGGGCTCGAAAAATCTTTGCCGGAACTTGTCCGGCTGGAAGAAAGCATCAGCTGGGCAAACGGAAGCCTGGGCTGGGTGGTTACCTTATGCTGCGGTGCAGGCTGGTTTGGCGGTTTTATAGCAGCGGAAAAAGCGACAGAAATATTTGGATCGACGGAGGTGTGCCTGGCAGGCAGCGGCGCAGCCACCGGCGAAGCTGTAATAACGCCAAACGGCTATAAGATTACCGGCAAATGGAAATATGCCAGCGGCGCGGATCATGCCACCCATTTTACTGCCAATTGCATCATCAAAAACGGCGAAGAAGTGGTTTTAAATGATGATGGCAGTCCATTAGTATTGCCTTTCATATTTGAAAGCAGCAAAGTAAATATTTTGCCTGCATGGAAATACACCGGCATGGTTGCCACCGGCAGCGATGCTTTTGAAGCGCAGGGCATTGAAGTAAACAAATTGAATTGTTTTCAAATAAACCCGAATGCCGCTATCGTTAAAAACGTACTGTACCAATATCCTTTTCTGCAATTAGCCGAGGCAACCCTTGCAGCAAATATTTCGGGCATGGCCATTCATTTTATGGATTTGTGCAGCAATATTTTTGCTGAGAAACAGGAACAAGAAAAACTCTCGCCACAACAAAAAAACTTAATTACAGCGCTTTTAGTCAATCACAAAAATAAAATGGATAAAGCCCGAAGATCTTTTTACCGCGCGGTAGATCAATCCTGGCTTACCTTAAAGTCGGATGGGGTTGCTGATAAAAAAACCATAGAAGCCGTAAGTAAAACAAGCCGCATATTAGCCAAAACAGCAAGAGAATGCGTTGACAGGCTTTACCCCTATTGCGGCTTAATTGCTGCAAATACCGATTCGGAGATCAACCAGGTTTGGCGCGATATTCATACCGCGAGCCAGCATTCCTTATTGACCTTCCTGTAATATTTTTAATAGTTTAAAAAATCGGTGTAATCTTCTCCTAATCGGTGAAATCCGCAACAAAACATTGTTAACAAAAATATCACATTGAAATTTAATTGCATTGCAGATATTTGGGCACTTAATCATTCAGCATGAAGATCAAACATTTACTTGTCATAGTATTCGCTTTTGCCGCTGTTTCTGTCTCGGCACAAACAAAAAAGAAACACGCTCAAGCAGTTACAACTATTGCCGATAATTTTGGGCGTGTTGTACCGGATAACTCATTGCCCCGCCCTAAACTGGTAGTGGGCATCGTAGTTGACCAGATGCGTTGGGATTACCTGTACCGTTATTACGACCGCTACCAGGATAATGGCTTTAAACGTTTATTAAACCAGGGTTTCAGCTGCGAAAACACCCAGGTTGATTATATCCCAACATTCACCGGCCCCGGCCATTCTTGTATCTATACCGGTTCGGTGCCTTCTATCCACGGCATAGCCGGAAACGATTTTATCATCCAGGCCACCGGTAAATCGATGTATTGTACAGAAGATACAACGGTACAAACCGTTGGCAGCGAATCAAAGGCAGGCCAAATGTCACCCAAAAATTTACTGGTAACAACCGTTACCGATGAGCTGCGCCTGGCGACCAATTTCAGGTCGAAAGTTATTGGGATCGCTTTAAAAGACCGAGGCGGCATTTTGCCGGCTGGCCATACCGCAAACGCGGCTTATTGGTTTGATGATAAAACGGGCAACTGGATCAGCAGCACTTATTACATGAAAGACCTGCCGCAGTGGGTTAAAGATTTCAACGACCAGAAACTGGCGGAAAACTATTTAAAACTGGACTGGAACACGCTATATCCTAAAGATACCTACCTGCAAAGTACTGCTGACAGTACCAAATACGAAGGTAAATTCAAGGGCATGACCGCGCCCACCCTTCCGGTAAAAACTTCGGGAATGTATAAAGGCAATTTGGGTTTGATCCGCTCAACCCCTTATGGAAATACTTTTACGCTCGACCTGGCTGTTGCCGCCATCAATGCGGAAGAATTAGGCCAGCACCCGGTAACCGATTTTTTAGCCGTAAGTTTATCGTCGCCTGACTATATTGGCCACCAGTTTGGGGTAAATGCCGTTGAAATTGAAGACACTTACCTGCGCCTGGACCGTGATATCGCCAATTTTTTAGTTTATTTAGATGCCAAAGTTGGTAGAGGCAATTATACCGTTTTCTTAACTGCCGATCACGGCGCGGCGCATAATACCGCGTTTTTAAACGATCATAACATTCCCGCCGGGGTTTGGGACGATGGCGCAGCCTTAAAGGACCTGAATAAATTTTTACTGGATAAATATAAAGTTGACGGCCTGGTATTAAGCCTTGCCAATTACCAGGTAAATTTCAACTACAGTATCGTTAATTACCTGCACCTGGATGAAGAAATTTTAAAGAAAGACTGCATCGGTTATTTTGAAAAGCTGCCCGAAGTTGCATTTGCAGTGGACATGAAAAAAGCCGCAACCGCTGCTATCCCCGAAGCCTTGCGTTCCCGTATAGTAAACGGTTACAGCACGGAGCATAGCGGCGAAGTGCAGATTATATTAAAACCGGCATACTTTACCGGACATGGCTCGGGCGATAGCGGCCCAACGGGAACAACCCACGGCACCTGGAACCCTTATGACAACCATATCCCGCTGGTATTCATGGGCTGGGGCATCCAACATGGCAGCCTTACCCGTGAAACACATATGACAGATATTGCCGCAACCATTGCCGCCTTGTTACATATCCAGGCGCCAAACGGCAGCATCGGGACACCGATCAGCGAAGTGCTGGGGAAGTCCGAAAGACGAAAAGAGCAGTGAATTTAGACGCGTTTAAAAAACAAGAAAATTAATCTTTCGGACTTTCCGGACTTCCGGACTTTCCGACTCGAAGCTATGAAGAAATACATATCCAAATTCCACTATCTCACGCAGGACCTGCCGGATCGCAGTCATGTTAAACAGGTGATGATGGCCTGCGGGGCCGGGGCTAACTGGATCCAGTATCGCTGCTTAACAAAGCCGGATGACGAACTGATTGACGAGATTGACGAGATCGCTGAGATCTGCGATGAATGGGGAGCTACCCTTATCCTCACCAATCATTACCACCTGTTGGAGCGGGTGGATGCGCAAGGCGTACATATGGAAGACTTTGATGCCGATTTCAAAATGATCCGAAAGATCATCGGTGAGGATAAAACCCTCGGGGCTTCGGCAACAAACATCAAAAGGCTGCAAAATGTTCAGGCAAGCGGCGTTGTAGATTACTGCGGCTACGGCCCCTTTGCGCATACAGACACCAAACCCAATAACGAACCGCTGCTTGGTTTTGAAGGCTATCGCGAGTTGCAGCAGCACCCTGAAATTGAGATCCCGGTAATTGCAGTTGGGGGCATTCAAATAACCGATGCGGCTAAATTGATGAAAACCGGTGTTTATGGCATAGCCGTATCTGCAGCGGTAAACTTGTCAACTGATCCTGTAGCTGCTTTAAAGGAGATCTATCAGCAGATATATTAGTATATTTGGTCAGGATCAGAATTTACAGAATTATAAAATTTTCAAGATGCAATTTTAAAATCTGCCTGCGCAAAATTTTGTTAATCCGAAAGTTATGTAAATTCCGATTCAAACAGCAATAACGAATTTTAAAATTCGGCCGCCAGAAATTCTGTTAATCCTAAAATTCTGTAAATTCTGATTCAGACAACAATTAGCCATGTCATCTCACCACATCGTCCGCGAAAAACAGGAACCAGCATTATTGGTGCTCGGGCTTGACAATTTTCCCGAAGAAATGCTCGGGCAATTGCTTGAGTGGAGTCCGACGGTGATTGCGACGGCACAAACCGCCGACAATTTGGTTTCCCGGGGGATCAAAATAGATTGGATCATTACCGACGGCACAGCGGAAGTGCCGCAATCAGATGTTAAGCTGATGTCATGCGGCGATTGCAACCTGAGCGATGCCGCTTTGGAGTTCCTTGCCGGAAATGAATATTCAGCGGTTAATATTATAGCGGACGAATTTAAGCTGGAAGATTACGAACCTTTTGCAGATAAAATTAACCTGGTTATTTTTAACGAACACCAAAAAATATACCCTATCGTTTCCGGGTTTAGTAAATGGAAACAAACCGGCGAAATGATCAGGATACTTGGGCCCGCCGATGACCTTATTTTAAACGGGCTGGAAAAAATAACAGACCAGGTATTTGAAACAATTGCCGACGGTTTTTTCACCATTTGCTTTAACCAGCCTTTTTTGTTTATTGCCGAGGATCTTTAACCCATAGGCAAGTCGTTCCCGGTTAAAATACCGCGTTGTAATTTTCATTCTAAAATATACATTGTTGCAATTAATTCCTTATTTTTACATAACGTTACTTTTTAAATTTAAGTAGCGACGCTGCGCCGTTTGTAACAATACTGAATAAGGACAGGCAAAAAGCGGTTTATGCTTATATTTAAAAAATTAATTTCAATAAAATTAAACCAAATAAAATACGTTGAGTCTAAATAATACATTAAAACCAGAACCGGCTTTTCTATTAATCATCCAAAGACATGAAAACACGATATAAAAAACTGATTTACACCGCTTCGGGTGCACTTTTGTGCCTGTTTGCAGCGGGTACAGCCTTTGCCCAACGCCCTGCTGGCGGCGGAGGCGGAGGTGGCGGCAGCCGTCCATCCGGCGGTGGTGGTGGCGGCGGTGGCAGCAGCGTTTCCAGCTCAAGGCCTTCGGGCGGCGGTGGCGGCAATGTAGCCGTTAGCCGGCCATCCGTAAGCAGCTCAAACGGATCCCGCCCTTCAGGCGGAGGAGGAATGGCTCCGCGTGGTACAAGCGTACAACCGCAGCAGCGTACAAATACTTATATTAACCGCCAGGGGGTTGCTCCAAGGGGCAGTTATGGGTATGCGCCACGCACCGGCATTTCAGTTAACGGCAACTTTGGCAATGCGCCCCGTACAGGAGTTGCACCAAGAGGTAATTATGGCTACCCGCAACGCACCGGCGTAGTGGCGCCGCGCGTGGGCGCAAGCCCGGGCACTTCAGCATTTGCAGTTAACGCCTACCGCTCTTCGCCCAGGGTGGGTAATGGGCAGGGAAGTTATTGGGGCAACCATGGCTATTACCATTACAACCGCGGTTACTATGATACCTATTACGGCGTAAACCTGGGTTTCAGTTGCAGGGCCTTACCTTATGGCTATTACCCTTTCTTTTGGGGCGATTACCAGTACTATTTCTGCAATGGTTTGTTTTATACTTATGATAACGAAGAATATACCGTTGTTGAACCACCGGTTGGTGCCGAAGTAACTACTTTACCTGATAAGGCGCAATCTATCGTGATCAACGGACAGCAGTATTATGAGCTGAATGGGGTTTATTACCAGGCGGTTACCAAGGACGACGGAACAGTGGTTTACATGGTTGCCGGTAAAGATGGCGTATTAAACACTGATAACGTACAGAATGACGACCAGCCGCAAGGCCCGCAAATGGGTGATATTGTAACCCAGTTACCGCCAGACTGCCGAAAAATAAAAGTTAGCGGCCAAAAATTATGGGTATCTCCGGATGGTGTTTACTACCAGGAACTGGTGGACGATAAGGGCCTTAAAACCTATAAGGTTGTTGGCCTCCCAACTGATGAACCTGAACAAAACTAAGGTTAAAATATGGCAATATATTGAAAGCGGCAAGTGTAAAACCTGCCGCTTTTTTTATGTCCCGGGCTTTGAAAAACCCCTCAATAAACGTTATAATAGTATTAATTTGGCGTTGCCATTTTGCTTAAGTTTACGACAACAAGCTTACCATGAAACGTATTATCTACCTATTATTACCCGCAATACTTTGCTGCTCATTTGCAAATGCCAAAAAGCATGCTGAACTGAAGTTTTTTGGAGCCGGTGATCCCCATATCCAATACGTTGGCCGGATCGACTTTTCAAACCCGCAAATGCCGCGGTTCTGGGCGCCCGGCGTTTACATTAGGGCAAGGTTTAAAGGATCAAAATGCGTTATGCTCATCAACGACGAAGCAGGCGGGACCAACCACAACTACCTGGAGATCGTGATCGATGGAAAAAATCCATATCGGATACAATTGACTGGTAAACTGAATGAAATCAGCGTGCCGGACGGGCTTGCAGAAGGGGACCACACTCTCCTGATCTGTAAAGACACGGAGTCAAACACCGGCTACATTGAATTTGCGGGCCTTAAATGCGAAAAACTGCTTCCGCTCCCCGCCAAACCCAAACGCAGGATCGAATATTTCGGCGACTCCATCACCAGCGGTACCGGGATGGACCAATCATCAGTACCTTGTGGTAAAGGCCAATGGCACGATCAGCATAACGCCTACATGAGTTACGGCGCGCGTACCTCCAGAAACCTGGATGCGCAATGGCATTTAACCGCGCAAGCGGGCATTGGCCTGGTACATAGCTGCTGCGATATGCATATGGTAATGCCGCAGATCTTTGATAAGGTATATTTCAGGGCTGACACCATTGCCTGGAACTTTGATAAATATATACCCGATGTAGTTACCATTTGCCTGGGGCAGAACGATGGCCCAAAACAGGATTCAGCCTACTTTTGCAGCGCCTTCATCAATTTTATTAAAGCAATCAGAAGTCATTACCCCCAAGCTGACATTGTTTGTTTAACCAGCCCGATGGGCGACCAAACCCTTACGAGCGTCCTGCAACGGTACATTAATGCAATAACCGGCGATTTAAAAGCATCCGGCGATAAAAAGGTATACAAATACTTTTTCTCGCATCAATACCATAATGGCTGCGATGGCCATCCCGATATACAGGAACATGAACTGATCGCCGGTGAGTTGACCGCTTATATCAAACAGCTAAAAGGGTGGTAAAAGATAACGGTAACAAAGGCTAGTCCGTCTTTAGGAAATTACCGTTTTCGTCGAAAACCAGGTCTTTGCCTTTAACTTCTGCTTCGTACATCGTCTTTCCCGCAGCATCTGTTACCCGGCCGGCTTCAGTTACCTTAGCACCCTTATAATGTACTTTTACATAAGGTAAAACATTTTTTGGCAAGTCAGCTACCGGTATAGCTTTAACAATTTCAACAAACACTCCGGCAGGCGTAAACTGAACCGAATTATCTTCGCCCGATTTACCACCCCAGTTTGCTTCAAAATTGCCTTTTTCTTTTTCCCAGCCTACTTTAGTCGCCTCAGGATATTTTTTGGTTAATGCTGACTTCACGACCGCCGGCACATCTTTTGTTTTGATGTCCTGCACCCTTAAGCTTCCTGTTATTAACAGAATAGCCCCTGCTGATAAAAGTATTTTCCTCATCTCCGATATTTATTTATTCAATAATAGGGGTATATTCTGTAGAAAGGCTGATAACATATTGTAGACTTTTGGGATAAATTTAATCCGCACTGGCCAGCCTAAAACATTTTAAATACCCTACGGGTTCAAAAGCACCCATAAGCCCGTTAATTATAAGTACCTTTACTAAAATCCCTGTGGTTATGATACTGTTCTCACGTAAAAATCTGCATTATTCCGATTACAAATGGACTGCCTATGTGCAGCATGATCCGCGCGTGACAGGCAAGCCCGATGAAACCCTTTTTAATAAGGAAGAAGGCAATGAAATGGTGTACCTTATTAATAAACTCATGTCCCTTTGGGACTATCGTTTTTCCAACACCGGCAATAAAATGGAAAAACTCATCCACGATAAACTCCCCGCCGAAATAACCAAACAGGACGAGATCCAGGTTTGGCTAAAGGAAAATCTGAAGTTTTAGTTAGGTTGTTGGAATGTTGCAAGGTTGTAATGTTGCAAGGTTATTAAATTAATAGCCTACCCGTCCAACAGATACCCGCGACACCTGTAATCTTTATTTATACCTGATAAATCAGGTTATTGCAAAGTTGAAAGGCTGTATAAACGCTTCGGCCGAACATTCCAACTTTACAACCTTACAACAAATGCTAACTTATTCAAACTAATTTGCTATACTTGATAAGAGAATGCCTTAGGCCCCTTATACAATTATGGTGGATGAAAAACTCTATGATACCCTGCTCGCAGAAGGGTTAATCAGCGCTGAATCTTTCGAAAAAATAAAGCAAAAAGATGCGGAATCACTGTTTTCCGTCCATTGGGAAATAAAAACCTTGCTTTATTTGGGCATTTTACTGCTTACCACGGGCCTTGGTTTATTGGTTTACGAAAACATCGACAGTATTGGCCATGTATTTGTACTGCTTTTTATAGCATCGATCTGCATGGGTTGTTTCGGGTATTGTTTTAAGTACAAGCTCCCATTCGGTACTTCAAAAGTAAAATCGCCTAATACCGCGTTTGATTATATTTTGCTGCTCGCGGCAACCAGTTTTGTAATTTTTACGGGCTACCTGCAATACCAGTATAAAGTTTTTGGCATGCATTACGGCATGGCCACCTTTATACCGATGCTGGTGCTGTTTTTCGTCGCCTATTACTTTGATCACCTGGGGATCCTGAATATGGCCATTGCCAGTTTAGCCGTTTGGATGGGGGTAACCGTAACCCCCCGCGACCTGCTGGAAAAATTCAACTTTAACAGCGCTACTATCATTTATACCTATCTTACTTTAGGTGTATTATTGATCATTAAAGCATTTGCAACCAATTATCTCAGCATTAAAAAACACTTCGCCTTCAGTTACCAGCATTATGGCGTACATGCGCTTTATATTTCGCTGCTTTCTGGTTATTTTCACTTTTATGATTTCCCTTTCGCCCTGGCTTGGCTCCTGGGAATTGGGGTTCTTTCCTATTTTTTGTATAAAGATGCCACCCGGCAAAATTCGTTTTATTTTTTATTGCTGATGATCTTATACAGCTATGTGGCCATTAGTAGACTGGTGATCCGGATGTTTTCAGGGGGCTATAATACCGGCACTGCGGCACTCATCTTTATGTATTTTATTGGCTCGGCTATAGGGCTGGTTTTATTATTGATCCATTTTAACAAAAAATTAAAGCAGCATGATCAGTTATAACAAAACCTGGCTGGCCAGCCTCCGGGTGAAGGCTCAGCTGCATCAAGAACTTAAACAAGGAAATATTACCAAAGAAGAATTTGCTGCTTTTAACGAAAAATACCCGGTTGGCTTTTACACGCCAAATATATTGGGGCGCATAGGCTTATTTATATTAACTATCGTTATTATCGTTTTTACCGACGCCTTATTATCGCAGATGGTCGGTCAGGCTGCGGAACGTGCAGGCTGGTTCTGTTTCCTTTCGCTATTGAGTTATACGGCGCTGGAGCTGCTCGTACACTTTAAATTTCATTACCGGTCTGGCGTTGATGACGCGCTCCTTGTACTATCGGGCATAGTTTTTACAGGTACCGTTTATTACTTAATTTATGGCGGCAGCGGCAGCGGCAGCACTGATAAGCTTGCGTTTTCAGAGATCGTATTTATCGTAAGCCTTTGGTTAACCATCCGGTTTAACGATATGCTGGCGGCTGCTTTTTGCTCAGGCGCTTTTTTTGGAATCATCCTGTTTGGCTGGACCAGGACCGGATCCATGGGCGTAGCCACCGCCCCATTTGTTATAATGTTTGCGGCAGCGTTTGTTTTCCTGCGTTTGACCTATTATAAAAACAAAAAGGCCCTCATCAATTATCAAAACAGCCTGCTGATTGCACAAATTGTTGGCCTGGTAGTGTTTTACGCCGCCGGCAATTACTACGTGGTACAGGTTTTGGGTGATGAGCTGAAAGGCATTGACAGCAGCACCCACACTGCCGTACCTTTCGCCGTGTTTTTTTGGGCGTGGACAATGCTGCTCCCATTAATTTATATTGCTATCGGGTTGATGCGGAAAGATAAGTTGTTTATCCGCCTCGGCATGGTACTGGTCGCAGCCGCCGTCATCACCTACAAAAATTATTACCACCTGTTGCCTGTCGACGTAGAATTCACCATTGCCGGAGCAGCACTGCTGGCACTGGTTTACGGAATTACCCGGTACCTTAAAACCCCCAAACATGGGTTTACCAAAGAAGATATTGACGAAGATATTAAAGCTGATGAAATTAACGTGGAATCTGTAATAGTTGGCAGCGAATTTTCCGACACCCCAACCGCACCGGCAGACAACGGCGTTAAATTCGGCGGCGGCGATTTTGGCGGCGGCGGTGCAAGCGGAGGTTTTTAGGAGTTGTTGAAATGTTGTAAAGTTGAAATGTTAAAAGGTTATTTTAGCTGCAATCCTAACATTTCAACTTTACAACATTTCAACCTTACAAAGGCCTCACACCAGCTTATCCGGCGTAATGGGCAAATCCCTCACCCTTTTCCCGGTAGCGTTAAATACAGCATTGGCTAATGCTGCGGCTACGCCGATGGTAGCAATTTCGCCCATGCCTTTGGCTCCCATAGGGTTGATATAGGGGTCGGGTTTATTCACAAATAAAGCTTCACATTGCGGGATATCGGCCTGTACAGGCACATGGTAATTGGCGAAATCATTATTCACCAAACGGCCATAACGATGATCGATCACCACCGCTTCTGTAAGTCCCATACCTGTCCCCATAATGGTGCCACCGATGATCTGGCTGCGGGCCGTTTTCTGGCTGACGATGGTACCGCAATCCGCAACGGATACTGCCTTATCTACTTTAACTACACCGGTTGTGGGGTGCACCAGCACTTTCATAAAATGCACCGACCACGAATACATGGCATATTTGGCCATATCAGGGCCGCCTTTTGAGGTAACGGTAACTTCAACAGCCGGCAAATTATGTTGCTGTAATATTTGCGCATAACCACCGCTGCCGCCTTCTACATTACCGCTCAGTTCTTTTAATTTTTGTTTCAGCTGAACACAGGCATCATTCACCGCCGAGCCTACAGTTGAGGTAATAGCCGACCCGCCCTGGGTTGGGGATGGCGGTAAAGAAGAATCTCCGATCTTCACCCTGATATCGCGCGCGGGGATCCCCATCACATCCGAGGCGATCTTCGTCATAAAAGTACCGGTGCCCGGGCCTATATCGGTAACTGCAGTTTGTACATCCAGCGTGCCATCGGCCAGCAACCTTGCTATTACCGTAGCAGCGCCACGGTAAGCACCGAACATGCCGGAAGCCATGCCATAGCCCGAAAGCCATCCGTTTTCCAATACGGTACCCGGTTGGGCATTGCGTTTGCTCCAGCCTATGGCATCGGCGCCCAGTTTGTAGGCATCACTTAAAAACTTGCTTGAATAGGGTTTGCCAGTCAGCGGGTCG
Organism: Mucilaginibacter gotjawali; assembly: GCF_002355435.1. Classification (NCBI taxonomy): domain Bacteria; kingdom Pseudomonadati; phylum Bacteroidota; class Sphingobacteriia; order Sphingobacteriales; family Sphingobacteriaceae; genus Mucilaginibacter; species Mucilaginibacter gotjawali. Next base: position 5,834,147 of record NZ_AP017313.1, read on the forward strand.
GTATCGGCATAATTGCGCAGGCGCAGTTCAATCGGGTCGATATTGAGCGCATGGGCAAGTTCATCCATACCACATTCCAAAGCGATTGCCCCGGTTGCTTCACCCGGACCGCGCATAGGGGTGGGCGTGTTTACATTTAAAGAAGCCAGCCTGTATTTGGTATCCACATTGGGGCAGGCATACATTAGCTGGCTGATATTGACCACTCCTTCGGTAAAATCTTCATAAACGGAGGTTTGCCCGGTAGCCTGGTGACTGATACCCACCAGTTTACCATCCGCAGTGGCACCCAACCCGATCTTTTGCCAGGTATGCGGCCGGTAGCCAACGGCAGTAAACATATCGGCACGGCTTAAAACCAATTTAACCGGTTTTTTTAGCAGTTTAGCAGCCATCACCGCGGCAATTTCATGCGGCCAGGTACGTAAAGCAGCCCCGAATGCCCCGCCCACAAAAGGCGCGGTAACCTGCACATTGGCAGGCTGTAATTTAAATGCCTGGGCTATATTGCGCTGCGTACTAACTACCCCCTGGGTTTTATCATAAACGGTTACCTTATCGTCGCCGTCCCAGTTGGCGATAATGGCATGCAGTTCCATGGGGTTATGCACATTGGTGGGCAGCAGGTATTCCTGCTCTATTTTTACCGGTGCGGTTTTGTAGGCGTCTTCCTGTCCGCGCAAATAATCTTTGGCATTATGCGGTGATACGCCTTTATCCAGGTTTTTGGTCAGCTGGGTTTCAAATGGTGTTTTGTTATAGGTAACATCAATCAATCCACTGGCAAACTGTGCCCGCTCAAATGTATCGGCAAGCACCATAGCTACCGGCTGCCCGTTAAAATAGATCTTCTCGTCGTAAAAGATCTTTAGCGTACCTTTTGCCCCCGCAGGTGTATCCTGGTACCCCGGAACTTTCGGCGCATTTAAATAAGTGATCACCGAGATCACTCCCGGTGCGCTCTCCGCCTTTTTGGTGTCTATACTTTTAATCGAACCACTGGTAATGGTACTCCCCGCCAGTACGGCGTAAACCATCCCTTTGGTATTGTATTCCGCTGAATATTTGGCTTTGCCGGTAACCTTTAACCGGCCATCCACACGACTTAATCCATCGGTAGCTGATGGCTTTTTTGCGATTTTGTTTTCCATGGTATTAGTTCATTTGTTCACTGGTTCATTAGTTCATTGGTAGTATGGCTGATGAACTCCTTCAACTTAATACAGCATTTATAATTTCTATTAACCCTTACAACTTATTACAACAACTACAATGAATTACAACCTAACTCACCACACCCCACTCCACCAATTTATCCGGCGTAATGGGCAAGGTCCTGATGCGTTTTCCGGTGGCATTATAAACGGCATTGGCAACCGCTGCGGCCATGCCGATCAGCGAGATCTCGCCCATTCCTTTTGCACCGATGGGGTTAATAATAGGGTCGGGCTTGTTAACAAAAAGGGCCTCTATCTGCGGGATATCTGCATTTACAGGCACATGGTAATCGCCAAAGTTGCTGTTTACCAACCTGCCGTAACGGTGGTCGTAAACAGCTTCTTCGGTTAAGGCCATGCCAATGCCCATCACTGCGCCGCCGATCACCTGGCTGCGGGCCGTCTTCGGGCTGATGATTCGGCCTGAATCTGCTACGCAGGCAACCTTATCCACCTTAACCACACCGGTTGCCGGGTGTACATGCACCACTACAAAATGCACCGACCAGGAATACATCTGGTATTTATCCACCTCGCTGCCAGCCTTTGAATCGGTAACTACTTCGAGCTTATCCAGCTTATGTTCCTTCAATACTTTTACATAGTCGGGGTGGTCCTTCCCGCCATTGCCGATCAATTGCTGGAATTTTTCCTTCAGATCGGTACAAGCCATATAAACTGCCGAACCCACACTGGACGCAATGGTAGAGCCGCCCTGCTGCGGTGCATTAGGGTATGATGAATCGCCCAGGTCAAACCTCACCTTTTCTGCAGGGATCCCCATAGTTTCGGCGGCGATGGCTACCATGGCGGTACCCGTACCCGGGCCGATATCACTCACTGCAGTTTGTAAAACCAGCATCCCGTCGGCCATCATGGTAGCCTTTACAGTTGCAGGTTCCCGGTCGGCGCCAAATACGCCGCCGCTAACACCATAGCCTACCAGCCAGCCATCTTTGGTAACAGCACCAGGTTTGGGGCTGCGGTCGCTCCAGCCAATATGGTCGGCGCCCATTTTATAGGCTTCGTTTAAAAACTTACTTGAATACGGTTTATTGCTCTGCGGATCTGTTTCCGCATAATTCTTCATCCGCAATTCAATCGGGTCGATGTTCAGCTGGTAGGATAACTCATCTATAGCCGATTCCAGCGCGAAAGTGCCGGTCGCCTCGCCCGGGCCGCGCATCCAGATGGGCGAGCCTACATTCAGCGAAACAATTTTATAATGTGTATCCACGTTGGGGCAGGCGTACAAATAACGGCTCACGCCGGTAGGGAATTCAGCAAAATCCTCATAAGCCGAAGTTTGCCCGACAGCATTGTGCGTAATACCGACCAGTTTCCCGTCGGCCGTTGCGCCGATGCCTATTTTTTGCCAGGTATGCGGCCGGTAGCCTACCGAGGTAAACATATCCTGCCTTGAAAGCACCAGTTTAACCGGGCGTTTAACCACTTTAGCACCTATTACCGCAGCAACCTCATGCGACCATACCTGCAGCGCGCTGCCAAAAGCCCCGCCCACAAATTTCGAATTGACCTGGATATTCTCCGGCGGGAGTTTAAAAAATGCCGCCAGTTCATTTTGGGTTTCTTTTACGCCCTGGGTTTTAGTCCATACGGTAAATTTATTTTCCGCGTCCCAGCGGGCAATGCAGGCATGCAGCTCCATGGGGTTATGTACCTCGCTCGGGATAATATATTCCTGCTCCAGTTTTACCGGGGCGGTGTTCCAGGCGGCCACGGTTCCCCGGCTGTATTCAGGGGTCATCCCAAACATCTCGCCGGGGGTAAAGCCATTGTCTAAATGGTCGGTAAGCCTGGTGATATGTTTGTCTTCTGTATATTCCGCTTTCACCAGCGACCCTGCAAATTGCGCCCGTTCAAAGGTCTCAGCAATAACCAGGGCGATGGGCTGCCCGTTAAAAACGATCTTATCATCATAAAAAACCCGCAGGGGGCTTTTCTCAGGTTCCGGCTTGCCCTTTTCAGGAACATACCCCGGAACTACCGGTGTATTAAAATGGGTGATCACCGCCAGTACGCCCGGCGCCCGCAGCGCTTTTTGGGTATCGATAGATTTTATTACCCCTTTGGTGATGGTACTGCCCACCAGCACACCATAAACCAGGCCGGCAAGTTCATATTCTGCTGAATATTTGGCTGCACCGGTCACCTTAAGGCGGCCGTCAACCCGGCTGGGGCCGGTGGAGGATTTGGGATGATTTAGTTTGTTCATTTGTTGTTGTAAGGGTGGTATTGTTGGAATGTTAGAATGTTGTAAAGTTGAACGGTTAATATATCTGGTTGGCATTAAAACAACCTTGCAACCTTTCAACATTGCAACAAAATTTACACTATTCCGGCAGCATGCTTCAGTGCCTCCACAATACTTGCCGGGGCAAGCTTTAGTTTAAAGGCATTGTTTTCATATGCTTTCGCGCCTTGCATAGCTATTTGAGCGGCCTGTTTAAAGGTATCTTCAGCTACGGGCTTGCCTTCCATAAATTTCTCGGCCTCAAATAAGCGCCATGGTTTATGCGCCACGCCCCCCATAGCCAAACGGGCCTTTTTAATGGTTGTGCCGCTAAGCTCCAAAGCTGCCGCTACCGAAACCAGGGCGAAGGCGTAGGATTGCCTGTCGCGTACCTTCAGGTAATAGCTGTTTTTAGCGAAGTTATTATCCGGAATGTCCACGCCGATGATCATTTCATCTTTGCCGAGGTGGTTATCCAGTTCGGGATGGTCGTCCGGCAGGCGGTGGAATTCGGTAAAGGGAATATGTCTTTGGCCTTTTTTGCCCACAACCACTACCGAAGCATCCAAAGCGGCAAGCGCCACGCACATATCGCTGGGGTGTACCGCTATACATTGGGCGCTTGCGCCGAAAATAGCATGCATACGGTTATAGCCCTCCATGGCGCCGCAGCCGGTGCCCGGTTCGCGTTTATTGCAGGGCATGGTGGTATCGTAAAAATAAGTACAGCGGGTGCGCTGCATCATATTACCGCCGACCGTAGCCATATTGCGCAGCTGTTGCGACGCACCGGCTTTAAGCGCCATGCTGAGCAAAGGCTGCTTTTGCAACACCAAAGGATCTTCAGAAACTACGCTGTTTAACGCCAGTGTGCCTAAATGGATGCCTGTTTTTGTTGGGGTGATGCCTTTAAGGGGCAAATGGGTAATATCAATGAGTTTATCCGGGGCAATGATGCCATGTTTCATATGGTCGACCAAATTGGTGCCGCCGGCAATTATTTTTGTGCCCGGTTTGCTGATCGCATCCAGCACACTTTGCTGCGTGGAGGCGCGCTGGTATTGGAACTGTTTCATATCGCCATTCCCCCTTCCTTCACTTCCTGTATGGCGTTTACAATATTGGGGTAGGCCCCGCAGCGGCAAATATTCCCGCTCATATACTCGCGGATCTCGTGTTCCGAATTGGCATGGCCTTCGCGCACGCAAGCCACTGCCGACATGATCTGCCCCGGGGTACAATACCCGCACTGGAAACCGTCATGCTTTAAAAAAGCTTCCTGCATGGGGTGCAATTGGTCGCCTTTGGCCAGGCCCTCAATAGTGGTTACCTTTTTGCCGTTCACCATAATGCCTAAAGTGAGGCAGCTGTTTACCCTATGCCCGTCAACATGTACGGTGCAGGCGCCGCACTGGCCCATATCGCAGCCTTTTTTGGTGCCGGTAAGGTCAAGTTGTTCGCGCAGGATATCCAGCAGGGTGCTGCGTGGCTCCACCATCAGGTTATGGGGAACACCGTTGATCTCCAGGTGGAGCGGCATTTTTTCAAATACCTCTGCAAGCCTTTCGTCCATGTGCATTTCGGCAGCTTTGGCAGCGGCAACCGGGGTAAGGGCAACGGCAGTCATTAAAGCCGATTTTTTCAGGAAATCGCGGCGTGAATTATCCTTAACGTCCGATTCCTCCACCGGCCGGGAATGGTTTTTTTCTTTTTCCATAGGGTTTTTGCTTAGCAACACCCAAGTTAGGATTTTTTTGTAAACTGAAAGTACTTCAACAAATAATTTACAAAAAGAGCGTTGTGTATTTGATGCTATAACGGCAATGCAATGAGGGGGTTATGGGATAAATATTGAGTAAACGCCAGGCGGGCCGGGTATGGCGCGCTTTTGGTCATTGGTGCAGACATGCGCCTGGAGAGATGATATATAAATTAAATGGTTCACCAAATGTGAACTATTTAATTTATATTTGTTTTAGAATGAAAGTTCACCTTATCAAAAAGCAAACTTTAGAAGATTTCGCAATCCGGCACCCGGGAAGTAAAAGTTCGTTGGAAGACTGGATAGAAAAACTAAGACTTGCAGATTGGGAACAACCCGGCGATATGAAAAAGACTTATAACACTGCCGACCTTTTGGGAAAAAGCAGTAACCGGGTAATTTTTGATATTGGCGGCAATAATTACAGGATGATCTGCAAATACCTGTTCGGGGCAAAGCAAGTCCATTTATTTGTATGCTGGATAGGCACGCATGCAGCGTATGACAAGCTATGTAATCAGGGCGATCAGTATACTATCAATCTTTATTAAAAATGGAACAGGCAACAATAAAATATACCATCATCAGAAACAGGGAGCAATACAATCAATATTGCGATCAGCTGGAAGCTCTGCTAACTTTTGAGCATACCGACACCTTACAGGACGAAATAGACCTGCTGACTTTGCTGATTGAAAAGTACGACGACGAACACAGCACATTTAAAGAAACCGACCCCATTACCCTGCTGCGCTCTTTGATGCAGGACCACCACCTAAAGCCACAGGATTTGACTGCGATATTGGGTATAAGTAAGGGCTACGTATCCGACATTTTAAACTATAAAAAAGGCCTGTCCAAAGAAGTAATCCGCAAATTGGCGGCGCATTTTAAAGTAAGGCAGGAAGCTTTTAACCGGCCGTATAAATTGGTGTCGCCGGTTAATATGCATTTGCGAAATGCAAGTGTGATGAATACGACTAAGAAATTGGACTACGTTAAGAACGTATAAAAACCGACAGTTTGGTCGGGGACCTAAAACTTTTCGTTATGATACTAACCGGCACGCTTAGTACGGCGATCTTAAAACTGGAGTGTATTTGCTGTATTCGGTGTGTTTACTGTATTTGGGGAAAAAGAGTAAAGCAAAGAAAGATCCTTAAAAAAGATGTTGCCAAATTCCTTGCTATTTTACAGCATCATTTAAGCGAAATTTTCGCCGGAAAAAGAAATATATCAGCCCGCTTGGCTATTAAACCCGAAAACTATCCGGTATCAGTTCCATTACTGGTTAGGCCTGCAAATGGAATATGATTTGTTTGTGGCCAATCCCCGCTCCCGCGAGTTTAGCGCAGCATAACTCGTGGTATAGCATAGCGTGAGCTTTCAGCTCACCACATCAACTACTCATAATACATCAATCCTTTGCATAATGCCATCATCTGCCACTGCCTGGCCTACGTTAACGATAAGAAGCATGTTTTTAAGTATTATATTATTGAAAGCTGAAAGCTTTCCAAATGCAGTACCACGAGTTACGCTGCGCTAAACCCGCGGCAGCGATTGGGACTTTTTGCAGGAAGAGATAGCAGCAAGAAACATCCTTAAAAAAGATGTTGCCAAATCCCTTGCTATTTTACCGCATCATTTAAGCGAAATTTTCACCGGGAAAAGAAATATATCAGCCCGTTTGGCTATTAAACCCGAAAGCTATTCGGCATCAGTTCCCATTACTGGTTAGGCCTGCAAATGGAGTATGATCTGTTTGTTGCCCGGCTGGAGGAAGCAAAGTTGTAAGTAACGGTGTTAACTTTGCCCGATGTAAACACTATTTAAATGCTTATATTTGGTAATAAGAATGATTTTTTATGGAAAGGATTATTTTAGAAGTTGACGACCAGGTGGCTAAAAGCTGGCGGTATTCCTCTGAAAAGAAACGGCAGGAAGTAAATAATACCATTAATAAAATGCTGCAAATTGCTTTTAAACGTAAGGAAGACACTGATTTTATCGAATTTATTAAAGAAGTTCAGGATAAAGCAGCCGAACGCGGGCTTACAGAAGATGTATTGAACGATATATTGAATGAGCCGGACTGAGAAGTTCATTATTGATACCAATACCATTCTTAGCAGTTTATTTGTTAAGGATTCTATTCCTTTTAAAGCATTGGAAAAGGCCCGCAGCGAAGGGCTTTTGCTGTTTTCAGACGACACGTTTCTTGAATTTGAGCTGGTTTTGTTCAGAAAAAAATTTGACCGCTATTTTTCGAAAGAAGAAAGGCTTCAAATAGTTGAGAGGTTCTACAATGAAGCGGTTTTTGCTAATGTTTCATCAACTAATGCATTATGCAGAGATCCGAAGGATGACAAATTTCTCAACCTGGCGATTGATGCAAATGCTTCATGCATTATTACCGGCGACAAAGATTTATTGGTATTGCATCCGTTTGAAAATATACCAATTTTATTACCATCCGACTTTTTAGAGCGTTTTTAACTTTCGCCTATTTCAACCACCTTTTATTCCACGCCGGCGCTTCGCCAAACATTGCTTTGTGGAAGCGCATTAATGACCGTTTGATATCTTCAGGATGGTCGCCGCTATAGTTGTTGCCATTATAAGTTACCCACCAGTAAATATCCAGCGCATCAATATTTTCTGATAACATCTTAACCGGCCATCTTTCGCGCCTTGGGTTTTTCCATTCAGACTCTGTTCCGGATATTATTGCTGTTTTTAAACCCAGCAGTCCTTCTTTTATCGCGTAATCAGGTATTTTCTCTCCTGATGAACCGATGTGCACCAAAGTGACCCTGCCGTTTTTCAATTCATAAACTACGTAAACGCCATCCCGGTCGTCGGGGGCAGTGCACACTTCGTCAAGCAAATCGGTCGGGTTAAAAAAGAAGTGGCCGTGTTTTTTGTATTTATTGAGAATGTCAAACATTATTGAGCGTTTCTCAAATGTACGGTTATGATTGATAAAACAGGCCGTTCAATTAATTTGCATCTTTAGAGTTCGCATCGTTCCCCGCGACGACGCGCCGGGTTATTCGTCCCTGCCCGTAAATCTGTATCGTTATTCCCCACTTTTGTATAAATCCTGCTGCCGTGCCCGCCATAACTTTGACCTATAATTTAACGATCAAAAAAAATGGCAAAAACAATTTTTATAACAGGTGCTTCCCGCGGGTTCGGAAAGATCTGGGCCGAAGCTTTTTTAAAGCGCGGCGATAACGTGGTAGCTACCGCACGCAACCTTGATGCCTTAACCGGCCTGGTAAATATTTATGGCAAACAGATCCTGCCGCTGCAATTGGATGTAAACAACCGTGCCGATTGTTTTGCGGCGATTGAAAAAGCCACCGCGCATTTTGGCGCCATCGATGTACTGATCAATAATGCAGGTTATGGCCTCTTCGGCACAATCGAGGAAACCAGCGAACAGGAAGCCCGCGACCAGATAGAAACCAACTTTTTTGGTTTGCTTTGGGTTACCCAGGCAATTTTACCGGTAATGCGCAAACAGGGGCATGGCCACATCATCCAGTTATCAAGCGTATTGGGCATCACTACCCTGCCTGTTTTGGGCCTGTATAACGCCTCTAAATTTGCGGTTGAAGGCTTGAGCGAAACACTGGCAAGCGAAGTAAAAGGTTTTGGTATTAACGTTACACTGATCGAACCCAACGGTTTCGCAACCGACTGGGCAGGCGCTTCCGCAGTAAATACTACCCAGTTAGAGGTGTATGATGGCGTAAGGGCCGCTTTCCAGGCGGGTTTAACTGACGATATCTTCGGGATCCCTGAAGCAACAGCCGAAGCCGTATTAAAATTGGTGGACAGCGAAAACCCTCCATTGCGCTTGTTTTTGGGCAAGGTGGCGTTGCCATGGGCCGGCCAGGTGTACCAGGACCGTTTGGCAACCTGGAACGAATGGGCCGATGTGGCTGCTGCCGCACACGGCAAATAACCTCAACACAACGTCAATTTAATATGTAATTCAACTGACAAAATCCATGCCCGCCGCGGTATGGATTTTGTTAATATTGTACTGATATGAAGCACTTTAAAAGCCTTGCCGAACTGCACCGGGCAAATGGTTTCCCGCCGCCCGAAATGCCATTGTTAAGCCTCTTCAGGTGCAAAAATGTTTGCTCCCTCGGCGTAACGGAATTTACCGGCGATTTTTATATGATCGGCTTTAAAAAACTGATCTCGGGCATGTTTTTGTATGGCCGCACCAAATACGACCATGAGAACGGTTCCATGTCATTTGTAAAACCCCGCCAGGTGGTTAAGCTGGAGAACCTGGAGTTTGAAGAAGACGGCTTTCTTATTTACTTCCACGAGGACTTTATAAACGGGCACCCGCTTCATTCAGAAATAAAAAAATATAACTTTTTTGAATACGAGGCTAATGAGGCCCTGCACCTCTCGCCTAACGAGGAGAAGATCATTTGGGAGCTGTACAGCAAAATAGAAACCGAATACCACAATAACCAGGATGAATACAGCCGTGATATTATACTGGCGCATATCGATTCTATCCTGAAATATTCGCAGCGTTTTTATAAACGGCAGTTTTTAAATCGAACCGACCTTTCCGGCAAAGTGGTTTCAAAATTCAATAAAGTGCTCGGCGCTTATTTTGACAGTGGTTCCCTGCAGGAAAAAGGGCTGCCTTCGGTAACCAGTATGGCCTCCGAGCTCAATTTATCGTCGCGTTATTTAAGCGATGTGCTAAAACAGGAGACGGGTAAAACGGCGATGGAACTGATCCACATATTTTTGATCGCCGAAGCAAAAAACCTGCTCACGGGGTCGGATAACAACATAGCCGAAACCGCCTATTCGCTGGGCTTTGATAACCTGCCCTACTTCTCCAGGCTGTTTAAAAAAGAAGTTGGCATAAGCCCCAATCAATATAAAAAGATGATTTTGAATTAAGCGACGGCGTTTAGGCAAAATACAACGTTTGCACAGAGACGGAAATTGGTTTATCGCCCATTTGCGTTTATAAACGCACTCCGTTGACTCACCCGGACGTTGCTACGCTCGTCCGCCCTCTCTTTCGCTACGCGATAAAGAGGGCAAAAAAGGAAAAAGAGGAGGAATTTAATACCGAATAATGAATTTTGAATATCGAAATCCGAAGTGTCTAACTTCATTATTCAATATTCGACATTGGGTGTTCGATATTAAAATCCTTAACTTAACGTCAATGCCCCATACGGGCTACCACTTTGTAGAAACCAAATGCCAGGGATAATTGCCACGTCAGTGGCTACCCTTTGTGAATTGGGGGTCCGTTTTACTTATCTCTGGCTCACCTTTTTAATTAATGCTCCTGTGCTGTAATTATTTACCGCCACGTGCGTCTTATCCTAAAATAAAGCATACAGCGATGCTCCTTAGGTTCCAGAATTTATATAAAGATGACGGCGGGTATTAAAATATCATGCAGTCTCTTGGTCTGTATGCTGCTTTCGGTCGCTGCTTATTGCCAGCCGGGCGCGGGCAAAACCTATGGCTTTTCACTTACCGTATTAACAGAAAAGACGCAACCCGCCGATGGCGCTACCGTGACGTTATTAAAAGATGGCAAACTGTTAAAGGTCGCCATTGCCGATGCAAAAGGTGTGGCCGGGTTTGACGGTATCGCAGACGGCAGCTATATATTTTCCGTTACTTATACGGGTTATCAACCGCAAACAACCGGAACTTATCAATTCCCCGGCAATACAACAGCTGCTACTATCACCCTGCAGCCGGCAAACACTACACTGCATGAAGTAAATATCACCGCCAACCGGCCCTTTGTTGAGCAAAAAGAAGGTAAAGTTATATTGAATGTAGACGCATTGGCCAGCAATACCGGCGCTACGGTGCTGGAGGTACTGGAGAAATCGCCGGGTGTAACGGTCGACAGGAACGGCGGCATCTCCCTGCAGGGCAAAACGGGCGTATTGGTGATGATCGACGATAAACCCACCTATCTTTCGGGCGATGACCTGAATAATTTACTTAGCAGCATGAGCTCCGCCCAGGTTAACCAGATCGAACTGATCGCCAACCCCTCCGCCCGTTACGACGCCAGCGGTAATGCGGGCATAATCAATATCAAAACCAAAAAGAACCGGGTAAAGGGTTTCAATGGTTCTTTTACGTCAACACTCGGGCATGGCTTGTACCCCAAAAACAGCGAAACCCTGGTACTCAACTACCGCAATGGTAAGTTCAACACTTTTTTCAGCTATAACCTCAACTACTCGCAGTATTACCTCAACCTTTATGCGCTACGCAAATACTACGATGGGAATGGAACACTACTGTCAATGCTTGACCAGCCAGCATATTTTAAAGGAACATTTTTAAATAATACTGTTAAAACAGGCCTGGATTATTACATCGACAATAAAACAACTATTGGTATCGTCCTATCCGGCACGGCCACCAACCGCGATGGTAACAATACCGACCTGGCCCGCTGGCTAAGCCCGGCAGGCGTTCCTGATTCGGCCATATTTACCGGTAATAAAAACAACAACACTTTCAAAAACGGCGCCATCAACCTTAATGCCCGGCATACCATCTCGGCTTCGCAGGATATCGCTGCCGACTTCGACCTGCTGCATTATACCATCGCCAGCAACCAAAATTTCGATTACCAGCTGCAGGCGCCGGGAGGGTATGACCTGTTGTCGAGGGCGAACATCCCGACATCCATTAATATCCTTACCGGCAAAGTTGATTATACCCTGAAAGCCGGCAAAAATGGCAAGCTGGAAGCCGGGTGGAAATCCTCACACAGCAGTACAGATAATTCAGCAGCTTACCAAAATTTCGACGGCGCACAATATGTTAACGACGATACAAAAAGCAACCATTTTGTCTACAACGAAACCATCCATGCGCTATATGGTGATTTTGAGCAAAGATATGATCATCTGACCATTCAGTTTGGCGCCCGTTATGAACATACCGGCTACCATGCCGACCAGTTGGGCAATGCTATTCAAAAGGATTCTGCCTTCTCACGGAACTATGGCGGCATATTTCCGAGTGGCTTCATCAGTTACCAGGTTGATACCGCCAACAGCTTCAGCCTGAGCGCCGGCCGGCGCATTGACAGGCCGGCGTTCCAGGTGCTTAATCCTTTTTTATTCATCATCAACAAATACACCTACGAAACCGGCAATCCCTATATCCTGCCGCAATACAGCTGGAACCTGGTGCTTAGCCACCAGTATAAAAACCTGCTTACTACCAGCATTTCATACAGCCTGATCAGCAATTATTTCTCGCAGCTTTTCCTTGCCGACACCTCAAAACAGATCCTGCTTTACTCGCAGGGAAATGTGGGCCATACTTATAATTTAGGGCTTTCTGAAGCTGTTTCCGCCTCGCCGTTTAACTGGTGGTCGCTTACGGCACAGGCCGTTTTTAACCACAAGCAACTGGCTGGTTTTAACGGCAATAATTACACCAGCACTATAAATCAACTAAGCGTAAACACCACCAACCAGTTTACGATCGCCAAAATTTACACCGCCGAAATTACCGGCGCTTACACCACCCACGCCCGTAATGACATACAGGAACTTTTATCCCCGACAGGCCAATTGTCCCTGGCATTTTCCAGGCCAGTACTAAATAAAAAGGCCACTATTAAATTGAGTTACCGCGATATTTTCCATACCAACTGGATGGAGGGGTTAACCCAATTCCCCAATGCTACGGAATACTTTAAGGAATTACGTGATACGCGCGTAATAACCATTGCATTTACTTACCGATTTGGCAAAGCGTATAAAGCCGACAAACATTCGGATACAGGCGCCGGCGACGAAATGGATAGGGTAGGGAACGGTTGATCGTTACCCCCCGGCCTTAAACTATGAACTCTACCGGCAAACACCTATATTAGCCCTTCGTACCACACCAATGCCAAATGAGAACATTAACCTGTTTTTCCGCAGCTGTTTTACTTTGCAGCTTTGCCTGCGCTCAACAAATGAATACACAAAAACTCACTTACCCCGCAACCAAAAAGGTTGACACCGTAAACACCTATTTCGGCACCGCTGTGCCCGACCCCTACCGCTGGCTGGAAGATGACCGCGCCGCAGATACCAAAGCCTGGGTACAGGACGAAAACAAGGTAACGCAAGGCTATCTTTCGCAGATCCCCTACCGGGATGCCATGCATAAACGCCTTGAGCAATTATGGAATTACGAAAAATACAGCGCTCCTTTTAAAGAGGGCCGGTACACCTATTTTTATAAGAACGATGGCCTGCAAAGCCAGGCCGTTTTATGGCGGCAAATTGGCGATGGCGCGCCTGAGGTCTTCCTTGATCCGAATAAATTTTCGGCAGACGGTACCACGTCTATGCAGGGCATCGACTTTACCAAAGACGGCAGCATGGCAGCCTACCAGCTTTCTGAAGGCGGCAGCGACTGGCGCAAGGTCATCGTCATCAATACAGCGGATAAAGCGGTGGTTGGCGATACGCTCACCGATATCAAATTCAGCGGTATAGCCTGGCGCGGTAACGAGGGTTTTTATTACAGCAGTTATGATAAACCTAAAACAGGGTCGCAATTATCGGGCCTCACGCAGTTTCACAAACTATTTTACCACCAGCTGGGTACACCCCAGGCCAGCGACAAACTGGTGTTTGGCGGCGACCAAACCAAACGCAGGTACATCGGCGCTTATTTAACCGAGGACCAGCGTTTCCTGGTGATCACCGCCGCTAATGAAACTACCGGCAACGAGCTTTACATCCAGGACCTCAGCGTCCCCGGCAGCCAGATTGTCAACGTGGTGGATAATTTTGACAACGAACATTCTGTACTGGATAATGTAGGGAGCAAGCTTTATATCCTCACCAACCTTTATTCGCCCAATTTTAAAATTATTACGGTGGATGCGGTGAGCCCCAAACCGGTATATTGGAAGGATTTGATCCCTACCACAAAAAATGTTTTGAGCGCATCAACAGGCGGCGGTAAGATCTTTGCCGAATACCTGAAAGACGCCACCTCCTTTGTGGAACAATTTGACATGGAAGGCAAGCTGGAACGTACCATAACACTACCCGGCATCGGCACGGCATCAGGTTTCGGTACCAGGCATGACGAAAAGGAAACCTATTACACCTTTACCAATTATGTGTATCCGCCAACTATTTTTAAGCTGGATATTGCAAACGGTGCATCAACCGTTTATAAAAAATCAAACGTGCAGTTTGACCCAACCCTGTACACAAGCGAGCAGGTGTTTTATAAATCGAAGGATGGCACCAAGGTCCCTATGATCATTACCTACAAAAAAGGCACGGTAATGAACGGCAGAAACCCAACGCTTTTATATGCTTACGGTGGTTTTGGCGTCAGCCTTACACCGGCATTTAGTACCAGCAACATTATTTTACTGGAACATGGCGGCATTTACGCGGTACCCAACCTGCGCGGCGGCGGCGAGTACGGCGAAAAATGGCATAAAGCGGGCATTAAATTAAAAAAGCAGAATGTTTTTGATGATTTCATCGCGGCGGCTGAATACCTCATCAAACATAAGTATACCTCGCACGATTACCTGGCCATTGCAGGCGGATCAAACGGCGGTTTACTCATCGGCGCCACCATGACACAACGGCCCGACCTGTGCAAAGTGGCCCTGCCGGCGGTAGGCGTAATGGATATGCTGCGTTATAACCAGTTTACCGCGGGCGCAGGCTGGAGCTATGATTATGGCACGGCTGAAGACAGTAAAGAGATGTTTGATTACCTGTATCATTATTCGCCTTACCATGCTTTAAAACCAAATAATTACCCGGCAACCATGGTTACTACGGCCGATCATGACGATCGCGTGGTACCGGCGCATTCCTTTAAGTTTGCCGCCCGCTTGCAGGAATACCAACAGAGCCCGGCCCCCGTGATCATCCGGATTGAAACCAAAGCGGGCCACGGTGCCGGCCAGAGTACCGAACAGGTGATCAGCGGGCAGGTTGATAAATGGGCCTTTATGTTTTGGAATATGGGAGTGAGCTGGTGATTTACGAATTTAGAATTACGATTTTAGATTTATTGAAGGCGGAATGCTGATTGCGGAATGATTTGAATAGAAGGTAAAAAAATGAAATTATTAGCAGATGATGTATCTGATGGGTTTTCTTTCGACCTGGTTTTTAATTGGTGGGAGATTGCCTTATTTATACTTCTGATAGTATTGGTGATTTATAGGATATTAAGGCGGCGGAGAAAATAAATTGGTTTTATGATTGCATTTGAAAAAACTTACAGAGTTTTGTAAGCATCGTAAGTTTAATATGTTTAGAATTAAAAAAAAATCAATGTTTAAGATAAATTTAACTAAAGCGTTTTTACTTACGGTATTAACTGGAGCAATCTGCGTGTATTCTTCCTCCGCCCAAACCGTCAAACAAAACCTCAACATTGTCTTTATCGGCAACAGTATTACACACGGGGCTAATCTTGATGATCCGCTGGACGACGCACCACCGGTTATTGCTACCGCATATTTAAGGAAACAGGCCAATATCCGTACGGTTAACTATTCAAACCAGGGATACAGCGGTTTTACCACGGTTGATTTTTTACCATCTACAGGTACTGCCTTCAAAAAAGTGGAGGTGGCAGCGGCAGCATTTGAAGATAAAAAGGCGCAACTTATATTTTCCATCAAGTTAGGTACTAATGACAGCGCTATTCAGGGGCCAAACGGCTCGCCGGTTGCGCCCGGGGCCTATCAGCAAAATTTAAAAACCATAGCCGATAACCTGTTAAAGGAATTTCCGGGATGTATCATCATTTTTCAGCATCCTATCTGGTACAGCCCAAATACCTATAATGGCGCCAAATACCTGCAGGAAGGCCTATCCAGGCTGCAAAGCTATATCCCGCTGATTGACCAACTGGTTGCTGATTATGCCAAAACGCAGCCAAAACAAGTATTTGTTGGTGATACAGATGCTTTCGGCTATTTCAAAAAAAATTATTTAACCGACCTCACCCCCGAAGACGGTCACCAGGGTACATTTTACCTGCATCCCAATAAAAAAGGCGCAGCGGCTTTAGGTACTTTTTGGGCTAAAGCCATTCTCAAAGTGCTTAAACAGCGATAGCATCAAAAAAAAGGCAAGCCAATTTTCATCAGCCTGCCTTTATATAATTTTATTTTAAGTGCGATTAATGCCTGTCGCCGTGGTCGCGGTCACCATGATCACCGTGTCCCCTGTCGCCTTGATCACCACGTCCCCTGTTGCCACGATCGCCATAACCTCTGTCTCTGCGGTCTTCATCACCTCTCCAATGGTTGCGGTAACGCCCGTCTCGGCTTTCACGGATGATCACCTGGTCGCGGCGACCCCTGTAGCCTGCATAGCGGGCTCTCCATTGTTCGTGGCGCTCCCATGGGTTGCGGTCGTTAATTACCACTTTGTAGCTATGGTACCTGTCCCAGTTGCGGAATCGTGGGGGTAAATAGCCACGATGAACCCAAACATTGTTTTCCCTGTAAACATAAACGTGTGCAGGCACATCATAATAAGCATCAATATCAGGAATATAATAATACCGGGCATTGTTATAACCTACCGGCCCCCATGAGGGCTGGTTGCCGATGTTTACGCCCGCACTTATAGTGAGTTGCGCATCGGCTGTTTTGAATAATAAGCAGCCAAATAATATAGCGGCTGCAAAAATTAGTTTTTTCATAAATTTCAAATCGTTTATTGGATAGACCATAAAAAGCACCAATAGTCAATTTTGTTTTATTTTATTTTTTTGACAGCAGGAAAAGATGTTCCCTTTTTTATATAAAAAGGCGCCTTAAAACAAGGCGCCATAGGTTAAAAAGTCTAAATAACGGGTATGCGTTCTTTTAATATTTCATCACAATATATCCAGTTTTGTGCCTGGCAATTCCATTGATCTTGTAATCCAGCGCGTAAAAATAAGTACCGGGTAGTTGCAGTTTCCCGTTTTTAGTGGAATGCCCGTCAAATACTTTGGTGCTGTTATCATAGTTTTTAGCCTCAAACACTACTTGCCCGGCCCGGTTTATAATGGTTAGTTTATTATCGGGATAATTGGCAATCCCGTCTATCAGCAGAAAATCATTGATGCCGTCTCCATTAGGCGACAGGCCCATGTGAACGTTGATCTCTTCCCCTGTTAGTTGCGGCTTATCGATGGGGTTGCTTACACTCACTGCTTCATAAATACTGTTGAATACCTGGCCTGCTGCATGCGTTACTGATATGGAGTAGGTCCGGGTAGTAACCCCATCCTGGGCCGTTACCTGCACCGTAATGATTGTCGGGTCGGTATTCAACGCGATGCTTTGCGATGGGACTCCGGAAGTTACCGGTAACCCGTTCACGGTAATTACAGCGCCAGGGGTGTTGGGTACTGCCGTCAGGGTGGTTGAAGTGGTGCCCGCTGCTACCGTTGCTGAAAAATTACTCGAGTGATTTGCGCCGGAAACATGAGTAAGCATTGAACCTGCGCTCAGCGTCATTGACACGCTGACATCGCTGGAGCCGTTTTTGTAAACAAATAAAAGCGTAGTTCTTTTGGTAATGCCATCCGCGGCGGTAACCTCTACCGGGATGACTGTAGGGTTGGCATTGATTGCGATAAGCTGCGATACTGATCCGGATACTACCGGACTACCGTTCACTGTTATCGTAGCGCCCGGGTCGCTGGCTGTAGGGATTACCCCAAGCGTATTGGTGCCCGGTGTTACCGAGGCAGAATAAGTATTCACCTGGTTTGCGTTGGAAACAAAAGTAAGGTCCGAACCCGTGCTCAGTGTCAGGTTGCTTAAAATAGCATTACTTGAACCGTTTTTGTAGACGGATACAGCATACGTTCTTTGGGTAACCCCATCCTGGGCCGTTACCTGTACCGAAATAATTGTGGGGTTGGTAGTCAGCGCAATGCTTTGCGAAGCTGTTCCCGACGTTACCGGCGTACCATCAACCTTAATCGTGGCGTTAGGATCAGTGGCCGTAGGTGCCAGGGTAAGCGACGCAGTGCCCGGCGATACCGACGCGTAAAAATAAGCCACCTGGTTTGCACCGGAAGCATAAGTAAGGGTTGACCCTGTACTGAGCGTCATCTGCTTCAGGCTTATATCGCTTGAACCATTTTTGTAAACCGAAACAGCATAGGTTCTTTTGGTAATGCCATCGGCTGCGGTAAGCACCGCTGTAATAATAGTGGGATTGGTATTAATCGCGATGCTTTGCGATGCTGTTCCTGATGTAACAGGTGTTCCGTTTACTGTTATTGTAGCCCCGGGGGCGCTGGCCGTTGGCGTTAAGGTAAGCGATGCGGTTCCCGGTGTTACCGAGGCTGAAAAATAATTCACCTGGCTTGAAGTAGACACATAGGTAAGTTCTGAACCTGTACTCAGTGTCATTTTCAGCAATGCATACCCCGATGCTTCCTTGGTAATCGTTATAGAATAGGTTTTGGTGGCGGTTCCCCCAACCGAGCTTACTACAATGTTTACGGTATTAATGCCGGGGTTTAAAGTTATATTAGGCGATGCATTGCCTGACTGTACGTCCGTTCCGTTTATTTTAATAGTTGCTGTTGCATCTGTAGCTACCGGGGTTACGGTGATAAATTCACTGGTTGTTGTTGCTGTATAACTCGTTTTTAGGGGATCAAATACAGGAGATAAGGTGCCGCTGCTTAATGTTAGGGCGCTAAGATTAACCGATGCACCTGTTTTATCAATATTTATGGTTGCCGAACTGCTGCCAGCCGCATTATAAGCGGTGATCGTATACGTTTTTGCGGGGCTTAATGCAACCGGTGTCCCGCTGATAACCCCCGTAGTTTTATCAAAACTTAAGCCGGCAGGTAAAGGCTTGTCAATAGTATAGCCACCGGAATTTATTATAATAACGCTGTTCCCATCATTCATAAACAAATTCCCAAATCTGTCTATCGCCATAACAGAAGCGTAATTTCCTGTCGCAAAAAGAACTACAGCGCCTCCGTCCGCAGAGATTTTCCATACCGCGTTTTTGGTTGCATAATAAACATTTCCATCCACGTCGGTTGTTATGGGTATAGGTTCACTGCCAATAGGGTCAGTAAACGTACTTATCGTAGAGATAGAGCCCCCGCCTGCTGGGATTTTCTTAATTGCCTTGTCTATATAATCTGCCACATATACATTTCCCGCTGCATCTGCCGTAATACCCACAGGTTCCGTACTTGTACCTATAGTGACGGGGTTCCCCCCGCCCGCTGGAATTTTTTTATCGTAGTTTTCCCTTGCTCAATAAAATACATGTTTTTTGAGGCATCTAATACGAATCCTTCTACACGCACACCGGATAACAGGGTAGTAACCGGCCCGCCGTCAGCCGGAATTTCCTTTATAGCCGTATTTAAGAAGTCGTTGATGTAAATATCACCCAAAGCATCCATTGCTAATCCGGTGGGCCAATAAAATCCGGAAGCTACAATCGATGTCGAGTTTCCGCCTGCTGGGATTTTTTTTACTTCATTATTAACCATGTCGCTTATAAACAAATTGTCGAGGCTGTCGACCATCATGCCGGATATGATATCAAACCCCGTAGCGATGGTAACCGGTGCCTTGACCGGTACTATTCCACCTGTATTTGATGGTATAACAGGGGTAATTGCTGTGCCGACCGCGTATCCTTTCAGATTGGTATAACTAATATTGGGTTTTGCAGGCAGATTTACGGTTAATCGGAGTGAGGCTGACGAACTGCCTTTGTCGGTATTGGCTGTGATTATATAATCTGTGGCAGGGACGTTTAAATAGGGTGTACCACTTATAATTCCGGTATGCTTGTCTAAAATTAAGCCCGGCGGCAGTGCTTTATTGACAGAATAAACACCAGGATAAATTTTTGGATTACGCTTGTTGGGCCGGAACTGCCGACGTAAATATTGCCTTTTTTGTCAACCGTTATCGTATGGGGATTCGCAATATCCGAACTGAAGCTGACTGGAATTCCACCGCCGAAGGGAATTTCTTTTATTAAATTGCTGTTAAGCGCAGTATAAAATATATTACCCTGCAAATCAGCTGCGATATCCAGCGGGTTATGAAGTGGGATTACGGCGGTGATATTCAGCATCTCGTACAGGTTGCTATTGTTGGCTCCGGAAAGAAAATACCCATTTCCCTGGCCGTCCGCCGTCATTGCGGTAGGTTTACAACCATTGCATTGAAAATTGACGGTACCTGGAATACTAAATGTATTGCTCCCATCGCTTATAAATAAATCGCCGGCGGGATCAACAGCCATCGCAGTGAGCCCGCCCAATCCTGAGGCAACAGTAACAACCCCGCCGCCTGCAAGAAGTTTATATATGGCGTGAGTACCTTTATCCGCAACATACACGTTTCCTGCCTCATCAACGCCTACGCCGATTGGTTGACTGAACCCTGAACCAACGCTCACCGGCGGCCCTCCCGCAGCAGGGATCTTTTTCACGCCCTGCACAAGATCCACAAAATAAACATTTCCTGCGGTATCAACAGCCAGTGCGGCAGGTGTAAAAGCGCCGGAAGCAAGGGTAATAGAGGTAGCGATAGCTCCCCCGGTATTTGACGGAACAAGCGGGGATATGGCTGTACCAACAGTATAAGTTTGCGGCGTTGCATAGCTGATCACAGGCGCCTGCGCAAATAATTCAACTGGCAACAACACTGCAAAACATAAAATGACCGCCATTGCGGCTAAATGCCTCAATTGTTTTGCGGAAAGAGCTGTGCTAAGGAAAGGATAAAGTTTTTTCACGGTACTATCATTTAGTATTATATGATCTAAACAAGGTTTATAATAAAACACCTTTAACTGGAAACAACAGAAAATGCCTGAATTAAAGGGGAATCTCCAGGCGCTTTAAACTGTCAAATTTAATCCACTAAGGTTATTAATAGCTGGTTTTTGTTTTATGGAGGGTGTAATTTATAAACCTATACGAAATTATTGAATAACAACGGATTAAACAAAAATATAAGACACATTATCATTTGATGCTCATCATATGTTGCTTTCAACTGCGAAAAAGCTTGCGACTTTCAAAACAATATATTCTATTGTTTTGAAAGAATTATTAAGGTTGGGGATTATAGGGGACAAAAAAAGCACCCCCCTATCAATAAGGGACTGCTTTCATATAAACTGTTTATTATCTCTTAAGGATGCAGATTAGCTAATACAATAAATATCCCGCAGGAATATGCTTTTGAATTTATTTGTTATCCGCATCGTCATCGGCAGCCTTTTTACCCACCATGGCCAGCACAGGCTTACCGATCACTTTGTATGTGCCTTCGCCTTTTAAGATGGATGCCACCATTTGCTTGTCCTGCATCACTTTTACGGCCTGGGCAAGCTCTTTATCATATTTAAAATTAGTTTCGTAACGGCCCTTTTCAAAATAATAGCGCGACACGATCTCGTTCTCCAGCACTTGTTTTATTTCATCTTTATGCAGTTGTAAATCATTTTTTTTGCTGGCATCCATTTTGGTCTTTAAGGCGTCATATTCACTTTGAATGGCTGTAAATTGTTTTTCTTTGGTAGCCTCTTTTTTCAGGTCGGCCAATAACTTTTCAGATCCTGTGTTATAGCTGTAATTTTTATCGTCCAGGTACTTCACAAATTCAGCGTAATCAGCATCAGATAAACTGAAAGTACGCGGGTCATTCAGGCTCGAATGGGTGTCGCGGTAGCGGGTAGCGTAATCAAATATCAGCAGTTTGCCCACAAGCGCCTCCGTTACATTAGCAAAATGATCCTGTTTGATAAAAATATCCGGGTAAATGCCGCTGCCATCATAAACAGAGCGCCCGTCTTTGGTTTTATATTCATGGATCAGCGAGTCGGCAACCTTCAATACAGTGCCGTCATCCTTGCGGTGCGTATAATCAATCGCCTGTATGCAACGGCCAGAGGGGACATAGTATTTGGCAATAGTGATCTTCACCAAACTGTTGTAGGGCAAATTGAAGGTTTGCTGAACCAGTCCTTTGCCATAGCTTCGCTGGCCGATGATAATGGCCCGGTCAAGATCCTGCAACGACCCGGCAACAATTTCGGATGCGGAAGCTGAATGGCTGTTAACCAGTACAACTAATGGCAAATCGGGTTCCATTGGCGTCCCGGTAGTTTTGTAGGTGAAATTTTTTTCTTTTATTTTTCCTATCTGCGATACGATTTCAACATCTTTGGGGACAAACAGGTTCACTATTTTCACGGCTTCCTGTAAAATACCGCCTCCGTTGGAGCGGAGGTCAAGGATAATGCCGTTGGGGTTATTCTTTTTTAGCTGGGATAGCGCATTCGTAACTTCGTCGGCAGAGTTCTCCAGGAATTTATCCAGTTTAATATAACCCATATTGCCGTCAACCATGCCATAATAGGAAACATTGGGCTGTTTGATTTCGTCACGTACCAGCGTTTTATCAAAAACCGGAGCAGATCCGCGCCGTACGCTCAATTTTATGGTGGCGCCTTTTGCGCCTTTCAGAAGAATACCTACCTGATCGTTATTTTTACCTTCAAGTACAATATCATTAATTTTAACCAATTCGTCGCCTGGCCTTATGTCAGCCTTTTGGGCAGGGAAGCCCTCAAACACGTCCGATACATATACTTTACTCTTTCGTGCAAATATTCCGGCGCCGATACCGCCGTATTGTGTGCTCACATAATGCAGTTTATAATCTTCTATTTCGGATTCGGGGACGAACTCCGTATAAGGGTCGAGACCATCCAGCATGGCATCAACACCTGTTTTTATCATTTTTTCGGAGTTGATATCGTCAACGTAGTTAATATTGACCTCTTTGTATACAGAAGCGAACACATCCAGGTTTTTTGAGATCTGGAAAAGATCATCCTTAAAACTCCAGGTAGCTACCGCAAGCGTTAATATCCCGCCAAAAAAAATTTGCTTTCTGTATTTTTTAAATAGCACTTTTCCCTTATTCATCTTCAAATTTAAAATATAAAACTACAAAAAACCCCGGAGATCTTTAACTGGCGCCTATTGATTTACAGCCTGTTATTATCAATATTTACTAACGCCTTTTTAAGGGTAAATAGTACATAATTCCTGTCGCGGTGTACCAATTCCATTATTTTAGTGATCAGGCTGTCTTCCTGGCCCTCTGTATATTGCAATTGTTCGTCAGTCAGGTGGTTGTATTTCCTTTGAAGTTTAATTTTTACACGTTCCCAATCCTTGTTGGTGATGCTTATCTCGGCCATTGTTAAATTATTTTTAGCAAAAATATAAAAATACAAGCGGGTTACGCTCAAAAATTTGGCAAGGCTATTGTTTATTGAAAGTAATTATTAAACCAGGTTGCCCTTTGGCAATCAAATAATCAAAGCTATGCCATCAAACAGGGCTTAACCTGCGCATGGCATAGGATTAATAACTTAATAACATACTATGAAAAAAGTTCTTTTAAGTACGGCCTTACTGATCGCGGTATGCATCAGCGCGAAGGCGCAATTCTCCCTGGGAATTAAAGGTGGTGTAAATTATTCAACCATCAACTCCGACAATTTAAAAAGCTCGAGTGTTGCCGGCTACCAGGCAGGTTTGTTTGCAAGGATAGGCACCGGCCTTTACCTGCAACCCGAAGTTTATGTGAGCAGCACCGGCGGCCATTTTCAATCAAATGACAATGCCTACAGCGGCAACGTAAAATTCACCAATTTAAATGTGCCATTATTGGTGGGTTACAAATTTGGCCCCAGCAATTTAAACTTCAGGGTAATGGCAGGCCCTATTTACACCTCGGTGTTAAGCAGGGACGAAAGTTTATCGCAAAACTTTAGTACTGCTTACAATGATTTTGGGCATTACCGCAACAGTACGCTGGGCTACCAGGCCGGCTTTGGCGTTGATATTGGCGCCATTACTGCAGATTTGCGTTACGAAGGAAACCTTACCGATGTAAACCCCGATTTTGGGCAACGACAAAATTTATGGGCCCTGAGCGTCGGCTTTAAGATCCTCTAAGTTTGGCGACAGTATTGTAACCCGTTTGAAATAAGAAGTTCCGGCATTTACGCCGGGACTTTTTTTTGGCCCTATAACCAGCCCTTACTAAAAAAGCACCCTTATGCGTTGGAGCCACACATTTATTATTTGCAATAAATAAATATCTTTAGGCGATGAATTGATAAAACAGAATGTCTTCAAATTTTATTTGTTTATTGTAATTTATTTAATAGCAGGCCGTTAACCAAAAAAATAGCATACCATTAAGTTAAGCTGGCTTGATTGATCCGGAACGAAACCAAAAAAATCACTTATCTATAATCGTACACTTATTATTCACAAAAATTTTAGCCAATATGAAAAAGATCCTATTAAGTACGGCATTCCTGGTAACAGTTTGTATCAGCGCTAAAGCACAGTTTTCCCTTGGGATAAAAGGAGGCGTTAATTTTTCAAGTATCAGTGCGAACGATGTCAGTTCGTCCACTGTTACAGGCTACCAGGCTGGCGCATTTGCACGAATAGGTAAAAGCTGGTATCTGCAGCCCGAACTTTATGTAAATGGCACCGGTGGACAATTCAGCAGCGCCAGCGGCACCGGAAAAGTAACCTTTACCAATATAAACTTCCCCCTGCTGCTGGGAAAATCATTTGGAACCACTGATTTAAACTTCAGGTTGCTTGCCGGGCCTGTTTTAGTAGGTGTGATGAGCAAGAATGAAAGTTTTTCCGACGGTTTTAATGCTACCTTTAAGGATTTCAGCTTTTATAAGCCTCATAATTACGGCTACCAGGTGGGTGCAGGCGTTGATTTCGGGAGTATTACTGCTGACTTGCGTTACCAGGGGGTATTGATAAAATAAACCCCAAATACGGACAGGTGCAGAACATTTGGGCCTTGAGCATAGGGTATAAGATCCTTTAGTGCTACTTTAAATAATGCATAAGCAGTAAATGTTGAATAAACTGGCAGTATAAAAAAAGTCCCGGCGATGAACCAGGACTTTTTTTATTTGTCAAACTAACAAATAAAAACCCTATATATAAGCAAAGCCCCTGATGGGCAGGGGCCTTTGCTAACCAATTATAAACCTAAATTATGAGAAGAGCTGTAGGAGAAGGGGTCGAACCTTCAAGAAGTGGTTATTCTTATTGCTAAGAGTTTCCCATGATCTTCGCCACCGGGACAAGGAGGTGTGTCTGCCTAAAATTTCACCATCCTACATTCTGTTTAGTCCTAAGTCTGGAGTCCTTAGTCTTAAGTAAAAATCTGACTTCAGACTTTCGACTCAGGACTTTCGACTTAGTACTAGCTGTTGGGGAAGGATTCGAACCTTCACAGAGTGGTTAGCCCGCTTCGGGTTTTCCATATTCTCCGCCACCGGGACAAGGAGGTGTGTCTGCCTAAAATTTCACCACCCAACATTGTGTATTATTAAAAAGAACGATCGGCTTTTGTCATTGGCTTGATACAAATCTAACAGGACTATCTATTTGTTGCAAATATTTCAATAGAATATTTGTATTTTTATCAGATTTTAATTATTCTTGTATATAAATAAAATTTTCCGAATTTATGTCCCACAGAAAAGCTCAAAATTTAGAAATTGATAATCTCGACATACAGATTTTATCAATATTAATGAAAAATGCGACCACTCCGTACACTGAGATTGCTAAAGAGTTGATCGTTTCCGGCGGAACTATACACGTGAGGATGAAAAAGTTGGAAGAAATGGGTGTGATAAAGGGTGCCAGTTTGGAGGTAGATCCTCAAAAATTAGGGTATGATATCACCGCTTTCCTGGGCATTTTCCTGGAAAAAGGCTCACAATATAATGATGCCGTAAAGCAGTTGAAGACCGTAAAAGAGATCGTCGAGCTCCATTACACTACCGGCAGCTACAGCATTTTCGCCAAAATTGTGTGCCATGACACAACTCATTTGCGTGAAGTTTTGAATGAACAAATCCAGGGTGTTAAAGGCATCCAGCGGACTGAAACTTTCATTTCACTGGAAGAAAGTATCCGCAGGCAGATCACTTTGGAGTAAAAAACAAATAATCTTGAGACTTACGAAGTTTTAGAAACTTCGTAAGTCTGTGGGAGTTTACCTGAATTTATCTTTCAAAGCAGCCAGTTTAATTTGCAGGTCGCTCTCTGGCTGCGGTGCCGGTTTTTTATTAAATACGGGTTTTTGCGCCGGTCGTTGTTCGCGCGAAGGCTCTCTTCTTTCCCTTTCGGCAGGTTTTGGCTCATTCTCTTTCATAGATAATGCAATGCGCTTGCGGTTAATATCCACGTCAGTTACGGTAACTTCCACTTTTTGGGCAACCTTTAATATTTCGTTGGCATCCTTAATAAACCGGTTGGTTATCTGGCTTAGGTGCACCAGCCCATCCTGGTGAACGCCGATATCCACAAAAGCGCCGAAATTGGTGATATTGGTGACGATGCCCGGCAGTTTCATGCCGACTTTTAAATCGTTTATAGAATTTACCCCTTCTGTAAAACTGAAAGCCTCAAACTGTTCGCGTGGGTCGCGGCCGGGTTTGGCCAATTCGGCCATAATATCATTCAGGGTAGGCAAGCCTACTGTTTCTGAGGTGTATTTTAACAATGGAATGCTTTTACGCAGCTTATCATCACCCATCAATTCTTTAACGGAACACTTCAGGTCTTTGGCCATCTGCTCTACCAAAGCATATCTTTCCGGGTGTACAGCGCTGGTATCCAGTGGGTTTTCCGCGTGATGGATCCTCAGGAAACCTGCTGCCTGTTCAAAAGCTTTATCGCCTAAACGCGGCACTTTTTTCAACTGGTCGCGGCGTTTAAATGCACCGTTCTGGTTGCGGTATTCTACAATATTTTGTGCCAGCTGCGGGCCAAGACCCGATACATAGGCTAATATTTGTTTTGATGCGGTGTTTAATTCAACCCCAACAGCGTTTACGCAACTCATTACGGTATCATCCAACGAGGTTTGGAGTTTGGTTTGATCCACGTCGTGCTGGTACTGGCCCACACCGATAGATTTTGGGTCGATTTTTACCAGTTCAGCCAGCGGGTCCATTAACCTGCGGCCGATAGATACTGCGCCTCTTACCGTAATATCCTGTTCCGGAAATTCTTCTCTTGCCACATCCGACGCTGAATATATAGACGCCCCGCTTTCATTTACCATCACGATGGCAGCGTTGGGCAGGTTGAGGTTGCGGATGAAAACTTCCGTTTCCCTTCCTGCGGTACCATTACCTATCGCGATAGCCTCAATGTTATATTTTTCGAACAAATGTTTGGTGGTTTTTTCTGCCTCACGGGCCTGGCCCGGGCCGGTGTGCGGGAAAATGGCGGTATATTCAAGCAGTTTCCCTTGTTCATCCAAACAAACCACTTTGCAGCCCGTACGGAAACCGGGGTCTATCGCCATGGTACGTTTTTGACCCAGCGGCGCGCCTAATAAAAGCTGGCGTGCATTTTCTGCAAATACCCTTATCGCTTCTTCATCTGCCTTCTTTTTGGTAAACAAACGCACCTCAGTTTCCATAGATGGTTTCAGCAGGCGTTTATAGCCATCAGTTATAGCTTGTTTTACCTGGTCGGCACTGGTATTGTTGCCGGTAACAAAGGCTTTCTCGAGCAGGTCGATCGCCTCATCTTCTTCAGGTTTCAGGTCCAACCATAATATTTCTTCTTTTTCGCCACGGCGCATGGCTAATATGCGATGCGAGGGAACGGTTTTTACAGGTTCGGTCCAATCGAAATAATCTTTATACTTAATCCCCGCTTCTTCTTTGCCCTCCACAACTTTCGATTGGAAAACCCCTTTTTCAATAAACAGGTTCCGCATCCGGGTACGCACTTCCGCATTTTCGCTGATGAATTCGGCAAGGATATCCCTGGCGCCTGCCAGTGCTTCCTCCAGGCTTTTTACGCCTTTTTCTTCATCAATATATTTAGCGGCTTCAGCTTCCACATCAATCCTTTTTTGCTCCATCAGCAGGTCGGCCAGGGGCTGTAAGCCTTTTTCGCGGGCGGTAGTGGCACGCGTTTTTCTTTTAGGGCGGTACGGCAAATAGATATCCTCCAGGGCCACCATCGTTTCGGCAGCATTGATCTGCGTCTCCAGTTCAGGCGTCAGTTTACCCATTTCAGTGAGCGATTTAAGGATAGCTTCACGACGTTTATCCAGGTCGCGCAATTGCTGTATGCGGTCGCGGATGGCGGTTACCTGCACCTCGTCCAAAGTACCTGTCAGTTCCTTGCGGTAACGCGAAATAAAGGGGACCGTAGCGCCTTCATCCAATAAATCAACGGTTGCGCTTACCTGCTTTTCGGCTATAGATAACTCGGAAGCGATCTTTTTGTAATGGGTATTCATAATCAAATTTGGACTGCGAAGTTGAGCAGAATTGGGGGAATATTCAAGGGGAGGTTATCAACAAAAAAGGAATTTTAATTCTCCGGGCAATTAAACGACTCCGGCTCATTATGGCTTAATTTTAATAACCTATTTTCCATTAAGTAATTCCTCCACTCTTTTGCGCGTTCTAAAGAATTGCAGCCATTCATATTAGCAGAATTGCAAAGTTTACACGGAAAACCAAGAGTGGTTTTAAAATTTAACTCTAGTAATTTAATCAGCAAATAAACCTCGTTATCACGGGTTGCTCCACCTCCGCCAACAAAAGCATTAGCTGCATCAAACTTTAACATCTCATAGATCTTATCGTAGTTTATGGATTGATTTTCATTTTTATACATTATCCCAGCCTTTTCAAGGTAGTACGCATACATTTCGCATTCATTGTGCGTGCCGTAGTAGTCCAAAAAGTCCTTTCTTATAACCGGATCACTAAAGTCGCAATTGAAAAAGCCAAAGTCTCGATCCATAAAAGTGTATTTATCATCATTCCTTTTAAATGAATAGTTTTCAATAAGCTTTAAGGCAACGCCCACCTGATTGTAGTTAATTTTGGAAAGCAATGTTGAAACCTTTTCATCCCGATCCCAGGAATCTATCTTCAGATGCATCAATTGCGGCAGCTTCTTTTCAAAATCATTAACGACGGTATCATAGTTACCCCCGTTATATTTTTTGAGGCAACTTTAAAAGGCTGTATTCGTTCGCCTATTTTGATAGCTTTTGTCACTTGAAAGTTAATATCCTGATCTGAAGAAACATTTAGCTTAAGCATGTTTAACGTTGCCGAATCAGCATTAATAAACTTATTGAGATAATTATTGCATATCCCAATTATTCCTAGCCTCTCAAACAGGATTGATTTTTTGAGATAGAGATCTAATTGCTTTTTGTCGTTGACGATTTTGCTCCAATTTTTTGAATAGAAGGCGTCAAGTATCCTGCCTGCGGAATAAGAAAGGTCGTCCGATTGTTCATAAACCAAAAACCAGTATTCATATGCGGTGATATTATTTAATGACAATGTATTGATCAGTTTATTTTCGAGTTGATAACGTTGAGGAAAGGATACTTTGCTATTCAGTCTGTTACAATTGTCCAGAACTTCGGGGCCACCTTCAAAATCGATATTATTATTTTTGCAATAGGCGGTTAAGGTAACCATCTGTTTCAGAAAACGAAAGGGAAAAATTGGCAAAACCCAATTGTGATCCATGTCGGCTTTGTCAAACTCATCTGCTAATTTTTGTACTCTTTCAACGTCCCCGGTTGTCAGTTTTAAAAATGCATTTAAAGCAACCGAGTCAACTTTTGAACTTAACAGTTGAAAACAAACACGTTCCTTTTCGATAGGTTCAACCTTAATGTTGGAGGCGTAAAATCTACCTGCTTTTTCATTCCATTTATAAAAAGGATAGTTTTTTGCAAAATAGATCAATAAATTAAGCTTGGATACGGGGTCGTAGTCTTTATCAATATGAAAAGTAATTTTTTGATATTCATTATCAACGCCGGTTTCGGTTCCGGTTAAAAGATCAAGCAAATCGATATAATTCTTTGCATCTGATTGATAGTTATCAAAACGATTCCTGTCTTTAAATAGTTCTGCTGCAATTTTAAAAAGCGCATAAGAGTTTTTACTGCTGATTAATTGATCGATATTGTTTTTTTTAACCCATGGTAAATTTAACAAGGCGCTTGCACTCTCTTTTAATTTAGTTTTTTCTGTTACTGATAGCTCTTGAATCTCATAACTAACATTTCTGTTCTTCAGTGGCGTTATCAGGAACGCGCCCGCATCGCTGGAAAAGTTGATCCGCTTTTTGTTTTTTCATAGAAAGATGAAAAAGATTTCCCGGTGATTTTATTGCTGATTACTATTTCAGTATTCAAAAAGATACAATTTTCAATTATCAGCCTTTGAGCGATTTGTCGTTCTTCAGTTTCCAGTATATGGTATCCCAAATATTCAGTCAGCTTCTCTGTGCTGTCCAAGTAGGGTGCTATTTTTAACAGTGCCGTTTTGTCACCACTTATCAAACCAATTCTGATATGGTCCAACGCACTTCCTTTAAATTCAGGGGACAGTTTTATACCTTCCTCTTTGACAATGCGTTTCACAACAGCGCGAGAAATACTATCGCGATCATTGTTTTGGCTAAATGAACAATTCCATGTTATAATAAAAAAGGATAAAATTAGTAAAGGCTTCAAAGCGAATAGGTTTGTTTGAAATTTCAAGGATCAGAATCAATCATAAATATAGCAATAAATTAATAACGGGCGTTTAACCTTTAATACTGCAGTTTTGTGAATGTGAATTTGAGAGTTAGTAAGGTGCATCTTTTATAAATCCGATTGGGTTTCAATTAAATCTCCCTATCTTGCTGTACCAATAACACCCAACCCAGTGTCATCAATATTTGTAATCGGCAGCTCCAATACGGATATGGTTATCCGGTCGGAGAAATTACCTGCGCCGGGAGAAACTATCCTTGGCGGCGAATTTTTAATGACTGCCGGCGGCAAAGGCGCGAATCAGGCTGTTGCGGCTGCCAAACTTGGCGGCAAAGTGACCTTTGCCTGTAAGGTAGGCGATGATATTTTTGGCAGGCAGGCCGTGCAGGGTTTTAAAGATGTAGGTGTCAATACGGATTTTATCTGTGCCGATCCCGTTCATCCTTCCGGCGTAGCCCTTATTTTGGTGGATGTTAATGGCGAAAACAGCATCGCCGTAGCGCCCGGCGCCAACGGAAACCTGCAACCGGTTGATCTTGAAACAGTAATCGAACAAATAAAACCCGGCGATATTGTTTTGATCCAGCTGGAGATCCCCATCCAAACGGTAGCCTATGCGATTGAACAGTGCCACCATAAAGGCGCGAGGGTTATTTTAAACCCGGCCCCCGCCTGCGTGTTGGACGATGCAATTTTTAAATATGTACATACCATCACCCCAAATGAAACTGAAGCTGAATTGCTAACCGGCATAAAAGTTACCGGTCAGCAAAGCGCGGCAGCAGCGGCAGCTATATTAATGACTAAAGGCGTAAAAAATGTGATCATCACCCTGGGCGCTAAAGGGGCCTATCATCATGATAATCTATTGAATAAGATCATCCCATCACCGACGGTAACGGCCATTGACAGCACCGCCGCCGGAGATGTGTTTAACGGCGCATTGGCTGTAGCGCTTACCGAAAACATTAGTCCGGAAGACGCGGTTGCCTTTGCCTGCAAAGCAGCGGCTATTTCGGTAACCAGGATGGGGGCACAGGCCTCGGCGCCGATGAGGAGTGAATTGTAATATTTCCTCAACTTCCCGGGTTTTAGCATCAGCGTAAGACCATTTTTTCAGAGACACACTTACATTCATAAATTTTTCAATTTCGCCCGTTAACGCATAAATCAACCCAAACCTTATCTTTCCACAACGTTAAATCATTGTAAATTACATGTTTTGCCTTTTTGGGACATAGGATATGGCACTTCCCAACAGCGTGTGGAAAACTACAAATTGCAGGGGACTTTTATGACTGATAGATTTGAGTAAAACGCTCTTTAGTTTTTTTTAAATTATTTTCTGATCATTAAATTTCTACGGATATGGGAGGCGAACTCTACAAAAATACACATGCTGAGAACACAGGCGGGTTGAAGGTAAACAGGCATTTTACCAGGGATAGTATCAACGTTTTCGATCAATTTAAATATGAGATGCGCGCCTCCGTGATCCGGAACCCTTCAGGCGATGCTGTATTTGAAATGAATGATGTAGAAGTTCCGGCTTCGTGGTCGCAGGTGGCAACAGATATCCTTGCCCAAAAATATTTCCGTAAAGCCGGCGTTCCATTGGCTGACGGCTCAACCGGATCCGAAAAAAGCATTAAACAGGTTGCCCACCGCATGGCACATTGCTGGAAAGACTGGGGAATGCGCTACGGCTACTTCGCTTCAGCAAAAGATGCCGACATATTTTACGACGAAATTGTTTATACCATTACCGGGCAGCTGGCTGCGCCAAACTCGCCGCAGTGGTTCAATACAGGGCTTTACAGTTCCTATAATATCAGCGGGAAACCGCAGGGTCATTATTTTGTTGACCCGACTACCAAAAAATTAAGTAAATCCACATCTGCATACGAGCGCCCGCAGCCGCATGCCTGTTTTATCCTCTCCGTTGAGGATGACCTGGTAAACGAAGGCGGTGTGATGGACCTTTGGGTTCGCGAAGCGCGGATTTTTAAATATGGTTCAGGCGTAGGCACGAACTTCTCCAAAATCCGCGGCGAAAGTGAAAAATTATCAGGCGGCGGTTATTCTTCCGGCTTAATGTCGTTCCTTAAAATAGGCGACCGCGCAGCCGGGGCCATCAAATCTGGCGGTACTACCCGCAGGGCGGCTAAAATGGTTTGCCTTGATTTGGACCACCCGGAAATTGAAAGCTTTGTGAACTGGAAGGTAGAAGAGGAGAAAAAAGTGGCGGCTTTAATCGCCGCCGGCTATTCTTCTGATTACGAAGGCGAGGCTTACCGAACCGTATCCGGTCAAAACTCCAATAATTCGGTTCGCATCCCCAATAACTTTTTTAAAGCATTAAAAAACGAAACTAACTGGGATTTAACCAGCCGCATGACCGGCAAACCTGTTAAAACTATACCCGCACAAAAGCTTTGGGATGATATTGCTTTTGCCGCCTGGGCCTGTGCCGATCCCGGCGTACAGTTTGACAGCACCATTAACGAGTGGCATACCTGCCCTGAAGGCGGTCGCATCAACGCGTCAAACCCATGCTCTGAATACATGTTTTTGGATAATACAGCCTGTAACCTGGCTTCCATTAACCTGGCACACTTTTTTGATAAAGAAACCCGCGTGTTTGATGTAAAAGGCTTTGAGCACACCTGCCGCATCTGGACCATCGTGTTAGAGATTTCCGTATTGATGGCACAGTTTCCTGCAAAAGAAGTGGCGCAGCTATCCTATGATTACCGCACCCTTGGTTTAGGCTATGCCAACCTTGGTTCGGCCTTAATGGTGAATGGCATCCCTTACGACAGCAAAAAGGCACGTGCCATTGCTGCGGCCATCACCGCTATCATGACTGGCACCGCTTACGCTACTTCCGCCGAAATGGCAAGAGAATTAGGCCCGTTTGCCCGTTACGAAGATAATAAACAGCACATGCTGCGTGTAATGCGCAACCACCGCTACGCGGCGTATAACTCGACAGATAATTTTGACGGGTTGGAGATCCACCCTCCGGGCATCGACCAGATCCAATGCCCTGATTATTTACTATCAGCTGCCTGCAACTCATGGGATAAAGCAGTAGAAATGGGCGAAAAATACGGCTACCGCAACGCGCAAACTACCGTTATTGCCCCAACAGGCACTATCGGTTTGGTGATGGATTGCGATACCACCGGTATTGAGCCTGATTTTGCGCTGGTTAAATTTAAAAAACTATCCGGCGGCGGTTATTTTAAGATCATTAACCAGGCAGTACCCGAAGCATTGAGCAACCTGGGCTATGCCGAACATGAGGTTACTGCTATCATCAATTACGCCAAAGGCGCAGCCACCTTAAAAGGGGCGCCGCATATCAATTTCGACAGCCTGAAATCAAAAGGCCTGAGTGATGATGAATTAGAAAAACTTGATAAAGGTATCGTTTCGGCTTTCGAGATCAGTTTTGCATTTAATATCTGGTCGATGGGCGAAGAATGTTTGAAACGCCTTGGCTTTACCGCCGAACAATACAATGCGCCTGATTTCAACGTGCTGCGGGGCCTGGGCTTCAGCAACAAACAGATTGCGGAAGCAAATGAATACATCTGCGGCACCATGACCATTGAGGGCGCCCCATACCTGAAAAGAGAACATTACCCGATATTTGATTGCGCCAATAAATGCGGAGCCAAAGGCGAACGCTATATCCATTCGCATGGCCACATTAAAATGATGGCAGCGGCACAGCCTTTTCTGTCGGGCGCTATCTCCAAAACCATTAACCTGCCTAATGAAGCGAAGGTTGATGAGATCAAAGATTGCTACGAACTGTCATGGCGCCTGGGCTTGAAAGCCAACGCGCTTTACCGCGACGGTTGTAAATTGTCGCAGCCATTGTCTACCAAATCGGATGTAAAAGAAGATAAAGAAGAAGTTTCGGAAGACAAACTGGAAACGGTTGAAGAGGTATTAGGCAAAGCAGCCAATGTAAAGCTAAGCGACCTTACCCCCGACCAGGTGCTGGAAGCAGCCATGGCGATTATGGAGAAATCAAAAGATACCGCCTTTATGCGCCAGCTGAGCCGCGTGGTGCAAAAGAAAGTGCTGCCATTTAAACGCCGCGGCTACACCCAAAAAGCTATTATTGACGGGCAAACCGTTTATGTACGCACTGGCGAATATGAAGACGGCACTTTGGGCGAGATCTTTGTGGATATGCACAAAGAGGGCGCAACCTTCCGCTCGCTGATGAACTGCTTTGCCATCGCTGTTTCGGTGGGCCTGCAGTATGGCGTACCGCTGGAAGAATATGTGGAGAAATTTACCTTTACCCGTTTTGAACCTGCCGGGATGGTGGTTGGCCATGCCAATATTAAAAGCGCGACCAGTATCATCGACTATATCTTCAGGATGCTGGGTTACGAATACCAGGACCGCACCGACCTGGTGCATGTAATTACCGAACAAAACGGCATTACCGGCAACCCGCAGATGATTGATGACGATGTGAATACCGATGAAACGAATGTTTATCATCCGGCAGAAAAACCGGCAATGACGGAACAAAAGATCAGCATAAAAAAACAATACAGTGTTGATATTACCATGGGCGTACAAAGTGATGCCCCGGCATGCAATACCTGCGGGCATACTACCGTACGCTCAGGAACTTGTTACAAGTGTTTAAACTGCGGCAATTCGATGGGATGCAGCTAGATAATTATTGAATTGGTGAGTTAGTGAATTATTGAGTGGGATTGGTTGATGAGTGATGAATTTGTGAAATGATAATTTAGTGAGAAGAGGATTGGTGAGAAACATACAGTACAACTATAAAGGTTATACCTGCTTAGCGGCAGGGGCCAGCGGTGATGAAACGAGACAGGCAATGACTAAATGACGCAATGACCCAATGACCTTTTAACGATTCGGCGTTTTGTGTTCAGTTTTATAGTTTAATTTTAGTGAGTCCCGGGAGTAGTGCACCGGGACTTTTTTTATGGATTTGCGTTGTTTGTTTATTTTCAAATATATTATCAGTACCGGACAACGGAAGGAAGAGCGTTTAACTACAATATAAAGTAAATAAAAAATGCGCTCCGGATCTCACACCGGAACGCACTTTACATCATTGTTAAACGATGTAATACAACTAAATCTCAGGTCCCATGTCCCCTGATCACCCAAGTTCTTTATTTAGCATTACCGGTAGTATTACAGGCAAATAAAATTTCATTTGTGTTGATTGGTGTCCAGCTTTTAATTGGGGTTATAACATGAACCCAACTCCTCATTGGCCGAATTAACATTCAAATTGTAAACGTTTAACGACCATATATTGCCGGTTTTAATATCGGCTAAATACAAATCGTAACCGCCTTTGGTGCCGGTGCGGGTACTCGACAGGAAAACATATTCGTCATTACACGGATAAGGATCAGAATAATTGGCCGAAGGCTCATTAAACGGCAAATACTGGGCTATTTTACTTTTATCATAAAATCCCCTGAAGATCTGGTCGTTTGCGCTGGTTGCACTTAAGCCGCCGGTATATAAAAATGATACACTATCCTTGCCTATCGGGTAGTACTCCTGTATGTTTGGTAACGATGCTTCGGTTTTGGTACTGACGCCGCTTTTATCTACCAGGTAAATATCCGAACCTGCCCCTCCACCTTCCGCATACAATATCTTACTGTCATCGTAAATATAATACGGCATTGATTCTTCGCCGCTGCCGCTGGTAATGGTCCGGGTAATATTTCCGCTCAAATCCATTTCGGCCAGGTGCCCGTTGTGCTTAAATACAATGCGGGTGCCGCTGTTTGAAAACTTGGGGTCCTCGTCCCGCGACGAAGCGCCCAAAGCAGCCGTAAGGTTCACCGGTTGTGCGGCCGAATTTACCGGCCACAAATACACATCCCAGTTACCTGTTACTTTATCGGTCCCCATAAAAACAATATACTTCCCATCGGGGCTAAAATCGGCATTCATGCAGTTGTCGATATGCCAGCCGGTATTTAACTGTGTTAAAACACCGGTCGAAAAATCTAGTATAAACAGCTTTGAATCGTTACAGTTATAGCACGAATAACTATGAAAAACCAACCTGCCTTTGAGGGCAGGTGGTTTTTGTTGGCTAACAGGGGTTGATCCGTTAGAATTATTTCCCAAATTGTTTTTACTGCACGAAAATAACAGTACCAAAAACATGGCAACAACTACATTTATCATATAGGCCATCCTGTTATTATTAGCCTGCTTCATATTAATAACCAGGGTTTTGCACTAAATTGGGGTTATTGTTGATCTCTGTAAGCGGCAACGGCATTAACCAGTGGTTTTTATCACAAGTGTAAACAATAGGGATAGGGGCACTTGGCACACCGTTGTTACAGGTGTATTTAACCTCTTTTAAGTTAGCCATCACAGTGGTGGCCACACCCAGGCGGGTTAAGTCATCCCAGCGTTGCGCTTCAAAAGCCAGTTCCAGCCTTCTTTCATTTAGTATCGCTGTAGTAAGGGCTGCTTGTGTGCTGGCTGTAGTATTAGGTAAACCCACGCGGTTCCTGATTTTATTTAACAGCGATATGGCCTCTGCGGTATTACCCAGTTGGTTATCGGCTTCAGCCTGCAGCAGGATGATATCATCCAAACGCAGCAGGTAAAAGTGGTCACCGCTCGACCATCCATTCGGATGTTTTTGTTTGTAAGCAAACGGGGTTGGTTTGGTTGGGTCCTGGCAAGGGTTCCAGTTTTCATCAGCCCAGGCTATAGGGTTACCGTTAACATCTTTGGTAACAAATAAAACGCTGGCGTTTTCTCTAACTGTGTCACCTTCGGCAACAAATGCGTTTACCAGGTCATGCGCCGGAACGCCGTATTTTTGCCAGCCATCTTCGGGGGCTAAAAACAGTTCGACACCCCAGCTTGCATTCGGCCCGCCGGCGGTGAAAGGGATTTCAAGGATCGATTCTGAATTAAAATAGTGGCTGCCATCAAACAGGCTGCTATAACTGGATACCAGCGAGTAGCCTGCCGGGCTGTTAACCACATCTTTACAATAGGTTAGCACCTTGTTGTAATCCCTGTCGCTTCTTTGTGCCCATATTTTTGCCAGCAATGCATATGCGGCGCCTTTGGTGGCACGCACCTTGTTTACCGAAGGGTCGCTGCCATAGCTGTCAGGCAAATTGGCAACGGCCACCTGCAAATCAGCATTGATCTGGTCATAAACCTGTGTTTCAGTTGAACGAGGTTTACGGGTAACTTTAGGGTCTGCCGTGTTTGACTCCAGTTCGATAGGAACGCCCCCCCATGTTTTTACCAACTGGTAATAATGGAAGGCCCTTAAAAAACTGGCTTCGCCAATGATCTGCGCTTTGCGGTCGGCCGCTAAGCCACTTGCACCGTTTATATTGGCTAATAAAAGGTTACAATGTGCTATACCCTGGTACAGCTGCCCCCAGTCGGCATACATGTGGCTGTTACTCGCCGGCATCGTAAACTGATCTTCTTCAACAAAGGTGGCTTCGCCGCCGCCGCCGGGATAGGCGTTATCGGATCTGTTATCGCTCAGCATTACATTTTCCCACTGGTAATAATCGCTGCCCATAAATATCTGGTAACAACCGGCTATGGCATTCTCAATATCCTGCGCCGAGTTGTAGGCGTTACCCGTGGTAAGACTTGTTTGGGGGGTGGTATCTAAAAATTTCCGGCACGATCCCATTGCAACAGCAAAAAGGAGCGTTATTAAAAATATCGTTTTCTTTTTCATGATCTTACAATAATAAGTTAAGGTTAAAAAGTTACGTTAACACCTAAAATAAAGTCCCTTGATTGCGGATAGTTGCCATAATCAACCCCGGGGGCTGTGTTTTTACTGGCAGTATCTGAATTTGACGAACTGTTAAACACACTTGTTTCCGGATCGAATCCTGAGTATTTGGTGAACGTTAATAAGTTTTCGGCTGTGATGTAAAGCATAAAACGGCTTATTTTTAACTTATTCAGTACCGACTCGGGCAGCGAATAACCCAGTGTAAGCGATTTAACCCTTAAGTACGATCCGTTTTCGATAAACCTTGTTGACGGATAGGAATTGCTGGGATCATTTGGTGATGATTTTGGGATGTCGGTAATATCTCCCGGGTTCTTCCACCTTCTTAAAACAGCAGCCGACTGGTTTTCACCAATCGTCATTGATTCAGTAAGCATCCTGGTTGCATTAAATATCTGGTTACCCTGCTCGCCCTGTAAAAATATATTCAGCGTGAATCTTTTATAGGTGAATGAGTTGGTTAAACCATAAGCATACTTCGGATTTGCGTTACCTATCACGCCCAAACTATCAGAACCCGCTTTATTTTGCAAATACTTTTCGTTTCCGGTGGCCGGATCAACCCCAAGGGCATACTTGCCATAAAAAGAGCCCAGCGGAAGCCCCGCCTTTACCAAAGCGGTTTGGTAGGTATTACCGGCAACATTAACATTACCTGTAAATAGCGTCTGGCCAACTACATCCAAAACTTTACCCCGGTTTAAATAGATATTAAAGTCGGTACTCCAGGTAAAATCACGGTTCACGATATTTTTTGATGTAAGCTGAAATTCAAAACCTTTGTTTTGAATAGAACCGGCATTGATGATAGCAGTATTGCCGCCAACACCAACGCTTGCCGGTATCGGCGCGTTCAATAAAAGGTTGGTGGTTTTTTTATCGTAATAATCAGTGGTAATGGTTACCCGGTTGTTGAGCAAGCCAAAATCAAGGCCGATATTATACTGGGCCGTTTGTTCCCATTTTAAATTATCATTTGACAGGGTTGACGGTACATAAGCAGTTACCGGGCTGCCGCCGATCACATAAGTTGAAAGGCCGATTAACCCGTACCTTGAATAGGGTGCAATGGCATCATTACCCACAATACCCCAGCCTGCGCGCAGTTTAAGATCGCTTACTGCTGTTACGTTTTTAAAGAAATCCTCATTTGAAACTCTCCAGCCTACAGAAAACGAAGGGAAGTAACCCCACCTGTTTTTTGAAGAGAATATGCTGGACGCATCGGCCCGTAAATTGGATGTTAACAGATACCTGTCCTTATAATTATAGTTTAGCCTGCCGATAAATGATTCGTGGGTTTTATCATAAATATTTACCTGCGGTACTGATTGCACTGTTCCGGCCGTTACAGTAGTAATAGCGGTACTGCCACCAAAACCATGCGAAGCAAGGTAAACGCTGCGATTGCTTTCGTCCGAAGCTACATAACCCACCAGTAAGGCAAAACTATGATCCTTTATTTTTTGGTATAGTTCAATGTATTTTCTGAGATCCAGTAATCAAAGTTATTATCATTTTCAGCTGCAAGGCCGTCCATTGATCTGCCGTAGCTGGTTTGGATAGAATTCTGGAAAGAGGTGAATATGCTGTTGCTGTGTTCAAGGCCAAAAATGCTCTTTAATTTCAAGCCTGGTAAAATACTCAGTTCAGCATTGGCATTGCCGTTAAAGCGGTGGTTTACGAGTAAGTTTTGAGGCTGGTAAGCAACCGAAACCGGGTTTTCAATATCTACCGGGGCCACAGGGCTTACAGCATATTGGGTAGGGATCAGCGGGTTCCATACGCCGATAATTGGCACTGCAGTAATTAACCTGGTAATTACGCCGTTTGAATATCCTTCCGGAACGCTCACATCCGACCAACGGTCGTAAGATATATTGGTTCCAACTTTTAACAGGTCGCTTACTTTATGATCCAGGTTTACTTTAAAAGTGGCCCTGCCTACATTATTATTAATAACGATGCCCTCCTGTTTTACATAAGAGCCTGAAATGTAATAGGTGGTATTGTCACTACCGCCCGATACGGATACATTGTGGCTTTGCGAAAGCGCGTTCCTGAAAACCAGGTTCTGCCAGTTGGTATTGGTGAAATTGGTTGGGTCAGGTAAGCTGATCCCCATTTCGGCCATTAATGATTCAAATTGTGGCGTATTTAATACCTGCAGTTTCTTCCATACCTGAGATGAAGTAACGGAACCATTATAGCTAACCCTTGATTTTTGGTTTTTTGCGCCGTGTTTGGTGGTGATCAGTACCACACCGTTTGCGCCGCTGCTACCATAGATGGCCGCTGCGGATGCATCTTTTAATACGGTAATAGTTTCAATATCAGCCGGGTTAATTTCGTTGGTGTTGTAAGTTGGCACATCATCAACAATATAAAGCGGGTCGGTACCTGAAGTGATAGACGATGTACCGCGTATTTTGATGGAGAAACCGGCATCCGGCTGGCCCGATGGCCTGATTACCTGCACGCCGGCGGCTTTCCCTTCAATTGAATAACCAAACTGCGTATTTGGCCTGTCCTCCAGTTCTTTTGAGCCGATTACGGCTACAGCGCCGGTTAGGTCCTGCTTGCGTTGGGTGCCATAACCAACCACTACCACTTCGTTTAAGCTGCCTGCGGCCTCTTTCAAAACAATAGATAGTTCGGTTTTTCCGTCAACAGCTACATCCTGTGCTATAAAGCCGATATAAGATACCCTGATAATGGTATTCTCGGGAACAGATATCGTAAAAGCGCCGTTAACATCCGTTACGGCAATGTTTTTACCATTTTTTATACTGATAGTTGCACCTATAAGCGGCTGGCCCTTTGAATCAGTTACTTTACCCGTAATTTTAAGTAATGCTTCAATAACAGGGGGCAGCTCCGCTTTCTTACGGATCACAATAGTATTCAGGTTAATGGCGTAGGTTAACGACTGATCAAGCAGGCATTTATCAAGCACTTCTTCAAGCGACGCATCTTTAAAAGATACGGTTACCGGTTTGGTTGCCCTGATCATTTTTGAATCATATACTACTGTATAATTGCTTTGTTGCTGTATCGCTTCAAAAACCTCCTTTAACGAGGCGCCTTTTTTATTCAGGGTTATTTTTTGGGCATAGGTTGCAGCTCCGGCCTGTAATAAAATTGTAAGCATTAAAACAATGGTGAGCTTCATGGTTAACAATAGTTTAACTGGGATTCTTCTGCATTTAAATGCAGTATAAATTTTATACATTTGAATGTTAGGTTAGTTAATAATTAGTTGTTACGAAGTAATTGGTTTTTAAATGGCCTTACACCTGCTTGGCAACAAGTACAAAACTCAGGGGCACTGCGAATGCTCCTGGGTTTGTTTTTTAAGGCACTGTTAGTTTAAGTAGCTTTTATTGCATAACAGTAACCCTCCTTTCTTCAACTTTAAAATGTATCGTTCCGGTCAGTTCTAAACTTTTTAATACATCTGAGATGTTTTTGTAGCGCGATATTTTCCCGCCGTATTCCTTGTCTTCCATATTGCCCCGGTAAACCACATCCACATTGTACCACCTGGAGATCTTGCGCATAATGCCCTGGATATTTTCATCCTGAAAAACAAAATACCCATCCCGCCAGGCCATCGTTTCGCCAATATTGGCTTTTTGCACTTTTATATTGCCTGAGGCCCAGGCTGATACCGCCTGCTCGCCCGGGCTTAACAATACTTCAGCTTTGTTTTTCCTGAATTTTACGGATCCCTCCAGCAGGGTGGTTTTTATCCCTGGCTCATCATCGTAGGCCATTACATCAAAGTGCGTACCCAGTACTTCCACTTCCGCGCCGTTTGAGGTTACAATAAATGGCTTTTCTTTATTTTTGGCCACTTCAAAATATACTTCGCCGGTTATTTCAACCCGGCGGGTATTGCCGGTAAACGCGGTAGGGAATTTGAGGGATGATGCCGCGTTGAGCCAGGCTTTGGTGCCATCGGCCAGCACTATCTGGTACTCGCCCCCGCGGGGCGTGGTAACCGTATTATAAACCATGGTGGCAGGCACGGGTGCATTGTTTTGATCGTCATTAGCCTGGTATACCAGTTGCCCGTTTTGGGTTTTGTTTACGGCTGCGCCGCCCTCTTTGGTAATAACCCCGTCTTTTGCACTATTCAGCACAATGGTGGCCCCGTTTGACAGGGTTAAGATGGCTTTATTGCCGCCGGGCAAAATATCGTTTTTTACGGGCTTACCTTTGTTGATTGCCAGTTGCCGGGTTTTATGGTGCATATTTAAAACATACACGCCTGCCGCAGTTGCCAGCAATAAAAACGAGGCTGCTATGTACAGCCACCCAAACCCTATAGTTTTTACAGGCTGTTTTGGCGCAATGGCATCGGTAATTTTGTTAAAGATCCTGCTTTCAACTTCCTTGTCGTTGCCAAGCTCGGCGTCCCAGGCCATGTCTTCCAGGCCGGGTTCATCGTCAAAAGCGTTTAATAACGCCCATTCTTCGGGCGTACATTTTCCTGCAAGATATTTTTTATAAAGGGCATTATAGTCCTGGCGCTTCATTCAAGTTTATTTGGTTGGTACTTATATAGGCACATTTTTGTGTATCAACACACATATTGTTTTACAAAATCTTAAAATTATAATATAATTTACTTATTATCAGACACATATAATTCATTATACATCCTCTGTAAAGCGAATTGATTTTATTTTAACATTATATTAATTAAATACCTAATTTTATACAACCAAATATATGCCCAATAACGCCCTAACAGATAAGCAGTTGTGGATGGAGATCGTTAATGACGATTTCAGGGCATTTAATGTGTTTTTTAAGCGCTACTGGAAGAAATTATACCTTATTGCTTTTAAAATACTGAAGGATAAAGATGCCTGCGAAGAAATTATTGAGGACATCTTCATCTACCTGTGGAACGAAAGAATGGAACTGGACATCAAGTCATTCCCGCAATACCTTTCATCAGCCACCCGGTATAAGGTGTATAATTATTTACGGTCGGCAAAAGCATCGCCATTGGTTTATGAAGAAGATGCGGAGGAGAAAATTGATGCCTTTTGCCTTAACCTGGGCGAAGAACACATCCGCCAGGATGAATTATATCAGCAACTTAGCCAATACCTCGACCTGTTGCCAAAGCGCTGTAAAGAAATATTTATTATGAGCCGCCTGGAGCAATTATCAAACGAAGAGATTGCCGACCGCCTGCTGATCTCCAAACGGACCGTTGAAAACCAGGTAACTGTTGCTTTAAAACACCTAAGGCTATCGTTAAAAGATTCGGTACTTATATTTTTGCTGGTAGATATTATCTCGCACGGCTAAACATCTGTGCTGTTTTTCGTTTCACTCAGCACCAATACCCAAAAACAGAACGAACGACACAAAAGAATTGTCATTTCGAGCGAGAAATCTTATACAACTGACATTCCCGCCTGCATAGTTCGGATGCAGGGCGTTAAAGATTTCTCCTTACGGTCGAAATGACAAATTTTGTTAGGTGGTGGTTCGATGAGATCTATTTGTTCGATATCCACACCCAACCAATGACTTAATGACCCAATGACGCTACTTTACCCTATCCCCAACCGGGGCCAATTCTTTCAATTTGTCTTCGGGTTTGTCGAGGTAAAAGTAGGCGGTGGCGCAGTAATCATCAACGCGATAAAAGTTTACCCAGCCGGCCGGAAAACTGGCGTCGGTTAAGGGCATGGGTTTATCCAGCAGGCGGGTAAAGGTATGTTCGGTGGCTACGGTGACTATTTTATTGGGGATGCCTTTGGCCTGTATGGCTTTCAGCTGATCGTTAGTTCCCCCGCCGATCTGTTGAATGGTGACTTTAAAGTTATCCTCAAAATAAATAGCATCCGGTATGTGGAAACGGTAAAAGGCATATTGCTTTTTGGCTGTATCGGCAATTAAACAGCCCTGGTACTGGTGGGTAAACTGGCCCTCGCCCCAGCCGGTGCCAATATAATCTTCGGACCCGGTGCCGTTAATGGTGGGGTATTTTTTATCGCCATCAAT
The DNA here is from genome assembly GCF_002355435.1 of Mucilaginibacter gotjawali. Classification (NCBI taxonomy): domain Bacteria; kingdom Pseudomonadati; phylum Bacteroidota; class Sphingobacteriia; order Sphingobacteriales; family Sphingobacteriaceae; genus Mucilaginibacter; species Mucilaginibacter gotjawali. Next base: position 5,878,976 of record NZ_AP017313.1, read on the forward strand.
ATACATCTTCACCTCGCCTTCGCCCCACCAGGTATCGCCGTAGCCGGGGTTAACGTTAATGCCGACATTTACCCCTAAAAAACGACCGCGACCTTTAACTTGGGGCAATAGCTCAAAGTCGTGGCCCACTTCGCTGTTGTTGTTTGATCGGTTCCAGCAGGCGTGGAAGTATAGCATGTCGTCCTGCGCTTTATCCAGCAGGTTATAGTCGATATCAAAAAATAGTAAGTCGAGGTTGCCGCTGCTTTCATTGGTGAGCACCACTTTGGCAGCTTTTTTAAATGGCATCGGGATATAACAGTTAAAGCTATGCCCTTCCGGATCAGTAAACAATGCCGACTGGAAAGCCACCGGCCTGCCCAGGCCAACGCAAAAGAAATCGCCGAAGGGCACATCTACTGCAGGCTTATCTTCGCCATCCCAATACATGCGCAGGCGCAGGGAACGCAGCATGGCGGGGCTGCGGTCGTTAATGGTAAACCACATCCGCTGGATGACCCCGGGAGAGCGTACGTTAAGCAGGGTTTTGCTTTCGCCTGCTTTTAACGATTCGAAGGCATTGCCTTTGCCACCCTGGTTGGTTTTGCCGCCTTCGCCTTTTTCGCCTTTAATATTTTCAAAACTGCTTACGCGTGATTGTACGCCTTTGGGCATGGTATATAATTCCTGAGCGGAGACTGTGGCTGAAAAAAACAGCGCCAGGAATACCAGGAGCCGGTAAGGAAATGCGGGGATTCTCATCGCTTTAAATTTTATTTGTTTGATAGCTTAAATTGGTTGCCGATACCAAATATAGATATGCTTCTTAGTATCTTTAATAAATTTAATATTATCCTGGATATTTTTATCGCCGATGAACCCTTTCACCGAACTGTATAAAACCTTAAGCAATAGTGATCTGCTAAAAATTATTGATAACGCGGCGGACTACCAGCCCATTGCTGTTGAAACCGCAGTGGCTGAACTCGCCGGCCGGAAATTAAGTGCGGAAGAACTGGAAAGCGCCATAGCTGCAAACGCGCTGGAGCTGCAGGAAAAAGAGATGAGAAAAGAAAAGCGGCAGGCATTTGAAAACAAGGTGAAGGTTATAAGCGCCCAGGTTATTGATGCGGTACATCCCGTTCAGCAAAGCACGCCATCAACTAACCGGATAATTAATTTTCTCTCGGTGGCGCTGGGCATCATGTTTTTGCTGACTTTGTTTACGGAGCTTTCCTTCCTCTCCTTCGTGTTTTTCAACAAGGACAGCAGGTGGGATAGTACGTTGCTGATATACCTTTTGCAATTGTTTATTGTACCGGTACTTGCCCTGCTTTTTTGGCGGCGAAAACGCGCAGGCTGGATCCTGCTTTGCATTTATTGCTGCTATTCCATTGTAAGCGGGGTGGTTTTATTTTTTATGGTGATGAAACGTTTCTATGGTATTCCGGCCATAGATACTTTGTTCCCGACCGTTTCGTCTGCATCATTTTTATGGAAAGTTGTTTTTTATGGCGGATGCTTGTGGTTTGTCTGCAAGCGCAACGTTAGGGACATTTATCGGGTTAATGACAAATCGGCGGTGCTTATTGCGGGCATTACCGCAGCCGTTACGCTGGGCGTAATCTGGGGCTCACTATCTATGCGTTAAAAACACTCAGGCAGGGTCTTTATCCTTTTTAAATATCCTTCTGCCCGAAATAATTGCCATAAACAAAAACCAGCTGCCGCTAAGCCCGCCCATAACAATCCGCCAGACCTGGTCTTTTTCAACTCCCTGTGATATAATGTTAAAACTGATCGGTAAAAACACTACCGAAATTATAAACATTATAGCCAGCTGGTTTTTGTTGATCTTTTCCATAAAGCGAATATACGCTAAAGTCTTTAAACATAAAGCCTCCAAAAACAACGTCTTTGGGGTAAAAAGTGGCATTTTAACCCTAATATGGCCATTTCTATTTTCATAAATCTTCCGGCTTTTTTTATGATTTTTTAATTCTTGCTGCGCGATAAGCAATGCTTTTATAATATTGATAAAAATGATAGCAAAACAATGATAATATCGATTTTGTCTATATCGCATCAATTATTGCTATAAAGCAGGGCTTAAAAAAGGCTTATATTTGCAATAAATAAACACAAAAAATAAAAATATGTTAACTATAGGCCAAAAATTCCCTCAATTTTCAAAAACAGCTGTTGTAAGCATCGAAAAAGGCAAAGAGTTTGAAACCATTACATCTGATTTCCTGGTGAATGAAGATAATGTTTGGACCGTAATGTTTTGGTGGCCAAAAGATTTTACTTTTGTTTGCCCTACCGAAATTGCTGAATTCAACAAAAGCTACGGCGAATTCCGCGACCGTGACACCCGTTTAATCGGCGCTTCAACCGACACTGAATTTGTACACGCTGCCTGGAGAAGAGACCACGCAGACCTGCGCGACCTTAAATTCCCGATGCTTGCCGATACTTCAAAATCATTAGCAGAAGAGCTGGGTATTTTAGAGCCTAACGAAAAGATCGCTTACCGCGCTACTTTTATTATCGATCCAACCGGCATTATCCGCTGGGTATCGGTAAACGATTTAAGCGTTGGCCGTAACGTAAAAGAAGTTTTGCGTGTACTGGATGGTTTGCAAACCGACGAACTTTGCCCTTGTAACTGGGTTAAAGGTGAAGACACTATAACTGTTTAATTAATTGAATTACATAGGTCCCCGTATTTGAAAGAGTGCGGGGATTTTTTATGGATAAATTTATACTATGACTGAATCGACAGAACTGATCAACGAAATACTGACAAGCCTTGGTGTTGAAACCGCATACCGCAACAATGCGCTTGTGCTGCTTGAAAAAGGAGAATCCCGCTATTTAAGGGATATGAAGCTGAACCTTACCAGCACCCTTACTTCCGAACATTTAAACACCAAGGAATGTGCGCTGCTGGCCCTTTCAACGGCTATCAACAATAACAATACCTTATTAACCACTTACTTTACCCGCTACGCCGAAGAACAGGGCGCAACTCCTGCAGAAACCGGCGAAGCAGCAGGCTGCGCTTCGTTACTGGCATCAAACAACGTATTTTACCGTTTCCGCCACTTTACGCAAAAGGAAAAATATACACAGATCCCGGCGCGCATCCGCATGCAGCTGATGATGAAACCGGTAACCGGCAAAGAGTTTTTTGAACTGATGAGCCTGGCCATATCTGCGGTAAACGGCTGCGAAATGTGTGTAAACGCGCACGAAGACTCACTGATCAAATTAGGCACTACGGAAGAACGTATTTTTGATGCTGTACGGATTGCCTCGCTGGTAACCGCCTCGGGTAAAATACTCTATTAAACATCGTTAAGTAAATGCCGGTATTAAATTATTTAATACCGGCATTAAATAATCTGCCTAAAATGGCTAAATTGCAGCTTTATCCAGCCAATTTATAACCATGATTAAAAATTTCTCCCTGCTGTGTCTCACGGTGCTGTTGTTTTGTGCATCCTGCAAAAAAAAGGATACCAATACCACTATAACACCTCCGCCTGTTAAGGTGGTCCCTAATGATCAGCATATCTCGGTACTTACCCAGCATAACAGCAATTACCGTACAGGCTTAAACAACCAGGAAACCAAACTTACTACCAGTAATGTAAATACCTCCACCTTTGGCCGGTTGTTTTCATTAAATGTTGACGACCAGGTGTACGCGCAACCTTTAATGTATGGTAATTTAACTATCAGCGGCACCAAACATAACGTGGTTTTTATAGCCACCGTAAATAACAGCGTGTACGCCTATGATGGCGACAGCGGCGCTTTATACTGGCATAAAAACTTTAGCGCAGCTGGCATGCGCGCCCCAAAAAACACCGACATGACCGGTGCCTGCGGCGGCCAATACCAGGATTTTAGCGGTAATATGGGTATAGTAGGTACCCCGGTTATCGATTCGGCGTCGCAAACCATGTATTTTGTGGCGAGGAGCACCAATAGTGTTACCTATTTGCAATACCTTCATGCTGTTAGTTTGGTTGATGGCAGCGAACGAAGTGGCAGCCCGGTTAAGATCACTGCGTCGGTACCGGGTACCGGGGATGGTAACGTGAGCGGTGTGGTAAGTTTTGACCCGCAACGAAATAACCAGCGGTCGGCACTTACGTTGCTAAACGGCGTGGTGTATATCAACTTCTCATCGCATTGCGATTGGGGGCCATACCACGGCTGGATTCTGGGCTATAACGCAGGCTCGCTGGCACAGCAAATTGTTTATAATGATACGCCCAACGGGGGCGATGGCGGCATTTGGGAAAGCGGTATGGGCCTTTCAGCCGATCCGCAGGGTAACCTGTATGCAGTGGTAGGTAATGGTACTGTAGGCGATAATGGTGACCCAACTAATTTAACCAATCGCGGCGAAAGTACATTAAAGTTAACGCCCACAGGTTCAAAACTAGTGGTAAGCTCTTTTTATACTCCATTTAATTATCAAAACCTGGAAAACAACGACCTTGATTACGGTACGATGGGCGCACTGCTGATCCCCAACTCCAATTGCTTTTTTACCGGCTGTAAAGACGGTAACATGTACGTAGTGGACAAGGATAACATGGGTGGATACAGCGCGACGACAAACCAGATACTGCAGACCATTTCGCTTAGCCCCAACTCAAACTTTCACTGCCAGGCAGCCTATTATAAAGGCCCTTCGGTGGAGTACGTTTATGTTTGGCCGGAGAACGACCAGTTGCGTGCTTTCCCGTTTAACAGGACCAGTAATACATTTACGTTAACCAACGAGAAAGTCTCTACGGTTGCAGGCCCAACGGGGCAGAGCGGTGCGGTTATTTCGGTATCCTCAAATGGCGCAACCGCCGGGACCGGAATTCTATGGGCATCCTACGCTTCAAGTGGCGATGCTGAACACACCGTTAGCCCGGGTATACTCAGGGCGTTTGACGCCAATGACATCACCAAAGAACTTTGGAACAACGCGCAGCAACAAAGTGATTATGCAGGCTCATACGCCAAGTTTTCATCACCGCTGGTTGCAAACGGGCATGTTTACCTGCCAACATTTTCGAGCCAGGTGGTGGTTTATGGGTTGAAGTAGGGATATTGGTAAAGAAGGATACACAGTTAAATAACAGCTTTATGAAGAACGGAGACCTCGGTTATGATCAAATGCAGCCTAACACGTTGAAGCATTCGGATGATAAACCCGAAATTGATTTTTGGAGCGGTTTACCGTCTGAAATCAAACAGGCCATTGATCGGGCAAGAGCTGAACTTGACAGAGGAGAGGGCGTTCTTCATTCACGGGTAATGGCAGATGTAAAATCAACCTTTCTGAATAAATAATCGTAGAGACGCGATGCATCGCGTCTCTACGATTATTTTCTCCTCAATCAACCAAAAGTCAACTTTAGTACGATAAATCACTTTACTGTTTCTTCGCCATTCAATAATCCTTAACTTTGCGCTCCAATAAAATACAAGTGTATGCAGTATGATGTTATTGTTATAGGTTCGGGTCCGGGTGGCTATGTAGGTGCGATCCGTTGCGCACAGCTGGGTTTAAAAACAGCTATTATCGAAAAATACAGCACTTTAGGCGGTACCTGCCTTAATGTGGGCTGTATCCCCTCAAAGGCCCTGCTTGATTCATCTGAACATTATCATAACGCCGCGCATGCATTTGCAACCCATGGCATTCAACTGGATAATTTGAAGGTTGATTTTGGGCAGATGATCAAACGCAAACAGGAAGTGGTAAATGCTAATACCAGCGGCATTGCCTACCTGATGAAAAAGAATAAGATTGATACCTATTATGGGGTAGGTTCATTTAAAGATAAAAATACCATCACCATAAAAAAAGCGGATGGATCTGAACAAGAGATAACGGGCAAAAATATCATCATTGCAACTGGTTCAAAACCTTCGGCGCTGCCTTTTATTAAGGTTGATAAAAAACGAATTATTACCTCGACAGAAGCATTAACCCTCACCGAAATACCCAAGCATTTGGTATTGATTGGCGGCGGAGTAATCGGGCTGGAGCTGGGCTCGGTGTATGCGCGCCTGGGATCAAAAGTTTCGGTAATTGAGTTTATGGATTCCATTATCCCTACCATGGATAAAGCCCTGGGCCGCGAGCTGCAAAAGGTATTGCAAAAGCTTGGCATGGAATTCTACCTGGGCCATAAAGTAACCGGCGCCGCAGTAAAAGGAAAAGAAGTTACCGTTACGTTTGACGACCCGAAAGGCGAAAAGAAAGAGCTAAAAGGCGATTATTGCCTGGTGGCCGTTGGCCGTGTTGCCTACACAGATGGTTTAGGATTGGATAAGATAGGCATTACGGTAGAAGAACGTGGCCGCAAGATCACTGTTGACGAGCACCTGGAAACTTCAATAAAAGGCATTTACGCCATTGGCGACGTCATCAGGGGCGCTATGCTGGCACATAAGGCTGAAGACGAAGGGACCCTGGTTGCTGAAATTATTGCAGGCCAAAAACCGCATATCAATTATAACCTTATTCCGGGCGTTGTTTATACCTGGCCCGAAGTTGCAGCAGTTGGGCAAACCGAAGAGCAATTGAAAGAAAAAGGCGTTAAATACAAAGTGGGCTCATTCCCGTTCAAAGCAAGTGGCCGTGCCCGCGCCAGCGGCGATCTTGATGGTTTTGTAAAAGTTTTGGCTGATGCCGGCACTGATGAAATATTGGGCGTACACATGATAGGCCCCCGCGCTGCAGACATGATAGCCGAAGCAGTTGTAGCAATGGAATACCGGGCTTCTGCCGAGGATGTTTCGCGCATGAGCCATGCACATCCTACCTATACTGAAGCTATGCGCGAGGCCTGCCTTGCTGCTACTGAAAACCGGGCTATCCATATCTAAAACCGCCGGAATTAATAAATTCCGGAGAGATATTTTGGTGGAATAATGTGTTTGTTTTCGAGACTATTTTAACAAGCACAACTACTTTTCAATTATTTTACACAGGCATGACCGTGTTTTATTTCTTTATTTTCGGTTGTTTTTATAGATAGTTATCCCCCCTCCGCCTCCAAAGGAAAAATTAAGGATAACCCCCCCGTCCTTTTTTACTTGAAAGAAACTCTTTTACTATTTATTTTAATGTTTATAAAATATGCCGATAAAGAATAAAACTGTAATTATTGTTTTAATTTTCTATTGATATTTTTAATATTATATACGTATGTTTCAAATATTTTTAATACTGGAAACATACGCAATAGAGGGCTTTTAAATACTGTTATATAAACATTTAAAAAGATGATAATAAGGTGTTTTAAGTACACTAAAGGAACCAAACCAGCAGCATTGGCTTTTTATTTATTTTTTTATATTTGGAATAATCAGTTAATTAATATTACATTTATTAAAAAATAATAACCTTATTGATAAAGTTGCGTTATAATACAACATCAAAGGTTGTAATAACACTTACTGCAAATTTTTGATAAATTATTTATTGAACGGGCACTCATGGCGTATTTAATATCCGATATCTGCCATGGAGAAGAAGCTAAACCCGCATGCTGCCGGCGTTTTAAAATTAGTTGTGCCGGCACTAATACTACTCATACTATTGACAGCAAATATCAGCGCTTGCGCTGCAACCGTTTATGATTGGACGGGCGCCTCAGGCACTGCCTGGACAACGCCGGGCAACTGGAAGGTAGGTGGCGTTGTGCAAACTGTCAACTATCCCGGCATCGCAACAACTGATATAGCCCAGATAGGTGTCACCTATTCTTTTACCAACCAGCCAACATTAAGTTCAGGCACAACAAACACGATAGCAAGCCTTACTTTCGGCACTCAAAACAACACTACCCTCACGGTAAGCAGTGGAACACTAGCAGTTACGGGGGCTATTGTTCAAAACTCCAATAATGGTGGTAATATAACAAGTACATTTACCGGTGCGGGCGCTATTACCTGCGGATCGCTGCAGGTAGGCAATGCCAATGTCTTCCCCCCGGTCCTTGCCGTCGATCAGACCGAAATAATTTCAACTATTAACAGCCTACACATTACAGGTAATGTAACTGTCAATTCAACCGACTTTGGTGTGCTTTTCGTGGGCGTTGGATTTATCAATTCGATCTTTTCCCTGGAGGGGGTACAACTATAATTGATGGCACCCTGTTAACCGTAAATACCAATAGCGGCATATTGTCCCTCGTTTTTGCAACTCCCAAATTCAGCGTCGATATTCCTTCCGGATCAGCCTTGAGCCCAGTTTTACAACTAACAAATGCATCGCCCATCAATACCTCAAGCGTTGCCGGAAGCATTGATTTTTATAATAATACCGGGGGTACGGGTACCAGCACTGTTTATTACAATGGCACAAGCCAGCAGGTATACGCCAATAGTACATCAAGCCTCGACAATAGCCCGCAAACTTATCAATATCTCCAGCTAACAGGTTCAGGTACCAAAACAATTGATGCAGGCACATTAACTGTAGGCAGCGACCTGACGAGTTCCGCCACTACCGTTTTATTTAGCACAAATAACACCACTGCAATCATTGGCGGTAACTGGACAAACAGCAGCGGTTTAACCCAGGGAAGCGGAAACTTTACCGTTTCAGGGTCATTGACCAACAATTCAGGCGGCACACTAAATTTGGGCAGCGGAAACTTATCTATCGCTACCAACTATACCAACAACGTTGGGGGAATATATACGCAAAGTACGGGCACCACTTATTTTAACGGTTCAGGCGCCCAGGCACTGGTTGATAATAGCACCACCGGTACGTTATTTAAAGCGGTGGGGTTTAATGGTGGCGGGACATCTACCATGAGCGCGGGCACAAATAATATAAATTTTGCAGTTGCACCAACAGGTATTTTAACCATGTCAAACAGTTCAAAACTGGTAGCAGGCTCATCGTCCGCAGCATATCTAACTTTAAAGTCGGACACTACCGGTACCGCCACAGTAGCCAATATTCCCAGCGGCTGCTCAATCACAGGTTTTGTTACCGTGGAGCGCTTTGTACAGGGCAATAAAACTTTTGATGCGCTTACAAACCGGTGGGTGGGACGAAATTACCGATTATTGTCGTCTCCCGTTAATGAGGGCGTCGACCTTAGCGGAAACTACCCCTGTAGCCTTAATTACCTTGGCGCCAAAACAATAATAACCAACTGCACGTCTACCTATGCTACAACCGGCGGAAACCCCAGCCTTTATTTATATAATGAGCATTATACACCGAGCAACGCCACCTTTACCAGCGGAAATTTTATTGGCGTAACCAATATAAGTAACTCCATAGCCAGCGGCACAATTACGACAACAGATGCAGTTAACGGTTCGGCTAAAGTTTATGCAGGAGGTGGTTTTATGCTGTATTTCAGGGGCGACAATATTACACACCTGGCTGGCTCGCCTAATAAAACCACCTATCCGTATGTAGCGCCCGAAAGCGTTACTTTTAGTGCGACCGGCAATTTAAACCAGGGAAGCTATTCAGTTGTATCGTGGACCGGCTCTGCGGGTTTACTTTACACCACCAGCAACGCGGGCAACGCCGCTATACGCGGATATAACCTTGTTGGCAACCCATACCCGAGCTCAATAGACTGGAGCACCTTCAGCAGTTCCAGCCCGTCTGCACCAATATATGGCAATAATGTAAACCCCACCATCTATATCCTTAACCCAAGCACCAGCAACTACGACAGCTATAATGCTGTAACCGGTATTGCTACCGGCAGCGCCAGCAAAATTATACCCAGCGGGCAGGGCTTTTTTGTACAGGCCAATGCGGCTTCGCCAACGCTTACCTTTAATGAAAATGCAAAATCCAATACCGTAGTTACCGGCAGCAATTTACTAATGGGCTCACCGGCCGCGCAATCAGCCTATAATAGCTTCATGAAATTAGATTTAGTAAAAGATGCTGCCAATAGCGACGAAATAGTGATCGGTTTTAATTCATCGTCAACAACAAAATATGATCCAAATATTGATGCTGAATTTCTACCCGGTTTGGGATCATCGGAGTCGTTCGCCGGCATCAGCAGTGATAGTGTTCAAACCACGGTAAAATGGCTCCCTTTCCCTAAAAATGCATCAATGCAGGTTTTAAGATTATATGTATCTGTAAGAACAACAGGAACATATACCATTCAGCGTACCGCTTTTGAAGCTATACCCTCAATTTACGATGTATGGCTGTTGGATAAGTATAAAAAAGACTCATTAGATATCAGGAATAATACAAGCTATGCTTTTGACGTTGCCCTAAGTGACTCGGCGAGTTTCGGCAGTAACCGTTTTGAGGTTATTATCCGCCAAAACCCGGCATTGGGAGTCCATTTGTTAAGTTTCGCCGCAAGCAAAGTCACAGGTGGGTCTCAAATAGTTTGGACAACTGAGAATGAAGAGAATTACACCAACTTTACGGTTGAAAGAAGCGACGATGGTGGTACTAACTTCACTGTCCTCGGTGGCTGCGCGTCAAGCTCGACGGGCACCTATAGTTTTTTAGATAAAAACCCTCCCATAGCCCCCGATATGTACCGGTTAAAGATCGTGGATCTGAACGGCAACATAAGTTACTCCAATATAGTTACCCTTAACTACGGCAATTTAAAACCCCTTGCCGCAAATAATATTAATATTTACCCTAATCCATCAACCAGTATATTAAATTTAGCCATTGATCAAACAAACGGCACCGGGATCCCCGGTAGGTCTGCTTACCAAAACACTACCAACGTTGGCGCCGTTAATGCGGGGTATGATATTCAAATAATCAGCATTACAGGTGCTGTGGTGAAAAGCGCTGTATCCACAACAGCATCCTGGCAGGCTAATGTCAGTACTTTAACTCCCGGCACATACGTTATTAAAGTGGTAAACAACATGGATAAAAGCCTTGTTGGAAAAAGCACATTTATTAAAATGTGATCAACACTGCAATGTTTTGAATTACATAATTGCATTAAAAAACACCTCCCGGATGTGCCCTTGGGGATTTATTCATACAGATTGTGGAATAATGACACTCTGCTGTGGAAAATGTCTTAAAATTATTAATTAATAATATAATTTTACCGCCTATATTTGCTTCAATAAAAAACACAAGCAGCTTTTCGCCTGCTTTTCAACAAAAATACTGTTTGGCGTATTTTTTGCATAGCTATATCAGCATTGAGATAAATTATTGATTAGTAAAAAATTGAACAGGGCCTTGATCACTTATTTAAATGATTATGGTCGATCGGTTTTTACTAACTTTAATTATCGTCCTTGGGTGGTGTTCAACTCAAGCAGCTATAACCTTTGACTGGAAAGGAACGAGTACTACCTGGGCTGCATCAACCTCATGGACAGAAAATGGCGGAACGGGTGATTATCCCGGTTCAGGTGGCCGAACAACCGATGTTGTTCGTTTTGGTATGTCAGGTACCTTTTCCAGTCAGCCCACACTTACTTCATCCATTACAATAGCCTCTATAGAATTTGGTGGCGGATACCAAACTGCGGGTACGCAGCTAACCGTGAATGGCGCTACGCTTACCGTTACTACCATAACCCAGGATATCAACACCACCAGCGGCGGCTTCACAATCTATGACTATTTACAGGGTACGGGAACTATAACTTGTACCAATATAAACGTTGGTAGTGGTTCAAGCACCTCTGGAACAAATAATTTTATGCTTTCAGATATCGCAACGCTCAATGTTTCAGGCAACGTAACGATCACAACAAATGCCAATATTCAAAACGGATGCGGCTTCAGGCTTGAAAGTGGTAATATGTACTTAACCGGACAGGTGATTTTTAACAAATTAACAGGCATAAACGCTTCAAACTCGGCATATTTTACCATAAATACGGTAACCCAGTCAGGCGGCACTGCCACAACACCACATTTATATTTGTCCAATGCCAATCCACTCGGAACCATCCCAAGCCCTTACGCATCAGTAAATTTTTACGGAGACCATGGTGGCACCAGTACGGTAACCTATACCGCTGCAAGCCCCAAAATATACACAACCGCTACGGCGGGTTTTGGATCAGGCGGCGGCACAATTGATACAACCAAAGCAAGCTATGATTATTTAACCATACAGGGCTCGGGCACCGCGACCGTTGGCGGCAGCACTGTGGGCGCGTTAAAAGTAACGGGCGATTTAACTACTAACAGCCCGGTTACCTTTGCGCCGGCAGGTGCAAGCGCAACCAATACCTCAGTTGGTGGCAACTGGAATAATACTTCAACTGTAACCGGCGGTGCGGGTACTTTTGCCATTACCGGAAATGTTGCAAACTCAGGGCCGATGACGCTATCATCCGGAAACCTGGATGTGGGTAGCAGTCTTACCAATTCATCAACCATAACTGCGGGCAGCGGCAGTATCATCGTTGATGCCGGTTTATCAACTTCAGGTACATTAACGTTGTCGTCAGGGGCCTTAAAAGTTGGTGGCAATTATACAAACAGCGGAACTTTTACAGCCGGTACAGGAACGGTTTATTTTAACGGCGCATCAGCCCAGTCTCTTACCGACAACAGTTCGGCCGGCACTACCCTTAATAATTGCGACTTTAGCGGAGCCGGTACAAAAACATTATCAGGAACCGGCAAATTTGCGGTTTCATCATCGGGTGTGCTGACCATGGAAGCAAGTACGACTTTGCAAACCGGCGGTATACTTACGCTCAATTCAGCCAGTACAGGTTCAGCAACAGTAGGCGCTATTCCATCAACTTCAAGTATCACCGGCACGGTGAATGTACAACGTTATATCAGCGGCGGCAGCAACACCTACCGCAGTTACCGGCTGTTGTCATCGCCGGTATACACAGCAACCTCTGGCTCAATTCATTATTCCGACCTTAGTTATCTGCCGTTATATTCGCCCATTACGGGCACGTTGGGAACAGGCGGAGGCATGACTAAAAGTGGAAATCCATCGATGTACCTGTACCGTGATAATATGGCTTTTACCAACAGCACCTTTAATACGGGCAATTTTAGGGGGATAAACAAGATCAACAACTCGCCGCTTTATGCTGTCGGTGTTGATTACGACGGTACTTATAATCTAACAGTAGGTACAGGGATTATGTTTTTTTACCGTGGCGACCTAACCAACCTGGCTAACAAATTTACCACGACAACCAGCGCCGAAGCGACTGTTCTTTCATCCACCGGCACCTTAAATCAGCAGGCTGTTACGGTAACCAATTGGTATACAGGCTTAACAACTTTGCAATGCTCAACAGTTACGGGTAACACAGGTTACTCGGGCTATAACCTGGTAGGTAACCCTTACGCCAGCTCCATCGACTGGAATACTTACAGCACCACCACTTCAACAGCTGGCATTTACGCGCCGAGCGTTGGCCCTACCATTTATGTTTTTAACCCGGTAACAAAAGTATACGCTACTTACAGCGGAGGCGTCGGCCTGAACGGTGGAAGCAATATTATTCCAAGCGGACAAGGCTTTTTTGTAAAAGCCTCTTCAAGCAGCGCCCAATTGATTTTTCACGAGTCTGCAAAAACAAACTCACAACTTACCGGACCTACTGCGGCATCAGGAACAACATTATTATTAAGTACAGCGCCTATTCAGAGCAGCGTTTTACAATACCTACGCATAAATTTGGCTGCCGATACCATTGAAAAAGAGGAAACCATTGTACGTTTTGACAATTCGTCAAAAACAACTTATGATATTAACGAAGATGCCCAATATCTGCCCGGAAGTGGCAGGATCAGCCTCTCGAGTATGACCGCAGACAGTGTTCCGGTGGCCATTAACAATATGCCATTGCCTAAGCGGACCCAAAGCATAAAATTGGTTGTTAAAACAGCGGCAGACGGTCAATTCACTTTAAACATGACCGAGTTAAAAAGCATCCCGCAACTGTTCCAGGTTTGGCTAAAGGATGCTTATAATAAAGATTCCCTGGATTTCAGGCATAACCCTATCTATACTTTTGACGTGCTGCACAGCGATACAAATTCATTTGGCGCAAACCGGTTCAGCCTGGTTATCCGCCAGGACCCCGCCTTAATGATCCACCTGCTAAGTTTTGGCGCGTCTAAGACAAGCAATGGTTCGCAGGTGGTTTGGAATACTGAAAACGAACAGAATTATACCAACTTTACTGTTGAGCGAAGCAATGATGGTGGCGTAACTTTCGCCGTATTAGGCGGTGTTTCTTCAGACACACAGGGCACCTATAGTTTTTTGGATAAAAACCCGCCGCTGGCCACTGATATGTACCGGTTGAAAATACAGGACATTAACGGCTCCATTACCTATTCAAACGTGGTTACGCTAATTTACGGCAATGCAACAACTAATGTTGCAAAAAGCAATATTAGTATTTATCCGAATCCGTCAAACGGGATCATCAACCTGGCGATAACTGCCGGGGGAATCCTTTACAGGTAAACTCTTCGCTGTCAATGCCTGGCGTAAAAGGAAGTATTTCACAAGCGTACGATATCAAAATTATCAGTACTGCCGGCGCCTTGATCAAAACTACTACCACCACCTCAGCATCATGGCAGGACAATGTGAGCAATTTAACCCCTGGAACGTATATTATTCAAGTAGTAAATAACAAAGATAAAAGCCTGGTAGGGAAAAGCACATTTGTTAAAATGTAATGATCCCCGGCACTAAATCGATACTCGCGGAATCCTATATAACCGTTTGGAGTGCGATTCATGATAAAGCTGCAGTGCTTATTCATGGAAACTTTCCGTCAAGCAAATTCCTCAAATAGTTTTCCAAAAACCGGACGAGGAATTTTTTTATACAAAGGGGAATAATATACTCATTTATTCATCTTCCCGCCCTGATAATGATTGCATTAGCAATAAAAAGACCTTTTTCTTTATAAAAATCGACGCTTTTTTATTTTGGCGCAGTTATTGCCTGTATACTAAACGAACCGATAAACTATTGATTTAAAAATGCAGGGCCTCAATCTTTTAAATTAAGATTATGGCACATCGTATTTTGGTAAGCTTGTTTTTCGTTTCTATTTGTCTCTCCACCCTGGCATCCGGTTCTCCGGTTAAAAGAAATGATAGTACCCCCATTCCCCTGCTCCGGCTCAAATTAGTAATGGACGCATTTAATAATGATGATATAGCCATCGGTTTTGACGCGGCAGCAACAACCGTATACAATAACCAGCTGGATTCAAGATATATGGAAGGGATCAATGCGCCCGAGGGCTTGTCGAGCCTGTCATCTGACGACATTCAACTGTCTGTAAATATTGTACCATTGCCCAGGCAAGGCCCGCTGGTGATCAGGCTGGATGTGGAAGCTGCCAAAAGCGGCGCGTTTACACTGGAAAGAACCGAGCTGGACTCTATCCCGGCGATATATGATGTTTGGCTGATAGATCAATTCGCTAAAGATTCTTTAGATCTTCGTACAGGCAACCGTTATGCGTTCAATATCGACAAAAACAACAGTACATCTTTCGGCAACAACCGCTTTCGTGTGATTATCCGTCAAAACCCTGCTTTAGGAATACATCTTTTATCTTTCGATGCGATTAAAGCAACCAAAACGGCCCAACTTACCTGGAAAACAGAGAACGAAGAAACAACGACAGTATTTGCCGCTGAAAGGAGTATTGACGAGGGGGCCACATTTTATATGCTGGACACCCTTAGGTCAAATGGGGCGGGCTCCTATAGTTACACCGACAAAACACCGTTAGACGGCAACGACTTGTACCGCATAAAAATAACGGATATGAACGGAACCGTCAGCTATTCAAATGCCATAACCATTGGTTTTGGAAGCACCTTAGCTGAACCCGGAGCATCCGATAATATAAGCATCTTTCCAAATCCATCCAATGGCATCATCAACCTTTCGATAGCACCAAAAAGCACTACCGGCGCTGCCGGAAGTGCTCAAAAACAAACAAGCTCCACCGCTAAACAAAACCTGGCTGCAATTTTGCCAGCCGGAAGCGCTTCATATGATATTAAGATTTTTAATATCAACGGATCTGTTTTAAAGGAAAGCACTTCAGCAGCAGCCAGCTGGCAAACTAATGTCAGCACCCTTTTGCCGGGAACCTATATTATACAGGTAACCAACAACAGCGATAACACACTTGTTGGAAAAAGCACTTTTATTAAGCTTTAAGCCCGCTATTAGTGCTTTGTTGTAATTGCGCTGAAATGGTATAAACCGGACCCGACCTTTGTAACCAAATAACGTATCCCTGAGGTTGTTGTTTCAGTAAGCGGCTCGCCCGCCAAAGGCTTGCCATTTTCAGTAACCATATCACCACTTTGCGCCGGGATATAAACCGTTGCCGTAGTATTGGCTGGTATCGCTACATCCATTAAAACAGTGTCTTTGGCTACTTTCCAGTGCGAGCTTATTTTACCGTAATTGGTTTCATAATCAGCAGATACATTTTGCAAATTACCGCCAATGGTCGGTTTAATCACTATTTCCTTATATCCGGGGGCTTCTGCTTTGGTGTCAATACCGGCTATTACGCGGTACATCCAATCGCCTATGGCGCCGTAAGCGTAGTGATTATAGGAGTTCATGCTGGCATCTTCAAAAGAACCATCAGGTTTTATGCCATCCCATCTTTCCCAAATAGTAGTAGCGCCCATTTTTACAGGGTAAAGCCATGATGGATAGGTATCCTGCAACAGGAGCTGGTAAGCTACATCGGCATGGCCGAAATTGCTCAGTACACGGCAAAGGTAGGGTGTACCTAAAAAGCCTGTAGTAAGGTGGTTACCATACCTCCTGATATTGCTCACCAGCCTGTCGGCGGCCTGCTGCCTTAAGTTTTCGGGCAGCATATCAAATTGAAGTGCAAGCACATAGGCGGTTTGAGTATCTGACGAGATCAGGCCGTTTGGCGTTACATATTCCTTTAAATAAGCCTCCTTTATTTTGGCTAACAAGCTGGTATAGGTAGCGGCATCCTCGCTTTTACCCAACACATTGGCAGTATTGATAAGCAGTTGTGTTGAATAGGCGTAAAAACACTGTGCGATTAGATATTTATTGGTGATGGCCGAACTGCCATCGGTATCGTCGTTCACACTATAAAACAGCCAGTCACCAAAGTGGAAGCCTGTATTCCAAAGATCGCTTTTGCTTTGCGTTTTCATGTAATCAACCCAGGCTTTCATGCTGGCGTATTGGTCTTCCAGTATGCGCTTGTCGCCATAGGCGATATACATGTTCCATGGGATAATAGTTGATACATCGGCCCAGCCGGTACTTGCCCCGGGGCCATCAGTTGCGTCAGTTCTGCCAATCACATTTGGAATTACAAAGGGTATACTCCCGTTTTTATATTGGTCGGCGGCCACATCTTTAAGCCATTTGGAAAAAAAGTTGTGTACATTCATGTTATAGGATGCCGTGCGCGAAAAAACCTGCGCATCGCCGGTCCAGCCTAAACGTTCGTCGCGCTGAGGGCAATCCGTTGGCACATCCAAAAAATTGCCTTTTTGTCCCCATTGAATATTATGCTGCAACTGGTTGATTAAAGCGTTGGAGCAGGAGAAACTGCCCGTGGGAGCCATGTCTGAATAAAGGGCAACCGCGGTAAAGTTTTCAGGCTTCAGGTCGCCCGGATAGCCCTCCACTTTAATATAACGGAAGCCCTGCCAGGTAAACTGCGGCTCAAAGGTCTCTTCACCGCCGCCCTTCAAAATATAAACGTCCTGCGACCTTGCCGTACGCAGGTTTTCGGTATAAAAATTACCGGCCTTATCAATCACTTCTGCATGTGAAAGGGTGATCTTGTCACCTTTATTCCCTGTTACTTTAAGTTGTACCCAGCCGACCAGGTTCTGGCCAAAATCGATTACTTTTTCACCTTTGGGTGTTGTGAATATTTTTACGGGCTTATAGGTTTCGTGTTTGCGAACCGGCTCGCTGTTGGTGGCTACCAAAATGTCCTTCCGGAAATCCTGCACTTTTACGCCGTCCCAGTTTTTATCATCAAAGTTGATAACGGACCAATCTTTTTGCTGCATATTATCATCAATAGTGGCTCCGTAATAAATCTCCGCAAAGCGCACCGGCCCGGTTGACGATTTCCAGCTGCCATCAGAAACAACGGTAGCTTTTGAACCATCCGCATAAGTTACCTCGAGCTGGAATAAAAGTGAAATATCCTTGCCATAAAGATTAGGTAGCGGGTTAAAACCAATATGACCGCGATACCAGCCATTGCCAAGTACAGCGCCTGCGGCGTTTTTGCCCTCTTTCAGCAAAGCCGTAACATCATAGGCCTGGTACTGCAGCCGCTTGTTATAACTTGTCCATCCGGGTGTTAAATAAGCATCGCCAACCCTGTGGCCGTTGAGTTGTGCTTCATAAAGCCCGTGTGAGGTAATAAAAAGGGTTGCCGATGCGATCTTTTTATTAAGCGAAAATTCCTTTCTGAACAAAGGGCTGGGACGCATGACCGAATCTTCAACATAACCGGGGCTTATCCATTGTGCTTTCCAGTCGGCAGGCGTTAGCATACCCATTTGCCACGATGCCGGCGCACTCCATTCAGACGGCTTGCCGGTATTGTCCCAAACCCGCACCTGCCAGTAATATTTCCGGCCAGACAATAATGCTTCTCCTTTATAAGGAACATAAACCGATTGATCAGATACTACTTTACCCGAGCTCCAAACATCGTGTTTACCTTTTTTCAGGAAGGCATAGGTGGTCGCTTTTATTTCGTAAGCGGTTTGCATTACGTTTTGCCTTCCCGGTGCATCAAGCTGCCAGCTAAAGCGGGGTACAAGTGCGTCAATATTGATAGGATCTACCTGGTTTTCGGTAACCAGGTGCTGTACTTTTAGCTGTGCCGAAGAATAGCTGTAAACAAACAGGGTAAGTAATAAAAAAAGGGTCTTTTTCATCGTTATTAAAAAGCTTTGTTTTACTTGGGTAAGGCAAGATAGGGAAAATGAATTAAGTAATTTATACTTTTAATTTAAGTCCTTTGTAATTTTATTAGGACGAAGAAAAAAAGAAGTAAAAAACAAATACCCCTGAACACCGGCCAAAAGAGGAACCTAATTACTCCAATTGTCCGTTCTGAAGGGTTCTGCCGGCAAACCTGCTGAGTTTTGCAGATCAGTGACCGGCGCATTAGTAAAAGCGTACCTGACTGCTTTTACAGGCAATGGTGTACCGGGAGGCGCCGTTATTACAATGGTGTTACCTGAAATTGCGGCCTGCCCCTGCCTGAAAACGTGGTCGGGACCGGCCACAAAAAAATATTGTTTTAAGGCAACGTTGCCGCCCGCCGTTAATCCATTGGCGGTACCCTGAACAAAATTAATTGTAACGGTGGCTTGATTGGCTGAAAACGATGCATACTGAGGCCCCAGGCACGGCACACTTTGGCCGTAAGTGTAGTTTAAAGCGAGCAATGCAAGGCGTTCGCCAACCGGCTCTTTATTTGGGGGGTGATGATTAGCCGGATCGCCTACATCCATTGTAACTGCCATTCCTGTGTTGGCAAGCAATGGGCGCATATTGGACTGCGCTTCCCTGAAATACGCGAGGTAATCTGAAAGCGGGTTGCCACCCGGTGGCGTTGTGCTGTTGTAATCTGCTGCAAAAGGGGTGAGTTGCACGTAATAAAATGGCAGTTCGGGCTGGTTGAATTTTGTACGCCACCCTTTTACCAGGTCTGCATTTAGCTGGGTATAAGCAGGCAGGGAAGGATCGCCCTGGTTGTTTTCGCCCTGGTACCACGCGAATCCTTTGATGCTGAGGTTGATCAGAGGGTTGATCATACCATTGTACAAACCAGAGCTCCCGGCCAGGTAATTGTTTGCAACATTGGGATCGTTTTCAATCGCCTCCACATTTGCCCAGTCCTGGCAGTAGGAACCGTTCACTGCCGAAACAATAATACCTATCGGCACATTAAGCGTTGTAGTTAACTTGCGTGCAAAGTAATAAGCTACGGCGCTGGTACGACCAACTGTTACGGGCGAGCAAACGCTCCAGCTCACCGGCTTATTTAAACTTGCGATGGGTGAGGGCTCAATGTCTTCCTGCACTGTAAGCATCCTGATCATAGGGTAATTGGCTGCCGCTATTTCGGATACATAATTTAATACCCCTTTAAATGGCGCCATGGTATCAACCGGCATAACCATATTTGACTGACCTGAACAAATCCATACATCGCCGATCAGCACATTTGAGATAATTATTGTACTATTACCCGGGGCTTTAATTGTAATATTTTGAGCGCTGGTATTTGCGGCAGCGGCTGAAACAGTTACCTTCCAGTTGCCCAAGGCATCGGATGATGTAATAATGGCAGCCGGGCTCCAGCTTACATTTACAGTTACCTGTGTATGTGCGGGCGCCTGCCCCCAAATGTTAGTTGGCTTATCCCGTTGTACAACCATATTGTTTTGAAAAAGGGACGACACAGACAAAGTGGTTGCCAGCGTACCTTTGTCAGTTACCGGGACAACTTTTAAATCTTTTCTACAGCCCGCAAGCACCAACAAGGCCAGCACAGGGTACAGCCAGTGTTTTTTTACTATCATAGGCGTTTCCCTTTCAATTTGGTTAAAAACGAGGTGATTTTATTGTGATGCAGCATGGTTTAATTCTGCCCGAAAAATAAGGTTTAGGCGCCGCCTTATAAAATGTTTTTTGAATTTTTTATACTTTCACGATAGCCGGTAAAAAACTGTGTTGCCGGGGATTGCTTGTTAATGTTCGGTGTCGTTAAAAAAGCAGGTGAATTGGCTTTATGATACAATTATCATCTTAAATTAACTGTCTTATTTAACAAAGTATAAAATAATGACAAAAGAAGAGGGCTTGTTGCAAACAACAAGCCCCTTCAGGAAACAAATCAAACTTACCTATTATTATTACAAATTATTACATTTTTACAAATGAGCTTCTGCCAATTAGTTTATTATTACTGTTATTAGTTACAGTTATGATATAAGTTCCGGGCAATAAATTGGTGATATTTTGCTGCCAGGTATCAGTTGCAGCTGTTGCCATTTTAATAACTGCACCTGAAATATTTACTATTTTGATATTGTAAACGGCTGCTTCGTTTGCTGTTATGGTTGCCTGCGCCATTGTAGTGATCTTGTTTTGGGTTGATACCGGGTCAATAACGCTGTTGGCCCCTGCCCGGTGGATTGCAAGGTTCACCACATTACTTGCCGGGTTGGGATAGATATTTATATTCTGTGTTATAGTGTTTATGCTGTTTGCAAATTGGAGCATCACCATATTTGAAAAACTGACGGTGCCACTTTGGGAAACTATTTTTAAACGGTACTGGTCAGCTGATATGGGCGGGGTTTGATCAGTATAATTATAACGGCCGGCAGAAGTAGACCGGAGGGTGTCTAAAATCCGGAAGGTTGTTCCGCCATCCTCACTTCTTTCAACAGTAAACATTGTATTATTGGCTTCGTTTTTGGCATCCCAGGATATTTCAGCTTCGGCGCCTGATTTGGAAGCGTTGAAATCCGTGAGTTGGAACGGAGGAACCGGAGTTTGGCTTTGACGAACCACAACACAAAATCTGTAACTGCCAAAACTCGCGGTATCCGCTTTATTAATAGAAAAAATATAATTTGCATTGGCCCTCAGGTCAAGAGAATCCTTTAGGTAATGATCAATGAGCCAAACACTATAGGTTCCTGGCAATTGGTCCAACTGGGTTTTTTCAAGTAAAATCTGCCCGCTGTTTTTGGCTTCAACATCAAGCCTTATAACAACTTGCTGAACCGGCAGGGGCAAAAGATTTATCGACAAGGGAACGCCGTCGCTTGAATAGCTGGACAATCCTTCCCCGGAGCCCAACCCGGGCATATATTTTGCGTCTTCATTAAAATCATATGTGTTTGACGCACCTGAGTTAAAGCCGATTACGATATCATCGTAGTTATACTGATCAACATAAAGTTTCAGACGGAGTAATTTGGTTACACTATCCAGCGACCCGTAAAGGGCGGATTGGTTAACCGGTTGATGAACCCGTTTAAGAGTGTTTATGGCTCCGGGGTTAATGCGGGTATGATAATGGGGGTTAAATATATAGGTTGAATTTCCCCTGGCTTCAGCCATTGAAAATAGTAAGATACCTAAAAAACATATTTTAATGCACGCTTTCATAACGTTGTTTTTTTAAGATTAGGTCATTAATAAAAACAATCAATTTTACGTGTTTGTTGAAACCGTAGATATAGAAGCATTTATGAAAATATGTAGTGGTTTGATTTACAAGCAGGAATAGCCCCAAAAAACGCGTTCATTGCGGCGATTACAGCTGGATGTAAAACGATGCTGCAGGGGTTTAATGCCACACAGGCGAGCCCCTGCCGCCGGAACAAGGGGTCATTCTAAGCCCCCCCGCTACAATGGTAATTCTACTAAAAACGTGGTGCCTTTATCAGGTTCACTTTCAATGTTTATAGTGCCGCCAATGCTTTCAACCTGCATTTTTACCATAAACAAACCCATTCCTTTTCCCTCTACCGAAAAATCAAAGCGTTTATATAAACCAAACAAATGAGCGCCGTATTTGGCCAGGTCGATACCTTTTCCGTTGTCTTCGAAAGTGATCTGTACCCTGTTTTCAACCAGTTTTGTTTTAATATTAATAACCGGGGTTGTTTTTAAGTTCCTGTATTTAATGCTGTTAATGATCAGATTTTGAAAAATGCTGTAGATGTAACTTTTAAGAACAAACAAATCATTTAATTCATCAAAATTGCAATTTATCGACACATCGTTTTTAACAATCATGGGGCTGATCTCTGTAATTATTTCTCCCACTAATCCCTTCAAAGAAACAGTTTCGCTTAACTCAGTTACCTGCCGGCCTGTTTGTAAGATCTGGTTAAGGTCGACAATTACACCGTCCAGGTTGTCAACTGATGAAGAAAGCGATTTTAATGTTTTCAGAAATTCAACATCATCAATATCAAAGTAATTAAGCACTGTTGATAACCCTTTTATATTGGCAAGCGGAGCCCTTAAATTATGAGAAATGATATAGGTAAATTGTTCAAGGTCCCTGTTACGCCGGATCAGGTCGGCAGTGATCTTTTCCCTTTCCAATTCGGAAATTTTCTTGGAAGTTATATTATTTAAAGTAAAAATGATACCAACACTTTCATTTTGTTGATTAAATACACCTATCCATTTAACATCATAATATTCCCTGGTTCCATCAAACTGGTCATAAGCAGTTTCATAATCAACCGGCTCTTTATTTCTTGCCTTCGTAACATACTTTTCAATATTAGCCTTCCTGTCATCACCAAAATAACTGAAAACCGATTTGCCCGCAACCAGTTCCTTCCCGAAATTTTTAATGGCCAGTTTGGCTGCGTTTGTGTTAAAGGAAACCAATTCCAGGTCGTTATTGAACAGGGCGATCGCCAGGTCTGTGTTTTCAAATACCGATCGCATATTAGCTTCAGATTTGATCACCGCCGCTTCATCCAGTTTTTGCTGCGTTATATCTCTTGAAAAACAGGATAAACCAATAACCTCTCCGGTTTCCCAAATCGGGTTAACGGAATAACTAAGGTAAACCTTCCCGTTGGTAACAGGATATTCATTGATAAAATGCTGCGTTTCACCGTCCAGTGCCTTATTGTATATCTCCGTCCATTTTTCGGCACCTTCGGCATCATACCCCCGTAATAAATGCAATGAACTGGTCCCCTGTTCTACTTCGAAACCATAAACCTGTTTAATAGTGGTTTTAAACAACTTATTAAAAGTGATAAATTTAAGCTCCCTGTCCAGCGAATATACCAGATCTGTAGTGTTTTCAATGATTGCGGAAAGGTTGGCTTCCGATTTTTTCAGGGCTTCTTCATGCGCTTTTCGCTGGGTAATATCCGTCAGCATTCCCAAATAACCCAGGTAGCTGCCATCCGGATTGAAAATGCTGTTGATGGAAACCGAGCAGATAACCTTTTTACCCTTTTTGGTTATAAACTCGGTATCATAAGGCTCAATCGCCTGTTGGTTTTTATACTTTAAACGCCTTATCGTTTCCTCTTTACTGCCAATTTCTTTAAAGTCATAATTGTGTTTACCTATTATCTCTTCGGCGGTATAGCCGAGGATATCGCACATTTTTTTATTAACAAACAGGGTTACAAAATTTTCGTCAATCATCCAGATACCTTCCTGGGCGGTTTCAACAATTTGACGGTAGCGCTGTTCGGAATGGAACCGGTTTTGTTCAGCAAGTTTACGGTCCGTTATATTAATATGAACGATAACGGCACCCTTATGTTTCTTATCATTCAATGGGGCGACTACTGCCTGGAACCACCGTTTCTCGGCATGGGAGTCGCAGGGATATTCCAGCGAAAATTCGCCTGCTTCGCCCGCCATAATGGTTTGGATCCCTTTACTCATTTTTTTTGCCGTAACCGCTTCCTCCCCGGTTGTTTTTTCGGTTACAGCAATATAATTATAGCCAAGGCCAAAGTGTGGCATTTTTAGTTTGTTTTCCCTGGCAAACCTTTTCCATGATTCATTAACCGCTATTATATCGCCATTTTCATTTAGTACGCAGATGTGGGGAGGCAAGGCATCTAAAATTGCGGTTTGTGTTTCTAATACTTCCCGTAAACTTAAATGGCTATTGTAAATGTGTTCCTCGGCCTGTTTGCGCTCGGTGATATCACGGGTAACACCATCAAGCCTCACCAATGCGCCGTATTCGTCAAGGGTGGGGATCACTTTACTTTCGGCCCAGCGCAGGCCCTTTGTTTTATGAAAAATGCGGTATTGCGAAATCACAGTTTCGCCATTGGTATGTTTTTTATTGTTTTCAGATTGAAAAAGAAGGTCGTCAGGGTGTATTATCCGGCTCCAAATGCCGGCGTCGGCCAAAAATTCCGCCTGTGAATACCCGTACATTTTTTCGCACCCGGGCGAGATTTGGATCAATTGTGCATTCACCATGTCCCTTGAAAAAAACACTTCGTCAATTGTATTAAACAAGGTTTTTATTTCCTGGTTAGCCTCATTTAGCTTGATTTCTGCTGTTTTTCTTTCTGTAACATCCTGGATAAACCCGCTCGCCCTTACCGCACGCCCATTTTTATCTTTTGTGATGATAAGTTTGGAATGGACCTGTTTTATTTCATTTTGAGGGGTAACAATCCTGAACTCCATGTCTATTTTATCGTGATGAGCAATAGACTGATCGATTTCATGTTTTACGCGCTCAACATCATTGAGGTGTACACAACTTAAAAAAACTTCAAATGAAGGAGCTAACTCGCCCGGGTGATAACCCAGAATTTTATCCATCCCCGCCGACCATTTTCTTGCGCCGTTAACCAGGTTGATATCCAGGCTTCCTATCAATGCGATATCTTCGGCTTGCTTTAATAATGCTTCGCTTTCAATAATATCGTTTAAATATCTTTCACGGTCAGCCGCAAGCCTAAATTTTTCAACTGCGTTTAATATGGACGATGGCAGGCGCTGCATCCTGTCTTTAAGGATATAATCGGAGGCGCCCTCTTTCATTATGGTTACCGCGAACTCCTCAGATATAGTTGCGGTTACCAGTATAAATGGAATATTTAATGCTTTACGTTTAAGAATTTCAAGTGCCTCTACAGAATTAAATGAGGGCAGGGAATGATCTGACAGGATGATGTCAGGCCGGTATTCATCAATGGCTTTGATATAATCGGCTTTATTATCAACATCCATTTTTTTGAATGCGATCCTTGCTCTTTTAAGTTCAATTCCCACCAACTCAGCATCGGTGGCCATATCCTCAAGGTGCAATATCTTTAAAATTCTATCCATAAAAAGTCCGGTTTAGCAGGGGTATAAATTATTGCGGCGGCTGGTTTACAATTAACCAATACATGCCCAGCTCGCACACAGCATTTGCAAAATCATGAAAATCAACAGGCTTAACCACATAGCTATTTACACCCAAATTATAGCTTTTAAAAACATCCTGTTCCTCTTTTGAGGAAGTCATGATCACCACCGGGATGGTTTTTGTAGCCGGATTGGCTTTGATCTGTCTTAATACCTCGATGCCATCAACCCGGGGCATTTTTATATCCAGCAAAATGACCTTAGGGTTAACCGCCGTTTTCCGGTTACTATAGTCTCCTTTTGCAAACAAAAAATCAAGCGCCTCAGCGCCATCTTTAACATGATGTAATCTATTGGCCAGGTTGATTTTTTTGAGCGAGCGGATCGTTAGTTCCGCATCGTTTATATTATCTTCCACTAATAAAACCTCAACTTCGTATGTTTCCATTTGCA
This sequence comes from Mucilaginibacter gotjawali, assembly GCF_002355435.1. NCBI lineage: Bacteria > Pseudomonadati > Bacteroidota > Sphingobacteriia > Sphingobacteriales > Sphingobacteriaceae > Mucilaginibacter > Mucilaginibacter gotjawali. The sequence continues at coordinate 5,905,333 of NZ_AP017313.1, forward strand.
CTTATTTAATAGTTCATGTGTTTGAAGGAAGCCTGAAGTAAAATATGGCGCCCTTCTCAAGTTCTGCTTCGGCCCATATTTCTCCATTATGCTTTTCAATTATCCGTTTGGCCAACGCCAGGCCCACACCCGTACCTTCAAATTCATCGCTCCGGTGCAGGCGTTGAAATACACCGAATAGCTTGTCTGAATATTTCATTTCGAAACCGACGCCATTATCTTCAACATAATAAATGGGGCCTTTTTCGCCGGGGATAAAGCCAACTTCAATTTCGGGCGCTGTTTTTTTTGCGCTGTACTTAATAGCGTTCCCTAACAGGTTCATCCAAACCTGTTTGATCATATTGGTATCGGCCATGCACGGGGGCAAATTCCGGACTGTTACTTTGTATTTCCCCTGGCCATTTGCAAAATGTTCGGCCAGGCATGATTCAGCAACCGCCTTCATATCTGTTTGGCTCACAGCCAATTCTTTGCGTCCAAGGCGCGAAAAAGCAAGCAATTCATCTATCAGCTTACTCATCATCATGGCATTGGCGCGTATGGTATTAATAATACGGTTACCCTCCGGGCCCAACGCCGGCCCAAAATCTTCCATCAGCATAGCGGCATAGCCGTTTACCGCGCGCAAAGGCGTCCTAAGGTCATGTGATACTGAGTATGAAAAAGATTCCAGTTCCTTATTTACCGACTCTAATTGCAATGTCCGTTCAACAACCTTCTTCTCTAAGTTATCGTGCAGGTGCTGCAGCGCGAGCTCGGCTCTTTTTCGCTCGGATATATCCCGGATAAAAACCGATAAACCCTGCCCGGAGGGATAAATATGGTTTTCCTGCCATAAATTTAATGGTGCATAATAATCTTCGTGACAATAATATACCTGCTCTGCCATCGCTTTTTGGAACGCGTTATACGTATCGGAACCTACGGCATCCGGAAAAAGATCCCACACATTTTTTCCGATAAGTGAGTCTGGAAGTACGCCCAGCATTTCGCCAATCCGTTTGTTGGCATAGGTATAGCAAAAGTTCTGATCAATGGCGATGAACCCGTCAGTAATGCTTTCAAGTATATTTTCAATCTGGGCGGTTTTTTGTTTTAAATCTTCTTCGGCTTTTTTGCGTTCAGTCACATCTCTGAAATTGCATACTATGGCGTTGATGTTTTCATCATCAAGCATATTGGTAAAAAGGCTCTCCACCCAGATGTAGTGCCCCGACTTGTGCTGTGCGCGATAGGAGGTGATTAATGGTACGCCCGGTTTCGCAATAATTTCCTTAAAAAAAATCGCTACCCGGCATTGGTCATCAGGGTGAATAAGATCGATTAATTTATATGATTTTCGCTCACTCGCGCTCCATCCGCTTATTTTTCCTGTTGAAAGGCTCCTATAAATTAATTTCAGGTCTTTGTCAAACAGGGTGATGCCATCCTGGCTGTTTTCAATCAGCTTGCGAAACCGCAGTTCATTGGCAATAATTCTTTTTGTATTCTCCTTTACTCTCCGTTCCAGCTCAATATTCAGTTCTATCTTTTTGTCTTCTGCTTTCTTTTTTTCCGTAATATCCCTTGTTACTTTAGCAAAACCGAGGAGCAATTTATGATCATCATATAAAGGTGTGAATACAACGCTCGCCCAAAATAAGGAACCGTCCTTCCGCACCCTCCAGCCTTCGTTTTCATGCGAGCCGTTTAATACTGCCGCTTCGAGGTTTTTTTTAGGCTCATTTTTAGCAATGTCCGCCGGCGTGTAAAAAACGGACATATGCTTACCGATAATTTCATCTTCGCTGTAACCCTTTATATTTTGTGCGCCAAGGTTCCAGGTTAAAATATAACCAGCAGGATCGAGCATAAAAATGGCATAATCCTTTACACTGGCCACAAGTAAATGAAGCAGCTTTTCATTAACGCTTTGTTGGAGTAGTGGCCGTATGGTATTTACAGGTGACAAAATAGCTGGATAGTATTTATAAATTTAGTTAAAAAAAGTTCGGCCCGGCAAATGTTTTTTACCGGGAGTTGTTATATATCACAACCCATGAACATATAATTCTATTTAATCGGTTTATCTAAAATCACCCTTTCGGTTGTGATAAAAAGTAAGAACAATCATCTAAAAATATGATTGGGGTCACTTTTTATGCAATAAATGCGCCTTATTATTGGTGCAATAAAAAACAACCAATGAGCACCATTAAAGAACAAGATTTTCTGAAAAAATTAGGATCAAAAATCAGGTCACAACGCAACGAAAAAAAGATCTCATTAAACCAGCTTGCAACGCAGTTTGGCTTTGAAAAATCGAGCATATCCAAACTTGAAAATGGGAAATCCAATTCTACCATATTAACTTTAATGAAGTTAAGCCATGCGTTAAATGTCCCTATGGAACGCTTTTTCCATTAGCATCTGCCCATCGGGATCGTTACCGGTTTAATTTTCTGTTTTACGTGGTTAAAGCTATCGTATTAATACGGGATTAGCAACCCCGTTAATACACTATGTTTTGACAGGGGAAAACACGGTATCCCGGGAAATTTTAAGGCTATGCTTTGGGATGACCGAGAGAGATTACGGGTTCCATTAAAAAGGTTTCCGGGGATATTATTTTTCATTCAGCCATGGTTCAGCCAGCCATTGATAATATGCAGCCGGGAATAGGGGGTGATATCCTTCACGTTGCGGTACACGTTAATTACGCTGAGCGGTTAACCTGCCGGCAATGGGCATCGCTCCAAATGCCAGCAAGAAAGTTGGTAATATAAATCACGGCTTTATTTGGCATCAGGATATGAATGTTATTTGATAAAATAAAAGACCGGTTACTGCTTCTGCATCTTGTCCATCCGGCTTCCTGCCTGCAATCTAACGCTAAAGCATTGAAGGGATGAATAGGTGATGATGTTAAACTGATGCAGCGCTGATCGTTGCCCATTTATTGACTTAAATCATCTTTGGAAATGACTGTGGTCATCCGAAAGGGGTATTTATTTTATGAAATTTGTATCATTAAGATGAAGTTATTTTCACCCGCGTTTGTCTGTTCATTTTAAATATGCGGCCATATGCAAACGATCAAATTCTCAGGCGATGCAGCATGGCAAAAGCAATTTGCCGCTGCCGTAAGACATAATGTAAATAAATATTTCAAGGATAACGGCATTTCAACCAAGGGAAACTTTATACTGCTTACCCAAACCGTGGCCATGCTGTCCTGTTATATTGTTCCGTTAGTAATGCTGCTTACCTTCCGTATAACGGCCTGGCTGGCATTGCCCATGGTGATTATTATGGGAATAGGAATGGCCGGTATCGGGATGTGCGTGATGCATGATGCCGTACACGGTTCTTACTCGGATAAAGAATGGATAAATAAATTAATGGGCGGCACTATGTATTTGCTTGGCAGCAATGTATTTAACTGGAAAATCCAACATAACGTAATGCACCATGCCTATACCAACATTGAAGGCTATGACGAGGACATTGCAGTAAGCAGCCTGATTCGCTTATCGCAGTTTGCACCGGCAAAAAGGTTTTATCGCTACCAGCACATTCACGCTTTTTTCTTTTATGGGTTGATGACAATTTCCAAATTAACCACTGATTTTGTTCAATTAGCCCGGTACAACAAAGAGGGAATCACCCGGAAATTTAATGTTAATCCAACCATGGAATATGCCAAAATGGTATTTGTTAAAGTTTTATATTTGTTGGTGTTTATCGGTCTCCCGCTGTTGATTACCCATTATACCTGGTGGCAGGTGCTTTCAGGCTTTTTTATTATGCATTGGACCGCCGGTTTTATTATGAGTACAATTTTTCAGATGGCACACGTAGTTGAAGGGGCAAAGCAATTTCAACCCGATAAGGATGGTATCATACATACCGAATGGGCCGTTAACGAAGTACTTACTACTTCGGATTTCGCAAGAAATAACGGGTTGCTTAACTGGTATGTTGGCGGGTTGAATTTTCAGATTGAACACCATTTGTTTCCAAATGTATGCCATGTACATTATCATAATATTGCGCCGATTGTTGAAAAAACAGCTAAAGAATATGGCTTATTTTACAACCTTAAACCTACCTTTATGAATGCTTTGGCGTCACATGTTAGCCGGTTAAAAGAATTGGGCCGGCAAACTGCACTAACTGTATAAACCTTATGGATTTAAAAGAAACCGGGAATAAAATTTACGCTGTTATTATTGGCAGCGGCAGCTATATTCCAACCCGGATCATCACCAATAACGATTTTTCGGCGAGTACGTTTTATGATGAAAACGGGCATAAATTAGCCAGGGCAACAGCCGAGATTATCCCAAAGTTCAGTGATATAACGGGGATACTGGAAAGAAGATATGTAACTGCCGACCTGGTAGCCTCGGATATTGCCGTACTTGCCGCGGAGAGTGCAATTGGCAACGCAAAAATTGATGCCGAAACACTGGATTATATTATTGTAGCCCACAATTTTGGTGATATAAAAGAGGAGAACAGGAGGAGTGAATTTGTGCCGGCACTGGCCTCGCGGGTGAAACACCGGCTTGGTATAAAAAACCCCGATACCGTTTGCTACGATTTGCCGTTTGGCTGCGCAGGCTGGCTGCAGGGAATGATCCAGGCGGATTTTTATATCCATGCCGGACAGGCAAAAAGAGTGCTGGTAATAGGGGCCGAAACGCTATCGCGTATTTGTGACCCCCATGACCGGGACAGTATGCTTTATGCTGATGGCGCCGGCGCTGTAATATTGGAAGCGACAGAAAGTGATACGCCCGTGGGCATACTGTCGCATAGCTCCCATACCTATGCTGAACATGCTTTTATTTTAAGGATGGATAAGTCTAATAATCCTGATTATTTACCAAAAGATCAGTTGTTTTTAAAAATGCAGGGACGCATCCTTTACGAACAGGCTTTAAAAGTGGTGCCGCTTGTAATAAAGGAAAGCCTTGAAAAAGCAGCCGTGCCGTTTGACGGATTTGCCAAAATATTGCTCCACCAGGCCAATAAGAAGATGATGGAGGCCATTTTAAGGCGATTTTATGACGAATTCGGTATTAAGCAAATCCCCGAAAATATAATGCCTATAACGGTTTCATGGCTGGGCAATAGTTCAGTGGCAACGCTGCCAACGCTTTACAACCTGATCTCTGAAAATCAACTACCTGGACACCAATTTACTAATGGCAATATTATTGTGTTTGCATCAGTAGGCGCAGGTGTTAATGTAAACTCCGTGGTATATCAGATTCCTAAGTAAGTTCAAAGAAAGCGAAACATTTATACCCGGCTTACCTTGGGGGTACGTTTGTTTTGTGTAAAAATGCATGCTTGAGTTGATCTGAGTTTCTTGTTTCAGAATTTTATATCCGGGTTAAAATGCATGGAACTTGCTGCTATTATAATTACAATAAGGGCGACGCCGCCGGCTATCAAACCTATAGTGGCTCCTGTGGCGGGCTTTCTTTCGGCCAGGTCCACTCCTTTTGATTGCCTGTTTATTACATTTCCCTGTAAATCAAAAGTAAATATCACAAATTGGTTTAATTTACTGAATTGAGTGACGTTCTTTGTTGCTGCATTTCCACCGCCCTCTTTAAAATTATAAAGCCAGGCCTCTGTTGTGGTGGTGGTTATTTGCTCATAGGGTACACCAAATTTATCCGATACATTTTGCCTGGTCTTATACCTGTCAAAAACCTGTTGGTTGGTGTAAACAATTTTGCTGCAGCTAAAAAACAGCAGACCAAGCAACGCTATGGTTGCTTTGAGTTGCGTTTTCATAATAGATTGTTTTAAGGTGAAAACACGTACTTGAATTCGTACAAATTTCCACCTTATAAAAACTATCTAATATGATATCGGGCAATTATAAATATGATTGTTTTCAAAAAAATCTTTGCTGCTGATTATCCTGCAGCCAAAAGCTAATTGACGTAAATGGCGCAAACCCGGGGTAAAGCGGTTTGCTTTGCCCGAAAAAAAGATTGAGTGTGGTTCTGCGGCCCGCTTTTTGCCGAACGGACCCGGCCTTTACTTCCAAAACGATTTATGCTGCGGCCGGGTATTAGGCCGTAGCAACCAGTTTATTGATACTCCGGTAAACGTAATCGTTAAAAATGTGCCTGCGTGCAAACCTACCCGGGGAATCAGCATTTACAAGCTTTCTGTACACCTCTTTGGGCACGTCAAAATATTCATACACGTTACCGTCGGCAAAATGTATTTTAAGTACCTGGGCCTGGTATTCAAAATCAAGTATCCCTGATGCTGCGGTGGTGGTGTTATATTCCGCTGCAGTTTGATTGCGGGTTTCGGGCGCAATACTCACTAAAAAATGATAGGCCTCAATAATGGTTTTGCTTTTTTCTTCAGCAACCAGTTTATCTTCTTCACTGTGCTGAAATTTATCGGGGTGCCAAGTTTTCATTAAACTGCGGTAAACCGTTTTAAGTTCATGCAGCTCAGCATCCTTAGTTACATCTAACAGTTTGCGGTAATCGGTAATCTTTTTCATGTTATCAATTCGTTAACTTATTGTCGTTGAAGTGATAGCGGGTCAGATGACCGGGCGCCTGTTTCAAGAAAATAATTTTGCAAAGGTAGGCTTTTTAGTTAATAAAAGCGAGCCGGAGAAACTTATAAGTATATGTGGGACCTATCGCTATTTCCAGAAACGGTTTGATTGTCCTGTTTTCCGGTTGTTAGTTTGCTTTCCGGTTAGCTTTTAAGTACGGGTAAAAATAAAAACCCCCTCACTCTCGCAGCTTGGGGGCTTTAACCTAAACCTTATCACAAAAGACAAGTAGAGACTTGCCATATGAAGGGGTAAAATTACGGATTTTTAATTTACCTCTTATGGGTTTTTTTAACCAGATTAGGGCTTTTTTTTCATTTTCGCATCCAAATTGTTACAAAAACAACCGTTTTGGGGGCCGACACGACAGGACGACGCGGTTCATCTGCCCGAAACAGGGGACTTCCTTTTTTCCCACACCGGCCATAAATGTTACAGAATATACCGGTACCCTCGCGGGGTGGTGAATGGCATTACCGGGCTTTGATAACGAAGATGGTATCGACTTTAATCCCTCTATTACAGCGAAAGCCGACTGGGGCAATGGCTACTGCATACCTACCTGATTTTAGCGGCAGTTGCATTAAAAGAATAGTAACCGGTAGTAACAGTTATTTGTTTACAACTATTTACGGGATGAATATGTGATTGAATAGCATCAAAGGCCTTTTTTCCTGACAATTCCCGGCTTCCTGTTTTTCCCTGCTTTCGGCTTTTCGTTCGTTGCCACTTCATCCGCGCCGTAGCTGCGTGCCATTTTGGCAATGCGTTCTTCCAATGGTTCGGTGGTTAAGCGCTCCCGGCCCAGACTGTCGACCATGATCGGGAAGGCGAAGGGTGTTGGGCGCTCTATTACTTTCAGAATAATATTTTGTTTGATGATGCGCTGCAGTGCGGCCCGCAGCCTGAATTCCTCCAGCTGGAAAGCCAGGGCTTCGTTATAGGCCTGGCGCACTAATAAATTATCGGGCTCATATTCATTAAACACTTCAAAAAGCAGTGAAGTGGACGCCTGTAAATGCCTGTTTTTTACCTGTTGCCCCGGGTATCCGGTAAACACCAGCCCGCCGATATGTGCGATATCCCTGAACCGCCGGCGCGCCATTTCATTGGCATTCAGGCTGTGCTGGATATCTTCCAGCAGGTTATTTATTGAAAAAAAGCCGGCATCTTCCAATGCCTCTTCTATCGGGATGTCTTCATCTGCCAGTAATTCAAAGCCATAATCATTCATGGCGATTGAAAAACTGGCAGGTTTTATTTTGCTGATGCGATAGGCCAGCAATGAGGCCATGCCCTCATGAACCAGCCGGCCTTCAAATGGGTAAAATACCAGGTGATGCCCATCGGCCGTTTTGAATGATTCGATCAAAAACTCGTGGCTTTGCGGCAAATGCGACAATTGCGCCTGGAGGTCGAATAAGGGCTTTAATGCAATCACTTCATCATCATAGGCGGTTCCATGGGCCACTTCGTCGAGTTTGTCCCTAAACATCGCCGACAATTGTGAAGACAGCGGCATCCGTCCGCCCATCCAGCTGGGAATCATCCCCTTGCGGGCATTTGATTTTTTTACAAATGCCGTCATTTCTTTTAACTGGATAAACTCCAGGCTGCGCCCCGCAAACCAAAAGGTATTACCCGGCTTTAATTTCGAGATAAAAGATTCTTCAATAGTGCCCAGGCTGCCGCCATGCATCAGTTTTACCCGAATACTTAACTCGCTGGTGATGGTGCCAATGCTGAGCCGGTGACGCATTGCAACACGGCGGTTGTTTACTTTGAACAAACCATTTTCGACTTCAACTTTTAAAAATTCATCATATTGGGCGAGTGTTTTGCCACCAGTGGTGATAAAATCAAGGAGCTGGTTAAATTCGGTTCGTTTCAAATCGGAGAAAGCAAAGCTGGTTTTTACTTCGCCGAACAGTTCATCAGCATAAAAACCATCCGACACCGCTAGTGTAACCATGAATTGGATCAGTACGTCCATAGTGAGCAACATCGGGTCGCGGCTTTCAAAAATCTTTTTTTTGATGGCTTCCTTCAGCGCAGCGCCCTCCAATAATTCTAAAGAATGCGTAGGAACAAAATACGCCTTAGATATGGCCCCCGGGTGATGGCCGCTACGGCCCGCCCGCTGCATAAAACGGGCAACGCCTTTGGGACTACCTACCTGGATCACGGTATCTACCGGGCGAAAGTCCACGCCTAAATCTAAACTCGAAGTACAAACTACCACTTTTAACGCTTCGGCATGCAGGGCCTGCTCCACCCAGTTGCGGAGTTCATTGTCAAGCGAACCATGATGCATGGCCATTATCCCGGCATATTCCGGGTAATTATCCAAAATGGCATGGTACCAGATCTCCGACTGTGAGCGGGTGTTGGTAAATATCAGCGTAGTTACACTTTTGGCCACCAGCTCCATCACCTGTGGCAACAGTTTTAACCCAATATGCCCCGACCATGAGTAACTTTCAACGTTTTCGGGAATGATGGATTGGATTACCAGCTTTTTATCAATATTAGCCCGTACCATTTTTATTTTTCCGGGCGGGAAATCGTTGCCAAGTAATACTTCGGCGGCTTCCTCCAGGTTGCCTATGGTGGCGCTGATACCCCATATTTTGAGTTGGCAGTGGGCAGTGGGCAGTGGGCAGTCTTTAGTTAGCTGTTGGCGGGTTGCTGTTGGCAAGCCGGAACTCGCTCCAGCAACAAACTTTTCCGTGCAAACTGCCAACTCTGAACTGCCAACTGAGCGAATGGCCTTCAGTCTGGACAAACCAAGCTCTACCTGGACACCCCGTTTAGTCCCAAGCAACTCGTGCCATTCGTCTATCACAACCACCTGCAGGTTTTGGAACAACTTCGGATATTCCTTTTGCGCCATCATCAGATGGAGGCTTTCAGGGGTGGTGAGCAGCACTTCGGGCAGTTTTCTTTTTAACGCCTGCTTTTCGGCTGCTGAAGTATCGCCCGTGCGGGTCATGATGCGCCAGGGCAGGCCAATCTCATCACATACTTCCTGCATCGCTTTTTTAATATCGTTGGTCAATGCCCGTAACGGGGTGATCCAGAGCATCAGCAGGCCATTATTGCTGTGGGTTTGATAGTTGTCCGGATGTTTATCAATGAATTCCGCCAAAAAAGGCAAAAACAGCGCAAAGGTTTTACCGCTGCCGGTAGGCGCATTCAGCAAGCCTGAAAAGCCACTGAGATAAGCCTCCATCATCTCCTGCTGAAAGGCAAACTGCTGCCAGTTTTTTTTCCGGTACCATTCCTGTATAACCTGCTGCCCTTTTGTAACCATGTGGATAATATACAACGGAAATTGGAATATTTGGATATAATTAAAAAATGGCAAGAATGTTCTGCATTAATTTAATTTTTTAAATTTGTGTATGCGAACACTCAACTTACACCCTCAGTATGTGAAAGGAGAACACGACGAACCGCTTGGAGTTTTCCTTACCGTTTCTGAATTTCAAAGTATTTTGGATGAGCTTGAGGAACTGGAAGATATTAAAGCCGCAGATGCCTTTGAAAGCCGTGATGATAAAGAGTTTGTTCCTTTTCGGCAAGCCCTGGACGAAATCAAAAGCGGGCTCGTCAAATGAATTACACGGTACAGATTGAACGATCTGCACAAAAGCAGCTGGCATAAATTCCAGGTCCCTATTTTGAAACTATAGCTGAAAAGATTTTATCGCTCGAAAAAAACCCACGGCCGCCTGGCTGTAAAAAGTTGACAGGCCGTAAAAGCTGGCGCATAAGGGTCGGTGACTACCGTATTATTTACAACATTTCCGACCATCTTTTGCAGATCATGGTTATTGACATCGGCCACCGAAAGGAAATTTACAGGTAGAAAAAAGGTTGACGGTTCAGCAAACCCGAAAATCCATTGATATAAACAAATTCCATCTTCTGCTGAAAGGCAAACTGCTGCCAGTTTTTTTCCGGTACCATTCCTGTATAACCTGCTGCCCTTTTGTAACCATTGAGCGTAATATGCGATATTAACGTTAGTACCTGCAAATAACGCATACAAATTCCCATCGATTGCATTATGGAATAAAAAAGTCCCGCCAAATTACCGGCAGGACTTCATTATTTGTTCCCGATCCTTCTATCTAACAGAAGTTATTCTTGCCGAAATTTCTTTCGGACTTCCGGACTTCCCGGACTTCCGGACTACGCTACTTCTTCTCCGGCAGCAAAATAAACTTAATGAGGTTATTGCCGCTTAAGTATTTATTGGCGGCCTCTTTAGTGCTTTGCGGGGTTACCTTATCCAGGTCGCCAACGTGTTTAAGGATGGCATCCGGGTCCTCGCTATTTTGGGAACATGAACCCAAATATCCTGCCCAAAAAATATTTTCCTTTAACTGCACCTGGGTTGACCGGGCATCAGTTACTGCAAATTTTTGAATATCCAGTGGCAACGCGCCGTTTTGTTTGATCTTGCTGATCTCGTCCATCGTTTCGGCAACCAGGCTGTCAACATTGGCAGGGGCGCACTCAAAATAAACGGTAAAGCTGTAGCGGCCTTCGGGTACTTTTTTATAGCTGGCTTTTACCCCCGGCGAATAAACTTTACCATCTTTTTCGCGCAGGCGCTCATCCAGTTTTATCTGCATAATAGCTTCCAGGGCATCAACTTGTACGTTGTTATCTTCATTATAATCATAGCTGCCGCTGAAAACCAGTTCAACGTTGCTTTTATCACCTATTCCTTTATTTACAATTTTTTTAAGCTGTCCTGCAGGCGGGTTAATATCTAAAACCTTGTATGTTTCTTTTTTGTTTGATGCCGGCAAGCCGCCGAAATACGCTTCAAGGTATGGCTTCACCTGATCTACCGTGAACGAGCCAACCAGGGTAAAAACAAAGCCGCTTGCGTCGGCAAACCGATCCTGGTAAAAAGCATAGGCTTTATCAAGGCTGGCGCTTGCAAGCAACTCCGGCGTAACTACCATGCCCCTGATATTATGCTTACTTAACGTTGATGATATGGTATCCGAAAAAATACTTCCCGGATCGAGGTTACGGGTAGCCAGCACTGATTTGGTTTGGCTGACATTTGAATCCCAAATATTCTGATCTTTCCTCGGCTGTGTAAAATAGAGATAGATCAATTGCATCGCGGTTTCAAAGTCCCGCGGCGACGCACTGGCGGAGATGCCCTGGGCCACATCACTGATATAGGGCGAAACCCGGACGTTTTTTCCACTCAGTTTTTTATCCAGTTCTGCCTGCGTAAAGCCGGCGATGCCGCTGCCGCTGATAATATCGGCAGCCATGCCGGCCGAGGTATAATCCTGGTCGCTGGCCAGCGAGGTACCGCCAAAAGCGTACCCGTTGATCAGGATCTGGTCGTTTTTAAACTGCGTTGGTTTTAATATCACTTTTACGCCGTTGCTCAACATCAATGTGGTTGTACCAATCAGGCTATCAACCTGTGTACTTACTGTTTTTCCTGCAACGGGCAACTTTTCAAGTAATGGTTTATCGGTGGTATAATCGATATATGGCTTTAAGCCCTTCCCGGCATCTGCTATCCAGGTGAGCAATGTAGCCTCATTTGGCAATTTGTCTTTGTCCTTATCTGGTGCTTCAACAATAATCACCCTGTTTTGGTCGCTCACAAATTTGGCAGCCATGGCATTAAGTTCGGCCAGTGTTATCTTCCCTATATTATTGATATAATAGTTATAGGCAAATGATACCCCGGGCGTAGCCCCGCCGGTTAAAAAGTTTTGCTGGTATTGCCCCACAAAATAGGCCGACTGTGTTTTATCCCTTTCTTTATAGGCGTTATCAACTCCCAAAAGGGCATTTTGTTTGGCACGTTCCAATTCCGTTAACGTAAACCCAAACTGCCTAATACGCTCTGTTTCGGCAACGGCAGCTTTGATAGCGGTTTCCAGTTCGCCGGGCTTTGCCACCGCGAGTGTTGTAAACGCATCCTGCCGGCCGGTAAATGCCCCATAGGCCGACTGACCATAAAGAAATGGGGGGTTAGCTTTTTGCAATAATTCGTTCAACCGGTCATTCAGCATGGCATTGAACAATTGTATGCGGATACTCTGCATATAATCAGCCGATGTTTTGACAATCGTTTCGGGATGTTTTACTATGATCTCCGCTAACGTATAAGGAAACTCTTTATCTGTTGCTATTTTAACAACTGTGCCTGTTGTTGGGGGCACAGAATAATAGGTCCTGGGTTTCTCATTTTCCGGATTTTTTAACGATGAAAAATCATTTTTAATGAGCGCCAAAACCTGTGCAGGATCAAAATCACCCACAGCAATTACGGCCTGAAGGTCGGGGCGGTACCAGTCATGGTAGTAAGAGGTGATCGCTTCAGGTTTAAATGTTTTAAGGATATCTTCCTTACCTATAGGTAACCGCTGCGCATAACGTGAGTTATTGAGTAATACGGGTAAGGTTTGGTTCCGTAAACGTTCTTCGGCATTTTTACCGCCGGCACGTTCTTCCTCAAGTACTACACCCCGTTCGTCGTTAATTTCTTTCGGGTCGAAGGTTTGGTAGGCGGCCCAGTTAGCGAGGATATTAAACCCGTTTTGAAAAACTTTTACGCTATCGGTAGGTACCGGCAGCTGATAAACTGTTTCATCAAAACTGGTATAGGCATTCAAATCGGCGCCAAACTTAATGCCCGATTTCTGCAAATAATTTACAAGGTCGTTTTTGGGAAAATCGCGCGTGCCGTTAAAGGCCATGTGCTCGGTAAAATGCGCCAGGCCCTGCTGGTCTTCATTTTCGAGCACCGAACCTGCTTTGGTTACCAGGTACAGCACTGCCCTGTTTTTGGGTTCATTATTTTTACGGATATAATAAGTTAAGCCATTGGGCAGCTTACCTTTTAATACCTCCGGGTCGAGTGGCAAGCCACCGCTTATTGTCGCCGGCGAAGGCACTGCTGCTTGACTTGTTTTTGCTTTTGCGGGGGCTGCTGCTTTCTTTTTAACCTGTTGCGCGGATATTTCGCCGGCCAGCAACACAAAACTTAGGGCTGCAACAGAAAATTTATGGGTAAAATTCATTTTAATCAGATAGTTATAAAGTTTGCTAAGATGCAATTAAAAGAGGATTTCACCGATTTTTTAAGGTGATTTCGCCGGTTTTTTGCGATTTCATCGATTGTTTTAAGATGACGGCACCGATTTAAGGAGCTGTGACGGCACAAAATCGGTGAAATCCTTCAATCAATCGGTGCAATCAAAACTAATAATGATACCGCACAAACGCCTCCATAGCCTCATACTCGGCCATGCCCAGTTTATCATAATTACGGGCAGTTTCGCGGGTACGGTCCTCGGCCCTTACCCAAAACTCCCTTGCATCATCCCCCGGGAATACCGGCCTGTCTTTCTGGCTTTGGTGTTTAAAGATCGCGTTGCGTTTTCTTATCACTTCCTGTGGTGATAGCGGTACGGCCATTTCTATCTCGTGGGTCTCAAATTCATGCCATGCCCCCCGGTACATCCACAGCCAGCAGTCTTTTACCCAGTCTTCGGTGGCTTTTAAGCGGTTTAATGCCGCTACAATGATGTTGAAACAAACCAAATGTGTCCCGTTCGGGTCGGCAAAGTCGCCTGCGGCAAATACCTGCTGCGGTTTTACTTTTTGCAACAGTTCCATCGTTAGTTTGATGTCTGCTTCGCCGGCGGTATTCTTTTTGATCTTGCCGGTTTCGTAAAATGGCAAAGCCATAAAGTGGATATTGCTGTCGGGTAAGCCGGCATACCGTGCCCCCGAGATGGCTTCTGTTTTGCGGATAAACCCTTTTACATCCCTGATCTCTTTGGTATCTACCTGGTTGGGTTTTTTGGTAGGGATAAAAGCCCGCATGTCTTCATAGATTTGTTTCAGCTTGCTGTTGTCTTCGCCGATGCTCTGGTTAAAGTCGATGGCGAATTCTACAAAGCGTAATACATCATCATCCCATACAGCCGTGTTGCCAGAGGTTTGATAGGCTACGTGCACATCGTGCCCCTGGTCAACCAAACGGATAAAGGTACCGCCCATGGAGATCACATCATCGTCCGGATGAGGCGAAAAGATGATGGAGCGCTTCCGGGCCGGCTGTGCCCTTTCGGGCCTTTGCGAATCGTCGGCATGGGGCTTACCGCCCGGCCAGCCGGTGATCGTGTGCTGCAACTGGTTAAAAATGTCGATATTGATATTATAAACAGGACCCTGTTCAACGGCCAGCTGGGCCATGCCATGGTTATTATAATCTTCTTCGGTTAGTTTTAAAATGGGCTTGTTTACGGTTTCTGCCAGCCAGATCACGGCTTTCTTTTTCAGGCCGTTTTCCCAGTGACAGTCTTTTACCAGCCAGGGGGTATCAAAACGGGTTAATGAACTTGCGGCGGCTTCATCCAGCACAAACTCCACATGATCCGATAACTGCAAATAGGTAGCCGGTACTTCTCCGGAGATCTCTCCTTCTACTGCTTTTTTAACGATCGGGGCTTTTTTCAAACTCCAGGCCATCAGGATGATCTCGCGGGCCTTAAAGATGGTACCCACGCCCATGGTAATGGCTTTGGTGGGCACATTTGATTTACCGCCGAAATCTCTGGAGGCATCGTTCCGGGTCAGGTCATCCAGGGTGACTAACCTGGTGCCTGAGTTTGGCGCCGAGCCCGGCTCATTAAAGCCGATGTGACCGGTACGGCCAATGCCCAGGATCTGCAGGTCCAGCCCGCCAAGGGCGGTGATCTTTTGTTCGTACTCCAGGCAAAAGGCGGGCACCTCGTCAAGGGACAGGGTGCCGTCGGGAATATTTACATGGCTTTTATCGATATCTACGTGCGAAAACAGGTTTTCGTTCATAAAGGTCACGTAGCTTTGCGCTGCGGCAGCCTGCATGGGGTAGTATTCATCCAGGTTAAAGGTGATCACGTTTTTAAAGCTCAAGCCTTCTTCTTTGTGCAGGCGCACCAGTTCGGCATAAACCCCGATGGGGGTTACCCCGGTGGCCAGGCCCAATACGGTTTTTTCGCCTTTGGCTTCTTTGCCGCGGATCAATGCCGCTATGCGGCCCGCTACGGCAACAGACGCCTGCTGCTGGTTGCCATACACCGTTACCGGCAGTTTCTCGTACCTCGTTTCTTCAAGTAAATTTAATCTCGCCATTGTGTTTGAGTCGTAAGTCTAAAGTCTTTAGTCTGAAGTCCTGTTTTGACTTGAGACTTTCGACTCAAGACTCCGGACTTAGAAAAAATTGGTGAAATCAAATATATCAGATATATTAAAAAAGTACGGTTTTAATTTAACTTTTGTATTCGATCAACAAATCCATAAATTGGAACCCATGGTATCCCTCAACAAAAACCTGCAAAAGCTTTTCAGCATCGCCCAAAAAACAGAAAAAATTATTGTGGGGCTAATGTCGGGCACTTCGCTGGATGGCCTGGATATTGCGCTATGCAGGTTTACCGAAAACGGTTTGAAAACGCAATTCAGATTGTTGCATTTTACGACGATCTCCTACCAGGAGGCTTTTAAAAAAGAGATCCAATCTGTCTTTGCAAAACGGGAGGCCGACCTGGAGAAAGTTTGCCTGCTGAATGCTTTTATCGGAAATTATTATGGGGAACTGGTTTTGGAGGCGCTTGCCGGCTGGGGAGTTGATCCTGGTGAAGTTGACCTGATCGCCAGCCACGGGCAAACTATTTATCATGCGCCAAAAAGGCTGCACCTGCAGGCAGATTATCCAAACGCAACCCTGCAAATAGGGGATGGCGATCACCTGGCCGTAAAGACGGGGATATTAACGGTTAGTGATTTTAGGCAAAAACATATCGCGGCGGGAGGTGAAGGTGCGCCCCTGGCATTGTATGGTGATGTTTTATTGGGGAGCAAACCCGGTGAAAACCGGCTATTGCTGAATATTGGCGGGATAGCCAACCTTACCTATTTACCTGCCGATGGCGACTATGTTAAAATTTTGTGTACAGATATTGGCCCGGGCAATACACTGATTGATGCCGCCTGCCAGAAATATTTTAACCTGCCTTTTGATGAAGATGCAAAAATCGCCTTGTCGGGAAAGGTAAGTGACGTTTTGTTAGCGGCTTTGTTAAACCAGCCCTTTTTTGACGAAGTGGCGCCAAAAACCACCGGGCCGGAATTGTTTAGCCTGGACTATGTTGCGATAGCCCAACAACAATCAAACACCCTAAAAATCAGCCCTGAAGACCTGCTCTGTACTTTAAGCGCCTTTACTGCAAAAAGTATCTCCGGATTCATTTCGGCTAATTTTAAAGTGGAAGGCCTCCACCTATTTACCAGCGGCGGGGGCGCAAAAAACCCCTACATCGTCAATTACTTAAAAACTGCCCTTCCGGGGGCAACAATTGAAGATACAGGGGTGCTGGGCATTAACCCGGACGCCAAAGAAGCTATTTTGTTTGCGCTATTGGGCAATGAAGCATTATGTGGAGAACCAGTGGCGATAGGGAATAATCCTGCCGCATTGATGGGAAAATTCAGTTTTCCGCTATAGCTTTTACCTGCTTTTTATTTAACGCTGAACTTAGCGATGTGATAACTTTCGTAGGCCATTTTGCGGTTAAACTCCAGGGCGATCTCTTTATAATTCACCAGGTCAACAATAGTGCCTATCCAGCAAAAGCCTCCGGTAAAAAAGTATAAAAGGCCCATTCCGATCTGGCCGACAAGGAACCTTTGGATCCCGGCGATCCAAATAAAACCCAACAGGGTAACCAATAAAATATCCTGGGGATTTTTTCTTTTACCGGAATATACCATATAAAAATATTTTTTTTGATTTTCATCAAGCTCTGCAGTTCCCTGCTGCAAAAGGGCCATCTCTTCGGCTGTTATTCCCGGAAATGCCATATAAGGGTTTTCGTACATGTCCATTTTTTTGATGTTTTAGGTGATCTGATTATTTAATAGCCTAAAATTACAACGATCGGACAATCACTCCAATTCTTAATTGGCTGGGGGGTAAAATAAATCGGTGAGCAAGGCCATTAGAGCGGCGAAAAGGGGGCCTGCATTTTTTACCGTGGTTACGGCATGGCGGCTATAGCACAACCAGGGCAAGCCGACGAAACGCTACAATAAAATTTTGTTAAAATTTGGATTAAAAGCCTGGTTGTTTTACGCCGTTAGCCATTGATGGCAAAAAATACCGCCCGGAAAAATTGCTCATTCAATTTTTAAATCTCAGACTTGTCCCTGCGGACATCTTATTAGGGCTACTGCAGCTTACCACCTTAAAAAGCTCCTTAAATATAAGTATTAATATATTAATTTGCTTAATTTTCGCCTATGGCAGATACTGAATCAAGGCTGGACGTTCCTTCCCGGAAAAAATTCTTTTACCCGGTTAAAGATGAACTGAAAAGCTACCTCGCAAAATATAACCGTTACCGTAACCTGGGCGTACAATACACTGACCTGTTGCGCTTTAATATGAGTGTGCCCCTGCTGGATAAAAACGGACACGATACGCTCTGGCAAACCGTTTACTATGATGCGGCCGAAATGCAGGAGCTTTTCCCTGCCCTTACGGCTATCTATGCTTTAATGAATGCATCCGGCTATATGGAAGTGGTTGATCAGCTGCAGATCGCGCAGATAGATTACTGCACCTTTGGCAATTCAAAGCCTTTCAGGATCCGGATCATCAATAAATTTAACGATAACTACGATTATTTTTATGTGAAAGCCGCCGATGCTTCCCGCATCTACGGGCTGGAGCTGGAGCATATCCTTTCGCCCAACCGTATTGGCTATCTAACTGACGGCACCACCATTATAGAAGATCACATCATCGGGCTGCCGGGCGATATCTTTATTAAAAACCGGCTGTCAACCTCCAAATTTAACCAGGTGCGGATCTGCAAGGAATTTGTGAAATTTAACGAGCGCTGTTTTATCCGTTTGCTGGGCGACATGCGGTCGTACAACTACGTGGTGCATATAACGCCGGATATTGAAGGCAACCAATACCGCATCAGGGCGATTGACTTCGACCAGCAATCGTACGAGGGCCGCCGGCAGTTTTACCTGCCGCATTATTTTAAGGAGAATAACGCCCTGGTAATGCTGGGCATGAAACACATGGATAAAAACGCCATGCGCCAGTACCAGGAAGAAGAGCGGAGCCTGATCAATAACCGGATAAAGCTGGTCCGGTACCGCCTGGTAGACCTGCTTACCTGTATGAAAAAGGATGAAGTTTCGCCGCTAAAAAAGGTGGAACAACTGGCCGCCGACCTGGCCGGATACCATAAAGAACCCGCCTTTAAAGCCTGCAAAACCATGGGCGAACTGGTTATTGAACAGTTAAATGTTTATACGTTTTTGTAAAGGGAGTTTAATATGTACCCGGGATATTCCACCGCCGCTGACAATCCCTCAAATCAAACGGCGAGGGCCTTTGCGCGCACCCTTCGAGTGCCTCAGGGTGACACCCTTTTTTTCAACCCAATGACCGAATGACGCGAAGCATCCTTCGAGTGCCTCAGGGTGACACCCCGATTTTTTTATCAATCCAATGACCAATGACGCGAAACACCCTTCGAGAGCCTCAGAGTGAAAGTCGTTTTTCTTCTATGCCAAACCAATGACCTAATGACCATCAACCCACCAATAACCTAATGAACCAGTGAACTAATGAACCAATTATTCTTCCACCATTTCGCTATTGGGGCTGCTTAATTCGGGGACTTCCTGTTTAAAATAACGTTTCTGGAATACCAGGATGGCGATAACGCCTGTTGAGATAGCGGCATCTGCGAGGTTAAATATCGGCTGAAAAAATTCAAAGGGCTGCCCGTGCCATGCCGGGAACCAGGATGGGTAGCTGCCCCTGATGATGGGAAAATAAAACATATCCACCACCTGTCCCTCAAATAATTTACCATGCTGAAACAGCACGCCGTAAAATACACAATCGATGGTGTTGCCTAAAGCGCCGGCAAAAGTTAGCGCCACGCAGGTAATTAGCCCGCGGTGGTATTTGTGTTTAATAAGATGATAAAGGCCGTAACCGATACCGATGCAGGCCACCAGCCGGAAGATGGTTAATACCAGCTTGCCGCCTTCGCCGCCAATTTCCCAACCGAAGGCCATGCCGTTGTTTATGGTATAATTGAGCATACCCCGGCTGCCCATAAAATGGATCTGGTCGCCGAGCAGCATATGTGTTCGTACCCAGGTTTTAATAACCTGGTCAAGCACAATGATGACAGCAATTAACAAAAAAGGTTTTGTGTAAGCAGCCTTCATTTATTGCCTTAGTTTTGCTTCCATGCTGAGGGTAGTATGCGGCACCGCGCGCAAACGCTCCTTCGGGATCAGCTTGCCGGTTTCGCGGCAAATACCGTAAGTTTTGTTTTCAATCCGTACCAGGGCCGCTTCCAGCTGCTCGATAAACTTTTTCTGACGTGCTGCCAGTTGGTTGATCTGTTCTTTTTCCAATGTGGCCGAGCCGTCTTCCAGTGTTTTATAGGTACCGGCGGTATCGTCGGTGCCGTTAGCATTTGGTGAGCTTAACGAGGTAGCCAATGCGCTCAGTTCTTCTTTTGCGCTGCGTAGTTTTTCCAGTAAAATACCCTTAAATTCCTGCAGATCCGATTCAGAGTACCTGGTTTTTTCGTTTTCTTGTTTCATTTAACTTTTAGTAATAGCAATCAAAATTTCGTTTCCGTCAATCGCGGCCAATTCGCCATCATTTAATTCATTATCAGGCAATATGCTGTCTGCCAAAATTTCGGCGCAAATATAGGATAAATTATTATTCACCGCTTCCCATATATATTCCGGGCATTTTATTTGTGCTTTAATCCTGTCGGTAACTTCAAAACCGAGGGTTTTGCGCAAGTTTTGTATCCTGTTGATCACCTCCCTCGCAGTCCCCTCCTGTTTCAATTCGCTGGTAAGTGTAACATCTAAAGCGACAGTTAGTTTTCCTAAATTTGCAACCTGCCACCCGGGAACATCTTCAGCGATAATTTCGACGTCACTGGTGAGTAGTGAGTAATGAGTAGTGAGTAGTGAGTTGACAATGTTGAGCTGGATATTGCCTTCGCTTTCCAGTTGCGCAATCTCATCTGCACTTAGCTTACCAATTGCCTCAGCCACCGCTTTCATATCCTTGCCCACTTTGGCGCCCAGCACTTTAAAGTTTGGTTTTATCTTCTTCTTGATAAAGCCAGAAGCATCCGTAATATACTCAATGTTTTTGATATTGGTTTCGGATAATATCAATTCTTTCACCTGCTCCACCTGCCCCTCAAAGTTTTTATTGAGTATAGGCAGTAAAATGCGGCCCAGCGGCTGCCTTACATTGATGCCCACTTTTTTGCGGAGCGATAATACCAGCGAGGAAATATCCTGCGCCATCTGCATCCGCTCTTCCAGGGCTTTGTTTACCAGCGTTTCATTATATTCAGGGAAGTAAGCCAGGTGAACGGATTCAAAGGCTTCTTTTTGGGTTGCCTCGTTCAGGTCCGAATATAATTTATCTGCAAAGAACGGCGCCACCGGCGACATCAGCTTGGCAATAGTTACCAAACAGGTGTACAATGTTTGGTAGGCCGATAATTTATCGTAGCTGTTATCCGATTTCCAGAAACGGCGGCGGCTTAAACGTACATACCAGTTGCTCAAATGCTCGTCAACAAAATCCTGTATGGCGCGGCTGGCTTTCGTCGGCTCAAAATCTGCATAAAAAGCATCTACCTCTTTGCTTAACGTATTGAGCAGGGAGATGATCCACTGGTCAATTTCGGGACGGTCGGTAATCGCTATTTCCGCTTCGCTATAGTTAAACTGATCGATATTGGCGTATAACGCAAAGAAAGCATAGGTATTATACAGCGTGCCAAAGAATTTACGGCGTACTTCATCTATCCCTTCGGTATTAAATTTCAAATTATCCCATGGCGAGGCATTGCTGATCATGTACCAGCGGGCAGCATCGGCGCCAAACTGTTCAATGGTAGCAAAAGGATCAACCCCGTTACCCAGGCGTTTGGACATTTTGTTGCCGTTTTTATCCAGCACCAAACCATTCGAGATCACATTTTTAAAAGCAACGCCTTTATTGCCCACGCGCCCGTTAACCGCTTTTATCTCATCGCTGGCTTCGCTCAGCATTACCGCTATGGCATGCAGGGTAAAAAACCAGCCGCGGGTTTGATCAACGCCTTCGGCGATAAAATCAGCCGGGTAAGCGCTTTCAAATTGTTCCTTGTTTTCAAACGGGAAATGCCATTGTGCATAAGGCATGGCGCCGCTGTCAAACCAAACATCAATTAAATCCGGTTCGCGGTACATGGCTTTGCCGGCGGATGAAGTTAATATTACATCATCTACATAAGGCCGGTGCAGGTCATCAATCACAAAATCAGCAGGCATTAAACCGGCAGCGATTGATTTTTCAATTTCCGCTTTCAGGTCGGCAATAGATCCGATACATTTTTCTTCCAGCCCATTCTCTTCGCGCCAGATCGGCAGCGGTGTGCCCCAGAAACGTGAACGCGAAAGGTTCCAGTCGACCAGGTTTTCCAGCCAGTTACCAAACCGGCCGGTGCCGGTTGATTCGGGTTTCCAGTTGATGGTTTTATTCAGCTCCACCAGCTTGTCCTTTACGGCGGTGGTACGGATAAACCAGCTATCCAATGGATAGTATAAGATCGGCTCGTCCGAACGCCAGGAGTGCGGGTAACTGTGTTCGTATTTTTTTACGTCGAAGGCTTTGTTTTCTTCCTTCAGCTTGATGGCGATCATTACATCGGTCGCCTTAAAGCCGGGTGCTTCGCGTTCTTCTTTGGTATAATATTCTTCTTTTACATAAAGGCCGGCGTAGTCGGTTACTTCAGCTACAAAGCGGCCCTGTTTGTCCACCAGCGGCACATCCTTGCCGGCTTCGTCCTTTACCATTACGGATGGCACGCCGTTTTCCTTACAGGCCCTGAAGTCATCCGCACCAAAAACAGAGGCCGTATGTACGATACCGGTACCGTCTTCGGTGGTTACAAAATCGGCGGGGATCACCAAAAAGGCGTTCTTTTCCAAATCCTCGTTGCTTACATATGGCATCAGCTGGTGATAGCGAAGGCCAAGCAATTCAACCCCTTTAAAAGTTCCGCGAACTTCCCATGGAATAATTTTATCGCCGGCTTTATAAGCTTTCAGATGATCTTCGCCCTGCCCTTCGGCCTTAAAATATTTAGTCACCAGGTCTTTTGCCAACACCACACTAACCGGCTCATAAGTATAAGGGTTAAACGTGCGCAGCTTTACATAATCAATTTTTTCGCCAACGGCAAGGGCACAGTTTGATGGCAGCGTCCATGGGGTGGTCGTCCAGGCTAATATCACCGTATCCTCGTTTTCGTCCTCAAACAATTGCGGCATCAGCGGATGCTGCTGCTCTTTTTTGAGGTGAAATTGTGCGGTGATGGTCGTATCTTTCACCATTTTATAGGTGCCCGGCTGGTTCAGCTCATGCGAACTTAACCCTGTACCTGATTTTGGCGAATAAGGCTGAACGGTATAACCCTTATATAACCAGCCTTTATTATAAAATTCCTTTAAAATCCACCAAAGGGATTCAATGTATTCGTTTTTATAGGTGATGTAGGGGTCTTCCAGGTCGACCCAGTAGCCCATTTTTTCGGTCAGGTCGTTCCAAACATCGGTATAGCGCATTACCTCCTTGCGGCAGGCGTCGTTATAATCTTTTACTGAGATCTTTTTGCCGATATCGTCCTTGGTGATGCCCAAAGCTTTTTCAACGGCCAGCTCAATAGGCAGGCCATGGGTATCCCAGCCGCCCTTGCGTTTTACCTGGTAGCCTTTTAGCGTTTTATAACGGCAAAATATATCCTTAATGGCGCGAGCCATTACGTGGTGAATGCCGGGCATGCCATTGGCGCTCGGCGGCCCTTCGTAAAACGTGTAGGGGTTGGCTGCCGGGCGACTGCTGATGCTCTTTTCAAAAATGCCGTGCTCCTTCCAGAAAGCAAGGATGTCTTTGCCTGTCTGCGATAAGTTTAACTGCTTATATTCCTTATACATCAATCTGTTACACCTCTATTTTTAGAGGCTGCAAAAATACGGAATTTAAGCTGAAAAGTATCATAATTATGTGAAATTGGGCGGGAAGAGTTCGTCTGAATCAGAATTTGCAGAATTTTAGAATTAACAGAATTAAAAAGTGCAATCCTGAAAAGTATCATAATTATGTGAAATTGGGCGGGAAGAGTTCGTCTGAATCAGAATTTGCAGAATTTTAGAATTAACAGAATTAAAAAGTGCAATCCTGAAAATTCTTTAATTCCGTAAATTCTGATTCAGATTATTAACGTGAAACCTTATATTTACCTGATGAAAACCTGTATCCTTACCATCCTGCTCCTCATTTCGGGCAAACTTTTTGCGCAAAAAACCATGGAAGTTAAAACCGGTATTCTACAATTTAGATATTATGAAGATTATTCTGTACTACAAGCTGACCCAAGCGTTAGGGAAGGCGGATACACCAAATATTTCGCCTCCGGTGATAAGATAATGTGTACTGGTTTCTATAAAAATAACCTGAAAGACGGTTTGTGGGTCGAGTATCGGTATAATGGTATGGTGGAAGACAGCGGTTATTATAAGCAGGACAGAAAAACAGGGATTTGGGCGGCGTATAAGTCCAGTGGAATGCTACAAATCATGTATGATTATACCAAAAAGGATCTGCTTTATTTAAAACGGGATTCTGATTACAAAACCAAAATCTATACAGTGATCGATAGCGCGGGCAAAAAGCAAACAACTTTAGACCGCCCGCCGGTATACCTGGATGGCGAATCGGCATTTAATCGCATTATAGCCGTTAACGTTGTCTATCCGGCCCAAGCAAGAAACAATTACATACAGGGAACGGTATTTATTGGCGTAACTATTAATAAAGAAGGGGCTGTTTCGGGCTACAGACTGATAAAACCCTTAGGATATGATTGCGACGAATCAGCATTAAAAGCTGTAAAATCACTCCCTGGCGAATGGCTTCCCGGTATTTTAGATGGGAAATCAGTAACTGTAGAATATGAAATCGCTGTAAGTTTCAGGTTCGGTAATTAAAAAACGGACCTTTACATACCTGTAAATAATCGAATAAACGTGCATAGCAAAACTCCGCAATCGCCATTACTAATTCCGCATTGAAAATCCGAAATCCGAACCGCTAAATCCCTTTTTGTATCGCCTGGTAAACCACATCCATTATTCTTGGGCGGGTGTTCAGGCTGCCCAGCTTGGGGCTCACGCTCGGGTTTACGCGGTTGGATAAAAACACATAAACCAGGTGCGAAGCCGGGTCCACCCATACACAGGTGCCGGTAAAACCGGTATGGCCGTAAGTTTGGGGCGAGGCATATTGCGAGGGATAATGTTTACTTACCTCTGGGTCCCACCTGTCAAACCCCAGGCCCCTGCGGCTGATGGCCGATTGTTGCTTGGTAAACAGGTCCACGGTTTCGGGTTTGATGTATGCTACCCCTCCATAGGTTCCCCGGTTCAGCATCATCTGGTAAAGGATGGCCACATCGTTGGCGCTGGCAAATAGGCCGGCATGGCCTGCAACACCGCCCATTAACGCGGCGGTGGGGTCGTGCACATAGCCGTCCAACAGGGCATGGCGGTATACCGGGTCGTTTTCCGTTGGCGGGATTTGTTCGGGCTTAAAGCGGTAAAGCGGTAAATAGCCGGCGGTTTGCATCCCGAGCGGGGTGTAAAACTGCTGTTGCACGTATACATTCTCCGGGGTCGAGGTTATGGTTTCGATGATCTGCTGCATAAAACACATGCTCAGGTCGCTGTAAAGATATTGACCGCGGGTGCGTAAGGGGGAGTTCAGCATCAGGGGCCACATCACGTCCTTAAAATAATCCTTTCGTAAATAGTAATTCTCATTTACTTTAGTGGGGTAGTCTGCAGAAGAATCGACGGTATAATCCGTTGGCTTAACCGCTTCTAATGTAGGGATATCCGGGATCAGGCCGGCCTGGTGTTCAAGCACCTCCTTCACCAGCAGGTCATTCTTGTTTGTTTTTCTGGCCTGCGGCAGGTAATGCCCTACGGTTGAATCGATGCTTAGTTTGCCCTGGTCGTACAACTGCATGGTTTCCATGGTTGTAGCTGAGATTTTGGTCATCGAGGCCAGGTCGAAAATATCGGTCAGCTTGTCGGGGATGGTTTTATCGTAGGTATGGTAACCGTAGGCTTTGTTGAAGATCACTTTGCCATCCTTTGCTACCAGCACCACGCAACCCGGGGTGGCCTGGTTCATGATGGCCTCGGTGGCGATATTGTCAATATCGATCAGGTTATCTGATTTTATCCCCACAGCCTCGGGTACGCTATATTCCAGGCGGATCTTACCGGTGGTGAAACCCATCCCCTTGCGGAAAACAGGCGAAATATTGCTGCTTAATTTCTGTGTAATAGCCACCCCGCCAAAAATAGCCTCTGCGGAAAAATAAGCCGAAACCGGCGAGATCCGTTGGCTCCAGATTACCGGCAGGCTCAAATTATTAAGTTTAATAAGGGCATTGCTGTTGCCAAACAATGCAATAATTACAGCCTTTGTTTTTTGATTGAACCTGATAAAGTCGGCAATTTGCGGGTTGTTCAAATCGGCTTCGTTTAGCTGCACGATCAGCGTATTGTACCATTTCAGGTCGGCTGAAAGGTCATCCAGGCTTTTGGCACCGGTGTATAAATTACCGTTAAACGCCGCCACTTTATCATATTTATTTAGCAGGCTGTCGAAACCGGCAGCATAAGCATAAGAGAAGTGTACGCTGGCTATTTTTTGCTGGTCGAGATTTTGGATGGGGATAGTATAGGCGGCGTTATTAAAAAGCACGGTAGATTTCTCCACCAAATTCACCTCGTCTACATAAGCCTGCCCCCTGAAAGGCGGATTTTGTGCGCATGCTGAATGAAATAAAACAAATGCTGAAAATATTAAAGTACAAAACCAACGGTTACTTCTTCTCATAAACCTTTTCTCCATTCACATAGGTTTTTAACACTTTAACGTTAGGCAGGTTTGCGCCATCTGTTTTCATGATATCATTATCAAGGATCACAAAGTCAGCAAATTTGCCCGGCTCAATGCTCCCTTTTTCATTTTCTTCAAATTGCGCTTTGGCGGCCCATATCGTCATTCCCCTTAATGCCTGCTCCCTGGTAAGGGCATTTTCAGGCTGAAAACCACCAGACGGGAAACCTTTCAGGTCTTTACGCTCCACTGCTGCATAAAACGTATACATCGGGTTAATGTTTTCGACAGGGAAATCAGTGCCCAGCGGGAGCCAGCCATTTTGCTGCAGCAATTGTTTGTAGGCATAAGCAGTTTTAATACGGGCTTTACCCAGGCGGGTACCTGCCCAGTACATGTCCGAAGTGGCGTGTGTGGGCTGTACCGACGGGATAATACTGTAATCGCCAAAGTACCTGATGTCTTCCGGCGCCAGCACCTGCGCGTGCTCAATACGCCAGCGGCGGTCGTTTTTGCCTTTCAGCACGCCGGCATAAATCTTCAGCATTACGCGGTTGGCCGAATCGCCAATGGCATGGGTACACATCTGGAAGCCTTTGGCCGCCAGTTTTTGCGCAACATCCAAAAAATGTTTCTGATCGCTCAGTAAAAATCCGCGCCAGTTTTTCTGATCGCTATATGGCTGCAGCAAACAGGCCCCGCGCGATCCCAATGCCCCGTCAGCATAAACCTTAAAGGCGCGTACGTCCAGCCTCGGGGTTTTATAAATACCTCTTTTAAATAAATACGCAAAATCCTCCGGGTTATCCGAAAGCATGACATACATCCGCATTTTAAGCGATCCCCTATGCTGCAATTGTTCAATCGTATTGATCATGGTATAAGGCAGGCCGCAATCTTCAACCGTAGTTAAGCCCGCAGCGAAACAGTTACGCTGTGCGTCTAAAAAAGCAGAGTCGGCAAGTGCGTCGCCTGGCAACGGGATTTTCTTTCGTACCAATCCTTCTGCATTATCCACCAGTAAGCCTGTAAGTTTGCCGTTAACCGTTTCAATTTTGCCGCCATTAATGGTTTGGCCCGGCTTTATACCCGCAATATTTAAGGCAGCCTGGTTTACCATAATGGCGTGCCCGTCAATGCGGCTCAATATCACCGGCCTTACGGGGAACAGGGAATCCAGTTTAGCCTTATCAGGGAATTGTTTTACTGTCCATTTATTTTGGTCCCAGCCATGGCCGGTGATCCAGCCCTCCGGGTTTCTTCGGGCAAATGCGCTAACCGAATCCACTACCTCCTGCCAGCTTTTGGTATTCTCCAAATGGGCCTCCTGCAGGCTGATGCCATAGCTGTAAAAATGCGAATGGGCATCAATAAAACCTGGGTAAACGGCTTTGCCTCCTGCATCTACTACTTCCTTTGCGGCATATTTTTTTTCGATCGTATCGCTGTTACCTACTGAAATAATCTTTCCATTGTTTACTACAAAGGCAGTGGCTGTGGTAAAATTACTGTCAACCGTGTAAACCACTGCGTTTTTAACAATAAGATCAACATTATAATCCTGGTGTTTACAGGCTGCGGCAAGGAAAAACAGTACGGGCCAAATTCTTTTCATGGGGCAAATGTAAAAAGTTTGTAAGCTACAAAACTATATACAAAAACAAATGCATAAAGTTGTGCGGTAAATAATTTTAATTTGCAATTCGTTTGCCCCGGTCATTCGCAGCTTGCGCGCGACCAATGCCGGTGGCCAAAACGCAGGGGGCACCTGAACCACCCGACACGCATGAATAAGCCTGGTACACCTGGTACACTAATTTTTTTAGTAATTTGTTTGGATTTTTAAAGAATAATCCATATAAAAACATCCTGCAAATTAACGATGCTAAACCTTACACCGGGCATTATAATTTACCTGCTTGCTGATTTGCTTTGCCGCCGTTGATTGCTTTGCAGTTTAAATGCACCTATACTAAACTTATGCCATCAAATAATTAATTTAGCGCCGGAATTGAAAAACCGCTGATCAAACATTTTTTTAGCGGGCAAGAAGGGAATTTTACAACATGCCAGATATTATACAGCTTTTACCGGATGCCGTTGCCAACCAGATTGCCGCAGGGGAAGTAGTGCAGCGACCGGCCTCGGCAGTAAAAGAGCTGGTGGAGAATGCGCTGGACGCCGGCGCCGACAAGATCCAGCTGATCCTTAAGGAGGGCGGCAAATCGCTGATCCAGGTGATTGACAATGGTTGCGGCATGAGCCTTACCGACGCCCGCATGAGTTTTGAAAGGCATGCCACTTCAAAGATCCGCAAGGCAGAGGACTTGTTTGCCATCCGTACCATGGGCTTCAGGGGCGAGGCAATGGCCTCTATCGCCGCCATTGCGCAGGTGGAGCTAAAAACCCGCCGGCACGAAGATGAGCTGGGCACCTGTATCCTGATAGAAGGCTCGGAAGTGATCAGCCAGCAGGCCTGTTCGGCTAATACAGGGACCTCCATCTCGGTAAAAAACCTGTTTTACAATACCCCCGCCCGCCGCAACTTTTTAAAAAGTAACCCGGTGGAAATGCGCCATATTATTGATGAATTTCAGCGTGTGGCGCTGGCCAACCCGCAGGTGTTTTTCTCGATGCACCACGACGGGCAGGAGATTTACCACCTGCCGCAGGCCACATTAAAACAGCGCATCATTCACCTGCTGGGCAATAATTATAACGAGCGTTTAGTGCCGGTAGAAGAAGATACCAATGTGATTAAACTGCGCGGCTTTGTGGGCAAGCCCGAGTATGCCAAAAGAACCCGCGGCGAACAGTTCTTTTTTGTGAACAACCGATTTATCCGCGATGCTTACCTGAACCACGCGGTGCTGATGGCTTTTAAAGAATTATTGCCTGAGGATACTTATCCCCTTTATGTACTGTTTATTGAGATAGACCCGGCTAAAATCGACATCAACGTTCATCCCACCAAAACAGAAATTAAATACCAGGATGAGCAAACCATTTACGCCATTATCCGGTCGGCAGTAAAGCGCTCGTTGGGCAGGTATAACATCACCCCGAGCCTGGATTTCGACCAGGAAAACAGCATTGAGCATTTGGTTACGCCAAAACCTTTTGAGGAAATTGTAGCGCCAACCATCAGCTTTAACCCCGATTATAACCCTTTCGCCACGGAGCAAAAGATTGAGCGCGAGGCCCCGGTATACAGTAGCAGCAGTAACTACCGCAGCTCGCCGGTGCCGCAAAACTGGGATACCCTTTACGAGATCGCCAGGAAAGAAGAAAACGCACAAAGTGAAATGCACGGCCAAAAAACCATTGCTGTTGACGACCAGGACCTGAATAAACCCAGCGAGCAGCAGCTTTTCCAGGTGCATAACCGTTATATTTTATCGCAGATAAAATCAGGTTTTATGGTGATCAACCAGCAGGCGGCGCATGAGCGGATCTTGTACGAGCGTTTTTTGCAGCAACTGGAGAACCATACCGGCGTAAGCCAGCAAAGCCTGTTCCCGCAGTCGGTTACACTAAACAGCAGCGATTTTGAGTTATTAAAGGAACTTTTACCCGATATTCGTGCGCTGGGTTTTGATATCCGCGAGTTTGGCAAAAACACCGTAGTGGTGGAGGGTGTCCCGGCGGATCTGAATAACACTTCGGAAACGGAGATCCTGGAACAATTGCTGGAGGGGTTTAAAAACAACCAGTCGATATTAAAACTGGACAAGCGCGACAGCCTGGCGCGGTCTCTTGCACGTAATGCTGCAACGAAAGCAGGCACCAGGATGTCATTGGAGGAAATGAATTTATTGATCGACCAGCTTTTTGCCTGCCAGATGCCCAACCTGGCGCTGAACGGTAAACTGGTGATCACTACTTTTACATTAAACGAATTAGCAGAACGATTTGAAAAATAATCCCGCAGGCGCGGGGTTCAACACATAAAAATATGAGTCCACAAAGGCAATCACCTTTCGATAATTTAACGCCGGTTGTAAAAAACCTGCTGATTATTAACATTATTTGTTTTTTACCCTTTCTGGTATTGGACCATAGCGATCCAAGAGGACCCTATACCACATTAATGGGCGGATTTTATTTCAACTCCCCCAATTTCAAGCCATGGCAGCCTATTACTTACATGTTTATGCACGGCGGTTGGCAGCATATCCTATTCAATATGTTTGCTTTATTTATGTTCGGCCCAATACTCGAATATGCAATAGGGGCTAAGAAATTTTTAAACCTTTATTTTATATGTGGAATAGGAGCTTACGTACTTCAAATGTTGGTACAGGCGATCGAAGTACACAATTTAATCGGTAGCTTCACTATCGCTCAGCCGTCGCTTGATGCCTCCTATCTCCAATTTGGCGACAGAGCGCAGGCTCTTCACGATCTCTATTTTGGGCCTTTGGTTGGCGCATCCGGAGCGATTTTTGGTGTTTTAGTTGCCTTTGCCATGTTGTACCCCGAGCTTGAATTAATGATCTTGTTTGTTCCCGTACCAATTAAAGCGAAATACCTTATCCCCGTGTACATTTTAATTGAACTTGTTTCGGGATTCGGACAATTTACCGGCGACAATGTTGCCCATTTTGCCCACTTGGGCGGCGCGTTGCTGGGTTTCATCATGATAAAAGTTTGGCGGTACAGGTAGGCGTTTTTTAAAGTTTCAGGTACAAAAACACCGCCACTGTTAATAGTTTGTAAAATGCATAGCGCAATACAACTTTTTTAAATTATTTGGGTTATCTTTAAGTACATTTTATCTGACATGAGTACCCTCTGGAAAGACATACAACTCAAAATGCTCCATTCGGGCAGTAAGCTGAATTTGCTTATTGGCATCAATATTATTGTGTTTTTATTGATCAATGTACCCTCGATATTTGAAACACTCTTTTTTAACTCGCATAATTTAGACCGCCTAACGACTGAGTATCTTTTGCTTCCTGCGTCCTTACACAAATTGCTTACGCATTTCTGGACACCGCTAACTTACATGTTCATGCACGCGGGTATTTTCCATATCCTTTTCAACATGCTATGGCTGTATTGGTTCGGGCAAATATTTGAAGAATTCCTGGGCAAAAAACGGACCGTCGGTTTATATTTAATGGGCGGTTTCGCCGGGGCATTTTTATTTGTATTTTGTTATAATGTACTCCCTTTTTATACCCAATTGCATGTAGCTGACAACAGCACCCTGGTAGGGGCTTCAGCGGGTGTTATGGCTGTTATGGTTGCCACCGCTACCCAACTACCCAATTATACTATACCACTGATATTGATAGGCCCGGTAAAATTGAAATGGCTGGTACTGTTTTTTATTGTCGTTGATTTCTTCGGAATTACCAGCGCAAACGCCGGTGGCGAACTATCTCACCTGGGCGGCGCGCTGATCGGTTTTATCTATATCAAACAACTGCAAAAAGGGAACGACTGGATAGCCGGCATCACCAAAATATTTAAACCCAGGCCAAAATTAAGGGTAGTGTCCTCCAATCCTTCGGGCAGATCCTCCGGCGCGCCAAGACAGGAAGAAATTGATTTGATTTTGGATAAAATTTCCCGTTCCGGATACGATAGCTTGTCCAAACAGGAAAAAGATATACTATTCAGGGCAAGTAATGAAGGCTGATAACAAGCTTCCCTTTATCGACAGGCTGTTTTTATGGATAAATATTATCCTTTGCGTTGCCCTGTTGCTCAGCTACCTTGCACCCTTTACCGATCCGCGTAAAATATTGTTCCCCGCCTTTTTAGGACTTGCCTACCCGCTGCTTTTATTGTTAAACGTCTTAATGATTTTTTATTGGCTTATCCGTAAAAAATGGCATGGCCTGATTTCTGTTATCACTATCCTTGCCGGGTACCCTACTTTGCTCAATAACATAGGCTTTCATGGAGGGAATAAAGAGGTGATTATACCGAAACCGGCAAATACCATCAGGATAATGACCTATAATGTTCACCATTTCAGGCATTACGGTTCAAAAATGGATGAATCAACCCGAACGGAAATATTGCAGATCGTTAAACAACAGCAGCCCGATATCCTTGGTTTCCAGGAATATTTCACCCAAAAAAAAGGCGTGTATGATTTTACCGATTCAATAATGAAAATTTTAAATGTAAACTTCGCCTACTTTAAAAGCTTTACCATAAGCCCGCATAAAACCATCGGCATGGCGATATTTTCAAGATACCCGATAACTGACGAACAGGTTATTCCCCTGTCTGACAGCACCAACGAAAACCAATGTTTATATATAGATGTGCTAAAGGACAATAAACCTTTTCGCTATTATAACGTGCACCTTAAATCAATTGGGTTTGACCCGGAAGATTATAAATACCTTGACGGTGTTTCAAAAAAAGGCAAAACAGATATACGTTCAACCAAACGCATGGGGAGTAAATTGGTAAATGCCTTCAAAAAAAGAGCCGCACAAATGTATTTGGTTAAAGAAAACAGCCGGCAATGCCCATATCCCTATATTATCAGCGGCGACTTTAACGATACCCCCTCGTCTTTTTCATTGAATCAAATGGCAGCCGGTTTAAAAAACGCATTCAGGGAAAAAGGATCAGGTTTTGTACGTACCTACAACGGAGATTTCCCTAATTTCCAGATTGATTATATTCTCACCAGCCAGCAATTCAACATCGTGGATTACCAGGTCATTGAAAAAAAGCTATCAGATCATTATCCGGTTAGGAGTGACGTTTTTTTAAGTCGTTAGTCTTGAGTCTAAAGTCGTAAGTCATTATTTCTGTAAGTGCCTGACTGGTAACTGAAGAATTGACCGGTTCAACTTTTTGACTTAAGACTTCGGACTTAAGACTTATTTCTTCATCTCTTCCTTAATCGCCCTTAATAATTCGTTGGCGTTATGTGAGCCGATGATGTAAACCAGCCCGTCGCGATCTGTTAAAAAGATAGCTTCTTTGCCAGATGCAAAAAAACGGATAGTTCCTTTGGAGTGCAGGTTATATACCGGGTTATTAAAAAGATACCTGCTGTACTGTCCCTGTTCGGCCTTAATAATGCTGTTAAGATCGATCTTTACCAGGCGGGTGGTCCATAAACCATCCAGCAAAACACTTTTATTTAAAATGCGGGTCCGAAAATGGAGTAAAAACCCCATAATGATGGAAATAATGATGATAGCAAAGCCAACCACTACCAGCAGGTCGCCGTTTCGTTCGCGCTCATCAGTAAAAAAGTATGCGGCAAAACAAAACATAGCCAAAACCAGGCGGATGGTAAGCGGTATAAACTCACGCCCCAGGTATTGTTTTTCGGTAAATGCCGGTTTATCGCTCATTTTTTTAATTTGAAAATTTGACGATTTGAAAATTTGAAAATTATTGCAAATGTTGAAGATGATTAAATCATTTTCAAATTGACACATTTTCAAATCTTCAAATTATCTTCATCAACTCGAATATAGTTACTTTTTTGGTTTCCTTACTTACTTTATAACGTTCATCGGGCCGGTATCCGCCAACCCATATCACCTCACCGTTGCCATTAATCAATAAAGGTATTTCATTTTTTTTATGCAAAGGCACTTTCTCCCCTATAAAAAATCACTTATTTTTTTATTCCCGCGCATGCCCAGCGGATAAAAATGATCTCCCTGCCGCCAGGCGCGCAAAGTTAACGGATATATCAGTAAGTCAGTATCAATTGATACCGCCAAAGGATTGTTTTTTACAATAAGCGGGCTGTCATCATGCAATATGCTGAGTTTATACCCGGGGTAATCCAGTTCCCGGTCATTTAAACGGATCCGTATTTCTCCGCCTGCCTGGCAGTCAACAGGGCTGATAATCAGTTTGCCCCTATCAATCACCAGCCGGTAACTGGGCGTTTCAAATACCCGTCCCGGGTGTTTATCCAGCGACGCGATGAGGTCATCAACAATAGTTTCGTTAACGCCAAACGCTTGTAAAAGGTTAAACAGCAAAAGTTTTTGGGGCGCCAGTTTTTTCAGCTCATCCAGCAACAGGTGTACCTCGCTATCCTGGTAAACAAACAGTCGTTTTTGCAAGTCAGCAACCGTATGTGCCAGCAATTGTTCCAGCTCACGAAAATGCTGCAGGTTTTTCTCAAAGGTTTGTTCCAGGGCGGGGTTAAGCTCTTTTAGTTTTGGGATCACCTCCAGCCTGAGCTTATTGCGGGCATATTTTACTGATGCATTTGAGCTGTCCTCTACATAATCCAGCCTGTTTTCAGCAATGATATTTTTGATCTGCTCCCGGTTTAAAAACAGCAATGGCCTAACCAATGCGCCATTCTTTGGCAAAATGCCATGCATGCCTGCAATGCCGGTGCCGCGGGTAAGGTTTAACAATATTGTTTCAATTGCATCGTTTTGATGATGCGCAAGCGCTATAACTGAGTACCCCGATTGTATCCTGACTTCTTCAAACCATTGGTACCGAAGATTGCGGGCCGCCATTTGGGTAGATATTTTTTCATCGGCGCCATATTTCAACGTGTCAAAATTGATAGTGTGGAAAGGAACATGCAGCTGTTCGGCAAGCCGGCGGCAAAATTCCTGGTCGCCGGTTGATTCATCGCCCCGTAATTGGAAATTACAATGGGCAATACCAAAATTAACGCCTGACGATTTAAGTAAATGAACCATTACCACAGAATCCATACCCCCGCTCACTGCCGCCAGTACCTTGCTGCTGTGGCCGAACAGGTTATTTAGGTCGATAAAATCAGTAAAAAGTTTAACCGGCAGCATCCATCAAAATTATTAATTTAAAACCCCAACAAAAAACTAATTTTGCCATCGTGAATAAATATGTTTTAAGTTTTTGTTTATTGCTTGCCGCCGGGGTTGCTATGGGCCAAAAAAAGTCGATTGTAAACCTGATCAAATCCCAAAGCAGCACAGGTATAAAACTTAACGGCAAGGATATTATAAAGGTGTACCAGGGCACATTTAAGCAGGATTTCTCTACGCTAAGTTCGGATAGCGCCTACTTTTATCCCAAGGATAATGCCGTGGATGCTTTCGGCAACGTACACATCAACCAGGGCGACACGCTGAATGTTTATTCGGACAAGCTGAATTATAACGGCAACACCAAGGTGGCCATATTAACGGATAATGTGCGCCTGGTAGACAAGGATGCAACGTTAACCACCAACCACCTTAACTATAATACGGCAACCCGCATAGGTACCTATACCGATGGCGGCAAGCTGGTAAACAAGGACAATACCCTTTTAAGTAAAAACGGGTATTATTTCGCCGTAAGCCGCGATGCCTATTTCAGGTATGACGTGTCACTTAAAACGCCCGATGCGCTGGTTAAAACAGATACGATGCGCTACAATACAGGCACGCGGATCTCTTATTTTTACGGGCCCACCAATATTTACAGTACCAAAAACGAAAAAGACAAGGATACCCTGTATACCGAAAACGGCAACTATAACACGGTGAATGAACAGGCCTCCTTCGGGAAAAATAACTTTTACCACTCGGGAACAAAATCCTTAAAAGGCGACAGTTTGTTTTATGACAAGCTGAAAGGCTATGGGCGGGCGGTTAAACATGTGATTTTTAACGACCGGGAGCAAAAAACGACTATCAGGGGGAACCTGGGCACTTATTTTAAGGCCGATGAACGTACCATTATTACCGATGACCCTTATGTGATCATGGTTACCGAGCAAAAGGATACCACTAATGCCGACTCAGCGGCCAAAGCGGATTCATTAAAAAAATTGCAGCCGCAAAAAAAGGGAGCAATTACGATGGATCAGCTGATCAAAAAAATGATCCCGGGTAAAACCGGCAGCATCAGCAGCGAACAGAAGAACAAATTGATTGATTCTGCCCTGATTAAAAAGGACGAACTCATCAAACGCATCCAGGCCGAAAACTTATCAAGAACCGATTCTGCCTTTAAAAAACTGTCGCCACAGATCAATGCCGTCATACCAAAAAAAGACATCCCGGCAGTGGTTAATACAGCGACGGGCTTGATAAAAAGCGATTCGACAGTTAAGAAGTTGATGGCAAAAAGCAATACGCCAAAAACCAAAATAGTGCCTGCAAAAAAGCCGGGCGGTGCCACGGTAGCCAAGAACACGGGCAAGCCAGTAGCTACGGATAAACTACAATTCAAAAAGCTAACTGGCAAGGATACGTCTAAAATGAAGACGGACTCTATTTATATGTCGGCTGATACGATCGAAACGCAAATAATGACCTATAAGGATTTAAAAGTTTATTTCGAAAAACAGCGCCAGGCCCATTTGATTGATACTACCGTAAAGAAAAAAGCTAAAGTAAAAGAGTCGAAGTTTTTGTCGGGAGCCCGTGCCGTTTTAAAAATAGATTCGAACTTTTTGCAACGCGAAATTTTTGGCAAGGCGAAACCCGTTGCCGTAAAGAAAAAACAACTCACCAAAAAGCAGTTGGAAAAGGATAGTATCATAAAAAAACAACAGGCCGATTCTATCGCGACAGCAAAACTGCATGAACCAAGTGACACCGCCCGTATCAGGATCATTATTGCGCACCATAATTTTAAAATGTTTAAGTCGGATCTGCAGGCAAAAGCCGACTCGATGTTTTACAGCAACAGCGACTCCACCATCCGCTGTTATGTAAACCCTATGATGTGGACACAAGGCTCGCAACTTTCTGGCGATACTATCCATTTGCAGATGAAGCACAAAAAACTGGACAATTTGACCATGTGGCCACATGCCTTTATTGTAAATATTGAAAAAACGGATTCATTGCATTTTAACCAGGTAGCAGGCAAACGAATGCGGGGATTTTTTAAGGACGATAAACTGCACCGGATGCTGATTGAAGGCAATGCTGAAAGCATTTATTTTGCACGCGACAGCGGAAAAATGACCATCAGCGGCATGCAGCGCTCATTAAGCAGTAAGATAAGGGCCGATTTTAAAGATAACAAAGTAACCAATATGGGCTTTTATACCAAGCCCGAAAATAAATACGGCCCCCTGAATAAATTTACCGAAGACGATAAAATATTAAAAGGTTTTATCTGGAAGCCAAAAGACAGGCCGGTATCCAAGGAGTCGATCATCCCCTCGTTCAGCAAAAAGAAGAAAAAAGCCGAAGCCAAAGCTCCTGCCGCAAAAGCAGCCAAAGGAAAGCCAAACGATAAAAAAACAGGGGGCAAAACAGCAAAGGACAGCACCCAAAAAACTAGCCCCGGAAAACTGCCTGCACTAAAAACAGCGAAAGATAGTACGGTAAAACCACCCGCAATAAAAGCGGCAAAAGACAGTACCATAAAAACTCCTTTAATAAAAGCCGCAAAAGACAGCGCGGTAAAAAAAGGACCGGCCAGTTTGCCGGTTGGCGGAGCAGGCAAAGATTCTACCCTTAATTCCCCGGTAAAGCTACCCGTTATAAAAGCGATTAAGGACAGCGCCAAAACGGTGCCGCCGAAGGGTAACCGATAGCGTAAGTTTTGCGGTCATTGGGCCAAATTTTTAACTACAAAGGGCACGAAGAACGCACAATGAACACGGATGATAAGCCCGATAGTGATGAGCTGTTATTTCATATAATTACGGAATCAATTTGCATATCTGCACATCAAACCGCTTTCTCTTCCCAAATCATGCATAAATACAAAATGGTTTCCACTGCTTTTTGCATATCCTGTACCGACACCCATTCCTGCCGGCTGTGGAAGGCATGTTCGCCGGCAAAAATATTAGGGCAGGGCAATCCCATAAACGAAAGTCTTGATCCATCGGTGCCGCCCCTTATGCTGCACATTTTGGCTTGCAAACCAGCACGCCTCATGGCCTCCATACCATATTCAACAATTTGCGGATGCTGATCAAGCACCGACCGCATGTTGCGGTACTGCGGCTGCACGTCCAGGTCATAGGATGAACCGGGGTATTTTTGCAAAACCTGATTGACAACGCCACGGATCGTATCGGCATGGTCCGCCAGCTTTGCATCCTCAAAATCGCGGATAATAAACTCTATGGTTGCTTTTTCTACATGGCCCTCAACTGCAACCGGGTGCACAAAACCCTGCATCCCTTCGGTACCTTCAGGCGACAGGCCATAGGGCAGCGCCGCGATGATCTCGCCGGCTATTTTAATAGCGCTTTCCATCTTCCCTTTCGCGAAACCGGGGTGTGTGCTTACGCCTTTAATGGTGAGTTTTGCCCCATCGGCCGAAAAGGTTTCGTTTTCCATATTGCCGGCGCTTTCGCCGTCCATGGTATAGCCGGCATAGGCCCCAAGTTTTTCGATGTCGACCTTATCGACGCCACGGCCGATCTCTTCATCCGGCGTAAACAGGATCCTTATTTTACCATGTTTTATTTCGGGGTGATTGATTAATTGATAACAGGCGTCCATAATTTCGGCAACGCCGGCTTTATTATCGGCGCCCAGCAAAGTGGTGCCGCTGGCCGTCACCAGGTCGTTACCAATCTGGTTTTTCAGGTCGGCATGGTCTTTTAATCTGATGATCTCTGACGGATCATCGGGCAGAACGATGTCCGCTCCCTGGTAGTTTTTATGTACAATAGGTTTTACCCCCGTACCGCTGCAATCAGGTGCGGTATCCATGTGCGAACAAAAACAAATCACCGGCACATTGCTTTTTGAAGTATTGGCAGGGATAGTAGCATAAACATACCCAAATTCATCCAGGTGCGCATCATCAATTCCCATGGCAAGCAGTTCCTTTACCAAAATGTGGCCCAGGTCCTTTTGTTTTTCGGTGGAGGGGATCATTGTAGAAGCAGGATCGGATTGCGTATCCACCGTTACATATCGTAAAAAACGCGCTGTAACTGTAAATTCCGCTATTGAATTGAAATTCATATAAGTATTATTTGAGTAAATTTTATACTTTTGAAAAAGCTCCTAAAATTGTAAATATTGATCAACATTTAGCATTGAAAAAATATATTTTATTTTTCGCAGTAGTTTTTATTGCAACTGCTGTAAAGGCACAAAGTGGGTATAATTATCAGGAATGGGGTATCGGGGGCGGCGTCAGTTGGGAACGGGGATATACCAACATCACCACACAATACAGTCACCCGGCATTTAATCTCAATGTTGTTTATAATTATAATCCATATCTGCCGGTTGAAGCCGAAATTCAGATAGGACAGCTATCCGGCGGAGGCAATTCACCCAAACAGGATCCTTACGGCCGCCATTACACTAATAATTATAAAGCGATTATTTTTCATGCCGATTTTCAGCTTGGCGCCGGTATTGATTACAGCAACGACTGGTTCCTCCAAATTGTAAAGGATTTTTATATCGGCTCAGGTGTCGGTTTTATTTCAAACACCAATACGGTGCAACGAAACAGCATCTATCAGCCCAGTTATGTATTCCCCGGGAATAACAACAGCGTGGATATCATGGTACCCATTCGTTTTGGTTATGAGTTTAAAATCTTTGATGAATATAACGAGCCGGCTTATGCTATTGATATCGGATATATCCATACCCTTGCTTTTGGCGAAGGCCTCGACGGTTATAACGATCCTTCGTCGAAATTTAAAAATAATGCCATCGATCAGTACCGGCAGTTCAATATCACCTTTAAATATTATTTCGGCCGGGTGGTATCGTTTAATAAACTGATAAGGGAATTTCATTAACAAGTTGAATATAGAAGAACTTCGCGAATATTGCCTGCAAAAACCGGGCACGACCGAAGGTTTACCTTTTGGCGATGACACCCTTGTTTTTAAGGTTGGCGAAAAAATATTTCTGCTCACCAGCATCCGCCAGGGCGACCGTTTCAACGCCAAATGCGATCCCGAACTGGCCGTCGAGCTACGCGAACGCTATACCGAAGTACAGCCGGGCTACCACATGAACAAAAAGCTTTGGAATACTATTCATATGGATGGCGCGTTAACCACCCGGCAACTACAGGAAATGATCGATCACTCGTATGAACAGGTATTTAAAGGCCTGCCGAAGAAGGTGCAGGAAGAAATAAATGTTAACAGGAATTGGAATTGATATTTACCTTTATATTTATAAACCTAAATTGCAAAAGTAGAAATGGGATTATTTAGCTTTCTTAAAAACAACGGTAACGGGCAATTTGTATCTGCGCCAGCATTTGAAAATCAGGTTGCAAAACAAATGCAAATGACGCCCCTGACGATGAAGGAGTTAAGGAAGCTCGACGTAACTGAAGACAAAGAGCTTAAGCTTGAATATTTCTTTTATACAAATACTGCTCAAAAAGCAAGTGTATTCGCACAGGAACTCGAAAAGTTAAAATATGAGGTTAAATCAGGGCAATCTGCCGGTGATAAAAAGCTTTTCATAATTACAGGCTGGACAACAAAAATGAAAATGGATGATGTAACTGTTTCAAACTGGACAACAAAAATGTGCGAATTGGGTTTTAATTTTGATTGTGAATTCGATGGGTGGGGTACAACACCTGATCAGTAAATTAACTGACCGTCAAAAAGCAAAATATAAAGTTGTACAAAATAGACTAAAGGCCTTTGCGCGGTCATGGTTCTGCAAGCTCACCATTACAACCCATCGCATTAATAAATTAACTCCGATACTAATAAAATCTGCATCGGATAATCCGCTAATCAAATAACTTTGTCAAAACTTATCAAATGAAATCAACTCTAACGGCGCTGTTTATTTGTATTATTTTTTGCTCCGCGAAGGCCCAGCTTACCCCATTTGAATTAAGCAAGGATAAAAACTATACCGCTACCTACAGCGAAATAATAGCTTATTACCAAAAATTAAGCGCCCATTACCCTCAAATGCGCCTGTTGAATATTGGCATGACCGACGTTGGCAAGCCCTTAACCCTTGTTGTTTTATCACGCGATAAGGTTTTTGATCCGGCCCTCATCAAAAAGCAAAATAAAAGGGTACTGCTTATCAATAACGGCATCCACCCCGGCGAACCGGAAGGTATCGACGCCAGCATGATGCTTACCCGCGACCTGCTCAAAAAAAATGCCCTGCCAAAAGATGTGGTCATCTGTTTGATCGCGGTTTATAATATTGATGGTTGTTTGAACCGCGGCCTTAGCCGCATCAACCAGAACGGCCCGCGGGCCTACGGTTTCAGGGGGAATTACCGCAACCTGGATCTGAACCGTGATTTTATCAAGGCCGACAGCCGCAATGCGCTGGCTTTTGAAAAGATCTTGAATACCTGGAACCCGGAGGTCTTTTTGGATAACCATACCAGCGATGGCGCCGATTACCAGTACGTAATGACCCTGATTGAGACGCAGAAGGATAAACAAAACCCCATCCTCGCTGCATACACTTCGAAAACGTTATCGCCGGAGTTATACAAAAGGATGAAAACAAGCGGTTACGAGATGACCCCATACGTGGAAAGTGAAGAAACCAGCCCGGATTCGGGCATTGTAAGTTTTTTGGAGACGCCGCGCTTTGCTACCGGCTTTACCGCACAGCACAATATCATCAGCTATATTACCGAAACACATATGCTGAAAGCTTTTGATAAAAGGGTGTATGCCACTTATGATTTTATGCAGCATTTGATAGACATTGTGCAACGCGATGCCAAACAAATAGGCCAGGTAAAACATGATGCCGATGAACAGGTAAAACAGCAGAAAACCTTTGCCCTTAACTGGGAACTTGATGAGCAGCATTATGATACCCTTGTATTTAAAGGTTTTTACGCAGGCCATAAAACCAGCGAAGTAAGCGGCCTGCCGCGTTTGTATTACGACAGAAGCAAGCCCTATACCAAAACCATTAAATATTTTGACAATTACAAAGCCAGCGCAACCATTGATAAGCCCCTGGCTTATGTGATCCCGCAGGCTTGGGGGAAGGTGATCGATTTGTTTAAGCTTAATAATGTTGCTATGAAACAGCTGGCGCATGATACCACGCTTGATTTGCAGCTATATTACATTGGCGATTATAAAACACCCCAACGCCCATACGAAGGCCATTACCTGCACAGTAACGTCAAACTGAACCCCGTAGACCTAAAAGTAAAATTTTATGCCGGCGATTACGTTGTTTATACCAACCAGGCGCTTAACCGCTATATTGTAGAAACATTGGAGCCACAGGGCGTGGATTCATTTTTTGCATGGAACTTCTTCGACTCGGTATTGGGCGAGAAAGAATATTTTTCGGATTACGTTTTTGAGGATGTGGCCGCTGACTTATTAAAAAAAGACCCTGACCTGAAGAAAAAACTGGAGGATGAAAAACTGAAAGACCCTAAACTTGCCGCCAGCGCTTCCGCGCAATTATATTTTGTTTACCGTAATTCGACCTATTTCGAAAAAACATACCTTCGCTACCCGGTAGGCAGGTTGCTTACTGATACAAAACTTGATTTAAAATGACCAATATCCTATTGCAGGCCGAAGATTCCGGCATGATGCAGCTTATCATGACTGCGCCGGTGGCCTCGTTCATATTTGCAATCACCATAGCTACCTCTCTATGGGCTTTTTATAATGAAACCCTTTATAGTAACATGATACTGCACCCGGCCAGTGTTTCAAAAGGCTACCGGGTTTATACCGTAATTACCAGTGGTCTTATTCATAATGACTGGATGCACCTGTTCTTTAACATGCTTTCCTATTATTTTTTTGCGTTTCAACTGGAACCTGTTTTAGGCCATTGGCAATTTGGTTTGCTTTATACGCTCAGTTTAATTTTAAGCGACCTGCCAACGGTTTACAAACATAGGAACGATGATTGGTACCATAGCCTGGGCGCTTCGGGTGCTGTTAGTGCGGTAATATTCAGCTATATTATGTACAATCCTATGGGGTCCATGTACATCATTCCGTTCCCTTTTCCAATTTATTCAATCGTTTTCGGGGCGTTGTACCTGGTATATTGTAATTACGCTTCAAAACGTGCACAGGACAATGTTAACCACGATGCACATATGTTTGGCGCGTTAAGCGGGCTGTTGCTTACTATCATTCTGCATCCGCACACCGCGCATGATTTTTTGATGCAAGTCAGCGAGAAAGTTCAATCGTGGATCCATTGATCAGGCTGCCGTCAGCATTAAATAAAAAGCTCATGGGCTGTTCGGGATTTTTGATAATCTCGAACAGCAAAAACCCCCAGTTTTTCCAGAAGCTTTCCAGCACCTGCCCGTAGGTTTTTGGCATCCAGTCGTCAAATAAAGGTTTGCTGCTCATGCCGCGCAGGGGCATCGCCTCCAAATAGATCTCATCCCCAACCGGCAAAATATTATACTCGGGCAGGCGGTTAAACAGGTAGGCCGAATAAAATACCCGCCCGCAAAACTCCTCAAACTGGATTGGATGCAACATGGCATCTCCTATTTTGTCAACCGTTTCTTTATGGTACCTGCCATTGGCGCCGTTATCCTGTAAACAGAGGATCAACCCGAAATCTTTTATCCTTAAAGAAAACGTTAAAGTATTGATCTCATCGCGGTAATAGAATTCGTCCGGATCATTATCAACCTTAAATAAAAAAATGCTATAGGGCTTAAAGCCGTCAAAAATTACCGGAAGATTTAAGCTTTGCAGCATTAAATGCAGGTTGGTAAACTTATGGATAATGGCCTGCGAAATATTAAACTCTTCGCCCTGCGCATGTTGCTGTTTAATGCCCGATTGGATCTCGTTAAAGATCACTCCATACAACATTTTGCCCGCCCATTGAAATAATTTCAAATCATCCAGCGCTTTTACAGCTTCATAACCGATATCAAATGCCGCTGCAATCTCGGCCTCCAGCGGCTCCAAAAAAGCTTCGTTCACACTGGCTTTACAAGGAACCTTTAGATCCTTATAAGTGATCATGTTTTCGTCAAGCATTTTCAGGGGCTGATCCTCCAGTTTATAACGGCTCATCA
Organism: Mucilaginibacter gotjawali; assembly: GCF_002355435.1. NCBI lineage: Bacteria > Pseudomonadati > Bacteroidota > Sphingobacteriia > Sphingobacteriales > Sphingobacteriaceae > Mucilaginibacter > Mucilaginibacter gotjawali. The sequence continues at coordinate 5,949,927 of NZ_AP017313.1, forward strand.
GCCATTGAGGAAAAACCTGGATCTTCTCTTCGGCAGAAGTTAAAGCCTCCCCTGTTAAAAAACAGTTGCGGTTGCTAAAGTTAAAAGTGCTGAACGGGTTATAAATTTGTGCCGGCATGGCGGCAAAGATACACATACCGGTGACTTGTTATGTCGCGGTAAAATCAAAAAACAGCCTCACCAACAACTTTGAAACCAGCCTAACCTTTGGTTTTATTTAGCTGCTTCAACGGAGTTTTTCTGTCCGCCAACACCAAACGCGATCAATATTCTTTCAAGGGGACAAAAATTGGTAAAGGCCGACTGCAATAAATTAGCGCCAACAAAAATACCGAGCCACATCCAGTTGATATCGACAAAAACAGCTAAAGCAAAACTGGCTAAAATTAAGGCGCCGGCTACGGCATGTACGATTCTATTTATCATATTCTCCAGCTTAAATAAACTTTTCTACGGGAAGCATAAATGCCCTGACCGGGAAGTCGGGCGTATGGGTTTCGTTATAGTTTTTAAATAATTCAAGGCCGCGCTCCGCGTTTTCGTCAGCGGTAAAGCTGAAAACCATCAGGCTGTCAAATTGCTCATCGCCCCGGGCAAACCATTCCTCCGCCAGGTTAATTGTTTGGTTGTTTTTAAACCCTACCAGGTCGGTCGCGCTGAATACATTGATATTAGCCTGTTTAAATAGTTTATAAACATCGTCCTTGCATTCCTTCACGCAGGTAACTATTAATAATTTCATGTTATATCGGTTTATTTTTGTTCAGGATATTTTTACGCATCATTTTATAATAAAGCAAAGGAACCACCAGCAGCGTTAAAAAGGTGGAAGTGATGGTACCGCCCATTAACGAGATGGCCAGGCCCTGGAAGATCGGGTCGAACAAAATAATTACCGCGCCCAGGGCAACAGCGCCTGCGGTTAATAATATCGGAGTGGTACGTACTGCGCCTGCCTCAATAATAGATTGTTTTAACGGGATACCTTCCCGTAAGCGGATATTGATAAAATCGATCAGCAGCACCGAGTTGCGCACCATTACCCCGGCCAGCGCGATGAAGCCGATCATGCTGGTGGCAGTAAAATAAGCGCCAAGCATCCAATGACCCAGGATAATACCCACCAGCGATAAAGGAATAGCCGCCAGCATCACCAAGGGCACCGTAAAGTTCTGGAACCAGCCCACAATGAGGATATAGATCATCAGGATAACCACCGCGAAAGCGATACCCAGGTCGCGGAATACCTCGAAGGTGATCTGCCATTCGCCATCCCATTTCAGGCTGTAATTGTCTTCCATCACCGGCTGGTGGGTATACTCTTCAGTTAAGGTAAAACTTTTAGGTACTTTAATATTCTTCAAATGATCCGACACATCTGATATCGCATACGAAGGACTTTCCAGGTTCCCGGCCATATCTGCCAGCACATAAACCACTTCCTTTTGGTTTTTGCGGTAGATGCTTTTCTGGCGGATCTGTTTGGTAACTGTTACCAGGTCCTTTATTGGCACCGTATTGCCCTGCAAGTTGGCGATCTTCAGATCAAGGATATCATCAAGGCTTGATTTATCGGCATCGTTTAATTGCAGTTTGATTGCAGTTTGCTTATACGATGCTGGCTCCGATAAATTACCAACCGCCATACCCGACAAAGCGGCGTTTACTGTTGCTGCTACCTGCGCGGTGGCGATGCCATAACGCATCGCTTTATCTTTATTTACTTCGATGTGGTACTCGGGCTGGTCGGCTTCAACCATCCAGTCAACATCCACCACATCGGGGGTTTTATTAAACAGGTCTTTTACCTGTTTGGCAATATTTATTTGCTGTTGATAATCCGGGCCGTAAATCTCAGCGACAAGGGTTGACAGCACGGGAGGGCCAGGCGGCACTTCCACAATTTTAACATTGGCATTGTATTTTTTGGCGATGGCCTGTATTGGGCCGCGCATTTGTTTGGCTATAGCATGGCTTTGCAGGCTGCGGTCTTTTTTATCAACCAGGTTCACCTGTATATCGGCCACGTTATCCCCACGGCGCAAATCATAGTGCCTTACCAGCCCGTTAAAGCTGATGGGGGCCGAAGTACCGATATAAGATTCATAATTCATCACCAACGGCTGCCGCGAAACATAGTCGGCAATATCTTTGGTCACCGCCTGGGTTTTCTCCAGCGTAGTACCGGCCGGCATATCCACCACCACCTGGAACTCGTTCTTGTTATCAAATGGCAGCATTTTTACCGCAACCGCCTTGGTATAAAACATAGATAGCGATGCGAAAAGAACCACCACGATACTCAAAATAAATGTCCAGCGTTTCCAGCGGGTTTCCAGCATCGGTTTGATGAAGGCGCTGTAGATCTTATAAATGCCGGTTTGCTCAAGCGTGCGTGGCTTGGTTTCTTCATGGCCGATACCTTTCTTTTCTTTTTCCCGCAGGAAAATATAACCCAGGTAAGGTGTAAGCGTTAAAGCAACGATCAGCGATAACATCATGGCGATGGATGCCCCGATAGGCATCGGGCTCATGTATGGCCCCATCATGCCCGAAACAAAGGCCATTGGCAATACGGCCGCAATAACCGTAAAGGTTGCCAGGATAGTGGGGTTGCCCACTTCGTTAATGGCATATATAGCCGCTTGCAACGGTGGCAGCTTCTTCATTTTAAAATGCCGGTGCATGTTTTCGGCAATGATGATAGAATCATCAACCACTATACCCGTTATAAATACCAGTGCAAACAGCGTGATGCGGTTGAGCGTGTAATGCATAAAATAATACGCAAACAGGGTAAGTGCAAAGGTTACCGGTACCGATAAAAATACCACCAGCCCGCCGCGCCAACCCATCGCCAGCATTACAAACACCGTTACTACCACAATAGCTATAAACAGGTGGAACAGCAGTTCAGATACCTTGTCTGATGCTGTTTCACCATAGTTGCGGGTAACGCTCAGGTGTACATCGTTAGGCAGCAGATCTTTTTTTAACAATTCGACTTTTTTAAGGATCTGGTCAGACAGCTGCATGGCATCCGCACCTTTCTTCTTGGCGACCGAAAGCGTAACTGCCGGGTAATTTGACCTGAATACTTTGGCGTGCGTGGCATCGGCTTTGCCATAACCAAACAGCACGTATTGGTTGGGCGATTCAGGGCCCTCCTCCACTTTCGCTATTTGCTTTAAATAAACAGGCTGCTGCTGGTTGGTACCCACAATCAGGTTGGCCACATCATCCACCGTAGCTAAAAAGTTGCCGGTCTCTACCGAAAATGCGGTATCCCTTTGCAGCAGTTCGCCGCCCTGCAGCTGCATATTGCCGCCCTGGATCATTTTGCTGACCGATAAAAAATCAACATGATTTTCAGCCATCTTATTTTTATCCAGCAATACTTTTATCTCGGTATTGCGCCCGCCAATAATGTTGATATCCGATACATCACTGATCTTTTTAATTTCGCCTGTCAGCTCCTGGCCAATCTGTTTCAGCTGGTAATCGCTGTATTTATCGCTCCACAGGGTAAGGCCTAAAACGGGCACATCATCAATAGCGCGTGTTTTTATCATGGGCAGGGTAACGCCCTGCGGCATTTTGTCCAAGTTTTTCATCAGCTCGCTGTAAAGCTTTACCAATGAGCGCTCTACATCTTCGCCGACATAAAACTGTACAATGATCATCGCCTGTCCCTTCATGGAGGTGGAATAAACATACTCTACCCCTTTTACGTTCGAGATGATTTTCTCCATTGGCGCGGATACTTTCGTTTCCACATCCTTTGGTTCAGCACCCGGATAGCCAATAAAAATATCGGCCATCGGCACCTGTATCTGCGGCTCTTCTTCCCTCGGAATTAAAAATGTGCTGTACCCGCCTATCAGTAAAAAGGCGATCATCAGCAATATGGTTAATTTCGACTGTAAAAAAGCCTTTGCTATATTTCCTGCAAATCCGTTCTTCATCGTTGTCTATTTAATTTTTACAGGTTCGCCATTAAACAATTTGCCATCGGCGCTTACTATAAACTGCTCGTCAGCGGCGAGGCCGCTCAGCACTTCAACCTTATCGCCATAAACTTTACCCAGGCGCACCCATCTTAACATGGCGGTATTGTTATTGCCGATCGTGTATAAGCCTGTCAGTTCATCCTTATGCTCAATACAGGCAAGCGGCACCATTACCTGGTCGCTGCCGATGGTTGCTGTTGCGGGTTGTTTTACCGGGATGCCTACATTGGCATACATGCCCGCGTAAAGGCCGGTTTTTTCATCATCGGGGATGGTAACTTTGATGATGTATTGCCCGCCGGTGTAGGCTGAACTCTGGTTTACCTGTGCTATGGTGCCTTTAATAGTTTTGTTGATCGCCGAAATGCTGATTAATGCGGTGCTGCCCTGTTTTACCTGCCCGACGGCGCTTTCAGGAACGGAGGCGCTGACCTGGTAGCTGCCCTTGCGCTCAATGGTTAAAATCGGCATACCGGGATTGGCCATGCTGCCGTCATCCAATGTTTTTTGGGTAATGATACCTTCAAAAGGCGCGGTTAAACTGGTATAGCTCAGCATTGCGGTGGCTTCGTTACGCATTTGCCTGGCCGATTCAAGGCCAGCTTTGGCTGCGCTAAGTTGCATGGCTATGTTATCCATCTCTTTAGCAGAGGCACTTTGCTGCTGGTACAATACGGTAAAGCGGTCGTAATCTTTTTGCGCATTTTTATAGGCGGTTTCGGCCTGTGCTATTTGTGCATCTGCCTGCGCCCGTTTGGCCTTAATGTCATCATTGCTGATGGTGCCCAGCAACTGGCCCTTGTTTACATGGTCGCCAATTTTTACATCCAGTTTGGTAATGTAGCCCATTACCCGGGTGCTTATCGTGGCCGACTGTGAGGCCTCCACCTGCCCGCTTACATTGATGCTTTGCGCCTGGCCCGCCGCAGGAATGGCTATGCTTACCATAATGGCCGAATCAGCATTTACAGTGGCCTCGCTTTTCTGTTTCGATGAACAGGAACTAAGGATGACGATACCAATACCTGTTAACAATTGTAGGGCCCTGTTTAAATTTATCGTTTTGCTCATGGTTGAGTAAATTATTTTGTGGTTGAAGTGGTTAATAATTGTATGTATGCGCGGGTAAGATTCAGGCTGAACTGTGCCTGCGCCAGTGCGAATTTTTGCTGCGATAGTTGTGTTTGCGCCATCAGTATGTCGGTGGTGTTTACCAAACCCTGCTGGTAGCGGTTTTGTAAAATCCTTAAGGCTTCGGCGGCCTGTTCAACAGCGGCTTTATCCTGCCTGATCTCAAATTGAGCGTCTGACTGGTCGCGGTAGGCTTTATTAAGTTCCAGCTGGCCCTGGTCTTTTTGTTGTGCCAGTTGTTCGCTTAGTTTATCGCGTTCCAGTTTTTGCGTGGCGATGGTATTTTTGGTTTTGTTGCCTTTAAACACATCCCATGACAGTTGTGCGCCCACAAAGTAGGCGTTGGCGCCAAAACCGGTTAAGCGGTTATCGTTATATTGAAAATTACCGAAGGCGTTCAGTTTGGGCAGGTAACTCATCCGGCTCGATTTAATCATCAGGTCCGATGCTTCAATAGCCTTTTGCATAGCCATAAAATCAGCACGGCCGGGCGCTATCTTCTGGCTAGTATCTGCATTGCCTGCAATCTCCTGCGGCGCTTCAATTTTATAGGTGATGCCTGCCTTTTGGCCCATTAGCAAGCTCAAATAGTCGCTCGCATTGCGGATATTGCTTTGGGCTTTCTCCAGGCTGCTTTGCACGGTAGTAACCTGCACCTGCGCGTTTAACAGGTCCGATTTCTGGATCAGCCCCTGCTTGTAATGGTTATCTGTAAACCCGTAAACCGATTGTGCCGTTTTTTCAGCTTCGGTTAACACACCAACCGCATCATAAGCCAGCTGCAATTGCAGGTAAGCCTTTTGCACCTCGAAGATCAGGTACTCTTTGGTGCGCTGTGTTTTGTACTGGTAAACTTCAGTTTGCTTTTGGGCGCCTTTGCGCATGTACAGCATATCCATATTCAGTATGGGTTGCTGTACTTCCAGTTTGGCGTTAAAATCGGCAGTGCCGTTGGGGTGGTTAAGTAATTGCGGGTTAAAATCAGCTTGCGTGATAGAACGTTGCTGCAATTTAAACCCGAAGGCGTTCAGCGGGTCATTAGTGCCCATGGCGGTGTAGGATACGCCTACCTGCGGCAAAAACACGGCTTCGGTTGTTTTGTAATTTGATGCCGCGATATTTTCGTCCAGTTTGGCCAGCTGTATGGCATGGTTATTATTTAAGGTAGCCGATATAGCATCGGTTAAGCTTAAGGTTTTAACGGTATCCTGTGCCGAAACCTTCCCGGCAAACAAGCTTAGGATGATGGATCCCGCAACGGCTATCGAAATAAAATAAGTTTTGCTGCTCATTAATATTTAATTTGATGCAAAACTACCGGGGCAAAAAATAGCAAATCGTAACATTTGTTACGGTAGGGCTATTTAAAAGCGCAGGAACTTCTTTAGGAGCAATTCATAGCTATTGAAAATGTAAAACAACCCGGGTGATATCTGGGTATTTTTGCCGGCGCTAACGCCGCCTGGGGATATAATATAAGATATTAACCGGTACGGTAAATGACCAAACTGTTTGCCGGTAACCCCTGGTTCAACATTTTTTTCCGACAAGTCCTATAATATTTTAGCTTTGAATTTAACATGAAACTGACTTACCAACCCTTCGAACTGCTGCTGCGGCATACCTTTACCATCGCCAAATTTTCGCGTACTTCAACCCCCGTAATGTTGATAAAAGTAGAGCATGAGGGGCAAACCGGTTACGGTGAAGCGTCTATGGTGCCTTATATGGGCGAGAGTTATGAAACTGCCAACGCGTTTTTAAAAAAGGTTGATGCCAACCAGTTTAAATACCCTTTTGATTTTGAGGCGATCATTGCCTACCTGGACAGCATCGCCCCCGGCAACCCGGCCATTAAAGCCGGTATCGATATCGCCCTGCACGACCTGGACGGCAAGCTGCAACAAAAAACCTGCTGGCAAATCCTGGGCAGCGACCCAGCCAAAATGCCCTTAACCAGTTTCACCATTGGTATTGATACGCCGGAAGTGATCGTGCAAAAAGTAAAGGAAAACCCGGATTGTAAGATCATTAAAGTAAAACTGGGCCGCGACAGTGATAAAGAACTCATCAGAACCATCCGATCGGTAACCGACCTGCCGCTGTTTGTGGACGCCAACCAGGGCTGGACGGATCTGGAAAAAAGCCTGGATATGTGCCACTGGTTGCATGAGCAGGGTGTTTTACTGATAGAGCAACCCATGCTAAAAACCGACCCGGACAGTAACGCATGGCTCACCGAGCGCAGCCCCATCCCGCTTATCGGCGATGAAGCTGTACAGCGTTTGCCGGATGTGGAAAAGGCCAAAGGTATTTACCACGGCATCAATATAAAGCTAATGAAATCTGCAGGGATGTACGAGGCGCACCAGATGATATTAAGAGCAAGGGAACTGGGTTTAAAAGTAATGATCGGCTGCATGAGCGAAACCAGCTGCGCCACCCTCGCCGCAGCCGCCCTGGCCCCCCAATGCGATTGGGCCGATTTGGACGGCCCGTTTTTAACAAGTAATAATCCCTACCAGTTGCCCGAATTTGTAGAAGGGAAGTGGGTGTTGAACTATGAGCCGGGGTTGGGATTAAAAAATAATTGAATTAACACGAATTTCACGAATAGGAACGAATTTTCACGAATGAAAAAGGACGGTAACCAAGCAATACTCCATTACCATTAAACCGATGAAAATCGCAGCTATTTAAGCTTTAGCAAAGCTTCTTTGATCCTCGGCGCCAATTGTTCGATTTCGCTTAATGTGCTTGCGCCTACTGACGCCCTGAACCAGTTGATGTCCTCGCCTGTACCAAATGCCGAGAAGGGAACAAAGGCCACCTTAGCTTCCTTGATAAGATAAAAGTTGATGTCGGTAGCCGTTTTCAGCACTTTGCCTTCGGGCGTAGTTTTGCCGGTATAATCAATTTTCAGCGTCAGGTAAATTGCGCCCATGGGCTCAATGGCATCCACCTTTAAGCCTTCAGCTTTTAGTTTTGAAAGCCTTCATAAAGCGCGGTTAAACTTTTTTGTATGTCAATTTTTAAAGCGGATAGATAGGTGTTTACCGCGTTATCGTCTTTTAAAAAGTTAGCCATGGCAACCTGCTCTGCTTTTGGCGCCCAGGCGCCCATGTGCCCTACGATGGATTTCATGTGGTTAACCACATGCGCCGGGCCGAAGCCCCAGCCCACACGCACACCTGTTGAAGCAAAGCATTTCGAGGCGCCGTCAACAAAGATGGTTACGTCCTTCAGTTCAGGGCGCAGGCTTACCGGGTCATAATGGCGGTGCTGGCCAAAGGTAAGCTGCGAGTAGATCTGGTCGTACAAAATATACAGCGGTTTCTCGCCGGGTTGGCGGGTTTTGTTTTCGGCAATTACCAGGTCGCAAATTTCCTCCAGGTCCTTTTTGCTGAACATGGTACCTGTCGGGTTAAGCGGCGAGCACAGTGCCAGCATCGTAGCACCCTTAATAAACGGGCGCAACTCCTCTGCCGTAGGCATAAAATTATTTTCGGGCGTGGTCTGAATGATGACCGCTTCGGCTCGTGTTAGATCGCAATAATGATTATTGTTCCATGATGGCGCCGGGAAAACCACTTTATCGCCGGGATCAACAATTGCCATAAATATCGAATAGATCAATGGCCTTGATCCACCGGTGATAAGGATCTGGTTTGGGGCATAATCAAAATTAAACCGGCTCTTTAAAAAAGCCGATACACTTTCGCGCAGGCTGAGCATACCGTCTGCAGGCGGATAATTGGTGTGGCGATGTTCATATGCATCAACGATACCCAGCTTCAGGTCTTCCGGAATAGGGTAAATATTGGAGTCAAAATCGCCGATGGTTAAATTGGCAATATTTTGGCCCTGGCGCTTCAATTCATTTATCTCTCCTGCAATTTTTATTATTTCGGACCCATGCAGATTTTGGGCCAATACAGATACGCTCATTTCTAGGTGTGCAAATAGTGGATGTGCAAAGGTGCGGATTTTAATTTATTAGTCCATGGTCGATGGACCATAGTCCATGGATATTTTCATTTTTTTTAATAAGAATGGCTATTGACCATCGACTATGGACCATCGACTTCTGTAACCCTCTTGTTTCTTTGGCGTTAAGTGCCTAATTTTGCGCCTCGATTATATATTTTACCCATATGGCTAAGGCATCCGAATTAAAAAATGGCAACTTTATCCGGTTTAACGGCGAGTTGTTACAGGTTGAAGAATTTTTACACCGCACTCCCGGCAATTTGCGCGCATTTTACCAGGCGCGCATGCGTAACGTTAAAAGCGGCAAACTGGTTGAATACCGTTTCCGTACGGATGAAGAGGTAACGATCGCCCGGGTTGAAACCAGCGACTACCAATACTTATATGACGACGGCTCCTCGCTGGTAGTAATGGACAATGTTACCTATGATCAGCACAATATCCCCAAAGCATTATTTGGCCCGGCGGTAAAGTTCCTGAAAGAAGGAATGAACGTGATAGTAGCCTTTGAAAGCGATGAACCGATAATGGGCCAGGTGCCGGGTTCTGCTGAACTGGAAGTAACGTACACTGAACCTGCCGTTAAAGGCGATACCAGCAGTGGTGCAATGAAAAATGCTACCCTTGAAACAGGCGCCGAAATAAAAGTTCCCTTATTTATCAATATCGGCGACAGGATTAAGGTTGATACTTCCACTGGCGCTTATGTTGAACGCGCTAAGGGATAAGATCACCGCTGTAAAAATAAAAACCCGGTCAGTTTAAAAGCTCACCGGGTTTTTATTTGTTATGCCTTATGATGCAAATTGTGCTTTACGGAAATTTATAAAGCATACCCAGCGCCAGCCCTTCTGTTCCCTGGATTGCAGTGGAGGTGTTTTTATCGTATAGGACGGTCGTATTCACCGTCATCGCTATCAGGCGGGTTACTTTTGCGGTTAACGTTGCATCAAGCCTGTGGCTGGTATAGGCCAGTGGCTGGATGTATGGAATAAATACAGCGTACCTGGCATTGATATGGACGTTTTTCGAAAGGTCTTTATCCAGCTGCGCTACTACCTGTACCGCCAATTCATTGTAAACTGTATGGTCTATCGGCACACCGTAATTACCTGCCTGGTTATGGTAAATGGTGGTATCCAGCACAAAAGTTTGCCTTGCGGTACCGGTACCCAGCCTTAGATCGAAATATTTCACCGGCTTGTATTCAAACCCTAATGATTCTGTCAGGTATCCCGGCGACATAAAATCTGATATCAGGTATGGGTTTTGCGCATTTGAACCATCGGGATTGGTGTAGTTATACCCGGCCGAGAACTGCGATTCAAAGGTTAGCGATCCAAAAAAGAACCATTTTTTGGATAGTTGGGTTGCCACCTTGTTATCGAAAAATATGCGGTCGTTTGTTTTCCGCGAGCCCTGTCCTTTATTTTTGGAAACACCGTAAACCAAATTTGTTTCGGATGCAAAGTCAAAAGGCTTTTTATTATATTCCGTTTTAAAATCTAAATTCGACCCTAATGCGATGGCGCTTATACCACCGGCACTATAATTATTAGTGAATGATGACTGGCTGAAATTAAGCCCGAAGATCAGGGATTTATGCCAATAATTTATTTTGTAATCAAGCAAATTAACAGGCAACTGGCTGGGCTGTATCTTAATCGGCCTTAATATATTAGGCAGCGCGTTATGGCCCGGGTCAACACGGTATCTATTGAGTTGATTGGTATCTGATTTAAGGGAGTCGGTATTTTGGGCCTTTGCAGATATAATAAAGCCAAATAACAACAGGAAGAAAACCCCGGAAACGGTTTTTAGCATAGCGGGTATTTAAAATTTAAGCTGAAAGCAATACACACGTTCAGCTACTTTAACACTTTAGCCGCAAATTTATTATATATCTATTAAAAATATTGCTTTTTGTTTGTAAAAATACCATACAATTTCAGTCAGCCAGGGAAATCGCTTTTTAAACAGGGGGCTCCGCCGGAGCCATTAAAAACATATTCTTACGTGCTATAAGCAGGTAGTTCCGCTGGAACTAATGTGGCTTTCCGTCAGCGACTCCAGAGGAGTCGCCGGTTTATAGCATAAATAAAGCAGCTGATGGCTCCGTAGGTGCCTCCTGATGTCCATTAATTTTTAAAAGCGATTTCCCTGTTCAGTCAGCCCGGCATTCATTGAATTAAGTTTTTTTATACTTTTAGCCTCCCGTTGCCAATTATATGATTAAAAAATTACCGTTCCTGTTATTGTTTATTTCATCATACGCTTTTGCACAGGATGCGGATTTTTTTAAACCTGATTCTATCCGGAAAACCGTAAAAGCGGTAAAAATATCAACCAATATTAAAGTTGACGGCTTGTTGGATGAGCCTGAATGGCTTTTGGCCCCTGCTTCCCCTGATTTTATACAAATAGAACCCTACCAGGGAAAAGCGCCCAATTTTGCCACCCTGGTTAAGGTTTTATATAACCAAAAATACCTTTATTTCGGTATAACATGTAAAGACCCATTGGGGAAAAAGGCCATAATGGCTTCGGATTTTGTACGGGATTTTGATTATACCCGGCACGATCTTGTAAACCTTTCCATCGATGCTTTTAATGATAAAAGGAACGCAATGGTTTTCGCCACTAATGCCTATGGCGTACAGCGTGACCTGCTTTCGTTTGATGACCTATATTATGATATTGATTGGAACGGCCTTTGGGCTGTCCGCACTAACCGCACCGATTCGGGATGGACAGCCGAGATCGCCATCCCCTGGAAAACATTGCGATATCCCAAACGTGCAGATACAGTGCAAAGCTGGGGTTTTAATGTTTACCGCAACCGGCGTTACACCAACGAGGTTACCGCCTTGTCGCCCTTCCCGCGGGTATTTTCTGCCACCCATATGGATTATGCAGGCGTTTTAACTAATTTGCAGCCACCGCCGCCGGCTACCAATATACAGGTTGACCCGTATTTTTAACCTCGTATGACCACTATACCAATTTTGGAAGCGCGGAACCGGTACATGCCTCGAGTATTAAAGTGGGGGGCGATTTAAAATGGGCCATCAATTCAAACTCGGTGCTCGACCTTACAGCACATACTGATTTTGCCCAGGCCGATGCCGATATACAGGTGAATAACATTACGCGTTTTTCGGTTTTCTTCCCTGAAAAGCGGCAGTTCTTCCTGGAGAATGCTTCCTTATTTGGCATGCAGGTAAACCCCCTGCCCGACGGATCGGGCGGCAGCATGAACTATCAGCCATTTTTTAGCCGGAGCATTGGTTTGGATACAGCCGGCAATCCGATCCCGATTGTTGCGGGCGGACGCTTTGTTTACCGTTCGTCCAAATTAAACTTTGGCGCTATCGCTATCCGCCAGCAGGGAGCAAATGACCTGCCGGGAACTAATTTTTTCGTGGGCAGGGTATCCGAAAACTTTGGCAGCCAGGACAGGGTTGGGGCGCTGATCAGCGTCAAAAACCAGCCTGGCGGCTCAAATATAGAAACTACTGTCGATGGCTTTTTCCGCCTGGGCGAATCCAACTCGTTAAATACTTTACTTACCCAGTCCACCACCACCAATACCGGGCAAAAAGGCTTTGGAGGTATTATGCAGTATTATAATTCCAACAATCATTATAAAATTTGGTGGACAGAATCTGTGGTTACCAAAAACTTCGACCCGCAAATGGGTTTTGTATCCCGCAAAGACGTTATCGGCACTACGCCGGGCATAAACTTTTACTACCGGGGCAGTTTGCTTCCTTTTAAAAGCGTTTTGCTTGCATTTGAACCGGGTTTCCTGCCTGAGCTATACTATACTGCCTCTACCGGCAAATTTGCTGAAATGGACCTGCCGCTTTTCCCGGTATGGCTTAACTTTAAGAGCGGCGCATATTTTGGCTACGGTATCGATCCCATCCGCCAGCATTTGACCAGTGTTTTTCAGCCGCTGGGCGTGAGCATTGCGCCCGGGGACTATAGCTACTTAACACATCAGTTCTGGGCCAGTACCGATCCCTCTAAAATCATTAACCTCTCTTTTATTTATCAAACCGGCTCTTATTTTAACGGGAAACTCAACTCAGGCGACTGGAAATTGCAGTTTGCGCCAGTTCCCTACATTTCTTTTTTGGGCGAATACAGCCGCAACCATTTTGAAGGAGTGGGCGAAAATAAAACAACCACCAATGTTAACCTGTATGTTTTGCGTGCCCGCTTTGCGCTTAACCCGCGGGTACAGCTTACAGGTATTTACCAGCGCAATTCATTAAACAATGCCGATAACTATAATATCCGCCTTTCATGGGAGTTTTTGCCGTTGTCCTATGTTTACCTCATTTATAACCGGGGTGTAACCAATATGATTAACAACATGGTTATCCAAACCCAAACAGAGGATCATATTATTTATAAGATCAGCTACCTGCAGCAATTTTGATTTGAAAGAGATGTTGTTCTGCGGAATTAATAATGATATCAAACGCTATGGTATTGGCCCGGCGTTTTGTATCAAAACATAAATTTAAAATTCTTTAATTATCTTCACTGCGTTAATTGTGACTTCATGACCCAAACTTTTTCAATCAACCAAGATCTAATTGGCAGTCTACAGCAACGCATTGCAATTCGCTTTATCAAGATATATGCTGTGGTACTAATATTAATTATTCTTCCCGATATCATTAACCCCACCAAACCAATAATGTCAATTGGCGTAGCTATCTGTGGCGTAATATTTATGATTGGATTTACAATAATAATTGGAGTCAGAAAGGCACGAAAGACGTATCGCAGCTTTCAAATAGCTTTAGACGATGTCGGTATAGAACTTAAGGCCCCAATGACCCCTTATAAGAGAATTGACTGGAGCGAGGTCGATTATGATGAAAAGAAGAATGGTGATATCAAAGTATATAATAAAACTGTTGGTGCATTTAGTAGATGGTGGGCTGGGAATGGTGTAATATTCATTCCACGCGAAATAAATGACCGAGATCAATTGATCCTATCGATTGACAGGCACCTAAAACGTATTTAAACCTAGCCAACAAAGTGTAAAACGCTAGGTCTCGCAGCCTGCTGCTTCCTAGTACGCCGGTTAAAGTTTTCCCTTCGCTGCTATAATTTGTTCAACCGTACGTTTTTCCTGCACACCGGTTTCCATGTTTTTTAGGGTGAGCAGGCCGCTCTCAATTTCCTCGCTGCCGATGATGATGACATAAGGGATATGTTTGCCATTGGCGTAATCCAGTTGTTTTTTAAGTTTGGCTCCGGCAGGATACAGTTCCGCGCTAACGCCTTGTTTCCTTAATTCCTGGATAATGGGGAAGCCGAATTTCTCGCCCTCCTTATCAAAACAGCAGATCAGCAATTGAGTGCTTTGTGCTGTTTCCGCAGGGAAGAGGTTAAGCTCTTCCATCACATCATAGATCCTGTCTGCGCCAAAAGAAATGCCGACACCTGTAAGGCCTTTCAGGCCGAACATCCCGGTAAGGTCGTCATACCTGCCACCGCCGCCGATGCTGCCCATGGCCACTTCGTTGGTTTTTACCTCGAAGATAGCGCCGGTGTAGTAATTTAATCCTCTCGCCAGGGTAATATCTAACTCCAGGTTGGCAGTTATTAGTTGGCAATTGGCAATATAGTTGAATACCGTTTCAATTTCGTCGCAGCCTTTTAAACCAGTATCCGAGTTGATGAGGGCGAGGCGTAAACTTTCCAGCTTTTGTTCGTTAGTACCCTCGAGCAGGATAACAGGTTTTATTTTTTCGATGTCATCGGCCGAAAAACCCCTTTCCATCAGTTCTTTGATCACGCCATCCAGCCCGATTTTATCCAGTTTATCGATGGCCACGGTAAGGTCGATGATGTTATCGGCCTTATCGATGATCTCCGCAATGCCCGACAGGATCTTGCGGTTATTTATTTTTATGGTGAAATCCTTTAGCCCAAGCGTGCTTAAAGCCTCGTCATAAATTAATACAAACTCAGCTTCATTTAGTAAAGAATCTGAACCAACTACATCCGCATCACACTGGTAAAACTCACGATAGCGGCCTTTTTGCGGCCTGTCGGCACGCCAAACCGGCTGCACCTGGAAACGCTTGAAGGGGAAAGTTATCTCGTTTTGGTGCTGCACCACGTAGCGGGCAAAAGGAACAGTGAGATCGTAACGGAGGGCTTTTTCAGAAATTATCGGCAAAAGTGATTTCGAATTATAATTGAAGCTTTCATCTTTAAGTTTCCTATTTTCTGCATCACTCCAATAATCCCCGCTATTCAAAATCTTAAATATCAGCTTATCCCCTTCATCGCCATATTTACCTGTCAAGGTCGACAGGTTCTCCATCGACGGCGTTTCAATCTGCTGATAACCGTATTTGCGGAAAACATTTTTAATGGTATCAAAAATATAATTGCGCCTCACCATTTCGGTGGGCGAAAAATCGCGGGTGCCTTTTGGTACTGATGGTTTGATGGATGCCATGGCCGCAAAGGTAACATGATTTCAGGATTTTTTGGACGAACAAGTTGAATTGCGTTCAATTCAACTTCTCGTTGCTAATCTATTTGCTTGCTTAGCTTGCACAACCCGCGGAATTTTTGGCTAAAGCCTTGTTTTAATACCTTTTTATCCATCGGTTAAAACCGACGGCAATGAATTACACACGCAATTGCCTTCATTGCCGTCCCTTTTAAGGCTGCCACATACCCAAATCTTTAAATACAGCCGTCAGGACAATCTGCCCCGGAGGGGCTACCCATTTGTAGAAATAAAAACGCAATAGCTTTGTGCCGCATAGCGGCTACCCTTATACAGTAACCCCCCGCTGACTTGCCTGCGGGGGGCAGCACCTAACGGAGCTGTCACTTTTATTATTTGACATTTCTCCAAAGAGGTAGCACCTACGGCGCATAATACCTTATGATCACACGGCAGCCTAAAATGAGACAGATACGCAAACAGAAAACCAAGGCTTTAGCCAAAATTTGTGAATTAGCAATAGTTGGATTTACCCCCTCGCATAAAATCGCAATAAAAACCCTTTAGTCTTAAAATCCCAGGCATCTTAATTCAAACCTTCACCAAAAAATGCTCCTTTACCTGCCCTGGTTTAAAAAATACCAGGCCGATCCAAAACAAATCAACGGTAACGGTAACCTGCGGATGCGCCTTAATTTCGTTCCAGGCCTCTTTCATGCCTTCGCTCCAGTAAATATCATCAAAAATAAGCAGCGTGTTTTCATGCGCTTTGGGCAGGCACCATTCAAAGTATCTTAAAGTGGCATCCTTCTGGTGATTGCCGTCAACAAAAACAAAATCAAGCTTGTCAAGCTTTTTAATTATCCCCGGCAATGTATTGTCGAAATTCCCGGTGATTAATTCTATATTTCCAACGCCGGCTTTCCCAAAGGTTTCTTTGGCAATAGCCGCTGTTTCCGGGCACCCTTCCAGCGTATAAACCTTTGCTGCAGGAGCGGCGTTTTGCAGGTAGATGGACGTTGTACCCAAACAGGTGCCTAATTCAATAATGCTGGAAGGCTGCAGGTCAGCCGCCAAACGATAGAGCAGTTGAGCCAGCCCGGGTGGTTTTAAAGCATTTTTAGCAATGTCGCCAATCCTTTTTTGCCGGTTATTATTCACCAGCGAGCCTGCCCCCAGGTCGGTGACCGTGATTACCCTTTCGTCATGTAAAAGTTGCTTTCGCAGATTTTCAACTTGTGTGTATACTTTTTTGGGCGCAAAATCGTAAATAACCTTATCAATCAAGTGGTAAACAAAGGGCGAGTGTACACCATGCCTGGTTTTTGCCTTTAAGCGGTGCAGCAAATAGTCTTTAGCGAACCTTAAATTTAACATGGTTGTAAAAGTATAAAAGGTTTAGTATTTTAGCAGTACAGCGCATGATAAATCCAACAGAAGTAAAATCATTGATACGTTTACTGGACGACCCGGACGGGGAGATATTTGAACATGTGCATGAAAAATTGCTCTCGTTTGGTCCTGAAGTAATCGACTACCTGGAATCAGCATGGGAAGAAGCGTTTGACGCCATTCAGCAGGAGCGCATCGCCAACCTGGTCCATGAGATTCAGTTTGGCATCGTAAAAAACGACCTCCGCTTATGGTTTCATGGCGGGGCCTTTGATCTGTTGCAGGGCATCCTGATCATTAACCGTTACCAATATCCTGATCTTGACGAACAAAAGGTAATTAACCAGGTGGAAGCCATTAAACGGGATATCTGGATCCAAATGATGAATGAAGCCAGCCCGGCCGAACAGGTAAAGCTGATTAACCACGTTTTTTATAATATTTACGGGTTCAGCGGCAATACAGCTAATCACCAGGACCCGCAGAACAGTTATATCAGCCAGGTGCTCGAGACCAAAAAAGGCAACCAGATCTCGCTGGCGATTATTTATTCAATCATCGCGCAAAAATTGGACATTCCCGTATATGGCGTTAACCTGCCGCAGCATTTTATCCTTGCTTATATGGATGAAACTCTGCAAAGCGAATTTGAAGGCGGGATTCTGTTCTATATCAATGCGTTCAACAAGGGTTTTATTTTTGGCCGCCGGGATGTGGATATGTTTTTAAAACAGCTGAATTTAAAGTTCGATAAGCAATTTTACGAACCCTGCTCAAATACTGATATTATCAAACGGGTGTTGCGCAACCTCATCAGCGCTTACGAACATCTCGGCTCGGTTGAAAAAGTTGCGGAGTTGAATGAATTGCTGCGAATAGTAGAGCAGGACCAGCCCCCCGGGCCCCTAAAGGGGGAGGGACAACGGGTGGGGTTGTGAATACTCCGGTTTTACCGCCAGAAAAAGTGGCTGGCTATAATCGCTGCCGCAACGATGCTCAGGCATGAAGCGATCATCCTGCCAACAGCATACTTCCGGTTGTAGTTGATATATAAGAAGTTATTGATCTCGGTAACAAAACTGAATGCGGCAAAACAAATCAACCCTAATTTTATGTGCGACCATAAATTATGTACGATTACATATTTCGACCCGATCTTCATATAAAAAAGCGTAAACAGTGCCCCAAATAAAACAGCTAGGAAAATGCTGTATAAATAACTACCGCTACTTTCTTTCTTCCAGGTGTCCGGCGTTAGCGCCTGCGATTTATGGAACAAAAATCCAATAATTAACCATTCTATTAAAATATTTGCCAAACCTATGCAGGCGGCCGAAAGGGTAAAGTGAACAGGTGTCATTGTGTTTTAAAGTTTAAATAAAGATACTTTTTATTTAAATATCTCATTTACAATAATTTATCATCCAGCTCTGTTTCAGCGACGTATTCCATTATAGATTTTTGGAAAACAATCTTTCGAAATAGCCGTTTATTTTTAAAAACGTAAAAGTATGCATTTATTGAAATATATCATCGTTGGAGCTGCAGTAGGTTACGGCGTCAACTATATCACCAAAAAAGGTGCAAGCGGGCGATCAATTATTGAAGATCTTGCCGACAATATACCCAATTGGTTTGATGAGGGCAAAAAAGTTGCCGTAGAGACAATTAACGCAGTCAATAATTCGGTAAAGACAAGAACAGGCCGCTAAACAGGCTTGGCAAAGTCAATATAAAAACAGTGCATGCCCTTGCTGAAAGCGTATTTGATTTCGCAATGATACAGCGCACAGATGTTTTTCATAATGGCCAGGCCAAGCCCGGTGCCATCAGAGGTACGCCCCTTATAAAAACGTTCAAAAATAGCGTCTTTCTGTAATGGGTTGGGGTCTCCTGTATTTTGAAACTGAAGGCGGTTGCCTGAGAGTTGAATTTTTATTGTGCCTGAATTTTTGTTGTGCCTGATGGCATTGCTGAAAAGATTGTTAATCAGTACGTCTATTAAATACCGGCTGGCGTTTATTTCAAGGTC
The DNA here is from genome assembly GCF_002355435.1 of Mucilaginibacter gotjawali. NCBI lineage: Bacteria > Pseudomonadati > Bacteroidota > Sphingobacteriia > Sphingobacteriales > Sphingobacteriaceae > Mucilaginibacter > Mucilaginibacter gotjawali. The sequence continues at coordinate 5,968,975 of NZ_AP017313.1, forward strand.
GGCCAGTTGCAAGTCCAGTTGAATATTCTTATTAACAATCATCTCCTGGAACTGCTGCGCTTTCTCCAGGACGATCTTTTTAATATTTAGCTTTTCGGTATCCTGCAATAAATTGTTATCGATTTTTACCAGCAACAAAAGCGACTGGTTTAAACGGGAAAGCCGGCTGGCGGCTGAATAAATATCAGTTATCTGGGCAAACTGATCCGGCTTCAATGTTTCATCCTGTATCAGCATATCCAGCTTTGACGTTATAACCGCCAGCGGCGTCATCATTTCATGCGAAGCGTTTTCCGTAAAAGCCTTTAACCCCTGGTATTCCGTAGTAACCCTTGCCGACATTTTTGCGACGGCGTCGCCCAGGTCTTTAAACTCATCTACATTGGTTTCAACAGCAGCCACTTTGTTGGTATCGGCAACATTAAACCATTTCACCTGGTCTAAAATACGGTAAAAGGGCCGCCATAAACCGTTTAAAACATACCGGTTGGTAATGATGAGGATGCCAAGCAAAACCGCCGTTAGCACAAGCGTGATCGCCGAGATGATCTGGATAAGGTATTCGGCATCCTCTCTCGATTCAATAATAGTAACCACATAGTTTTCGCCATCCGCATTAATCAACGCCGATACAGCGCGGCCTGCTTCTACTTTCTTTTCTTTTGTATTTGCATAAGGCGCATCAAAAAATCTGGTATTATAATGGGTAAGCTTAGTTTTTGCAAATGAGGTTTGGTCTTCATCAAATTCAACCGGCTTAGGCAACCGGTGGTTAAGGTTTACATAATTAATTACTTCTGCAATTTCCTCGCTCAGGTTATCATCAAGCTGCTGCCTGGCGATATGGTTGATAATGAGGTAATAAACCAATCCGGAGATGAGCAACACCGAAACACTGATAATAACACTCGCCTTATTATAATGGGAAGCTAATTTCATGTATTAAACAAATTTGTAGCCAATGCCGTAAATGGTTGCAAAAAAATCCTTCCCGCTTAGTTCCATTAGTTTTTTTCTAAGGTTTTTAATATGGGTGTAAATAAAATCAAAGCTATCCAGCATATCCATTTCGTCACCCCAGAGATGTTCAGCGATCGCATTTTTCGAAATCACCTTGCCCTTGTTGGCAATAAAATAAAGCAGCATATCATACTCTTTCTTGGTCAGCACCATCACCTTGTCATTTACGGTAACATTCCTGCCCAGCAAATCGATATTGATCTCATTATATGTTAAATTGCTGTTGCTGCCGAAGGTTTTCCGGCGAACGATTGCCATCAGCCTTGCTTTTAACTCGGCCAGGTGAAAAGGTTTGGTAATATAATCGTCGGCACCTATATTGAGGCCCTTTATTTTATCGTCGAGCGAGTTACGGGCCGAGATGATCAATACACATTCATTTTTACCGGATGACCGCAGGTATTCCAGCACCGCAAAGCCATCCCCGTCAGGTAAACCTATGTCCAAAAGGATACAATCGTATTCATATACGGCTATTTTCTTAAGTGCCGTTTTTAAATTTTCGGCTACCTCGCAAATACTTCCCTCTTCTGTAAAATACTTTTCAATAGTGTCGCGAAGGGTTTGCTCGTCTTCAACAATCAGGAGTTTCAATATTAAATTTTTATTAAATCTATAAAATGATTTTGAAGCAAACCTGAAGATTTTAAATAAAATAAATGATGCCGTGTTTACACAGGTTAACGAATATAAATAATCTCCCTGAAATGAATTAATCTTCAATATTGCTTCAGATTTTACACTTATTTTTATCGCAATGTGCCGCACAAATTAGTTAAAACACAGAATACCCCTATTAAATTAACACCACCGGTAAAATTGCGATTACAATAATGCCATGTATGTGCAAATCCTATACATTTGATTAACGCGGAAATATAAAAATGGACAATGGCCGCAAAGCACTGCTTAATCAAAAAAAAAGGAAACTGACAATCTGAAATCAATGCGAAAATATTACATAACCGCAATTTTAGCTTTTGCCCTGACATATAAACTGAAAGCACAGGACAACTACGAAATCCAGGTATACGGATCCGAAACAGTTGACGCCGGCCATACGATGCTCGAATTGCATAGCAATTATACTTCGGATGGCAGCAAAACAATGGCAGATGGCGTTTTACCCACCAATCATGTTTTTCACGAAACTATCGAAATCACCCATGGCTGGCTGCCCTGGTTTGAAACCGGCTTCTATCTTTTTAATACCATCGGCAGCGACGGGCGAACCGCCTATGTTGGCTCACACATCCGCCCGAGGGTTGCTATACCCGAAAGCTGGAAATGGCCCGTGGGCTTAAGTTTATCGGTTGAATTTGGATTTCAAAAAGCGCAATACTCGGCCAATACTTCCACCTTAGAGATCAGGCCTATTATTGATAAAAAATGGGGGGGCTTATATGTAGCCTTTAACCCTACTTTAGACCAAAGCTTTAAAGGGCCCGATGAAAACCGGGGCTTAATATTTTCGCCAAATGTTAAAGGCAGCTATGACATAAGCAAGCTGGTTGCTTTGGGGCTTGAATATTACGGCAGTACCGGGCCGTTTTTTAATTATGACCCGATACAACAGCAGCAGCACCAATTATTTATTGCCACGGATTTAAATTTTAACCCCAATTGGGAATTTAATGCAGGGTATGGCCGGGGCTTTACCAACAGTACCGATAGATCAATATTCAAGATCATTCTCGGCCGGAGGTTTTAAAATAGCAAAAGGAACAGCTATGTTTGGGATAAGGCCTGAAATAATAAATGCTGAATTATAAAATTTAAATCACCCCACTACAATATAATAGTTATTGAACCGAAGATTATGGCCACACAACAACAAATCAAAAGAAATTCTTCCGCTATCCGCTTATGGCATTGGTTGAATGCCGCCATCATCAGCGGATCATTATTAACCGTTTTAATTAATTCAACTATATTAAAAACAAGGCCAAATGCATCATTTATAAAGGACACGCTTAAGGAGGCCGGCGCAACGGTCAGCAATGACCAGGCCCGCGCTGTAGCGCATGAATTGAGTGACAAGATTTGGACGCTTCATACCTATTTCGGTTATGTACTGGTTGGGCTGGTTGCTTTCAGGCTGTTACTTGAGTTTTTCCAGCTCGCTGATCAACGGTTTATTCGCAGTTTGAAAAGCGCCTATGCAAAATACCAAAGCGTAAAACAACAGCGGGAAACCGCCCGGCACGATTTTTTAGTAAAAACCGTTTACGCTATGTTTTACCTGATGATTATTACCATGGCGGTTACCGGTTTATGCCTTGCATTTGAAGACGATGTACCCGCACTTAAGGCGGTTCATGCCTTCAGGGAGATCCACCAGTTTACGATGTACCTGATACTGGCCTTTATTGTTGTCCATTTGGCCGGCGTGTTTTTAGCTGAACGAAAAGACAGCCCTGGAATAGTATCGGACATGATCAACGGAGGAAAAGAATAAGCATAAGCCTTAATGCTAAAAGCCTTCCTGAATTTGAGTCAGGAAGGCTTTTTTATGGATAGTATCTTTTATAAACGCTCAAATCTCTTCAACCTAACCGTTTTATTGACTGCACCGCGTTTTAAAATCTGATTAAAATAAAGCCGACTATTTTAAGGGCTGCTTTGACCAGGCATAAGCACACCATTTTGCAGTACATTCAATGGTGCCTTTTACACCAGCGTTCCGCTCAACAAAAATATAATGCCCATCAGCACGAGCCAGAGATAAAAAAGGATCCGATCACTATTGATCTTTATTGAGTTTATCATATTTTATGCTGTTAATACAAATTCTCTGCTATAATCCCGTTATCAACGCGGCTTTTGTAATTTACATAAAAATTGCCGGTTTCCGGCCCTTTCACGTAATATTATTATTGAGCGCGGTTATCTTCAATTTGCCCGATAAATTGCTCCGGCTTTTCATTGGGGAAACCATCCCATGAAAACAACACTTTCCCGTTTTGATCAACCAGGAGCGTGTAAGGAAATTTACCATCCGGGTTGTATTTATCAGCAAGGGCCTCGTTCAATTTCACTTGTTCAGGGCTTAATTGATTCTTCTTCTGCCGCGGAAAATCAGCTCTTACCAATACCAGGTTTTTTGCAGCATACGTTTCAAACGCCTCCGACTCCAGGATTTCTTTCCTTAATCGTATGCATGGCCCGCACCAGTCAGAGCCTGAAAAATTAATCAGAATTAATTTATGCTCCTGCGCCGCCTCTGTCCTGGCAACATTAAAATCCCCAAGCCAGCTAACGGCTGAAGAAAAGAACATCATAAAAGCAATTGAAAGCATCTTCATAACAAATACTCTAATTTTTTGGTTTCACCTGCTGTATGTATGAGCAATATACTCACACATTTTGTAGATAAAATGAATTTTACAATAATATAACGTAACAATTAAAAATTTAATAGTGCCCTAACAAGCCCGAAATATACAGGCTATTTAAACCCCATACTTAATGAAACCACGTCCGATGCAAGGTTGGTAGTTTGCGTATAGTGCCCGTACCTTATTTCCATTTCGTGGAAGCTATGCATACCAAATACGCCATTTGGCGGCGCTATCCTAAAACCTACACCATAAAAGCCCGCATTAAATTTTGCGTATTCAATATTACTGGTATAATAGGTATCCGATGCACTATGTTGTTCATACGGTGCATAGTACTTAGCCGCAGTTTGGTCATAATACCGGTAAAACGGCGAAATAGAAAAGAATGGCGTCACTTTGTATGGCACTTCAATACTCGCTGTATTTGAGCGCGTTCCCCAGTTATCCATGTAATACCTGTAATACGTTCGCAGAATGATATTATCCCCAAGGAAATAATTGAGCCTGAATCCAACCGGCAGCTTAAACCGCGAAGAAGGCAGCTTTTCAATGGTATCTTTTCCGGTGTTGAAATATACCCGGTGGAAAGGCAAACCAAGGTAACCACTTTGGCTAACCACATCACCCAGAAACATCACCTGCAGCCTTGAATTTATCTGTTGCGAATAGGAAAATGCCGCTGTTAGGGTTGTCCGTGGGCTGGTTGGCAGGGTATTTTTTGAACTCGAAATTACCTGGCCCGAAGAGCTTAATACCTCAACAACCCCGCTTGCAGTAGTGTATATGGTTGTACCCGTCTGGGTTGCAGCAGCAGCGGGGACAAATTCTGACGGATAAATAAGCGTTACCTTATCGAAATAACCTTGCAGCTTCACACCAAACTCCCCGCTTTTATCATTGGTTTTTGTCGACCAATGAAAATCTATACCTTTCGACTTATAATTGTATTCGCCGGAATAATAGGCGCCAATACCAAAGGTACTACCTGTTTTTGCATTCTCCACGGTCCAATCCAGCGAAGGATAAATCCTTGTACCACGTGGGTTTCCGCCGCCGTTTAATGCAACGTATGCTGCAGACGCCGACGAATGATGGTCGTACCCTAAACCCACAGATAATGTATTTTTGTTATTCGCCTGGTTTAGCCAAACCAAATTCAGGTTCAGGCCGTTTGAAAAATCGGTTACATTTTGTGTTCCTTTTGGCCCGGGCATTCCTCCCATAACCGCCGAACGGTCGCCCGTTTGGGTATAATAACTCGAAACCAGGTCAATCTCGTCTATTCTTAGTCGGCGGGGATTATAGTTGCTGGTATCCTCGGCAACAGGTGTATATAAGCTGGTATACGCGGGCCTGGGCAGCCGGCTTGTGTCAGTGTTAACCTGCGCATACACTTGAAATCGGCATAATATTGCAAATCCGATTACGGATAAAAACTTTCTCTTCATAAATTATAAATAGTGCGCGTATCGGATAATTAGTTGCAACCACAGCCTCCACCGGTTTTCCCGGCATTCGCGCCCGAAGCCGCTTCGCGATATGATTGAAAATTCAATTCGTTTTTCTCAGCTTTTCTGTTGGTAAGCGCCATTTCAGAGTCATTTAGCCGGCTTTTCTGGTACTCCTTTAAATGCACACATGATGTGGCAGAAATAACGAGCAGTAAGCATGCCGATATTTTTATCAATCGTTTCATTCTATCGGGGGTTTTATTTTATATGTATATTTTTTGATGTGTACATTTTGTCATCATCGTCAATAATGATAGCTTCTATATTGTTCATCTGGTTGATCAGGTCGAGGCCGGTATAAATGCCCATGATCATCACCGGGGTGGCCATTGCATCAGCAATTTCAGCATTGGTAGTAATGATAGTTACGCTTTTGATGCCGGTAACCGGCAGACCTGTACGGGGATCAATGGTATGCGAATATTTTTTACCGTCTATCATTACAAACTTCTCATAATTGCCCGAAGTGGCAACCGCCATATCGGTGACAGACATCCACGAAAATATTTCGTTTTTAACATTTGGGTTTACAATCCCAACGGTCCACGGAGCGCCATTTGGCTGAAGTCCCCAGGCACAAAGGTCACCCGAAGCGTTTACTACACCGCTGGTAATACCAAGGTCCTTCATCACCTGCCTGGCCCTTTCGGCCGCATATCCCTTACCAATCCCCCCAAAACCAATCCGCATCCCCTTTTCCTTTAAATAGATGGTGCTTTTTTCCCTGTCGAGTACAACATTCCGGTAGTTGATCAGCCTCACCATTTTTTTTGCTGTAGCCTTATCCGGTAACGCTGTCATGTTTTTATCGAAATTCCAAAGACGCTTATCAATCGAGCCGTAGGTAATATCAAAAGCGCCCTGTGTTATGGCTGATATCCTGATGGAACGTTCAACCAGGGCAAAAGTTTCGGCACTTACCTTCACAGGCATAATACCGGCATTTTGATTTACCTGGTTAGTTTCACTCTCATCACTAAACGTGGTTAACAACCGTTCTATCCTTTGTATTTCGGCAATTCCGGCATCAATCCTTTTATTGGCCCAGTCTTCATTATCAGCAACGGCCGTTAATTCAAAATGGTTGCCCATTAGTTTGCAACTCTTTTTAAAAACCAACTGATCATTCATAACCATACCATACAGCGCTGAGAATTTTAAACACTTTTGTTTCGTCCGGGAGTCTTACAACAATATTACCCGAACATTCTGTAGTGTAAATGAAATTACCTTTCCAATACCCGGCATCCATTCATATTTAACATAAATTAACAACTGCACGTTTAAACATTTATTTTATCAAAGGATATATTTAATTTAACATCCACAGGCTCAAATTTAAAACCTCCCCGCCGGGCAGGCAACAAAACACCCTGTAAATCAATTATTAAACTAAAATAGCCCGTTATTTATTTTTTTAAAGACGAAAATAGATGGAGAGCGGAAATGTATCGACGAATACACTTATGAGTGCGCAGGAAGGGCGGGTTATTAAAGTATCCGGCATATCTAAAAACTATACCCCAGGTTAAACATACAATTCCGTGGGGCACCAGGCCATTTATTAATATTATTATATGCTCCCTGCCAATAAGTTTTATTAGTAATATTATTCATATTTAAGGCAAAGCGGTATCGCTGCAAGCCATAGCGTACACCGCCATTTATAACCAGGTAACCGGGTAATTTAATTGCCGGATCAAGCGTATTGCGAGCGCCAACCTGCGAATGGCCTGCGGATATTCCCAATCCTTTTAAGACGCCATTGCTAAAAGTGTATTTAATCCAGCTGCTGCTGGTATTTCGGGGGGCATTTTCAACTACAGAGCCTATTTGAGACGCAATATCGCTTTTAGAAACGATGGCCAGGCAGTTTGCATAATTAAAATTAACGCTCAAATTCGAAAGTATATAACCCGTGGCTTCCACCTCAAACCCCCTCGACCTGTTTTCACCCTGCTGCACAAATAGGTTCGGATCAGAGATATTGTTTGCATTTACCGCCACATTTTGAACTTTTAGCTGATAAAGCGCCGCAGATGCAAAAAGTCTATCATTAAAAAAACCGCCTTTTAACCCTGTTTCAAGCAACTGGCTGGTTAGCGGCTTAAACGGCGCATCAAAAACCTGTATACTGGTCGATGCTTCAAACGGATCGAAACCTTTGTTATAACTGGCATAACCGTTTAGTTTTGGCATAAGCGGGTAGACGATGCCGATTCTCGGCAAAAACACTCTTTCATTTAGCCCGCTGCCGTCATCTGCTTTATAAAATTCCTCGCGCAGGCTACCTAATAGTTTCACTTTGCCAACGTTAGCCTGATCCTGCAGGTATACGCCCTGAGTATGGTAAATATTGCTGTTCACATCCGATTCGTCGCTGTTATAATCAGACAAACGGTAAGTATTTACCGGCATTTGAAAATACTGCGGGCTACCTAGGCTTAAAGTTCCAACAATGCCACTGCCCGGGCCAAACTGATCGGGCAATTCGTAGTATTGCTGGTTTAAATTAACCGAGCTCCTTACATAATCGTACCCGGCCAGCACCACATGGCTTGCTTTACCTGTTTTGAATTTGTAAGTGAGATAATTAGTGAGGGTGTTGGTAACCGTATGGTAGGCCCAGGTAGTGTAATAAAGGGAAACTGAATCCGGGGTGATGTAATTATTCAATCCGTGCGCGGCCACATTTTCCCGGGTAATATAATTCAAGTAACCCATACTAAAAATAAGGTTTTTATTGATCTTGTACGATGCAGAAATAACGGAGGCAACATCCGTCTCACGCAAATAGTCGCCGGGCTGCGTTAAGGTTAGATTGATTGGGGTTGAATTCAGGTTATTGTCCTCTTCATATCCTGGCTGGCCCTGGTTAAGCACAGTGTGAATATTTGATACCGAAAAATTAAAATTCACCCTGAATTTATCATTTGGGATAAAGCTGAATGAGGGTGCCAGTTCATACGATTTAGCAAATGTTTGATTGATAAACGAATTGGTATTATCATACCCGGCGTTAATGCGGTACAACAATGTCTTGCTTTTATTTAAGGGCCCTGTCATATCGCCCTGAACCCTGAAATGGTTCCAGGCCCCCCTGTAAATATCAATCGCAGCCCTGCTGGTATCTAATGGCTTTTTTGTAACCATGTTGATCGTGCCCCCTGGATCGCAGTTGCCATATAAGGTCGCCGTAGGCCCCTTTATAACCTCTATCCTTTCAATATTAACCAGTATTGTGCTCGTATAGGTAGTACTATAACCACGCAAGCCATCAATATCCCGGGCATTTTCGGCCTTAAAGCCCCTGATCGTGTATTCATCAAAACCGGAATATTGATTTACTCCTGCAACGTCGTTCAACGCATCTTTTAGTGTAAGTTCCATTTTATCATGGATAAGTTCCTTGCTGACCGTCGAGATCGCCTGCGGAATATCCACAATGAGTGCTTCTGTTTTTTCTCCAAAAAATGAATTTTTGTTTAAGTACGAATGTGAAACCCGCCCGTTAACTTTAACTGTCTGCAGCTTTATAGCTTCGCTGATCAACCTTATTGTATCCAGGTTAAGGAGCGTCCCTTTCTTTATTAGTATGCTGCGTTCCCTTAAGGCAGTCCCATGGCTGATGATGATCAGTGTATCATTTCCGGCGGGAAGATCTGTCAATAAAAAAAATCCGTTTCTGTTTGTAAGCGTTGTTCTATTTGAGCGTCGCAAAAACATTTTGACAAATGCCGCCGGTTTATCATTGTCCGTTACAATCCACCCTTTTATCCCGGTAGTTTTTTGGGCATAAAGGGGTGATCCATGCAGCATCAACCAAAACACAACCGGCAAAAAAACATATTTTATTCCCGGTTGTTTCAAAATCATCTGTGAAAAAAATGGGGTTGACTATTAACACCGCTATATCCTTTTATTTTAGCCCGTATACCACTACTTTTTTTGAAAAGGTTGCCAGGTAAACATGCCCGTTTGCTATGGTTGGCGAACAATATTTTGCATAAAAACCAACCCCATCGCCATTGGTTTGATTGCTGTTCCACAATTCTTTGGTGATATCATTCGCATCGAAAGCTCTTAATATCCCGGTAACCACGGTATTGCCCGCATCGCCTGCGGATGCGTAGGAAGCCCAAAGTATGCCGGAGCCATTTACAGAACCGTTGCCGGAAACTGATAGCTGTGCACCACAGTCCCCTCCCGGACCGGGATCCTGCGAAACCGTTGAATTTTTTGCAAACAAACCTGTTCCATAATCAAATGCGAAGGCTCTCAACTGATCGTTTTCGGACCACAAATACATATACTGGTTTAATCCGCCTTTGTAAAATGCCGGCTGGCAGTGCATGCTGCCGTTTAGCGGTATGGTTTGCTGAATGACATTGAATGAAGTTGAATATCCCCCCATATTGTCTTTATTGAGCACATACAAATTGCCATCCTTACAACCGGTGAGGTATAAATTTGTGCCCGGAATTAAAAATGTACCCATAACGCCATAATCCAGATCGTTTGTGTTCAGGTTCAAATAGTTTAAAGGGGTAAAGTAACTGGTAACGTTAAGTGTGCTACCCGAAGGGGTAAGTTTTATGGCACTTTCGCCACGGTTAATAAGGTCGGTAGGAACCTGGTTGCCTATATCGTTTGTGCCATTGCCGGTTGCTGAAAAACTGCCTTTACCCACGGTTCCGTTGCCCGTTGTAATGTATAAACTACCTTGCGCATCTGCTGCTATGCCCATTCCGCTTTCCCATATTCCGCCATTTTCGCCATTGGGGGTGTCATTATAAACGCCTTGCTGTGCCAGCGTGGATGCGTTGTAACCTATAACCCAGCCATGATAGGGGTTCCAATCGCAATGAGACGACCAGGAGATATATACAACGCCGTTTACCAGCACCAATCCCTGCCGCTGGTTGTTCCGCCGGGGATCAAAGCTTACCGTGCCACTCACATTACCATCCCCGGTTCCGGGCACACTGGCACTAATCAAAACCGGGCTCCCTGCTTTGTCGGCACCTGTTAAAATATCGATGGCGTGCAGGTGCTGTACAAACTTTTGCCCATCGGTACTGCGCACAACAAAATACATGGTTTTAGTTGCTGAATCAATTACGGGTGTGCCAATAATGCCGATATTGTAATTAAAGTCAGTATATGGGGTACACCAGGAAGAATTCATATCGCTGGAATTAGGGGGCCTCATGCCAGATACGGTAAAGTTTTTTTTCCAGTATAAATTACCGATGGTACCGTCATAAGCATATACCGTGTTGTTCACAGTAGCTATAAACACGACGTTGTGTGTGCCGGACGCAATAGGCAAACTGCTGTATACCAGCGGCTGTGCGTAAATCTGGTCATCAACAGGTAATGTAAAAAGCTTGCCAAACTGCTGCGGATTTACGTTGGCAGTAGTTAAAACCGTTTCATGGCTATTGAAACCTGCCCTTGAATTATCATTGTGCTGGGTGAGTACATTGATATGCTCGTTGTTGAGTTTGCCAACAATGCTATCAGGAGGAGTAACCACAACAACAGGCGTGGGTGCTTCCTTTTTTTTACACCCAAAACAAATCATTATCGCTAAAAGCGGAATGGCAATTTTTCTGATCATTTTATTTGTAAATTATTTTCATTAAGTTCATTCAATCAGTTTCCTATTTTCCGGATAAGGTTATTCTGGTAATCTGCCACAAATAAATTACCTGCATTATCAATAGTTATTCCGAACGGCCTGTAAAAGGTGGCGGTAAACGCGGGGCCGTTATCGGCGCCGCGTTTACCTGTACCGGCATAATCGCTTACCATACCATCGGGGGTAATTTTCCTGATCTTGTTGTTACCAACATCCGCCACATAAACGTTGCCTTTTTTATCAACAGCTATCCCATCAGGATGTGAGAATGATGCTGCAGCGCCTTTGCCATTTGCTGAACCCCGTTTGGTTTTACCAGCCAGCGTAGAAACGATCCCATCCGGACTTATTTTCCTGATCAGGTTATTATAAGTGTCGGCCACGTAAAGGTTGCCTTTTTGATCCAGGGCGATCCCCTCGGGCAAATAAAATGAAGCGTTGCCGGCGGGGCCGTCTTTCAAACCCCTGTCGCCTGTACCTGCATATACACTTACTTTTCCGTCAGGACTCACTTTTTTTACCTGGTCCTTATCCCAATCGGAAACAAAAACGTTACCGTTTCTATCAACTGCAATCCCATAAGGATTATCGAACCTGACCAGGGCCTCCGGATGATCCTTCGTCACCGCATCGGGTCTTCCCGCCAGGGTGGTTACAATTCCATCAGGCGTTATTTTGCGGATCAAGCTGTTATGCGTGTCGGCAACATACACAACCCCATGCGCGTCAACGGTAAGCGCCGCCGGAAAGAAAAATGAAGCAGCAACACCTTTGCCATCGGCCGAGCCCTGGCTTCCGCTTCCGGCGAGTGTACTTACCACACCATCCGCGCTTATTTTGCGGATCATGTTGTTGCGCGAATCGGCAACATAAATATTGCCGCCGGAGTCGATAGCCAGCCCCATCAGGTTTGAAAATGAAGCCTCTGTTAATTTGCCATTAACTGCGCCTATTGCGCCGCTGCCCGCGTAGGTTGTTACCTCAATATTTTTGTTTTTATTACAGGCCATTGCAAATGCGATGGCTGCAGATAGAAATAACAGGTTTTTCTTCATTAATATCTTGCTCCGTTCCCGGATAATTAAATAAAAAAGTATGCTTTGTGTTGATGTTTATAATCTTTCAGGCTGGTTTGCATGCCGCCCAATTGGCAGTACAATTAACAAATAAAAACGAGCATAAACAAACCAAAATGTAACCCGGCTCCGCATTTAGGTTGAAAGGCGAGATTATCACATCGGCTGACAGATTACGCCGGAACTTAACCCCGAGAAAGACTAGCCGGCCCTGATGTGTTGGGATTAATACCCGCCGTTTTTAGGGTTGTTGCCTCTAGGCCCCCCGCGGAATAAAAATATAGTCCCCGCCGTCTTTCGTAATTTTTGTAAGCCGTTTATAAAGGATTAAAAAGTAAAGAATTTTAGATAATTAAGCGGGTTCCACTTCAGTTACCGCTTTTGCGACAGCGATTTTTTGTGATAAGTCGTTTTTATTTTCAATCCTATCAAGGCATTGTTGCAATACCTGCGCAAATTCTATATCGTTAGGTGCTTTAAATATTGTATTGTGTTCGCCCGGGATAAGGTGGATATTAACACCCTTTAATGCATAAGGTTTCCAACCCATATAAACACTATCTTCTGCATAAAATGTTCGTGTTTCTGCCTTAAAAGCATCAACTTCAATATCCAGTGGATAAAACCGGTAACGATTGAGCGCCTCTGTGTTATATTTATCTATTTTATGAGCATAGCCAAAAAAACCCTGCTTATTATGTCCTTTACCATGTCTTAATGACCAATACCGCCCCATCATCCTTCGTTTAAATAAGGTTGTTTTTTCAGCCAGGGTACTCTTAAAGCCCGCGCTGAACTTAAAAATATACAGCAGGCTTTTAATATAAAAACCCGTATTTTTTGCAATCTTCAATAACAGCGGATCATAATAGGTGCACTTTTCAATGTAGGCATCAAATAAAGCAAGCATTGATACTTCTTTTCCGAGTGCTTTTATTTGCCTGGTCATTTCAAAAGCGATCACCCCTCCCATAGAAAAACCGCCCAGGGCGTATGGCCCGTCTGGATTTTGCCTGGTTATTGCGTTTACATAGTGGGCTGCTATTTCCTCAATGGTCTTTAACGGCTCATCTATGCCATTCAAGCCTTTAGCCTGCAAGCCGTAAACGGGCTGATCGGGCGAAAGCCCGGTGGCAACCGCATTAAACAACAGCACATTCAGCCCGGCGCCATGCACCAGGTATAAAGGTGTTTTGTGTCCGTGTGGCTTTATTGGCACCAACGAATCCCAGGTAATTGAAACGCCATCGCGGCTAATCAATTGAGCCGTGCGCTCAACAGTTTGGTGTTCAAACAATGTGGCTAACGGCAAACGTTTCCCGGTTTTTTGTTCGATCATTGTCATCACTTTAACAGCAATGAGCGAATGCCCGCCAATTTGAAAGAAGTTATCATAAATACCAACCTTCTCCAGGTTTAGCGCTTCTGCCCATATGTCTGCTACAAGCTTTTCGATGTTTGTACGCGGGGCGATATAAAAACTTACCTCGTCCGTTTCGGGTCCCGCATACAATAACAAAGCCTTTTTATCTACTTTTCCGTTGCTGGTTAAAGGGATTGAATCAATTTTCACAAAGCTGCCTGGTACCATATAATCCGGTAACTGGCTATTTAGGAAGGACCTCAGCTCGGCAGGACCTGCATCACCAACCACGTATGCCACCAGTTCTTTTTCACGGTCCTTAACCGGCTTAGCCAGCACTACGGCTGTTTTTACTTTTTCGTGTTTTTGCAGGAAAGCATTAATTTCTCCCAGCTCAATCCTGAATCCCCTGATTTTCACCTGGTCATCAATGCGGCCTAAAAACTCCATGTTCAGATCAGGCATCATACGGCCCATATCGCCGGTTTTATACATTCTTCCGCCCATCTGATCGGTAAACGGATCCTTTAAAAAAGCTTTGCCGGTTTTTTCAGTATCCTGCGCATAACCCCGGGCTACTCCGACACCGCCAATATATAGTTCCCCAACTTCGCCAACAGGAACGGGGTTTAGCTGCTCATCAAGTATGTAGTAAAAATTATTGCTCATCGGCCTACCGTAGGGGATGCTGGCCCAATGAGCTTCCGTTTTATCTATCGGGTAAAAATTACTCCATACAGTCCCTTCTGTTGCGCCACCAAGACTGATGGTTTTGGCAGCCGGAAAATATTTTTTTATCCTGTCCGGCAGCCCAACCGGTATCCAGTCGCCGCTCATAAAAACCAGCCGTAAAGCATTTTCAAAACGGGGACTTTCAACCGTTTCCTGCACGCCGATAAAATAATCGATGGTTGAGGGCACCGAATCCCAAAAAGTTACACGGTGTTTCGTCATCAGTTCCTTTAACTTCGGCACGTCCATCAATTCCTGTTTTTCAATGATCAGGAGAGACCCACCAGCTGCCAGCAACCCGAAAATATCATAAACAGACAGGTCGAAACACATAGAAGTTACGAATAGCAGGCAATCATCAGGCCCAACGTTAAACTCCCTGTTTACCCACAATACCAAATTAACCGCCGAATGGTGTTCTATCATTACGCCCTTTGGCATGCCTGTTGAGCCGGAGGTATAAATAGTGTAGGCAAGCTGTTTACTATCTGCTTTTATAGCGGGTTTTTCGTTTTTAAATTGATCAGTATTAATTTCTCTGAGCTTTACCAGCTGACTTTCGTCAAGAGAAGCTGACAATGGATATTTACAATCGGTGATTACGAGGCTTACTTCCGAGTTTTTTAGGATATATTGCTGCCTGTCCAAAGGGTACTCCGGATCAATGGGTACATAAGCGCCGCCGGCCTTCAGTATCGCCAGCATACCAACGATCATATCAAAATTCCGTGAAACCAAAAGCCCAACATTATCGCCGCTTTGTACGCCATGGGTTATAAGATAATGCGCCAGCTGATTGGCTTTTTTATTTAGCTCATCATAGCGCATTATTTGGTCGTTACGGCGCAGGGCAATTGCCTGCGGGGTCCGTAATACCTGCTCCTCAAAAAGGTCAGTAAGTGTTTTTTCACGCGGATAAAAAACAACCGTGTTGTTAAATTCCTTCAGTAACTGATAGTCTTTCACATTCTCAAATTTTTCGGACCAAAAACTTGTTTTAGGTTCAACTTTATCAGTTTTGGATATTGTCATAATTTTAGGGGGCATGGTTGATCATGGCTTATACGCAAACAGATTTTTTTGGTTACCTGCCCTACTTCAACTATCCCTACCCGGTACAATCCGGCAGGCATAACTCCTTGCGGGATATAAATGGCACGCACATCATTTAAAATCTTTTTCTCAAGGCAACTTAACCTTCAGCCATACCGTAACGCATATAGTAAGTAAATTCCTTAAAATGAATATTCATTTATCCTGACAGGGGATGCTTTGTTAAAAATTGATACCAATTCACAAGCCTTTGAAACATTTTATTTTAACGGTTCTCAGCATTCTAAACCCTAAAGAAAGGGTGAAAATGTTGCTGCACGCTGTGTTTGACAGCATGATCGGCTTGCTTGATATTGTATTTTTGGGCGGTTTGTTAATAGTGGTTAATTTTTATACATCAGGCGAACTGCCAGGTCACCCCGTTTATTTACAATCCATCAGTCATAGAAATCCCCTGTTGCTGGTGAGTACCTTCTTATTGTTATTCAGTTTAAAAAACTGGTTCGGGTACCTCCTCACAAAAAAAGAATATGCGTTTTTTTACAACATAGCTTCGCGCTTATCACAACGTAACGTAATGCACTATCTGCAGGGAAATTACGTCCAATTTGTAAATACCGATTCATCGGTGTTTTTCCGCAAAATAAGCCAGCAACCTGTTGAATTCAGTAATTACATATTAACCAATTTACAGCAGATCATATCGCAAAGCATCCTGATCTTTTTTACCATTACTGCGATCCTGTTTTATCACCCCGGCCTGTTCATTTCTCTTTTTTTGCTATTGCTGCCACCCGTTATTTTACTTGGCTGGATGATCAAAAAGAAACTAAAGCATATCCGTGCGGACATCAAAATCAACAGCCAGTTAACCATACAACATTTGCAGGAATCATTATCCGGGTATGTAGAAAGCAATATTTATGATAAGAACCCTTTTTTTACTGATCGGTATTACAAACACCAGCAGCAGATGAATAATCATATTGCGACCCAGCAAACTTTACAGAGCCTGCCTTCCCGGCTGATAGAAACTTTCGCGGTGCTGGGTTTTTTTATTTTGATCGCTGTAAATAAATTGTCGGCAAGTGTGCCCGCAATCAGCTTGCTTACTATAGGCGTTTTTATGGCGGCGGCCTATAAGATCATCCCGGGGATTATCAAAATTTTAAATAGCGCCGGCCAAATCAAGACCTATCAATTTACGCTGAATGATCTTGCTTCTCCCACAGGGGAAATGCACCATGCAAAAAACCCCGGCTCGCCCGGTTCAATCAATTCCATTCAATTTGAAAATATTCATTTTAAATACAAGCATCACGATGTATTAAACGGAACGAGCTTTTACATTGTGCCCGGAGATTTTGTCGGTATGTCTGCCCCATCAGGAAAAGGGAAAACCACCATCATCAACCTTTTATTGGGCTTCCTGGAACCTGACAGCGGGACGATAACTGTTAACGATAAAAAAACAGATGCTGCTGACAGAATGATGTATCGCGGCAACATTTCCTACGTAAAACAACAGCCTTTTTTTATCCATGATACTATTTTAAAAAACATTACGCTGGCCGAAGATGGATTTAAAAAAAGCAAACTCGATGAAGTGATAGCGTTCTGCGGTCTTGCTCAGTTATTGGAGAAATATCCGGAGGGGCTGCAAAAAGTGATCCGCGAAAACGGTAAAAACATCAGTGGCGGTCAGCGGCAAAGGATAATGCTTGCCCGGGCGCTATACCATGATTTCGACCTGCTTATCCTGGATGAGCCTTTTGGCGAGATGGATGATTTTTCGGAAAGAACCATATTAATACGCCTGCAGGAGCTTGCCCTGCAAGGCAAGATGATCCTTTTTATCACGCACAACAAAGCAAGTTTATCATTTTGTAATAAAATATTTTCGATGGATGAAGCGTACGCCTGAAACCCTGGTGATCCTGAGTCCCGGCTTCCCCGAAAATGAGGCCGATACCGCGTGCATTCCACCCCAGCAAATATTTGCCAGGGCGCTTAAAAAGATCTGCCCCGGGCTTAATATTGTTGTTATCAGCTTTCAATACCCTTTTGTTAAAAGTGTATATAACTGGCATGGCATAAAAGTTTATACTATCGGCGGGAAAGAAAAAGGCGGTTATAATCGCGCGCTTGTATGGTTAAAAGCCTGGAGGATATTATTGAAACTAAAAAAGGAAACCAAACTCCTGGGCATCCTCAGTTTTTGGTTTGGGGAGTGCGCCTTTGTTGGCAGCTATTTTGCAAAGCGATACCGGCTTATCCATTACGCCTGGGTATTGGGGCAGGATGCAAAAAGCGGGAATAAATATTTCAGATGGGTAAAGCCCAGTGGCAATGAGCTGATAGCGCTGTCGGATTTTATTGCGACAGAGATCAGGCGAAATTATTGGATTTCGGCCCAGCAGGTAATCCCCGTTGGTATCGACACCTCGATGTTCGGGCCCGCGCCCGCAAAAAGGGACATAGATATTTTAGGCGCCGGTTCATTGATCCCCCTGAAGCAATACCATATTTTTGTAGAAGTTGTTGCTTCCTTAAAGAGTTACTTTCCAAATATAAAAGCTGTTATCTGCGGCAAGGGCCCTGAATTAGCGCATCTGGAGGCATTGGCCTCCTCTCTGAATTTGCAAAACAACCTCGTGTTTGCTGGTGAGTTACCACAAAAGGAAGTATTAGCTTTAATGCAACGGTCGAAAGTATTTTTACACCCTTCTGCATATGAAGGCTTTGGTTCTGTATTATCCGAAGCTTTATACGCCGGCGCCCACGTAGTTTCTTTCTGTAAACCGATGAACAAAGATTACCGGCATCATTACGTGGTAAAAACCCCGGATGAAATGAATGCTGCTTTATCCGCCATATTAAAAAATACACACCGTGGCCACGACCCTGTTTTAATGTGCCCGATTGAACAAATTGCCAAAAATGTGATCAGTTTGTTCGTTTGATCCCGTTCATATGTTGATTTTACCTGGCTAAAGGCCTGCTGCAACATGCTGGATTTTTGCGGCTATCGCTTCAAACGAAAGGTTTTGTTTGAAGTAAGCTAATGACCTGGCCCTTTTTTCCGCTATATCCAGGTGTTTTGTCTGTTCCAATGCAGCCAGCAACGCTTTTTGATTACCCGGCTCGTACAATAAACCGCATTTTCCGTTATCCGTCATCGTCCTGAAGGAAAATATATCCGTAACTAAAGGTACGCAACCGCATGCCATTGCCTCGCAAAGCGCAGTACCACTCCCTTCATAATGCGATCCGGAAATAAAAAAATCAGCACTGTTGAACCAGTAAAGCAATTCCTCATGTGGAACCTCTCCAACCATCGTGATCGCATTTTTTACAGCGGCCTTTTCCACCTCCTGCTTTATTTCATTTAGCAATTCTTCCGTATGGTAGATCATGTATAGCCGCGCTCCTGGGTTAGTTTCCGTAAATTTCAGGAATGCCTTTACAACATTCAAAGGATCCTTGTTCGCATTCAGCCGGCCAACCCATAAAAATACAGGCACCCCCTCTGCCCCTGTTATTAATTTGGCGGCGGCCCTTTTCATTGGATAAAAACAGGAGGATACTTCCATCACTTCATGTATTTTTCCAGCTGAAGCGATATTACCCCTTTTCACCCAGTCTATGCCTATCGATGCCGCTGCAAATAAATAAGCGCCGACAAAACGCCCGGCTGTTCTTTGAAGATACTTCTTTACACCGGTAAATGGCTTTTCAGCATGATGCTGTACAATGACTTTTGTTTTCCCACCCAACAACAAACCCGACGAGATCAGCTGTAAAGGCTGGTGCAAACCCTGAATAAATAAAATATCCGGCTTTAAGCTTTTTATAAAACGGATTAAACCGAACGGGAAATACGCTTTATTTTTGCCAAAATCAACAAAGTGGGTAACAACTCCATTGTGTTCGCATTTACCCCGGTAATTGATCCTTATTATATTATGAACTGTATTTTCTTTACTTAAGCGTTCCAACACACCCGAATAAACCGCCGTTCTTTCGAACCAGCTTTCGGGCGAATCCAGGTCTGCCAAATAAGCAAAACTTACAAAAACGTAGGTCATTAGTTTGTTGGATTATATTTTATCGGTAATATGCACTGAATCAATTATTTGCACTTAACGGAAACCGCACTGCAGGATAATATTCCTTTATCTTTTCCATTAAACCAGGTAAATCACCCTGGACATATTTGCCGACCCCATTTATATATACTTTACTGTATTCAGCAACGTGGATATTTTTTAACTGCCCGAGGATAGTTTCATCAAACAACCTGATATTTCCTTTATGCATCACCAGTAACAAATCAGCCGGCGTGATTGCGAAAAACGCATCAAAGCCTTTTTTATGGTCCTTTATTTTTGCAATAACAATATCAGCATCCTTACCGGCTGCTACTTCGCCATTGTTCATCAGCCATGTTTTCGATGCATTTTGATTAACTGTTTGAAATAGTTCAGCGTCGGAAATTTGTTTCGTTGCCCGGGCACTCCGCAGATGTTCCCATATATCCCAATGGCTCGTCAGGGTTGAATCTGTTCCGAATAACAACCGTGTGCTGTTTTTTAAACCATTTACCTGCGCGGTTTGGTTAAGTAAAAAATAATTGGATTGCGGGCACCAAACTATAGCTTCAAAGTTTTTGGCCTGGGCTTCTGACATGGCAACAGCGTGTACCCCGATCAATTTTTTTCGCAGTAAGTTCCACCTGGTTAGCTGATCAATTTCATCATAGGAAGGCCAGTCGACCCCCTCGCCAATATGTATGTTTACGGGGAGCTTTATTTTTAAAGGATTGTTCAGTTTGATCTTCCAGCCTTTTTCAAACTTTACCGAATGCAAACAATGGCTGTTTTCAAAAACGGTTAACGGCGCATCCTCCAGCAACTGTTTTTCTCCATGATTCACTACCGTTGTAACCCCACCCAGCAGGTTTTTATAAACACCCCACACCGAACGCAATTGCTCAGGTACTTTTAAAACCGCGGCGATTTCGGTCTTATATGCCTGGTGGATATCTTTGCCCCATTCGGTATAATTGCTATAAATCCGGGTGCCTAATTGTTGGAACAAGTTAAAATCAAGGTGATCGTGCGAATTGATCAGGCCCGGGAAAACTAGTGCGTCCCGAAAGGTTATTTGTATCTCTTCAATTGAAGTGGTTCCCGGATTTGACGATACGTTTGCTATTTGCTCACCGGAAATCCCAACATCAACAACTTCGTCGGTGCCGGCCATCTTCAGGTTGTTAAGTTTCATCACGGCCTCCTGAAATGTATCCCGTAAATTACCGGGAAGCCCTTAAATTTTTCGTAAACCAACACTGCATTTTGGTCGGTATAATAATGTTTTACCGATTCATCAATTTTCCTTTCGATTTCATTCACGGCTTTAAAGCCATTTCTCAAAAGTATTTCCTTAATGCTGTTAACAGTGTGTACAAAATTCCTGACTGCTATTTGTTTGTTCCCGTGTTTGAAAGTTCTTTTACCTCCAAAAGCCAGTATATCGGGATGAAAATCTGTTATAATAATGTCCCCCTCATCTTTTGTGATCCGGCACCAGGCCTCCAGGGCTTCTTCCAGGTTTTCGATATGGGCAACGGTTAGCGTTGATACAAGCACATCAAAATTATGATCGCTGATGCCCGAAAAACTATTGTCGGTGATGGTATAGGTTTCCGCTGCCGGAAATTTTTCCTTCAGTTTTTGGAGCATCCCCGGAGAGACGTCAAACCCGGCTAAACTTGCAGGCTCGTTTTTAAAAATTCCGGGCCAGTGCCTGCCGGTGCCACAGCCAATATCAGCAACAACTTTATCACGTATGTCAACACCTACCATTAATTTCGAAAACAACATTTTATCCAGATCGAGCATGAGGTTACCCGGCTGCGAATCATAATTTTCGGCCCAAAGGTCATACGCCGCCACAACTTCCCTTTCAGCTACCTGTGGCGGGAACAAATGCCTGCTGATATATTTTTTTACTGTTTTGATCATGATATGAAGCTGGTTTTGATCTGGAATATGCAACCCTTTACTAAAGAAATACGGAGCATCACCCCGAAAGGTTGCTCTGCGATTTTTATTTCCCTTTACAGGCAACCTTAGTTTTTTGCCGGGCGTATTGTTAACAGTGACCGTTCATATCAGTAAAGAAATAGTTTGATGGTTAAATTGGGTTTGTTGTTTATCGCCCCCAATTAGAGGGTTAAAAATAGCGTCGGGTTTAAACCCGACGCTATCGGGGGCATAAACAGCAATTCAAATCCATATTGTGAGTTATAAAATGAGTAAGATTTTATTATTTAATCCCCAAAGCGCAAACGGTAAATACCGGATACCCAACTCTATTTTAAGTATAGCAGCGTCTGTTGAAGGAAAACACGAATGGGTGATTGTTGACGGCAACCGTGATGCAAATCCGTTGGAAGTAATAGCATCCTATTTGAGCACGGGCGACTATAAATACCTTGGGTTTACGGTAATGCCGGGGCCCCAACTAAAGCAATCCATACCTTTTGCAAAAACAATAAAGGAAAGGTTCCCTCATACCACTATGATATGGGGGGGCTATTTTCCCTCAAGCCATCCAAAAATCATTCTTGATTCGGGCTATGTTGATTTTATTATCAACGGCCCCGGCGACCATGCGTTTCCGTCGCTAATCGATGCACTTGAAGATAACAAGCCTTACGAGTTTATCAGGAATCTGATTTATAAGGCGGGTAACGAGATTGTTAAAACCCAAAAGGAAGACTTGTTCGACCAGGATCCACTGCCGCCCTTGCCTTACGATAAACTGAACAAGATCTATAACATTAAAAAATACCTTGGTAAAACATTTTTAGGGGAAAGAACACTGGCCTATCATTCCAGCATTGGCTGCCCTTTTACCTGCTCTTTTTGCGCTGTCGTGCCCATTTTTGAGGCAAGGTGGAAAGCAAAATCGGCACAAACGGTTTATAATGATGTTAAATACATCAAGGATAAATGGGGGGCCGATGCCATTGAGTTTCACGATAATAATTTCTTTGTTTCGGAGAAAAGGACGGTGGAATTCGCAAAGCTGATAAAACCGGAAAAAATGTCGTGGTGGGGAATGGCGCGGATTGATACGATGGACAAGTTTAGCGATGCCTCTTTAGCATTGATCAGGGAGGCTGGGTGCAAGATCATTTTCTTTGGCGCCGAAAGCGGCAATAACCTGATCCTGGACCAACTGGATAAAGGAGGCACTCAAACAGGTAATCAGATCATCAGATTTGCGGAGCGGTTAAAGAAATTTGATATTATCCCCGAGTACTCTTTTGTGTTGGGCACCCCGGCGCCAACAGCAAAACAGGTGGAAGCCCAGATTGATTTCGAAATAGATTTTATTAAAAAAGTAAAGGCAGTAAATCCCCGGACCGAAATTGTGCTGTACACCTATAGCCCGGTTCCTACGGAAGGGTCGGCCCTTTTTAAACAGGTAGAAGCTGCTGGGTTTAAATATCCAAAAGTATTGGAAGACTGGATTAGCCCTGCCTGGGAAAACTTTGACCTGCGGAAAAATCCGCTTACCCCCTGGTTAACGCCCGAAATGATCGGTAAGATTCAAAACTTTGAAACAGTTTTAAACGGTGTTTATCCAACCGTTACAGATATCCGCCTCAGCAGCATCAAACGAAAAGCGATACAGCTGGTAGCCGGCATGCGTTACAAGGCGAATGTATATAATTACCCTTACGAAATAAAGCTGCTGCAAAAAGTTTGGAAATACCGCCAACCGGAAATCCAGGGATTTTAAACGTTTTTTATGATAACGGCCGGAAATGATATGGAAACAACCCTCGACGAAACCAATACTTCCACCTTCGAAGATCTGTATATCAGCGTCAGGAAAAAAGAGCGGCGGATAGTCTCTGACGGGGAGTTGATGTTTTTGCCGGATGTGGATGCATCGCATGTCCACTATAATGAATGGCTGATCAGAAAACGGTCATCCATGCGATTGACCGCATATCTGCAAAAGAAAAAGCGCACCTTAAAGATTCTCGAAATTGGATGCGGAAATGGCTGGCTGGCTTCCCGGATTTCGGCAATTCCACATACAACAGTAATTGGACTGGATATAAATGAACCTGAAATCAACCAGGCAAAACGGGTTTTTAAAAAGGACAATCTTGATTTTTTAACAGGCACTTTTACCCCGGAATTGTTCGCCGCTGAAAAGTTCGATATAATTTTATTCGCAGCATCAATTCAATATTTCACCTCACTAAATGACGTCGTGCAACAAGCGCTTTGTTGTTTAACAGAACATGGAGAAATACACATTGTCGATTCGCATTTCTACGAACCATCCGAAGTAAAAAATGCAGCGGCCAGGTGCATTGACTATTACACAAACCTGGGCTTTCCGGAAATGGCCGGCCATTATTTTCATCATTCAACGGCCGATCTTCTTCCTTTTAATTGCACCATGCTCATAAACCCCGGGAGTTTAATGAACCGGATCAGCAAAAAGGAGCCTTTTTATTGGATAATGATAAAGAATTAATCAGATGTCTGCACAATCAGTATACCAAACATTCAACAGGTTCCGTACCCTGCAAACGAGCAGGATAAGCGCACTGCCTGTTGTTATACTGATGCCGCACAGCGCCTGCAACTGCAGGTGTGTGATGTGCGATATATGGAAAGACAATAAAAACCTGAAACAACTGACTGAACAGGATGTTCGGCAGCTTTTGGATTCATTGAAAAAATTCGGGACACTGCAGGTGGTGATGTCGGGCGGCGAGGCTTTACTTAATGCAAATTTCTTCCGGCTATGCGAGATTCTTAAATCAGCTGACATCAATATAACCTTGCTGACCACCGGCCTCACTATTAAAAAGAATGCGGATGAAATCCTGCAATGGGTTGATGACCTGATCGTCTCGCTGGATGGCGACGAGGCCCTGCACGATGCGATCAGGAATATTCCGGGGGCATTCAATAAGTTGAAAGAAGGGGTAGAATTTATCCACTCTTTAGATCCTGATTTCCCGATAACGGCCAGGACAGTGATCCACCGGCTGAATTTCAGGAATTGGGAAGCGATCATCCGATCTGCAAAAAGTATGGAAATCAACCAGGTGAGCTTTTTGCCGGCCGATGTTAGCAGCCATGCTTTCAACAGGCAAATGGCCTGGACTGAACCCAAGCAACATGAAATATTGATCCCGGAAAAAGAATTGCCTGAATTATTGCAGGTGATCAACAGAATAATAGCTAATAATTTTGATTTTGAATCCGGTTTTATTGCCGAATCTCCAGCAAAACTCAGGCAGATACATGATTATTACGCGGCTTTTTATGGTTTAAACCCCTTCCCGTTTAAAAAATGCAATGCGCCCTGGGTATCAACCGTGATTGAGGCGGATGGCAATGTGCGGCCGTGTTTTTTTCATGAGGTGGTGGGTAATATCCGGGATTCTTCACTGGCAACTATACTAAACAGCGACGAGGTAATAAATTTTAGGAAAACGCTGGATATGCATACCCATCCAACCTGTGTAAAATGTGTTTGTTCGTTAAACTTGTCTCCTTTTGCAAAGCTGAGCTAATTTAAAAAGTATGAAAAATATCCTTTTCACCCATTCTTACTTTTTACGTTTCGACCCGAAGCAATGGCAACTGGGCCAGCCTTATCCGCCGTTGGGTACTTTGTACGCAGCGGCACTAATGCGGCAGCATGATTACGCCGTTTCATTGTTTGATACGATGTTTAGCAGCGATCCGGAAGAAATTACCCAGGCGATAACAACACACCGCCCTGATTTTTTGGTGATCTATGATGACGGCTTCAATTACCTCACCAAAATGTGTTTGACCAATATGCGCTCGGCCGCCTTCAGCATGTGCAAAATTGCCCGGGCGGAAGGTTGTAAAGTGATTGTTTCAAGCTCAGATTCCACGGATCATTTTGCTGAGTATTTAAACGAGGGCGCCGATTTTGTGATCATCGGCGAGGCAGAACATACGTTGCTGGAGTTAGTGGATCATATTGAAAATGGCGATGACGATTATTCGGCCATAAACGGACTAGCTTATTTAAAGGACGGCAAAGCCACAAAAACACCGGGCAGACCGGTTTTAAAAGACCTGGACAGTATGCCGATGCCGGCCTGGGACCTGGTTGATATAGGGCAATACCGGGAAACCTGGCTTAAACATACCGGGTATTTCTCGCTGAACATGAGCACTACGCGCGGCTGCCCATTTAAATGTAACTGGTGCGCCAAACCCATTTATGGCAATCGCTACAATTCGCGCAGCCCTGCAAATGTGGTTGAAGAGATCAAATTACTGAAGGACCGGTATCATGTCGATCATATCTGGTTTTGTGATGATATTTTCGGGTTAAAACCGGGCTGGACCAGGGTGATGGCCGAACTTTTGGAAAAGGAGCAGATCAGGATCCGCTTCAAGATCCAATCAAGGGCCGATTTGCTGGCAGAAGAAGATACCGTAAAAGCACTGGCAGAAGCCGGCTGCGAAAATGTCTGGATCGGCGCTGAAAGCGGTTCGCAAAAAATCCTTGATGCAATGGACAAGGGCATTACTGTTGAGCAGATCAGCAGGGCAACTACGCTGATGAAACAACAGGGGATCAAGCCGTCATTTTTCATCCAGTTTGGCTATCCCGGCGAATTGAAAGAAGACATCGGGCTAACGATAGATATGATCAATGCACTGCTTCCTTTTGAAATTGGGATCTCTGTTTCCTATCCATTACCAGGAACCGTGTTTTATGAAAAAGTGAAGGCTGACCTGAAGAAAAAAACCAACTGGACAGATTCGGATGAAATGGCGTTAATGTTCCACAATACTTTCCCGCCATCTTATTACAAACAACTGCACCGGTATGTTCATCAAAACTACCATATGCACCTGGCAAAAAACAGCCTGGTAAAGTTGGTCCGCGACCCCTTGCGCGCTAACTCAAAAAGCCTGCGAAAAGCCTTGTCCGTTTTCTATCATACACCGGCAACGTTTGTTGAAGGTTTAAGACTAAGGAAATTGGAGGTTGAAAAGTGAAAACGACCGCAATAGATATAAATGAGCAACTCACCGAAACGGCTTTTACCGGGCAATCCGTTGTTTTCGATCAGATCTATTCTGGCAATACCATTATCAGCTATAAAAGAGAAAGAGTACGTGCTCATGTATTACCATATTTAGCGCCGGGAAGCACTATCCTGGAGTTGAACAGCGGCACAGGCGAAGACGCTTTGTTTTTTGCGCAGAAGGGGCATAAAGTTCATGCTACCGATATCTCACCCGGCATGCAACAGCAACTTGTTCAAAAGGTAAAGCAGGCCGGCCTCGAAAACCGGGTGAGCAATGAGCTTTGTTCATTTACTAATTTAAACCAATTGGGAAATAATGGCCCCTTTGATTTGATCTTCTCCAATTTCGCAGGCTTAAATTGCACCGGCGAACTGGATAAAGTACTTACGTCATTTAACGATTTATTAAAACCCGGGGGACTAATCACCCTTGTAGTATTACCAAAGTTTTGCCTGTGGGAAACGCTGCTGATTTTTAAGGGTAAATTCCGTACAGCATTCAGGCGATTTTTTAGCAGCAAAGGAAGGTCGGCCCATGTTGATGGTGTTTATTTTAAATGCTGGTATTATAACCCTTCCTATATTATCAAAAGACTTAAAGGTGAATTTGATTTATTAAGCATTGAGGGTTTGTGCACTATTGTTCCGCCGTCCTATATAGAGGGTTTTGCAGAGAAGCACCCAACTGCCTATCAATCTTTAACCGCTAAGGAAAATAGGTTAAAATCACGCTGGCCCTGGAAGTTCATCGGGGATTACTATATTATTTCGATGAAGAAAAAATGAGCGGCGACATGGCAGTTATATTTTCAATGACACTTCCTGTCTAACAAAAAGGCCTTCTGAAAATTGAAGGCCTTTTATATTCATACTATTTTTATGGTATTACTGTATTTTATGAACAACAACGTGATAGGAGATATCTGCATACGAAGATCCGGTGATATAGATCGTGTAGATCATACCGCTCTGCAATATTACCGGCAACGCCAGCTTAACTGTTTGAGAACCTGAAATATAAAGCGCCATCGAGCTATTGGCAGCAACGGTGTAAAAAGCCGATGCAGTACCAGCGGTTACATTTGTCGCTATTTTTGAAGATCCTACAATCCCAAAATCAATACCAGAACTTAGGTCAGCATTAAAATTAATAAATTGTACGCTGGCGGCGTTTGCAGGTGGCATTGCAGCATTATCTGCGGTAGTATACGATGTAGTGGTAGTGTTTTTACCGGTATAATAAACAGTATAATAGCCACCCGGGGCAAATGTTAAGCTAAAAGAATTATTTACGGTTTGTGACCCGGAGTTGAAAAACTGGGCATTGTCGGTACCCGGCGCGGTGGCAACATAAGAAGAATATTGCCCGAAAGCAATTGCAGCGCTGTCTATCTTTTTGTTATTCAAATAAAAATCCTGTGCGGCAGAACCCTGAACGGTATTTACAACCATCACATGGGCCGGTGGTGCACTGTTGTCGACATTATCAACATGGCATGAGCTAAGAACCGCCGTTAAACCTGTGAATAATAGAGCAAGGCAGGCAAATTGGGGCTTTAATTTAAATGTTTTCATGGTGTTATATTTTATTTATATAGCAATGAAAACCAAATATTATTCCAAACAGCTTGTTTCGTTTTTAACCAACAGTTAATTAATTAAACCATTTCTTATTAAAGGCAATTTGTATCTTTTGGTAGACAAAAATAAGCGCTGCGTGCCCGACAACTTTTTTTGACTATTTAATTAAATGAAACGTTTTAAAGGCCGGGAGGAAAACAGCTTTATTGTAATGAGCTTTTTAAGATGTTGTGGTGGCTTCACTGCCTTGCAAAATGGACGAAACCAGGCGTTCATATTTGGCAAGCAATTCACATTGAAAATTCCCGGGGTCAGGTTTTGAAAAGTGCTTCCCCGATGCCATGCCCATAATAAACCCATGACTGTTTTGCTTTTTTTCTTCCGTCTTTTTTGCCCACCTGCTCTCTGTTATTTTCATCAGCATATTATCTATCGCGTTGCCCAGGCGGTTATCCAACAAGAACTCCGTTACCAGTTTAAAAAACGAAGCTTTTACGGGCTTTGCCGTTGCTACACGCATATTTTTGTTTGGCAGAAACTCCCTGGTCCATGAGTTCTCCAAATAAAATTGCTCAAACACCAGGTCGCCCTGTAACGGGATTAATGTCCCTATTTCAATGGCGGTGTAAATGTTTTTTTCGGGTATTTCCAGTTGCTGTTCATCCACATAATAATTCATGCAAAAGTAATGCTCCTTTTTCACCAGGAAGGTTAGCTTTTTAAAGCAGTGCATGATCGTCCTGGCAACCCACAGCCGGTTTTTAGCAGTGATAATAAACAAATCTATATCCGAGAATTCATCTGCAAAATTCTTAGACAGAGAGCCAGAAATGGCAATGCCGCGTACGTACGGAAAGCAGACTAATATATTGCCGATCTTCCCGGCTACTTTGATTAATTCCGCAGCCATTTTATTGCCTTCGTTTCTCCGGATAATCTGATAATGATCTTTTTTTAAAGTATAAAACCGGTCGAATTGATGAATAACGCCGTTTACAGTAAGGCATCTCAATGCATCTTCAAATTCCTCATATGGATATTTCCTTTTGAGAAATACATATACTTCCGCCCTGGTTAAAGGATAATTGAACATGTCGAAATAGGCAAGCGTTGCCAATATATTTTCTTTGACTTCGGGCATGTTTTTATTAATTAAAGGGTACGAAGTGTTTTGCATTTTCTTTCTTATTTAGCATCAAAAAATGGTTGCTCCTATATTAATAATGACGGCTAAACCTGCGCCCCGGTTGCCTCTACCCGTATCTTTTGTCCTATGCCGGCACTATTAAAATCGCTTTTCGCTTCCAAAACTACTGCCCCGTGGTTTATGGCCGAAGGATGTATTTTAACCGGAAAGCCATTATTACCATCCTCCTCATTTAAGAAAAAAAAGAAGGAAAAAAAGAAAGCATAGAAAATGACGCCCTTATCCACATCCAGCAAATTTTCAGAAAAGGAAACGATAGCCACAATCACCAAAAAGGAGAAAAAAAGAAGGTCCTTGTGCCGGAAAGCGATTTTAAATCCAAAAGCTAATGTGCTTAAATAGATCACAAGACCAATGATACCGGATTTTAACAAAAAACTTATATACTGGCTATGCACATTTAACCTGTTTAAATACGAGCTGTATAATTTATCTTTATAGAAAGCTTCCTGCATTAGGCCTATTTCAGAACCAGCTCCGTAACCGATTATTGGCGCTTTTCTGATCAACGCCGTTGCAGCGTACCACCGGGCCACTCTGCTGTCTGAGGTTTCGGTTTGATTTGATTTGGAGAGATCTGCTTTAAATTCATTAATAAAACGTTCTTTAAACGTGCCTGAATTTAATACGACGATAATTAACAAAACAGAAAGCGCCGCTGAGCCTAACATAAATTTCAACCGTGCGGCTGCTTTTAGTAAAAACCATGGCAGCGCTATATTTACAAGGATGATAGTAGCAATAACTATTGATTTTGAACTCAACTGGATAATTCCGGCAGAAAGGATGAGACTGCAGAACAGGTAAAGCACTTTTTTATCAACCGATTTTTCTTTTAGTAATACTGAGAGCAAAAAAATCAGTGCCACAGCGATCTGCATTGAAAAAAAAGTAGCATGCAGGTCTATCGGTTCCGAAAAATTATGGTTTGTAAAGGCCGCTGAAAAAAGATTTGAATAGGGAAGCCCATAATGTTTTATGGTAACCAACGCATCGGCATACAAATAAATAATGGTAGCGGTACATGCAAAGGAAAACGCCAATAGGAATTGCTGCCGGTATCTTTTTAAATCGAGCGGGTTAAGGCAAAAGATCAGCGGGAAAAGTAAAATAGTAATGTGCTTAGCCCATTCATTAAACCCCTCCTTCGGGTTAATGGTATAAACCGTGCTTAACACCGTTACTATAAATACAGAGGCCAATACAACTGTACGCCATTTAAAAATGGGCTTAATGGTGTTTTTATTTAAATGGATAAGTGTATGTATGAATAAACTCGCCAGGATAAGGTGGCTGTAAAACATATTGAAGGGTAAGCTGGCCATAAATAATATTACATGGTAATAGCTGATCCTGTTGGCCAGGTTATCCTTAATCAACAATAACCCGTTCATGATTTTTATTTTTATGGCATTCAATAATAAACGCTTCGTACTGGTCGATGATCCGCTCCCAATTAAACTGGTACTTAATTTTGCGCAGGTTGTTGTTCACCATTATTTTCTCCGGTTCCTTTCGCTGAACTGTTTCAACCAGGTTACGTACTTCATTTGCATTGGAGAAATAAAAAGCATCGGTATGCAAAACCGATTGGTTAAATGGATTATTGTGAGCCGCTATAAGGGCCTCACTCGCCATTGCTTCCAACAGAGATGGATTTGTGCCCCCGACACTATGCCCATGAAAATACAGGTAAGAGTTGTTTTGCAGCGCCCTTACCTTGCCGGTATTGTATATAGATCCTTTAAACTCTATCCTTTCGTCATTTTTAAATTTATGAGTGATAAATTTTCCAAAGCGGTTATCGGTGCTTCCTAAAACCTTAAATTTCCGGTGGGAGTTGCTGTTATTAAAGCCTTCCAAAATGGTTTCGATATTATTTTCGGGCTCCATCCTGGCCATTAATAAAAAATAGTCTTCCTTTAGCGCCTCTCTATGATCTACCTGCTCACGCTCTTCTTCCGAAAACAGATCGGCGCCATAAGGAATGTATTTACTTTCTATATTATATTTCTCGCCCAGGTACGATTTAATAATCAGCGAATCCGAAATATAAAACTGGCTGTACTTTACAGCAAGTTTTTCTGCATATCTTAAAAATTGCTGCACCGGTTTTGAATATTTGGATCGTTTCCATTCCAGGCCATCCATATTGGTAATAATGGTGCTTTTTGGCGGGTAAAGCTTCCCCCAGACCGAACTGCTGGTGTAGCCCATAATCATTACCACATCAAAATTTCTTTTGCGCGCATCCAACAGGCAATTAAAATCATAAGCAAACTGCCCTGCTGCGCCAACCATGTATTCCGGGTCATAACAATGCCGTATTTCCACACCGTTCCAGCTATCCTCCTGGTAGGGATGATTATGAGAGTTATAAACGGTTACCGAGTGGCCTCTTTTTACAAGCCCTTCAGAAACATATTCAGATATATGCTCAAAGCCCCCATAGTAGTTGGGGATGCCCCTTGTTCCTAAAATTGCTATTCTTAATTTCATGGTGTAGCTGTTAACTGGTATGCTTTTAATGTTTGTATTGCGGTTTGTTTCCAGGTGTATTGATTCAGTATTTTTTGTTGTAATTTTTCACCGCAGGGGGCATTACTTGCCTGCTCAACAGCCTCAAGTATGCTTTGCGGATTTGATGGGTCGCAATAAAAGGCGTCGCTTTCAAAGTATTCGCGGGTATCCCCTTTGTCTGTTATCACAATATTGCAGCTCATAGCGGCCGCTTCTATTGAACTTAGCCCGGTGGTTTCAAACCAACTGGGCAGTACATGTACTTTAGCCCTGCCGTAATAGGCTACCAAATCCTCCTGCGGGAGCTGGTCGATAAAGGCGATGTTATTGGCCGCCATCTCCCGGCATTGCCGGTAATAACCTGGCTGATTTGGCGCCGGGGCGCCGATGATAAATAAACGGAACCGGGTATTATTTAACGCCCTGATCAGGTTCAACTGGTTTTTTACCCCTTCTATCCTGGCCACACATAGCACCATGTATTTATCTTTTTTTATGGCAGGATCATTTTTGAATAAAGCCGGGTCGATGCCATTTGGTATCACGGCATACTTCACCTTACTGCAGTATTTTTGTTGAAGCCGGCGGTATTCCGATTCAGAATTAGGGAGGGCGATGCTTGTCTTCCCTAATATTTCAATAATGCTCTTCCGCTGCCCTTTCCATGTATAATCCAGGCTGGCCAGATGATCCCTGCCCAATACCCAGCGGGCGATTGTTTTGAGATATTCAATACTGTCGCCGGGTAAGTAACTGAATAACGCGCCTATACCTTTGCGGTGGTTTTTATCATACTCGCTGTAGTTTACCAATATGGTTGAAACTACAAACGGTTTGTTAGCTTTTTTGCTGTGGTAAAGAATATCAGCAGGGCGGATAATGTTAAAAAAATGCAGCAAGTTATAATCACTATAACAAATAGCCTGGTTTGATAAAAGAATTTCAGCATCCACTCCCAATTCAGCCAATCCGTTTGCAGTTTGCTTAACCTGCACGGTATCGCCTCCGGGCGCAGTGAATAACGTTGATCTGGTGATGAGTGCTACCTTCATGATGATATTCTTATACTTGTTCCGGGTGGATCCGATGAAGCCAGTTAATAACTCTTTCAGGCAAATAACTCACCGTATAAAGCAGGTAATTATCCAGGCGAAATGGCTGCAGCCCAATGGCCCTTACCATGTGAGTCCGCGCCCGTTCGGGCTGATAATTATTCAACAGAAATTTTTTTCCGCATAAGGCATAATAGGCACCCTCCTTTATTTTGGGTGAATAATGCTTGCCGCTTATCTGGTAAAGTGCAATACCCTCGGCTTCGGTTATGCTGCGTTTTCTCAGCGTTTCATATTTAATCGAAAGGAATTTCCGCGAATGCCATTTTTCATCAATCGTCACAGATTCAGGGTTAAGCCGTACTTTGATCAGCGCCTGTGAAAGATTGCAGGCCTTTTCATTTTTTAAAATATTCACCCATAAAAAATGATCCTCGTAGGTATAAGCATTTTCGTTATAGCCTCCATTTTCAATAATAACTTCCTTTTTGTAAAAAACGCTGGAGTGGATAAAAGGGCATACCGAATATTTTAACTGCTGGATCTCCTCATTCAGGTGCGCTTCCGGGTGATGCGTAAAAATAAAATGCCCGTCCACATCCACATAATCGGCCGCAGCGCCAATGATGCTGTACTCCGGATACGTTGTTATAAAATCGTATTGAACCTTTAGCCTGCCGGGGTAGCAAATATCATCCGCATCAAATCTTGCAATAAAAGGGGCCCTCGCAACGGCGAGGCCTGCATTAAGCGCCGAAGCAACGCCCTTGTTTTCCTGGTGGATCAATACAATCCTCGGATCTTTGAAAGACATTATAATTTCAACCGTTTCGTCTGTCGACCCATCATTAACGATCAACAATTCAAATTCAGTAAATGATTGACACAACACGGAGGCTATTGCTTCCCCGATATATTTACCTGCATTATAGGCCGGCATTAAAACCGTAACTTTTGGATCATCCCTGTACATACGCCGGCATTTTGGAGGTTTCTTTAATGTTGAGGAAAAGCATTAATTCGAAAAATATAACTACTGACAGTTGCTCAAACCAGTAATCAATGGAAAACACCGCCAGCATCAATATTATTAGTGGTATACCGTAGGTAAGCTTTTTATAATGCCGGGCGAAAAACCAAACGTAAAAAACCAAAAAGGCAGCAACCCCAAGCAATCCATATTCGGCCAATAGCTGGTCATAAACGGAGTACGGACTGTTGGTTAATGAATGAAAACCTGTGCGCTTACTAAAATAGTTAAGGTAAACGTCAAGGTGGTTTAACAGGAAATCCTTGCTGATATATATGTATTTTACAGGATAGCCACCGGCAAAACCAAGCCCTGTGGCTTTAAAAGCAAGCTTTGACGAAAAATTTCCGACGCCATCTCCTGCTATTATTTTAGCGGGGTGATTCTCCAAAAACTTTATTGTTTGCAGCTGGCTGATAACCTTTCCCGGCGGACCAGGGATAAAATCACTTCTGGCAGAAAGCGGCAGATCTGTCTTATGCGAATCAATAAACGACAGCAATGTTCGTTGTTCCGGGGTTGTATCTGTTGGCGTTTGGTAGGGTGGTGTGTTAATATCAGGGACTGCTATAAATACCCTTCCATTATTTGTTTTTGGGATATTGAGTGTGGGTGTTTGTGCCGCTATTTCTTTTTTGCCGGGGGACTGTCTTATGCTATCTAAATACTGTGCCGCTATTTTTCTTCTTGTTTCTTCAATAGTCGGCACAATAACCTGCGTTTTAGCAGTAGCGGCAGGGATAGGTTTTTGGGGGTGAATAATATTTGCTATGGTTGCATCAGCATACTTATTGTTTTGCGGCGAAATTTTCGCCATAAAAACAATAAGGAACATTAAACATATAACAATGATACTCTTTTGATCTTTATTGCTTTTGAAGATGAATAAAAAGGCGAGTATGGCTAAGAGTGTGATATTGGTGAAGTTACTGCCTGTTAAAAGCAAAACGGCCATGCAAACGAGTACCATTAACGGTTTTTTTCTCTCTAGAAAATAAATTACCCCAAAGGCATTTAACACCGCATTTGTTGTAGAAATATCAAAACTCAATCCCCTGATGTAATCCCCGGTACCGATAAAATATTTCTGGTATTCACCCTGGTAAGTATAGGGGTTTATGGTGCCGGCCTGCCACATAATTAGCCCGATGTTATAAAATGAACATATCGCATTGATCACAAAAAAAACAAGAATGGTTTGGTGGATGGTTTCCGCATCATTGTTTTCAACTGATAATTTTACCTGGTGAACAGCAAGCAGGCATATCCCCCAAAATATGATCCCGGTAAAAAAAAGCATCAGGTATGCCGGTTCAGCAATACGATGGTTCACCAACAGGCCGATAAAGGCTACGCCAATGATTAACAGGTAAAAAAGCGGTAGTCTTGAATTTTTAAAGCCGAAGCCAAACCTGAAATTAAACTGCAGCAAATAGATAATAATGATAGCCGGGATTTTTACAGCCAGCTTTACATTTATAAAAAGGATTAAAAAAAGCAGCAGCTTCCAGTCTATGGTGCTTAGCAGCTTTTTAAAAAAATTTATGCTGATATTCATCCGTTTCCTAACAATATAATCCTGTGGTTATGTTATAAAGATTACGGCCCGAAAATGGAAAGGGTTGCCTGTGAAATAGTTAAAAATGGCTTTTTTATCCGTTAAATAAATGTTTCAATGATTTAGCGTCCCGCAACTTTAGTTGTTTTGTTAAGAAAAGTAAAAGGAAATAAATAAATATAGCCGTGGGCAGGATGAGCCGGTGATCTGAAAACAGCGCCCGGGATAAAAAGCCGCTTACCAGGGCACAAATGGTACAAGGTATCAAAGGCAACCAAACGGTTTTAAGTCCGGCAATTGTGCCCTGTTTTAAATAATAAATAGTTTGAACAACACAGGCTGCCAGGAAGGCAAAAGCCGCACCTTCATTTTTAAAAAATGGGATCAATAAAATATCGCCCA
Source organism: Mucilaginibacter gotjawali (assembly GCF_002355435.1). NCBI lineage: Bacteria > Pseudomonadati > Bacteroidota > Sphingobacteriia > Sphingobacteriales > Sphingobacteriaceae > Mucilaginibacter > Mucilaginibacter gotjawali. The sequence continues at coordinate 6,005,190 of NZ_AP017313.1, forward strand.
ATACGTTTACTAAAAAAGTAACGATAAACGAGGTTAAAATCATTTTTAACCTTCCCTGTGCAAAATAAGCCGTCCATAAAAAGTTATTCAGGTAAAGTACAGGAAGACACAGGGATAAAATGAATATCGTTTTTATATTGATCAGCCCGTATTTACCGGATGTAATCCGGTCAATAACCGGGCTCCAGCATAAGTTCAGCAGCAATCCGGTAAATGCCGCTACCACCATTTCTATCCTAACCAAAAAAATTAACTCCGCGGCCCTGATATCCGTATTTCGAAATAATTTGGTAAACCGGGGGATAAGCAACGGGGCAATGGCCAATAATGGCAGCGTAGATATTTCAAAGATTTTATAGGCAAAACTATATTCGGCCAGTTTTACCGCAGACACTATAAAACCGATAAAGATCCAATCAAACCGGGCCAGCGCCGAGGTAATTAATACCACACCTGTTTGCGGTAACGATTCAAGCAACAGGTTCTTATACGCCGCGCCATTCCAACTGAAAGCTACCGGAATATTTGTGGTTCGATAGAATAAAAAAATGCAAAACAACAGCTCTGTAACGTCCCCGCTAATAAATATCAGGATAACAAAATAAAGGCTCAAATGATGTAAAACGGCAAGGATGATAAGCCCCGAACACCTTATAAGGTTGGAAATTACCGACATATAAGCCATCAAGCTGAATCGTTCCATTCCGTTTGCTGCCTGTTTAAACGGCGTTGAAAGGAAGATCATCAGTTTACCTATACCTATAAGCAATAATAAACTGTATACCTCATTCCGGTTATGAAAAAAAAGAGCGCCGGCAATTAGCAATCCATAAAAAATAAACCCCGAAATAAGTACGTGCACCAGGTAAATTGAAAGAACAGATGAGGCATTGCTTCCCCCTGCTATCTTTTTAATCACCATTTGGTCCATGCCAAATGACAATATATTAAATACAGAAAGCAGGATAGCTAAAACAAGATTGATTTGGCCGAAACTATTTTTATCGAGCCCGGTTGAAAGCTCATAAAATATGCCCAGGCCTAAAAATTGGTTAACAATAAGTTGAACAGCATTTACCGAAAGATTTTGGATCAGCCCGTTTTTCATAGCCTGCTATTCATCAACCACGATTGATCTTTAATAGGATTTTGATTAAATATAATGAATTGAATTAGTATTCTACGGCATACCTGTCTTTCACGGCTTGTCTTTTCTGATCAAGATTTTCAAGCTGACTAAGGTAAACGTATTTTCGCCGGGTGTTCCTCAGGGTAGCCTTGGCTATCTCCCAACCTTCCTTACCATCCAAAAACCCGAGATAACAGATGTAGTTTTTAATAAATCCGAATGCCGGCGAAATATATAGTTTAACCAGGTTTGCCTTTTTTCCGTTATTAAAATATTTTTTTGCGCTGAGTTTTGCATAAAACTTTCCCTTTATATCGTATTCAGCGGCATCCTTTACCGAATAGTGGTGTATATATCCAACCGTTTTTTTAATGGCGATGGTTTGCGGCATTACCAGCGTTTCGTGAACTACGGTTTCCGACCATTTAACCAGCGTGCGGTTAAACAGCCGGATATGATGATCGCGGCCCCAACTGCCATACCTGATGGCTTTTTTTCCGAAATACGATCTGAACTTTATATCATAAACAGTGCAGGGGTCGCTGAAATTTAATTGGTGCAAAGAAATTGCCAGTTCCACATCCGGCATTTCATCCGCGTCAATACTCAAAATCCAGTCGTATTTGGCAAGGGCAATCCCTTTATTTTTATTTGCACCATACCCGTCCCAGGTTTTTTTAAATATCCTGCATCCATACGTGCCTGCTATTTCCGGCGTACCATCGATACTGTCATTATCAACCACCACAATATCGTCCGAGATCAGCCTGCATTTTTCAATACACGCAGCTATCGTAGCAGCCTCATTTTTTGTAATTATTACGATTGAAACCGGAACCATCAATTGCTCATTTTATGGGTTGTGATTAACCTGTGTTTATACATATACCGCCCGGCTGTTCAAAATGGTTGCCTGGTGATTCAAATTTTTTGCTCACCCGCTGCAATATAGCGCCATGGATATTTTAGCAGACAAAATATATAATTGACAATCAGTATATTACCAAAACCGGCTGATGTTCAGGCAACCTTTGGGCACTGGCAATCGTGATGTAGAAGGATAAGGAAATTTATTACAAAGCGAGTAGTTAAACAACTTAATGAGCGAAGAAGAGCTACATAAACTTATCGGGGGCTGTATTAAACAGGATAGAAAATGTCAGAAAATGCTTTATAAAGCATTTTACGGATTTTCTATGGGCATCTGCCTGCGTTATGCCGGAAACCGGGACGAGGCTGCTGAAGTAATGAACCAGGGCTTTTTTAAGGTGTTTACGCATATGGAGAGCTACGATGTTTCCCGGCCATTTAAAGCCTGGCTCGGCAAGATCATGAGAAATGTTTCCATTGATTTTTACAGGTCGAATTTAAAAACGGCTTATACCGAGGACCTGGATATGGCGGAACATGTTACCGACGGAGAACTTGTTGACAGGAACCTGCATTATAACGACCTGTTAGCGATGGTTCAAAGGCTACCACAGGCCTACCGTACAGTATTCAACCTGTTTGCTATCGACGGGTATTCGCACGAAGAGATCGGCGAGATGCTGAATATAAATGCCGGCACATCAAAATCAAATTTGCATAAAGCCAGGCAAAAACTTAAACAAATGATATTGGAGGCCGATGTATCGGCCCAAAGTGCCAGATACAATAACGGCGTTGATTACAATACCTCGTATGTAGCTATTAATGCTGTAAACATGAATGGGGTATTTATAAATAAAGGTATTAGAGAATGAACAAAGAGAACAATGAAGGGTTAGATGATCTTTTCAAAAAGAAGCTGGAGGATCCTGTTTACCAGGCCGGTTTCCGGGAGGAAGATTGGGGTGCCCTTGAAAAAATGCTGGAACGGCATAAAAAACCACGGGGTATTGTTTACTGGCTGCCTGTAGTAAGTGGCTTAGCCGCCTTATTGCTGGTGGTTTTTGGCTGGTGGTTTTTTAAGGGGGCAACTCATCAGCATAATTCGCAAAAAATGCATTTGACTGCTATAAATCATCCACAAAAAAATTCCGGTAAAAACGGCGGGCCTGCCCGGCAAACAGCAACCCATTCCATCAACACAACACCTGCGCCTGTTACCTATGCCGGCAATTTAAAACCTGGTAAAAACAGTGCAGGAAGTAAAATATTTTTAACATCTGCCGACGGCGCCCGCCGTACCGCCGGCCAGGGTATAACAGTTAATGACACATTGGTCAACCGGTCTGGCGAAATGCTGGTATCGAAAGCACCTGTGCCACAATTTGCAAACGAGCAGCTGGCTATACAAACATTACCCGTAATTGATTTATCGAAAAGAAATTCTGCTAATGCTGCCATTACATCCCCTGATAAAAAAAGCATCAAAAAGATAAATACAAAACGCGCTTTTATACCGCAATACGCGCTTACTGTTTTGGCTGCGCCTGATATAAACGGAGTTGGCTCTTTTCAGCAAAGTAAAGTGGGCACCAATATTGGCTTGCAGTTTTCGGCTGAGGTAACAAAAAAATTAACCATAACTACGGGTGCAGTTTACTCAGTTAAACCCTATATCACCGGCTTTGACAACTACCATACCCTGTATCATTTCAAGGCCGACCCTATAAATGTTACGGCTGATTGCCGCATGCTTGATATACCTATTAACTTAGGCTACCAGGTATTTAACAAACGTCAAAATAGAATAACCATCGGCACCGGTCTTTCGTCCTATATTATGGTGCACGAGAGTTATAAGTTTAATTATGCGAATACATATATAACCGGCCCGTCAAGTTATACAGTGCCCAATAGCAATAAATATTTTTTCGGAGTGCTTAATCTGAACGCCACCTACCAGCGCCAGCTGAACCAAAAAGTTGGATTGACGATACAGCCCTACGTAAAACTTCCCCTTGCAAACATTGGGTATAGCCAGGTACGGCTGCAAACAACTGGAGTGGCCATCGGGCTTAGCTGGAACTTAAATTCGTCATCAACACCCTAGAAAAATGAAGTATATCAGTATTATTTTACTTGCCTGGATGACCTTCAACCGGGCAGGACAAGACCTTTATGTCTGCAAAAATGCCAGGATCAATTTATTTTCGAGCGCACCGATCGAAGATATCAAGGCAGTCAGCCAAACAGGAGCCTCGGTTTATAACCCAACTACCGGCCAATTGGGTTTCAGCGTTACCATCAGGTCCTTCCAGTTTGCAAAATCGCTTATGCAGGACCATTTCAACTCGGATTATATGGAAAGCGATAAATACCCGAAAGCAATATTTAACGGCACCGTTAAAGAGCCGGTTGATATTACAAAAGATGGCTCGTACCCGATTACCGCAGAAGGGAGCCTTAGCGTTCATGGCATATCACAAAAAAGGACCATCCCTGGGACACTGGTCGTCAAAAACGGTGTAATAAGCATGGAAGCCAGTTTTATGGTGAAATGTGCCGACCACCACATAGACATTCCAAGCATTGTATTTCACAATATAGCCGAAAGCATCAAAGTGGATGTTTCAGCCACCTATACAAAATATAACCCAACCAACTAAACAATAAAATGAAAAAACACCTAATGTTAGCAGCCTTTCTTATAGTAAGTTCAGGCTTAATGGCACAAAACGCCGATAACTCAAAAACCAGCACCCCGGCCGATTCATTACTAAATTCAATGAGCAGCGATCAAAAGAATTTACCGGTTATTGGTTTCAGGTCAACAAGGCTCATCCTGTCCCAAACTACAGAAACCGTAAAAAAGAAAACGCTTAATTTTATGGTTATTCACCGTTTTGGTGATTTTGCCGGAAAAAACGGCGGCGGCCGGTTCTTTTACGGATTAGATGACGTAGCCGACGTTTATATCGGCTTTGAATACGGGATCACCGATAATTTAAATATCCATTTCGGCAGAAGCACGCAGCCAACACTTGGCGGCCTGGTGGACCTGGAACTTAAATATGCCATGCTGCACCAGACAACAGATAACAGTGTACCGGTTTCATTAACTGTTTTGGGCCAGGCTGGCGTAAGGCCGTACAATACGTACAATAGTTTTGGCGACAGGCTCTCCTATTTCGGCCAGTTGATCATTGCCAAACAGTTTGGCTCAAATTTTACCTTACAGGTTTCGCCGGGGTTTGTTCAGGATAATACTGCATACCCCTTAGTTGCCGGCAACCAGGAAGGATTTTTTTCGCTTGCCGCAGCAGCCCGCCTAAAGGTAACCAGGCATTTAAACCTGATTATTGATTATGCGCATCCGTTTTCCTCTTTCAGGACTGGCGCCAACGGATTTACCGACCCGCTGGGTTTTGGCTTTGAGATTGAAACCGGCGGGCACGTATTTACCCTTAATATTACCAATGCCCGTTCAGTATCAGAGATCAATTACCTGAGCAACAACCAGGCGGATTTTGGAAAAGGGCAGTACCGTATCGGTTTTACGATCTCGAGGATATTTGATTTTAATCATAAGAGCAGCTATAAATAAAATTTTTACAGCTTCAATAAACCTAAAAAGCCTGCCGGAAAACCCTGCAGGCTTTTTGGGTTACGCTAAAAATTTCTCTGATAAACATTTAAGCTGTCTAACCCGGAACAAGCCAGTTCGAGCAGAAATATTATGATATACAGTGTTTTCCGACCAAATTCGGACATTATTCTTTCAAAATAATCGCTCTCCTATTTGACTTACCAGTCAACACCTTTGATCTCTCCTCCATTATTTTATGAATAAAATATATATTCTATGGATTTAGTAGTATTTAAATAAATTTATTATATTTGCTGCGCTAAATAAACGCCATGACAGCTTTTTTTCATTTGTGCAATAAGTCGACAAACAACCGCATACTGCCTTTAGTGGGTATGATGTGTTGTGCTTCTATCTGTATGTGCTGTTGATCAGGGCGAATTCTCTCCTTCTATCCTCCGCTTATTTTTGGTCAATTATCTAAAGGGATAAGTATGGATTCATCAATACACACTAAACACCTTTTTATAAATTATAAACAATCTGCAATGAACTAAAAACCAATATCATCTAAATAAAAAAACCGGCAAGGAAGCCTCGCCGGTCATTTCAACGATGCATCAGCTCAGTAACGGCAATCACTCACTGATCATCATAAATAGTTTTACTAACAATTAATCATTAACATAAAACCGTTAAATATATGGAAATATTTATCCATAACAGAAGGGTAACCATCGGGTTACTTCAGATACTGATTTTTTTAACTATCCCTTTCACCGTACTGGCGCAGGAAGACGCCAAACCCCTAATTAACTCGAGGCTGGAAGGGGTGGTTATAGATTCTGCTACAAAACAAACCATTCCCGGTGTGGCACTGCGCATTAAAGGGACTACCCACGGCGTATTAACAGATCAAAAAGGGAGGTTTTCGTTCATAACCGGCCAAAAATTCCCTTACACGCTTATTGTAAGCTTTATTGGCTACAAAATAAAAGAAGCCGTTGCCGATGGCAGCCCGATCACCATACAGCTTTCTGAAAACGTAAGCCAGCTTAACGATGTAGTCATTGTTGGCTACGGCACCCAAAAGAAAAGCGATGTAACCGGCTCAATAGCGTCTGTACCCAAAAACCTGATCGCCCAGCCGCAGGCGTCCTTTGATAATATCTTGCAGGGCGGGGTATCAGGCGTATCTGTTACACAAAACTCAGGACAGCCGGGTGGAACTGCTACGGTACGTATTCGCGGCGGTAACTCCATTTCATTTGGTAATGCCCCTTTATATGTTATTGATGGCTTTATTGTTTATAACAACAACGATTACGCTAACGTAGGTTCCAACGGCGCCAGCGTAAATGCGCTTTCGACTATTGACCCCGGCGATATTGAGTCAATAGAGGTTTTAAAAGACGCATCGGCTACGGCCATTTATGGTTCCCATGGCGCAAACGGGGTTGTGATCATCACCACCAAAAAAGGTAAGAAAGGAACTAATAATGTGAATTTCAGTTCCTACTACGGTGTGCAGTCTGTATCCAAAACCCTCGATCTGCTCAATGCTTCCCAATGGGCCACCGTTGTAAACGAGGTAAATACCGCTGATGGCGCCGCGCGCACTTTTTCGGATGCTCAAATATCCGCCCTGGGGGCCGGCTCCAATTGGCAGGAAGCCGCACTCCGGAATGCGCCGATATTAAATGATGAATTATCTGTATCGGGTGGCGATGAACGGTCAAGGTACCTGATCTCCGGAAATTATTTCGACCAGAAAGGTACTGTGCTAAATACGGGATTTAAAAGGTATTCAGCGAGGGTTAACTACGAAAAAGAAATCTCCGAACGCTTCAAAGTAACAACAAACGTCTTCGGCAGCCAAAGTAAAGAAAGCAAACTTTATGGCAGCCCGTACAACAGCATTAACTTCAGCAATGCCTATGCCAATTTATTGTTTACATCGCCTGTCGCGCTTATCAAAAATCCCGACGGCAGTTATAATACTGCCAACCCCTACCTGGCGACGCCCACAAATAGCCTGGAAGATATTACAGCTACTACCAATAACACCCTACTTACCAGGATATTGGGAAACGTTGCCGCGGAGTATAAACTACTTGACGGCCTTGTATTAAAAGTAACCGGTGGGGTCGACATCCTGAATACCACCCAGGATTATTATGCGCCTTCATCCACGGGTTCCCCGGCCGGAAGCTCCACGGGTTACGCGGCGAGTGGTTATGCTTCGGTTGGAGCCGGAAACGAGTTAAGCTGGCTGAATGAAAATACGCTTACTTATGACCATGCTTTTAACAATACCCACTTTTTAAACTTACTGGCCGGTTACACCATTCAAAACACACAGAATGCTACAGCTGTCGCCACTGCACAAAAGTTTCCGAATGATCTTTTAAAATTCAATAATCTTTCCTACGCCGGTGTAGCCAACCTGCCTTCATCAAGCAGTGCCTCATCTACGCTAGAATCCTACCTGGCAAGGGTTAATTATTCATATCAACACAAGTATAATTTAACCGTGTCGGGGCGTGCTGATGGCTCTTCAAAATTAGGGGCAAATCATAAATGGGGCTTTTTCCCGTCTGCAGGGTTTTCATGGAATGCGGATAAAGAAGATTTCTTTAAACCTATCGCCGGAACGATCAATAATTTAAAGGTAAGACTGAGCGCAGGGCAAACCGGAAACTCAGAAGTGCCGCCGTATAGCTCACTATCGGCATTAGCCCCTACTAATTATTATTTTAACAGTACCCTGGTAACCGGCATTGCACCCTCACAACTGGCAAACCCGGATTTAAAATGGGAAACGACAACACAATACGACCTGGGTTTTGACCTTGGCCTTTTTAACAGTCGTGTTAACCTGGTTTTTGATGCCTATTATAAAAAGACAACCGACCTACTGCTTAGTGTACCCCTGCCACTATATACCGGTTATGCAAGCGAACTTGAAAACGTAGGCAGCGTGCAAAACAAGGGGATCGAAATTGCATTAAATACGGATAATATTAAAGCTGATGCTTTCAGCTGGAAAACAAGCATTGTTTTTGGTTTAAACCGGAACAAGGTTTTAAGCCTGGGGCCGGGTGTTAACAGCTATTTCCCATTAGCGCCTACCGGGCAGGTATCGCCGGTAATTGTACAGGTGGGCCTGCCGGTTAGTACATTTTGGGGCTACACTACAAACGGGCTTTTAACCGCTAAAGACCTGGCAAACGGAGCGCCACTTTTAGCCGGTGTGCCGCAGCAGGTGGGCGATACCAAATACGTTGACAATAACGGCGACGGCAAAATTACCACAAGCGACAAACACAGCCTTGGCAGCGCACAGCCCAGGTTTACCGGAAGCATAACCAACACTTTCACTTACCAGAATTTTGATCTTTCCGTATTCTTTAACGGTTCCTATGGTAATAAAATATTTAACCTTTTACAGCAAAGTTTAGAGCGGCCTACTTTAACCCAAAACGTTTCGGCAAGCTTGTTAAATAGCTGGAGCACAGCCAATCCAAACGGCACTGTTGCCAGGGTGACTGATTCGCCGGTGCCCCAGGTAACAGACAGGTATATACAGGATGGTTCATACCTGAAATTGAAAAATGCTTCCCTGGGATATACTTTCCCAATAGGGACGCTTTCGAAAATCCGGGCCAAAAAAGTAAGGATCTATGTTTCAGGAGAAAACCTGTTAACCATAACCAAATACAAGGGACTTGACCCGGAAGCAAACTTTTATGATAACGATAACACCAAACAAGGAATTGACTACGGTACCTACCCCCCCGTACGGACCTTCCTGGCAGGCATTAACGTAACCTTTTAATAAGATTAATAATGACAATTATGAAAAATACACTTTCAATAACACTAATAATTGCCTTTTTTAGTACGCTTTACTCGTGCAAAAAGCTTACTGAGGATCCCAGTTCGGTTATTGTTTCCTCGCAATTTTACCAAACGGCAGCCGACGCAAACGCAGCAGCAAACGCGGTTTACAGCACATTGAACAGCGATCCTGCCGGCGATTTCCCTATTTATGGCCGCCAGCTCAATTTATTGGTTGAAAACGGCAGCGACAACCAGATCTATAGCCCGAGCAACACCAATCCTGACGTTCGTGCTTTGGGTACGGCTACGTATGTAGCAGCAAACAGCCGCGTGCAAAAAATATGGCAACAACATTACTATGGTATCAATAGGGCGAATATTGCAATTGATAACATCCCGGTAATTCAGTTTGATACAACGCAGCGTGCCCGCTTAGTACGAGAATCAAAATTTATACGGGCGCTGCTGTACTTTAACCTTGTTCGTTTATATGGAGATGTCCCCCTGGTGCTACATAACGCTACCAGCATAAATGTAAGTACCCTGCTGGTTGGCCGAGCTCCCGCAAGCGCTGTTTATGCGCAGATCATTGCCGACCTTAAGGATGCAACAAACCTGCCATCAACATATACAGGTGCCAATAAAGGCAGGGCTACGGCAGGTGCTGCACATGCATTACTTGCAAAAGTATACGTGACCCTGCAAGACTGGCCAAATGCGCTGGCTCAATTAAATGATGTGATTAACGGCGGTTATGGTTACGCTCTTTTCCCAAATTTCAGGGATGCCTTTCAAAAAGCAACAAAAAATGGTGTTGAGCATATTTTTTCCGTTCAGTTCGAGACAAACCTTGGCGCGGTAAACAGCACCCAATTTTTAAGTGAAGAATTTGGTTCCTTTAATCCGGGTATATGGCCAATTGATATTCCGGCAGATAGCAGCCTTTATAAATTGTATAGCCCCACTGATACACGCAGGGCGGTAACTTTTTATAGCTCACAATATAACCCGGCAACAGGTCAAACTGTTTATTACACTGGTTCTGCAGCGCCGTACTTTAACAAATTTGTTGATTACAGTTTAAACCCGCTGACCACGCAGGCACAAAGCGGGATCAATTACCCGGTTATCCGCTATTCCGAAATATTGCTGTTGTATGCTGAAGTTCAAAATGAAATAAATGGAACGCCTACCCCTGATGCCTATAACGCCATTAACCAGGTTCGCACCAGGGCCAATGTGCCGGGTCTTACTCCCGGGCTAAACCAGGCTGATTTCAGGGACTCCGTTTTTTTAGAACGGAGAAAGGAATTTATACAGGAGGGGCAGCGTTGGTTCGACCTTGTACGCAGGGGCGGTACTACGTTGGTAGACGCCTTACATAAATACCCTGCAAAGGCAGCCGCAAGCAGCAAAAACACCTTGTTTCCGATACCGCAGGTGGAAATTCAGCTCAATCCGAAGCTGACACAAAACCCCGGGTACTAAGGAGATCATGGTTGATAGTTCATGGTTCATAGCAATAAGCCTGATGACCCCGAACTATCAACCATGAACTATCAACTATGAACCATTAACTGAATTTATATGACTTTATCAGATGTAACACTAATCGGGAAAAAAATACTGGTAGGCATCGTTGTTACCATTATCCCCTTCCTCATCATTTTCGGCGGCCTGTGGCTCACCCGGAAATTGCTCGCCGACCATGACAGGGCGAATCAACAGATTACACAACCCACTAAAAGCACCGCATCATGAAAATTGAAAAAGAAGTTAAACAAAGCATTGTAAAGAATGTGCTGTTAAGCCTATTCATTTACATACTCCCCATTCTGCTCATGTTTTTAACCTTTTATTTTACGGGACAGCGTCCCTGGGAAAAAAGACAGGTTCAGAAAGAACAAATTAAATCAATTAAAAAAACACATAATAACTTAAACAATGGAAGCAATATTTGATTTCGTGAAAAAATTAGTGGATAACCTGGATAGTTTTGGGTTTCCATTCTTAATATTTTTTATAGGTGTGCTTGAATTTTCATTCGGGCTCTATAAAAGAAAATGGCCAAAAAATGAACGATGGGTTGACATTACGTGCTTTGCTGCACCAATACTGGTATTGCGGCCAATTTTTGCATATGTTGCCCTTCACTTTTTACCCGTTTTACTGCCTGGTTTAGCCAATGTATTTGCCTGGGTTCCCTTCTTTTGGGGCTGTATTATTATTGCTGTCGCGGATGACCTTACACAATACTGGTATCACAGGCTGCATCACCAGGTGCCATGGCTATGGCGTTTTCACCGTACACATCACTCGGCATCCTATATGGGCATGGCCATGGCCAGCAGGCAAAATGCTATCTACACGCTGTTTTTCTCCCAAATCTATTTAACCCTTGCTTTGGTTTATTTAGGATTGGGTATTCCGGCAATCGTTGTAAGGGCAATAAAAAGCACTATTACAACGCTGGCACACTCCAGCATACCATGGGATAAACCGTTTTATAAATATAAAGTATTGCACCCCCTGGCCTGGATACTTGAACGCACCATATCAACACCGGCAACCCACCACGCACATCATGCTGCTACAACCGACGATGGAGTGGGCTATTATAAAGGCAATTTTGGTAACATGTTTTTTTTATGGGACATTATATTCGGCACCGCCCTGATCTCCCGCCAATATCCAAAAACCTACGGTATATCGCACTACGAAGCGGACCCATGGTACGCGCAATTATTATGGCCGATATTTAAATCAAACGTTGAAGGCAGCGAATTAGCCCCAAATGGACCAATGGTAAGGATAGACCCCGTTGAAACTCAGACCGTATCCATCAACGCGAATAACCACATTCAGGACGCTAGCGCGCTGTTTGCGCAAGCAAAGCAATAACCAAACCGGATGAATTAAATAAACCATGGTTAATAAACCTTAAAAAATGAAAACACCATCAAAAAATACAACAGGCAAATTCACATTGCTACTTGCCGGGTTGTTTGCTTTAAATTTTGCATCAGCCCAAAATATAACCCAACAACAGCAGCCCTTTCAGGGCGTTGTCGGAAAAACTTTAGCAGATTCCAAAGAATCATGGACGGCGCCCATAAAAGCGCCCAAAGGCGCACCCAACGTTTTATTGATCATACTGGATGATGTGGGTTTTGGCGCATCGTCAATTTTTGGCGGTGTAATCCGTACCCCAAATTTCGATACGTTGGCTAGCCTTGGCCTAAAGTATACCAATTTTCATACTTGCGCAATTTGCGCCCCTACACGCGCTGCATTATTAACCGGCCGGAATCACCACTATGTACACATGGGCGGGTTTGCGCATACGAGCCTGTCAGCAGGCTTTCCGGGCTATGACGGGCGGATCCCCTCAGACAAAGGCACCATTGCCGAGATTCTGCGTGAAAATGGCTACAATACTTTTGCCGTAGGAAAATATGGGCTCACCCCTGATGAGGACGCCACAGACGCCGGTCCGTTTGACCGCTGGCCCTTAGGTAAGGGATTCGACCATTTCTTTGGTTTCCTGGGTTCACAAACTGATCAATATCAGCCTGACCTGGTGGAAGACAACGCCCATGTTACGCCGGACGGGCGTAATTTAAATACGCAGATTACCGACAAAGCTATTTTCTACCTTACCCGTCAGCATAAAGCGGCTCCGGACAAACCATTCTTTCTATATTATGCACCGGGCGCTACACATGCTCCGCACCAGGTTGCCAAAGAATGGAGCGACCAGTATAAAGGCAAGTTTGATGGCGGCTGGGATGTTTTCCGCGAAACGGTTTTTGCCAATCAGAAAAAACTGGGTATTATTCCTGCCAATGCTGTTTTGCCTGAACGCAACCCGGATATTAAAGCCTGGAAATCGCTTCCCGAAGATGAAAGGAAATTATATGCACGGTTTATGGAGGTTTATGCTGGTTACCTAACCTACGCCGACAATGAAGTTGGTCGCCTGATTACTTATTTAAAAACAAGCAAACAGCTTGATAACACGCTTGTTTATGTAATTATTGGCGATAACGGGGCCAGCAAAGAAGGTACATTCAACGGGGATATAGACCGGTCAGTTTTTCGAAATCCTGTTAGCGAAGAGGAAAACATAAAACATAATCTTGAAAAAATAGGCGAGATAGGTACGCCAGATGCGAAGCAAACCAATTATCCGCTGGGTTGGGCGCAGGCTGCCAACACCCCGTTTAAATACTGGAAAGAGGACGCCAACGCCGAAGGGGGCACCCGCAACCCCTTAATTGTTTATTATCCAAAAGGGATTAAAGATGCTGGCAGTATCCGAACACAATACGGGCATGTGATTGATATTTTGCCGACCACCTTAGAATACCTCGGCATTAATCCACCGGAATACATCAGGGGCATCAAACAGGATACATTGCAAGGCACTTCACTTGTTTATTCATTTAAAGATGCTAATGCGCCATCCAGGCATAAAACCCAGTATTACTACATTTTTGGTTCAAGATCTGTCTATAAAGATGGCTGGAAGGCTGAAGTATTCCACCATCCGGACGTGATAGATCTTTCGAGACCGAAAACAGGCACCGTAGCCGGGCCGGCTGTAAACAACTTCGACACAGATGTTTGGGAATTATATGACCTTAAAACAGATTTTAACGAAAGAATCAATGTAGCTGATAAATACCCCGAAAAACTAAATGAGCTGAAAGCGCTGTATGACGATCAGGCCCAAAAATACCACATCTACCCTTTCATTGATTGGGAAGATGTACTTAAAGGCAGGATCCATCATCTCCCAAAAGAACAGCCCGCAAGTTCGCAGGTGAATTAACGTTTTGTTTTTTTGATATCATGAAGCTGATAAAATTTCCTTTTTTTTTGTTATTGTTATATTTTGGCTGTAAGCAAAAAACGGCACAGGTAGTCAACATTCAATCGACATTAAAATTACCTGAAGTGGCACTTTGCTGCGAATCAAATATTCCTGCGCGTTTTGTCTCGCTCAGCAGCAGCTTTTCAAATCCGGCAGTATCAATAGCGGCCAAACCATCCCACAATGGGATGGTTTGGATAAAAACCGGCACATTTATGATGGGCGGCGATAACAACCAGGCCGCAGATGATGAGTATCCTAAGCACAAAGTAACGGTTGATGGGTTTTGGATGGATACAACAGAAGTAACGAATGCAGAATTTGCAAAATTTGTACGTGCAACGGGCTATATTACCACGGCAGAGCGCAAGCCGGATTGGAACGCATTAAAAAAGCAATTGCCCCCAGGCACCGCCAAACCGGATGATAATCTGCTGGTAGCGGCATCACTTGTGTTTGACCCGCCAAATCACGCGGTCGACCTGAACGATTACACACAATGGTGGCTATGGAAAAAAGGTGCAAATTGGAGACACCCGCACGGGTCCGGCAGCAATATAAAAGGTAAGGAGCACTACCCGGTAGTACATGTATCGTGGTTTGACGCGGTGGCCTACAGCAAGTGGGCAGGTAAGCGTTTACCCACCGAAGCAGAATGGGAGTGGGCGGCTCGGGGCGGCCTTCAAAATAAAATATATCCATGGGGTAATGAAGCTGTGGATGAAGGCAAACCAAAGGCAAATACCTGGCAAGGACATTTCCCTTATCAGAACACCCTGCGCGATAAGTTTTATGGCCTGGCCCCTGTGGCGTCATTCCCGGCAAACGGTTTTGGGCTTTATGATATGGCGGGCAATGTTTGGGAATGGTGCGCCGATTACTACAACAACACTTACTATCAAAGCACTAACCGCCCCGGCGGAATAAAAAACCCGCAGGGGCCACTGAAGAGCTATGACCCGGCGGAGCCTTACGCCAAAAAAAGGGTTATTCGTGGCGGCTCCTTTTTATGCAACGAAAGTTATTGTTCGGGTTACCGGGTATCAAGAAGAATGAAAAGTTCTGAAGACAGCGGACTTGAACACGTCGGATTCAGGTGTGTTCAATACTGATTGCGCAATCTCCCGGGGTCTCAGACATTCGGTACCTGTCTGCAAAAAAGCCTTTTGGTATTCACCAAAAGGCTTTTTATTTTCAAGTCGGGATGAGAAGATTCGAACTTCCGACCTCCAGCACCCCATGCTGGCGCGATACCGGGCTACGCTACATCCCGAACTGTTGATTTTTTCCGCTTTCGCATACTCGCTAAGCGGGGAACAAATATATATTATCTCGTTTTATTTTCTGCATCCAATCTTAAATTATTGCTTTAAAAGGCGGCAAGTATAATAGCCTGTTGCCTATTGTTTTGTATCATTTGTTACATAAAAATGGCTTTTTAAGGCTTGTGCAAACAATCATTTTTTTTGGTGCCGACAATCATTTTGTAACCAAACCAAGGTCATTATTAATCCCGCTTTGCCGTCCGAATTTTACATTCAAATACAAACACATGAAAAATCTTGTAATTCTGGGTGCAGGAACCGCCGGAACAATGATGGCAAATCACTTGCACCATCATCTTAAAACTCCCGATTGGAACATCAGTATTATTGATGAACGGGACAAACATTATTACCAGCCGGGGTTCCTGTTTCTGCCTTTCGACATTTACACGCCCGACGACATTATTAAAACTGTTGATGAGTTTATCCCAAAAGATGTGTCGCTCATTAAAAGCAGGGTCGATAAAATTTTGCCGGAAGAAAATAAAGTTCAATTAGCAGATGGCAAACAACTCGACTACGATGTGCTGATCATTGCTACCGGCGCCAAAATATCGCCAGAAGAAACTCCGGGAATGGGTGGCGAAGAATGGCAAAAGTCCGTTTTTGATTTCTACACCTTCGAAGGCGCACTTGCGCTCAGAAATAAACTGCGCGACTGGACAGGCGGCAATCTGGTGGTCCATATTACCGAAATGCCTATCAAATGCCCGGTTGCCCCACTTGAATTTGCGTTTCTGGCCGACTCTTTTTTTAAGAACAAAGACATGCGCGACAAAGTAGGAATCACTTATGTAACACCCCTGAGCGGAGCCTTTACCAAACCAAAAGCCACAGAAGCTTTAACGCATTTACTGGATGAAAAACATATCAGGATAGAAAGCGATTTTGCTATTGAGCAGGTGGATAACGAAAATAAGCAGATCATTGATTATGGCGGTCGAGCCATCCCGTTTGATATCCTGGTAACCGTGCCCACCAATAAAGGCGACGAGCTAATGGACCGATCAGGCATGGGCGACGACCTTAATTACGTGCCGACCAATAAGGCAACGCTGCAATCAAAGGTCTACCCCAATATTTTTGTTTTGGGTGATGCCAGTGATATCCCTGCCTCTAAAGCGGGCTCCGTTGCGCATTTTGAAGCAGAAATATTAACCGACAACATTTTACACTTTGTAAAAGGCGAACCTTTAAGTGAGGAGTTTGACGGCCACGCAAATTGTTTTATCGAAACAGGTAATGACAAGGCGCTGCTGATTGATTTTAACTATACGCACGAACCGGTTGAAGGCAGTTTCCCTTTTCCGGGGATAGGCCCCTTACGGTTATTGAAAGAAAGCCGCATGAACCATATGGGTAAACTGGCCTTCAGGTGGATTTACTGGAACGTATTGCTGAAGGGAACGCATATCCCCTTTGTTTCGGCAAATATGTCCGAATCCGGAAAACATTATGAAAAAGCATTGAACGAATAAAAAAAGCAACATCATGGAAAAAGTTATAGCAGGTAAACCAATTACCGTAAACGAAGAAGGTTATTTAACCGATTTTAATCAATGGGACGAAAAAGTTGGCGAGGCGATCGCCGCCGAAAACCACCTGTCCCTCACCCCAAGGCATTGGGACGTGATCAGATATTTACAAAATGAACAGAAAAACCAGGTAGCATTAAGCATCAGGCGTGTTGGCAAAAGCGGGGTGGTTGATATCAGGGAACTCTACTCGCTATTTCCGAATGCGCCGTTAAAAACTGCCACCAAAATTGCCGGCATTCCAAAACCTGCCAGCTGCATTTAACACTTAATATCAAACGATCATGAACGAAGATAAAGGCGCCATCAAAAAAATGATGATCATCCTTTCAAAAGGCACACTTGAAAATGTATACGCCGCATTTGTACTGGCCAACGGCGCCAGGATGGAAGGAATAGAAGCTGAAATATTTTTTACTTTTTTCGGCCTCGAGGCCATTCACAAAAAGAAACTGGAACATTTACATGTTGCAACCGTAGGAAATCCGGCCATGCATATGCCCACCATGCTGGGTGGCCTGCCGGGCATGGAGGCCCTGGCATCCCATATGATGAAAAAGGAAATGGAAAAAATTGATATGCCGGAAATTCCCGAATTCCTGGATATTTTAACAGCATCCGGCGTAAAGCTCTGGGCCTGTAAATTAGCTGTGGATATGTTCCATTATACAAGGGACGACCTTTACGAAGGTGTTGAGGCCATCATAACCGTAGGCGATTTCTACAAGGAAAGCGCCGGCGAAGGCGTGCACATGTTGTTTATATAATGCGGGTAGTAATACCGGCAAATACGATCCATAGCTTTGGTTAAGCCCATTGCTATGGATTACTTATTTTTTCACCAGAATCCGCAGGCCGTTTATGCCAAAATAAATACTCCGGCCGCTAAGCGTTCCGGCGTTCCATTTTTTCGCACGCGGAACACTGCGGAACGCTATGAAACACGCTCATTATCAATATGTTTCAACTTGTAACAAATCATCGCACTTCGCTAAGTGGCTGATAATCAATTCAAATCAAATTATCTTTTTTGTCAATATCGACGCATTCTCCTGATAATCAATTGCTTCAGGTTTTTCTTCTGCGCTGGCGCGGTGTGTAAAATCGCAAAGTATTGCTATGCTGCGTTAAAAACACCTATCTTTAAAAATGGAACCCATAATCCCCCCGGATGCCCGCATCATTAAAAAAATATAGCTGCTTAACGTTGTTGGCCTTTCTGTTATTTGCAGAAGGCTGCAAAAAGAGCGCCCACCCTGCCGTGGCACCTCCTGTCGCCACGTTGAAGGCGGCGGCCCCTTTTCCAATGGGCTCGGCTGTTACATCTAATGGCATTTTAAATAATTATTATTACCAGGGCGTGTTGCTTACGGAATACAACAGCATGACGGCGGATTATGAAATGAAGTTCGACATCACCGAACCTCAACAGGGCACTTTTAACTACGCCCCCGGCGATGCTATTGTTAATTTCGCAGCCCTGCACCATTTTCGGATGCATGGGCATAATTTTATTTGGCACCAGGCACTCCCGGCATGGTTGCTTACGTTCCAGGGTGATGCCCCGGCCTGGGAAAATGTTTTTAAGACCCATATTCAAACAGAAGCCGCACACTACAAGGGGCAGGTTGCTTCGTGGGATGTGGTAAATGAAGCCATCCGTGATGATAACGGACAACTACGCAACGAGGATGCAACACCTGGCGATGGCACCGGCAGCATTTGGCGGCGGCATCTGGGACCTGATTATATTGCACGGGCATTCGTGTATGCACATCAATCCGATCCGAACGCACTTTTGTTTTATAATGATTATGGCCAGGAGTGGGGCGGGATAAAGCTTGATTCAATGATTGCACTGGTAAGCGGATTAAAAAAACGGGGCATCCCTATCTCCGGCATCGGCATGCAAATGCATATTGATATTAATGTAGATACAGCTGGCATTACGTCTGCCTTAAAAAGGCTGGCAGCTACAGGCTTATTGGTTCACCTATCTGAACTGGATATTTCAGTCAACCCCGGCGCCGACCCAAATATCACTTTTACCAGTGCCCTTCAGCTGAAACAGGCTGCGCTTTACCAATTTATTGCAGAAACCTACAGGGCCTCGGTTCCAGCAGCCCAAAGGTACGGCATCACTACCTGGGAGTTTTGTGATGCGGACAGCTGGATACCGGCATTTTTCAATCGCAAAGACTGGCCCCTGCCGTTTGACGCTGCCTATAAAAAGAAACCTGCTTATTTCGGACTGCTAAAAGGACTAACCAATTAAAGGCTGGAATATCCGCCATTAAGAGACGTTGATCCTAACGTCGCATCATCCGATGACAATTCGACGCCCTTATCGCAACGGCCAAAAAAAACAACAGGATACAATATCTCGAAACTCAAAAAAAAACCGCCCCAAAAATCAATCCGGGACGGCTGGTCAGTTAACATATAGGTTTATCAATAGATTTGCCGGGCACAAACAAATGGATTAATCCCTTTACCTGAAGATCACCTGCCACAAGGACAGATAAATGGATAATTTTCGTCATCAATAATAGGTAGCACGCCAAAAAAATCATTTAATACGGATTCTGCTGTACAAAAGGCGCCTTCCACCCAGGCCTGGTCGTTTGAATAGGCCTCACCAACAATAAAAATATTGGCATCGGCATTGCTTATCAATTGCGACGGCTTACGGATCTTTTGCTGCACATCGCAAACATCGTAGTGTGCAGCGTAGGCATGGTATCCGGCATTGAATGGCGGCAGCGACCAATCCATATAGCGGCACTCCAAAGGCTCAGGTATAATACTGTAATCGGCCTGCGGGCCAAAATGCAGTGCAGCCAACTGCTGCCGCAGCATTTTCACCATTACAGCTGTTGCCTTACGCGGCCCGATCAGTGGCTGGTAATTTTCTGAAAAGGGTACTTTTTCTGCATCATTATTCCCATATTCCAGTTCTTCCCAAAAGCTTGTAAACTGCTCATCGTCATAGCTTGCAAGGATGCCGTAAACGGGCTTAGCGTCCCTGTCCAACGCGTTATTGCCAAAATAAACCACCTGCCTGATGGGGGTATCGGTAATGCTTGGGCCAATGGTGTTTCTTTGCGATGCCGCAAGCAATTCTTTTTCCTGCTCAATCGTCAAACGTTCGTTAATGCATTGCACTACCGCTTCAATAAGAGCCGCAGAAGAAGCATAAGGGGTGTTGAGGATTGTGTTGCAGTTATTGATTTTTTCGATATACCTTAAGGGGAAGCCTTTTTTTGCCAGCGCCTCAAGCACAACCATTGTTATTTCCCAGGCAAGTATCGGCGCCTGGTAAACCGGGTTATTTTTATTATTCGGATCGTTTATCCACCATGGCGTATCAAAAAACATCCCGATCTTATAGGATGGCTGCATGATCGCGGAACTAAGATAATTCTGCACCCTTTCGTGATTAAGCACGTCCAATCCTTCAACGTCCGCATAGCGCGTAGCCTGCGCTACCAGCTCCAGTGCATAAGGAGGCATTGCCAGCCATGCCGCATCGCTTACTTTTAAAGCCGCCTTTTTATCGGGATGTTCGCGGGTGGCCAAACTAAAATGAACTTTGCCGTTTTGGTCGAGGATAGAATGCAGCCGGGTGTCCGGCTGGTAATCAAATATTATCCCTTTCTGGTTCGCTAACTGTACGATGGCACTGAACAATGCATTAAACAAGCTTGAATAACCTTTGGTAAGTGTTTTATACTGGCTTCCCGGTGTAAATTCATCGTTTGCCTGGATGGCAACTGCAGCGTTCCAGTTAATGATATTGGAAGTGTACCCGTTTCCGTCGGCCGTATATTGAAACCCTTCGGATCCTAATTGATCAAACAAAAGGTTCCAGTAACCAATGTTTTTGAGTTTGTCTCCCTTCTGGAAAACAGACGACTCCGGTAGTTCCACGTTTATGGCTCCGTTTTGATAAAATTCACACCACTCTGCCCTGGTTTTTGGGCTGGCATCAGGGTCAACTGCTAAACTTTCTATCGTTGAAAATCCTGTATCCGGCGAAGTGGTCGCACCGTAATTATCAACGTTATACGGAGCAGGGTTACTTGAAGAAATATCATTCAGGTACATGTTCTTTGTCCGTAAATAAAACAGGGTGTTAGCGGATACATTGAAGGGCACTGAATATTTATCGAGGTCGAGCTTGTTAATTACGGTCGTAACCAGCCTGTGCCCCGGGTTTTGGGCGCCCGGCTGTCCGTTCCATGCAGAATACCGCATGCCGCCCAGTTCCAGGTAGGCCTGTGAACTATCATTGTTATAATGCCAGGTACATACCCTTGCGCCGGCGGCGCGGGTGCCCGGGTTTTCTTTTGTAAAATCGTATTTCCCCCAATCATATAATTCAAGGGTATCGCCGGCCAGTAATCTTTTTTCCTCTCCCTGTTTACTATCAGGCTCGCCGTTTAATAGTCGCCAGGCGGTGTACAGACCCGAGGCGCCCGCGCCAAAAATGGAATAGGTTTTATTTTTCATATCGTGTTTTATTTTTAGCGTTAACTCAGGCTGGCTCAGCGCCCAGGCGGTACATTTGTCGCGGCAGATCTTTTTCAGGGATCACCACTTCTACCAGGGTTGGTTTATCCTTTATGTCTTTGAGTTTTTCCAGTACCGTTTTCAACTCGTTTATGGTGGTTACGCGGAAGCCTTCGGCACCGAAAGCTTTTGCCAGGGGCAGGTAGTTCCACCCGGGCAGGATGTCAAATGCGTCGAATTTATATTGGGGCCCGGGTTTAAAAGCGTCCATATCTACATAAACCTGTTCAATGGCATATACGCCATTACTCATAACAAATATTACTGCGTTTAAATTATTCCGGGCGAGGGTTGAAAGCGACTGGCAAACCATCATGAAACCGCCATCTCCGGCAATTGTCCATGCGCGTTTTCCGCCTCCCAGCTGGGCGCCCGACGCGGCGCCTGTTTCAAAACCGATGCATTGCCAGGCTGCTGACGATATAAAGCTGCCTTGCGACAAGCCGTAAGCGTTAGTAGCCACGTACAATGATGAACTTACGCCAAGCGTGATAACAATATCCTTCAACAGGTTATTATCATCCAAAAACTTCATCGAATGCTGAAAAAAGCGGTTATAGGTAATGGTATCCGGTTTATCATTCCAATAGGGGTCGGAGTTGGCCAACCATGGTTCGGGGTAAGCGGGCGGCGGCGGCGCAATTGCTGGCAAGGGGTAGGTATTATCGTTTTTAAATTTATACAACAAGGCCTCCATAAAGTCAGGCATCGTTACGTTTTCATAAGTGAAATAGCCCGCCCGCACTTGCCCGGTAGTAGCCAGCACCATATCGGCGTATTTGCTTTTTATAAAAACCAGGTAATCATCGGTGATGATAGTTCCGAAGGTAAGGAAACAATCTGCACCGGTTACCAGTTGATGAACTTCATGTATGGAGGCTGCATCAGCGTAGGTCCCGATAAATTTATCGCCCCTCTCATCCAGCACTGTTTTTCCCTCGGTGGTGGTGGTGTACAACATACCGCTGGCGTCGATTATTTGTTGTAAAAGGCCGGACAACCCATGGCGGAGGATTTCAACGCCGGCGAAAATCAAGGGACTTTTCGCCGCTGTTATTTGGCTCCAGGCCTGTTCAACGGCGTTTTCAAGGGCGAGTGGGTCACTTTTAATAATAACGGGCTGCAATATACTTTCGGGCGGCATGGGGCAGGGTTCGCCCCAAACCTCTTTGTAACAAGCTATGTAAACCGGCCGTTTGTGCGTGATTGCTGCAATGAGTAAATTATCAATCTTTTCGGGGGCTCCCGCCGATGTGCTCAACGTAATTGCGCCAACGGTTACGTGCCGGTAAATTTCCTGGTCTGCCGCCATATTGCCGGTTGAATGATGATATAGCACATCATACATTTTAGTGATCTGCCGGGCGTCCGCACCGGGGCAGGCACTGATCACAACCACCGGGCTGCGTTCAACAAAAGCGCCGGCGATGGCGTTAAGGGCACTGAAGGTGCTCACCCCATATTGCAGCGAAACAGCACCGAGCCCCCGGGTGCGTCCGTAAGCGTCGGCAGCATATGCAGCATCCAGCTCGTTAACTGCACCAATTGCATTAACCCCGTCAAAATACTCCAGGGCCTGGGTGAAGTGTTTTACATAATCCCCCGGTATTTGAAACACCTCCGTCACATTCAATTGCTTTAGGCGGGTTAACAAATAGTCGGCTACGGTAAATGGTTGGGCTTGCATGGTGATACGGGTTAGGGAGGATGAAATTCATTTTTTATTGGCAAAAGTACCGGCTTAAAATAATAGAAAACCAAACGGCTATCCGCTGTAATTGCGCTAACAATGGCTGGTTATCTGAGTATTGTTTAGTATAAAGCTAAACTAAATTTAAACACGGTGGTTGTAAATTACACCAACGGGCTTAATGTATATACGATTGCGGAGAATAGCTATACCAATGTATTATGATAGCCCTGCAGGGGACAGGCTGTTGGCCCGGTGCATCATAAAAAAGCCGCCTCAAAAATTAATTTTGAGGCGGCTAAAAAATCTTTAATCCCGGCTTACAAATATTTTGTCAGGTCAGGAGACAACGGTGTTGTTTGCGAGCGGAAACGGTGGATCAATTTGCCATTTTCGTCGATCAGGAATTTTTCAAAGTTCCATTTGATCTCTCCGGTAAAGTCAGGATTTGGCGCTTCGGTCAGATATTTGAACAGTGGGCATATATCGTCGCCTTTAACGCTAACTTTTTCGCTTAAGGGGAAAGTTACGCCGAAGTTCTTTGAACAGAATGTTTTGATCTCGGCTGCTGTTCCGGGTTCCTGCTGTCCAAAGTTATTGGCAGGGAACCCCACCACAACTAATTTGTCTTGGTAAAGGTCTGCAAGCTTTTGCAGTTCGGCATATTGTGGTGTAAAGCCGCATTTGGATGCGGTGTTAACTACTAACACTTTTTTCCCCCTGTACTTAGCCAGCGAGAAATCCTGTCCGTCAATGTTTTTTAATTTGAAATCATAAACTGAAGATGGAGCAATGAGCATCGTTGCAAAAATTAAAAAAAGTATTTTCATGTTTTTAAAAGATTGGTTTCAAAAGGCGTATAATCAGGGTAAAATTAGCCAATAAAACTTCTTTTGTTTAAATAGAAATCTTCTTTTTGTGTCATTTTTTGTTCCTCTGTTTATTACAGTTCTTCGTCGCTTATTTCCGCTATACTCATCAATTTTTTCTGTAAGCCGATCTTAAGGTCTTCATTTTTGTGAACAGGAACCGAAATAATCTCAGTTTTTCCAGGATGCGTGTAAATATGGTGGCTGCCATTAATTCTTTTCAGATTCCAGCCTTTTTGTTCTAATATTTTAATGAACTTTTTCCCACTTAAGGTCTTCATACGGCTAACTCCAAAACCGTATCGTGTTCCCCGATGGAATCCGGCTCAATTTCAACCATCAAACACCCCTCAACTGCTTCATAAATGTTAGGAATCAACTCCTCCATGGTTTCAGCCTGCGTCACGCATCCCGGCAAAGCAGGAACTTCAGCCCACAAACCGCCTTCTTCAGCAACATGTATAATTACTTTTAATTTCATAAAAATGCTTTCTCAAATTTAACGATTAAAACTAATATAACGTGAGCTCGATATAAG
Source organism: Mucilaginibacter gotjawali (assembly GCF_002355435.1). Classification (NCBI taxonomy): domain Bacteria; kingdom Pseudomonadati; phylum Bacteroidota; class Sphingobacteriia; order Sphingobacteriales; family Sphingobacteriaceae; genus Mucilaginibacter; species Mucilaginibacter gotjawali. The sequence goes on from NZ_AP017313.1 coordinate 6,030,023, forward strand.
CATTTAATATCCATTGTAGTATGCTCCGCCTCGTGGCGGACTACCGCTTTGTAGAAACCAAATACCAAGCATAATTGCCACGTCAGTGGCTACCCTTCGCGAATGGGTAGCCGCTGACGCAGCAAAAACAACGTTTGAACATCGTATTACAAAGCGGTAGTCCGCCACGAGGCGGAGCAAAAGTTTTTCTTATCTCGAACTCACGTTAATATAAGGAATTAGGTGAAATGCGCAAAAATACCGGCAACAGAGGGTTGCTGAATACGGCGACAACTAAAAACTTCTTTTGTTCAAATAGAAATCCTCTTTTTGTGTCATTTTTTGCTTGGTGGCAGGAGTTTTATCTTTATAGCCCAGCAAATGCAAGGCCCCGTGAATGATAACGCGGTGTAGTTCGTCGGTTTCGCTGGTACTAAATTTTGCGGCGTTTTCGCGGATACGCTCGATGGAGATAAAAATGTCGCCGATAATAACCTTTTCTGTTTCTGAATTGTCAAAGGTTACGATATCTGTATAGGTATCATGGTTTAAGTATTGCTGGTTGATCTGCAATAAATAAGCATCGGAACAAAAAATATAATTGAGCTCTTTTAGTTTATAACCCTCTGCAAGTATGGTCTGGGTGATCCATTGCCTTACGAGGGTTTTATTTTTTAACTTGTAGGTGATGTCTTCTTCAAAAAAATGGATTGCGGGCATTATAATTTAAAGTGAAGTTCAACTTCGTTGCCTTTGGTATTAAAAATGCATTGATCGGCCAGGTGTTTCATGATGAAGACTCCCCTGCCTGTTAAGTTTTCCAGGTTTTCCGGCGATGTTGGATCTGCCAGGTTATTATAATCAAACCCTTCACCTTCATCGGTAACGGTCCATATAATGCGGCGATTTTCAATTTCGGCATTAATAATAACCTTTTTTGCGGGGTCGAGCTTGTTACCGTGTACAATAGCGTTAATTGCGGCCTCACTAAGTGTAGTCATCATATTAGCAAAAGTATCTTCACTAATTTTGTGTTTATCGGCAATTTCTTCTATCAAATTTTCCAGCAGTGTTATGCTTTCCTGTTTTGAAGGCAATTGTAAGGTATACATTTCACTTGTTTGAACATTTGATTGGTCCATGTCATTTAGCGTTGAGTAGATCAAAGTAAGATTTTATTTTTAATTTATAATAAAAATTTAGTGCAGGCGGTATAGTTTTTACCTGCTCAGTTTGTTTTTCATTGGCCTGCCTGTATTCCTGCAGTGCTTTAATATAACCCGGTGGGACATCTTTCCCTGCATGGCTTTCGCGCTGCTGGTCCTGTTCCCGCTGTTGTTCAGCCTTTTCAGCCTCCAATAACCGGCTTTGTATTTGTTGCTGGCGTTTGATGGCTTCTTCCGATATTCTCCTGTTTACGAGATCGCGTTCAGTTTGTTCCATTTGTTGTGAAATTTTATCCAAATTTCCCAAACTACCTGTACCGTCCTTATTTTCCTGCCTGTTTAACTGCTGCAAGGCCTCTCTTATCTCTTGTTGCTGACGCGCTAATTTAGCTAATTGTTCACTAATATTTTCATTATTTCCATTTTGACTTTTTCCCGGGTTTCCCTGTTGCTGCATTTGCTCCCGGGCCTTCTGCATGTTTTGATTTAATTGTTGCTGCATCCGGGCCAGCGATGAAACCGATTGCTGTTTCCCCTTGCCTTTGCCGCTTTTCCCTTTGCTCATCGCATTTTGCAACTGATCAAGCGCTTCACTTAGCATTAATGCAAGGTTGTTCATGGAGGTCATGGCATATTGCTGATTGCGCGAGGCTTCCGGCGTAACGCGCTCGCCTAAATTCTGCAGCGCCTTGTCAATATGGTCATTTATACCTGCTATTTCCTGGTTAACGGTGGTTTGTATCTGCGGAATGCGCCGGCTCAGGGCGTAAAGACTATCCTCTGCTGTTTTAAGGTTATCTTTAATGTTTTTTTGTGTTTGCGACAGCGTGATATAATTGGGATCGTTCGTACTGGTATTTTTTAATGTTTGCATTACCTTTTCCTGCGCGAACGAGCTATTGACCAGGTTTTTCAATAATTCGCGCAATTGCTGTGCGTCAACCGTGTTTTGGCTTTCTTCACCCTCCTGCTCCTTTTGCTGCATTTTTTCAGAAAGCGCCTTCATCTGGCCCGCAGCCTTCTGCTGTGATTGCGCTGCTTTTTTCGGATCGTTCTTGCTCAATTCGTCCGAGCTTTTCTGCATTTGCTGGTCAATATTCTGCTCCTCCTGCTTTGGGTTATCAAATTCCTGCTTATGTTCAGCCTGTTCATTGGTTTTTTGCAGGTCGTCCAATGATTTTTTGATATCCTGGAAATTCTTATTCAAATTCTCCTGTTCCTTTTGCAGGTCCTTTGCGTTGGCATCGGGTTGCCTGGCTTGTTCTGATAATTGTTGCTGTTCCTGCGCCAGGTTCTTTAACTGGTCGGCGTTTTGATTCAGCTTTTGTTCAAACTCCAGTTTTTTATACAACTCCAGCATACGGTCAAGCTCTTTTTTCAGGGACTTATTATCCATCTGCATTTTCGATAATTGATCCCTTGTCCCTTCTTTCTGTTCCTGCTGCAGCATTTGGGCCAGTTTTTGCAGCATTTCTTCGGTTTTCGGATCCAGTAACTTATCCAGCAACTGCTCCATCTGCTGTTGCTTTTCGCTCAAATTTTTATCCTGCTGCTGGTTTTCCTGCCTGTTAAATAAATTCTTTTTATTCTCTCCCTGTATTTCCTTTACCAGGTCGTCCAGATCCTTCTTTTTTGCATCAGGTCCTGGATCTGCTTTTTTTCATCAAATGAAAGGTTGTTTTTATCCAGCAACAGCTCATTCAGTTTTTGGGATTCGCGCTCTACCTGACCGGCAAGTTTTATAGCCGACTCCATTTTCTGTTTCACTTGCTGGGTGCCGGCATTTAATTCGTTATTCAATTCGGCGGCATCGGGGATGTGAAGCGAATGCTCGGGCGACCGCACCTTTTTGGGCCCATTTACGCCATCATTATCAGCAACTTCAAAATAATAGGTTACCTGGTCGCCGGGTTTTATGCCCATATCTTTAAGGCTCCAATAATAAAAAAAGCCGGCCTGGGTTTGGCTCAAATCAGCCTTAACCTGTTTGGTGTATGTTTTAAGATTTACTTTATCTGCCGGGTCGCCCACTTTATAATTAAAGGTGAGCGACGAGAACCCATGGTCGTCCTGTATGCTCCCGTTAAAATAAAGCGTTTTGATGCTCACCGAGTCCTGTTTTTCCTGCACGGTAATCGTGGGTATTTCGTCGGCTATCACATTTAACCGGTAACTGGCCGAATCGCGACGATTAGCCATCGCATTCAGCGGTATAATTTTATAAACACTGTTTTTGATGACCCTTTCCCTATGCTCAAATACATCCGGAGCAGCAGGGTTAACCATCACCGGTCTTCCATTTATTAAAAACTGTAATGCCGTAGCGTTTTGGGTATGGAAGTTCCATTTTACTTCGGTGCCGGCAGGTATGGTCAAATCGCCGGCATTAGGAATCGTTTCCTTTTTTTTATGCAGATAGGCCGGGTAATTCAGGTCGGCATCAAAATGCAGCAGGGCCGGGCGCAAATTTACTTTTATTTCATAGGGCGCAGATGTAAAGCCATTTGCGGTGAGCTTAAACGAGGTGTTTTTTTGTATATTGGTAAACAGGTAATGGAATTTGCTGATATTCTCCTTATCCAGTTTAAAGGTATTGTTCGCTGTTTCCACGTAAACATCTGCGGGGAGCTTGTCGCCCTGCAATTTCAGGTCGAGCTTCAGGTCGTCGCCCTGTACAACAGACAATGTTTTGTTCTGCACGATAAAATTGAAAGGGGCGGCCGGCACAAAATATTCATTATGCCTGATGAGCCTTTTTGTGCTTTCGGTAAGTACCGATGGCGCGGCCAAAGCAATAATACAAATGATCGCCGCCGGGAAAATTACCCATTTTAAATATTTAGCATTCTCTTTGATATTAATAGCCGCCGGAAAGCTAACCGGCTTTAATGTCTCTATTTTTTGGTCGATTCCGGCTTCAATCAATGCCCGGTGCCGCGGATCGGCATCCGACAATTTCTTAAGCTGAAGCGTATTGAGCAGCTTATCATTTACGTCGCTAAAATGTTTCCCTATTATTTCTGCTGCCTGGTCGTGGGTTAAGGTTTTTCCTAATTTTAGCCACGCCAGTAAGGAGGGGAGTATCAGCCAGGCAATAAAACCAATATTGAGGAAAATAAAAAAGTAGAACAGGATAGTGCGGAAAAGAATATTAAAATTGCCGAAATACTCGCTCACGGTAATTACAACATAAGCCGAAAATAGCCCCGCGCCCAAAAAGATCAGGCCCCGTAAAAACCGGTTAAAATAGTATTTACGGATAAACAGGTTTATCTTTTCAATCAAAAGCTCATAGTTACCGGCAGTATTCATAATTCAGTACTATTCAGTTTCTTTTAACGCAAATACAAGTTTAATAATATAATTGGGTTTTTAGTTGATTGGGTTGGATTAAGTTGATTGAGTTGACTAAGTTACTGCCAGGAAAACCGCCAATTTAAGAAGTGCGTGATCTACGACGCGGTGTGACAGATGAAACACTTGGATTACAATTTTATATAAAAAACTAATAAACAGCCTGTTATCAAATACCCGTGAAATAGCATGTACCCCCTTTTTATCCAAAATCTTCAAAAAACTTGTATTTCCAATGTAAAATCCAACTCAATCAACTTAATCCAACCCAATCAACCTATTCCTGACCTTAGGGTGATAAAACTCTCAAAAAATCGATCGATATTTGTAAGGTAAACTTATTAGTTTAGCTTACAATTTAAATGGAACATCAGCAAAACCTTCAATTTGCATCAGATTTGCGGACGGTTTTTAACCGTTTGATCAAAAAAATCAGGAAAGAATCGCCCACCGGGCAAACGTTCTCTTTCACCGAACGATCTACAATGGGTTTGTTGTATGAGCATAAGGCTTTGTTGCCCAGCGAACTTGCCGCCATGGAAATGATCACCAACCAAAGCATGTCTCAGGTTTTGAATCATTTGTTTGAGATGGGGTATATCATTCGCATACCATCGGCCACCGATAAAAGAAAAGTTAACATTTCTCTTTCAGAGGAGGGAGAAAAAATCTTTTTGCAGTTTAAAAACGAACGCGATGAATGGCTGCTTAATGCGATTGAGAAAACCTGCACCCCCGAAGAGAAGGAATTGCTGAAAAAAATAATTGTTCCGTTTACCAAACTGGTTGAATTTAAGTGAGAAAGAAAAGATTAAATGAGTACAGACACCATTAAAAACGCAAGAACATTCAGGGCTTTTAAAAGCCGTAACTACCGTTTATTTTTTACCGGGCAATCCATCTCGCTTATTGGCACCTGGATGCAAAAAACCGCCGTAAGCTGGGTGATATATACTTTAACCCATTCCACCTTTATGCTGGGGCTAACGCTTTTTGCCAGCCTGTTCCCTGCATTTATATTTTCACTCATCGGAGGTGTAGTATCCGACAGGTATAACCGTTACAAGGTTTTGCTCACCACCCAGGTGGCTTCGCTGATACAAGCCGTTTTACTGGCCATACTCATCCTGCTTAAACACTACGAAGTTTGGGAAATATTAACGCTGAGCGTAGTTTTAGGTATCATCAATGCTTTTGATGTACCTGCACGGCAGTCGCTGGTGTACGAAATGGTGGAAGATAAAGAAGACCTGCCAAATGCACTCGCGCTAAATTCTTCAATGGTTAACCTTTCGCGTATTGTTGGGCCTGCCCTCGCGGGCCTGGTTTTGGAGGGTATTGGCGACGGCGCCTGTTTCTTACTCAACGCCTTAAGCTTTGTTGCGGTAATTATTTCGCTTTTAATGATGAAATTGCCTCAATACAAACATGTTATACATAAAAAAAATGTTTTTGGCGAACTAAAGGAAGGATGGGCCTATATTAAAAGCACACCATCCATATCGTTTGTACTGATCATGCTGGCGCTGGTTAGTTTGCTGGTATTACCCTTCAGCACCCTGGTTCCCTATTATGCCCGTGATGTTTTCCATGGCACGGCAACAACTTTTGGTGTAATAGACAGTTTTATAGGCCTCGGCGCATTTTTGGGCGCTATTTTCCTGGCATCCCTAAAATCAGGAACCGACCTCAGGCGTATTCTTTTCTTAAATACCCTGATTTTTGGCGCCGGGCTGGTCCTTTTTTCGCATGAGCACATTTACTGGCTGGCCTTATTATTTGTTACTGTTGCAGGGTTCGGCATGATGTCGCAGATCACGGTAACCAATACCATCATTCAAACAACTGCTGATCCAAAAATGCGTGGCCGGGTGATCAGCTTTTATGCGCTGGCCTTTTTCGGCATGCAGCCACTGGGCGGTTTACTTGTTGGTACCATCTCCAAATATATCGGCCCCAATGATACCTTAATGGCCCAGGGCATGGCCGCTTTATTATTAGGCGGAATACACTGGCGGTTTTTGCATAAAGAGAAATTGAAAAAACAACAGGCAATGCTTTTGGATAATGACCGGAAATTTCAAACGGCCTGATCCTGCAGCTTTAACCCAATTTTTTTCGTAAGCGGGCTGGTGGTGTTGTATGGCCAATTCCTGTTTACTGTTTCGTTGCTGGTGTTCCTGCGGCCTCTGCCCTCTTTATCGAATCCTGTTGCTCCTTCTTCTTTTTCTTCTTAAAAAATCCCTTTAACAAAAAGTTACTTTGAGCCGCTTTCAGGTCTGTATTTAAAGTAGTAGTAGTTTTGTGTACATTCTGCATGGTAGTTTTTGCCTGCCGAACGGTTCCTTCAAGATCCTTTGACAGTTTATCGCTGTTCAATAACCGCCCAATACTTCCCTGCCCGCTGTTTACTTTAGCAACAATTTGCGACAAGCCGCCTGTAAGCGTTTCTGCATTGTCAATCACTTTCGTCATTTTAGCGATTATCCGGTCAACATCAACCGGGTTAACAGCGGTTAACTGATCTCCGTTTTTCACTATCTCTGTGCTGGTTATACCCCCGGGGGCAATAACAATCAATTTATCACCCATTAAGCCATCGCTGCCAATGCTTATTTTGGAATCTTTTTTAATAAATTTTCTGACATCGCTGTTTAAGGTGAGGTCAACCCGGGCAGCGCTGTCGGTTACTATATTAATTGCCTGTACCACCCCTACATTGATCCCGGCAAAACGCACGTTATTGCCTACCTGTAACCCGTTTACGTTTTTAAAGGTGCCGTATACCGCAAATGTCGAACTGAAAAGATTTTTTCTGTTCCCTATAAAAAAGATGGCCAGTACCAATACAAGCAGGCCGGTAAAAGTAAAAAAGCCGATTTTTATTTTTTGGCTGGATGTTGTTTTCATAATATGTCTTTAAAAAAAGATGCTACAATTTTGTTGTTTGATTTATGAAGGCTTTCAAAAGTACCTTCAGCTATAAATTCTCCGTTATCCATTATCATCATGCGGTCGGCCGCTATCCGGGCACATTCCATATCATGCGTAATAATGATTGATGATGTTTTATATTTTTTTTGTATACTCAATATCAAATCACTGATCTCTCGCGAGGTGATCGGGTCAAGCCCGGTGGTCGGTTCATCATATAATATGATCTCCGGGTTTACAATGATGGTACGCGCCAGGCCTGCTCTTTTCCGCATCCCACCTGATAAATCAGACGGCATTTTATCTATTGCCTCAAGGAGGCCAACCCCATCGAGCGCCTCTTCAACTCTTTTATCAATTTCCGCCTGATCGGTTAATTTCAACACCCGCGTTAACGGGAATTCCAAATTTTCTCTAACGGTCATCGAATCATACAATGCCCCGCTTTGAAATAAAAAGCCGATTTTTATCCTTAGTTCCTTTAGTTGTTTGTCGTCCATATCTGCAACTTCATCGCCAAATACGGTAAGCGAGCCGGCATCCTGCTTCAACAAACCCACTATACATTGGATAGTTACAGATTTGCCTGTGCCCGATCTTCCTAAAACAACTATATTCTCGCCCCTTTTCAATTCAAGGTTAATGTCCTTTAAAACATCTTTTTCTCCGAAGGATTTCTTCAACCCTTTAATGGATATCACCACTTCATTTTTGTTTTTCGCGGTTTCCGATTGATCGTTATTTGTCCTCACTATTTCCATCTCCATCCTATTTATAAAACAATAAACTGGTAAGCTGCACCGCGATGGCGTCGATAACGAAGATCCATAAGGAGGCGGTCACAACAGCTGAATTTGCTGCAATGCCAACGCTTTCGGTACCTTTATTTGAATGGAAACCTTTGTAACAACCCACAAAACCTATGGCAAAGCCGAAAAATATGGTTTTAATAAAGGCGGGCAGGAAATCAGAGAAATCAATTGATGCCACTACTTTGGTAAAATAGAGGCTAAAACTCATATTATCCCGGAGATTTAACGCGAGGAAACCCCCAAAAAGTCCAATTACATCGCCAATTACTGATAAAATAGGCACCATAATGGTTGTTGCCAGGATACGGGTAACCACCAGGTATTGCTGCGGGTTTGCCCCTGATACTTCCATAGCATCCAGTTGCTCCGTAACTTTCATGCTACCCAGTTCTGCACCAATGCTTGATGCTATTTTACCGGCGCATATTATTGCGATGATCACCGGGCCAATCTCCCGTATAAATGAAACAGACAGCGTTTTGGGTAACATACTGGCTGCACCAAAGGCAACAAGCGTGGGCCGGAGCTGCACAATTAATACCACGCCCATAATAAATGAGGTAATACCCACCAGCATCATGGACCGGTAGCCGATTTCGTAACATTGCCGAACAAATTCCGACCATTCAAAGCCTCCGGTGAAAATGTTCCTGAAAAATTTTAAAAAAAAGTCCACCTGGTCGCCGATACCTTCGAGCCACTTCTTCCAGCCGGGAATTGCTATTTCTTCTGCCATATAACTATATTCATTTTAAAAAAACTATCTCAATAAAATTTGAAGCTATGAGCGACCTTAAAGTTTGGGGTGATCCTTTATTGCAGTCGGGATTTGTGCCTCGGTTTCAAATGAATCGAATTATTGGTATAACACACAACCGCACAGTTTGTTTGCACATTTGGCGTCAATCAACTAATGGCCCTGTTTTACAAAAATTTAGACTGATGGTAAAAGTCGGCTACAAATTAATTATATGTATTTTTGCAAAAAATTTGATACAAGGTGGCCAAAGCGATCATAGCGGGCGCAAGCGGATTAATCGGAGGATTATTGCTCGAGATTTTATTACAAAGTTCTGAATATAAGGAGGTTGTGATTTTAGTTCGAAAGGAATTGCCCATAACACATCAAAAACTTAAACAACTTGTTATTGATTTTGACAAGCTGGAAGACTATGCTGCAGAAATAAACGGGCAGGCTGTTTTTTGTTGCCTGGGTACCACTCGTAAAAAAACGCCGGATCTTTCGGCTTACCGGAAGATTGATCACGATTACCCGTTGCTGATGGCCAGGATCGCCTTGCGGAACGGCATTCAGCAATATCACCTTGTTTCGGCGCTGGGCGCAGATGTAGGTTCTTCGACTTTTTATATGAAGCTAAAGGGCGAAGTGGAGGACGATATCACAAAGGTGGGACTAAAATGCCTGCACATTTACCGGCCATCGTTTTTAACCGGCCACAGGACGGAGAAAAACAGGGTTGAAGAAAAGATCGTTACCATATTATTTAAGCTGATAGATCCTTTATTGCTGGGCGGACTAAAAAAATACCGGAGTATCCCGGCAAAAACCGTAGCTATGGCTATGTATAAACAATCATTGATAAAACAGGAGGGTGTTTTTATACACCTGTCCGACCAAATAAAATAAATAGCGTGAGTACATATATCTCTGCCGAAAATTTAGGCCACTCTTTTCATGACCATTGGCTTTTCAGGAATGTATCCATCGGGATCAACCGCGGGCGCCGCGTTGCGCTGGTTGGCATTAATGGCGCCGGAAAATCAACCTTACTAAAACTGCTTGCGGGCAGCTTAAAACCTACCGAAGGAAAAGTGGCGCAAATGCGCGACCTTAACCTTGGCTACCTTGAGCAAGACCCCGGCTTTAAAGACGCCATTACCATCAGCGATTATATTTTCCATGCGGATGATATCCAGCAACAGTTAATCCGCAAATACGAGGAATTACTGGAAAATCACCCTGACAATTCAAGGGCAATTGAAGAGGTAATGGAAGAGATGGGCAATATTGATGCCTGGGAATATGAGTACAAAATAAAAACAATATTAGGCCGGCTGGATATTCATCACCTCAACCAAAAAATCACAACGCTGTCCGGTGGCCAAAAAAAGCGCCTGGCATTGGCCAAGCTGCTGATTGAGGATCCTGATATTTATATTTTGGATGAACCTACCAACCATTTGGATATTGATACCATTGAGTGGCTGGAAAAATTATTGACCGACGGCTCAAAAACCATATTGATGGTTACGCACGACAGGTATTTCCTGGATAATGTATGTAATGAAATATTAGAAATAGATAAAGGCAAGATCATCCCTTATGTAGGGAACTACGGCTATTATTTAGAGAAAAAGGCCGAACGCGAAAGCGCTGACGAAGCCGCATTTCAGAAAAACTCAAATTTATTGCGAAAAGAACTGGAATGGATGCGCCGCCAGCCCCAGGCGCGGGGAACCAAATCCAAAGCACGGATCGATGCTTTTTATGAACTGGAAGATAAAACCAAAAACGGCGGCGCCAAGCAAAAGGTGGAGTTAACCGTTAAAACGGCACGCCAGGGGAATAAAATTATGGAGATGAATCATCTTTATAAAGCATTCAACGGACATACTTATATCAATAACTTCAGTTACATATTTAAAAAAGGCGACAGGATAGGCCTTGCCGGAAAGAACGGCAGCGGTAAATCAACCTTATTAAACCTTATCACAGGTGGTTTACTTCCTGATAAAGGTATTATTGACAAGGGTGAAACTACGGTCATTGGTTATTTTCATCAATCGGGCATTGTTTTTAAAGAGGATGAGCGGGTTATTGATATTGTAAAAAATGTAGCGGAATTTATTACTATGGCTGATGGAAAGCTGATTTCCGCCTCTGCCCTGCTCACCCTATTCCTTTTCCCGCCGGCAAAACAATATGGATTTATTTCCAAGCTAAGCGGTGGCGAAAAGAAAAGGCTGCAATTAATGAGCATCCTGATGAAGAACCCTAATTTTTTAATCCTGGATGAGCCAACAAACGACCTGGATATTGACACGCTGAATGTACTGGAAGAGTTTTTAACCAATTATACCGGTGTATTAATGATTGTTTCGCACGACAGGTATTTACTGGACAAGCTAACCGACCAGCTTTTCATTATGGAACCCAACGGCCATGTGAAGATCTACAATGGCAATTATTCATCGTACAGGCTGGAACTGGAAGAAAACAAACAGCAAAGTAAAAAAAATAGTGTTATTGAAGCACCCGCAGCCCCTCAACCAAAAAAAAGTAAATTGAGTTTTAAAGAAACCAAAGAGCTTGAAACAATTGAAAGCGAAATAACTGCTATTGAAAAACAACTGCATGAAAAGAATGAAGAACTAAATGTGGCAGGCATTGATACGAATAAGCTTAATGATATATTAAAGCAAATTGCTGCGTTAAATAGTAAACTGGATGAAAAAAGCATGCGCTGGATTGAATTAACCGAATTAAAAGAAGCCTGATGAAAACATCTGATGTACTGGCATCCATAGGTGTAGTAATATTACTGGTAGCTTTTTTATTAAATCTTTATAAAAAACTACCCGCACAAAGCAGCACCTATAAACTAATGAACCTTATTGGTGCCGGGATTTGTTGTTTTTCGTCATATATGATCAGCTTTTATCCTTTTGTAGTATTGGAAGGCGTTTGGGCATTTGTAGCGTTATTATCATTATTTAATGTTCCACGTGGAACATCGCCGATAAATAAATAATTTTGTGTTGGCAGATTGTCGAATAATATATAGGGGTACAAAATTTTGTACCCCTATTACAAAACAAATAATGTTCCACGTGGAACATGGATAATAATAATTTCATACCGTAGGGGTACAAAATTTTCTGCCCCTACAAAAACAAATAATGTTCCACGTGGAACATGGGTGGTAATAAAATAATACAGGTAGGGGCAGAAAATTTTCTGCCCCTACGACGGAAATATTAAATATTCCACGTGGAACATAAAGAATGTGCCATAGGTACATAATACAGGTAAAACATGTTTAAAAAATATAATGTAATTGTAGTAGGTGCCGGTCATGCCGGCTGTGAGGCGGCGGCGGCAGCGGCTAACCTGGGTTCCTCTGTGCTTTTAATCACCATGAACATGGGTGTTATAGCACAAATGAGCTGCAACCCGGCCATGGGCGGCGTAGCTAAAGGACAAATAGTAAGAGAAATTGACGCACTGGGAGGTTATTCAGGTATTATTACAGATAAAACATCTTTACAATTCAGGATGCTAAACTGCTCAAAAGGTCCTGCCATGTGGAGCCCCAGGGCGCAAAGCGACAGGATGCGTTTTGCCGAAGAGTGGCGCCTGGCGTTGGAGCGTACACCTAACGTAGATTTTTGGCAGGATACTGTAACATCGCTATTGGTAAAGAACAATACAATTGCCGGGGTAAAGACATCCCTGGGTATAGAAATAGCATCGGATGCAGTTGTTTTAACTAACGGTACTTTCTTAAATGGCGTTATCCATATCGGCGAAAAACGCTTTGGCGGCGGTCGCACCGGCGAAAAAGCTGCTACCGGTTTAACCGAACAATTAGTAGAACTCGGATTTGATTCGGGCAGGATGAAAACCGGCACCCCGCCACGTGTGGATGGCAGGAGCCTCAACTATACCTTAATGGAAGAACAATGGGGCGATGAAGAGCGCGGCCGTTTCTCCTACACCGACGTGGAATTAGCCAAAGACCAGCGCTGCTGCTGGATAACCTACACCAATAATAAGGTACACGAAACCTTAAAAGAAGGTTTTGAAAGGTCCCCAATGTTTACGGGGCGCATCAAAGGATTAGGGCCAAGGTATTGCCCGTCTATTGAAGATAAGATCAACCGCTTTGCCGAAAGGGAGCGGCACCAGATCTTTGTAGAACCTGAAGGATGGAACACGGTTGAAATATATGTCAATGGTTTTTCTACCTCATTGCCTGAAGATATTCAATATAAAGCCCTGATCCAAATACCGGGTTTTGAAAATGCAAAAATGTTCAGGCCCGGATACGCCATTGAATATGACTATTTTCCCCCTACCCAACTCGGGCTAACACTGGAAACCAAACTAATCAGCAACCTCTATTTTGCCGGGCAGATCAATGGAACAACCGGATATGAAGAAGCCGCATCCCAGGGATTTATCGCCGGTATAAACGCCCATCAGAAAATTAATGATAAACATGAACTGATCATGAAACGTTCTGAATCCTATATCGGGGTGCTGATTGATGACCTGGTAACCAAAGGAACGGAGGAGCCCTACCGCATGTTTACCTCGAGGGCTGAACACCGTTTACTTTTGCGCCAGGACAATGCCGATATCCGGTTAAGCCCTATGGGACATGAGTTAGGTTTAATCAGCGACGAGCACCTTGAAAAAGTAAACAACAAAATAAAAAACTCGGATGATATTGTTGCTTACACCAAATCAAAAGCGATAGACCCGGCAAGTGTCAACAACTTACTGGAAGAAATGGGAACGAGTGCACTTAGCCAAAACACCAAATTGTTTAATTTATTAAGCCGCCCGCAAATTGGTTTTAACGACCTGAGAAAAGCTGACGACACTTTAAATAATTTATTGCTGGCTTATGATAAAGAAACTATTGAACAGGCTGAAATAAAAATCAAATATGAGAGTTATTTTGAGAAGGAATTAGACATTGTTGAACGGATGAGGAAAATGGAAGACAAAGAAATAAATCCTGAATTTAATTATCATCAACTGAATTCACTATCAAAAGAAGCACGGGAAAAATTAATGAAGATAAAACCGCGCACACTGGGCCAGGCATCCCGGATTTCGGGCGTAACGCCGTCTGATATTTCGGTTTTAATGGTTCATATCTCCAGGTAGGCTTATAATTAATTGATATACAAACGATTATAAAATTATTTGCTTAAATTAATTATTTTTAATTTTTAATATCAGGCATCGTCAAAAGATAAAAATCGCCTGAATCGCTTAAAAACTATGTTAAACAAAAAATGCTCATTTTTGGCCCTTATTTTACCCGGTTTTTTGATGCTGATGGGCTGTGCAAACCGGCAAGCGATTACCGGAGGACCCAGGGACCATGATCCGCCGAAATTGCTCAAGGCAACACCGCCAAACATGACCCGTAATTTTAAGGCCAATACTATTCAGCTGGATTTTGATGAGTATTTTAAATTAACGAATAGTTATACCGAAATTACGATGAGCCCTGCCCAGACAAAAATACCGGAGTATAAGACGAGCAAAAAAAGTTTGATCATTAAACTGAAAGATACGCTCGAAAAAAATACTACCTATGTGATCAATTTCGGAAAAGCCATCGCTGATGTAAATGAAAGTAACGTGATGAAAAATTTCACCTACGTTTTTTCAACCGGTCCGCATATCGATTCGTTAAGTATGTCGGGAAGGGTGATCAATACAACCACCGGCGAAAGGGAGAAAGAAGCAACAGTGATGCTTTTTACTTTAAAACAGGATTCCTTACTTTTTGGAAAGAAGAAGCCCACCATATTTACCACCACGGATACCAGCGGTAATTTCTCGCTCAATAACCTGCATGACGGAAAATATAAACTTTATGCCCTTAAGGAAATCACCGGCGGAAATAAAATATACGATAATGACAAAGAGCTGATAGCCTTCAGTAAAAATATAATCAACCTTCAGCGCGATACGTCAAATATCGAATTGAAGCTTTTTAAGGAAAATCCTGAAAAATTTAAATTGGTTGAAAAACGTTTTGACCAGGATGGTAAACTATTTTTTTCCTTTAATAAGAGTTTGGATAATCCATCTGTAAGAATAACTTATCCGCCGGATTTTGATAAATACAAAATTGCAGAAATAAGCAAGACGAATGATACCGCTACTATCTATATGCGCAATATGGATTTCGATTCGTTAAGGGTTACTTTTTTAGATAATAACAAACCGTTGGATACAATCGCTATGAGAAAAGGAAGAAAAGAATCCTTTATCAGGATCCTTACTTTTCAATATAACCTGAGCGACTTAAAACTAAAACCACGTACACCGCTTATCGCCACGGCAAGTTACCCTATAGAATCATTTGACCCGGCACTGATCACTTTAAAGGAAGACTCCAACGAGGTAAGTAACTTTACTATTGTAAGAGATACGGCTAACACCAGGAAATTTACTGTAGACTACCGGTGGAAACAAAATGCCAACTATACCTTAGTTTATAATGCAGGCGCCTTTACGGATATTTACGCCGAAAAAAACAAAGGCACGATTAAACATTTTTCACTTAATAAACCTGAAAATTACAGCTTGCTTACTTTAAAAGTAACCGTACCGGACAGCGGAAAATACTATATTGTACAGTTAATGGATGATAGAAATCATATCTTAAGAAAAGACGTGATCCATAAATCGGGACCAATAGTTTATAAAGATTATATAACCGGTAAATATAATATCAGTGTAGTATATGACGATAATAAAAACGGTAAGTGGGATAGTGGCAATATCCATTTAAGGCTGCAACCGGAAAATATTTGGGTTGACCCTGTAGTATTAACGCTAAGGCCAAACTGGGAGCAGGAAACTGAAGTTATTATACCTAAGGAACCCGCTACTCCTTAAACCAGCCTGAATACATAACATAATTATCTGGTAACTTTTTAAGCATCTCCTTTTGCTGATCAGTTATCGGTTTTATTTTTTTTGCGGGGATACCGGCATAAAGAAAGCCTGATTCGCATATCGTTTTTTCGAGCACGATGGCGCCCGCAGCTATGATCACATACTCCTCAACAATAACATGATCCATAACGATAGCGCCCATCCCTATCAATACATGATCATGTACGGTACAACCATGTACCAGCGCATTGTGGCCTATTGAAACACAGTTACCAATGTTGGTTGGCGCATACATATAGGTACAATGTATAACGGCGCCATCCTGGATATTAGTTTTGTTACCTATTTTGATGTAATGCACATCCCCCCTGATCACTGCGTTAAACCATACCGAACAATTATCGCCCATTACTACATCGCCAACAATTGTAGCATTGGGAGCAATAAAGCAGTCGTTTCCCCAGGATGGGCTGATATTTTTAACAGGTAGTATAACAGGCATATTTAAATCAGATGAGGATTTATTATTTCAAGTCCTTCAATCTTTTCAAAGTCTGAAGTGTTTCTTGTTATTAAAACTAAATCATTATGTAGAGCGGTAGCCGCGATTATTGCGTCCGGAAGTTTAATTTTATACCTTTTTCTAAGTTCAACAGTTATTGAAGCAATTTCAATACCTACATCGTAAACGGTTGCAACGTCACAAAAACTTTTTAGTTTTTGTGACTCCTCTCCGCTAGTATTACTATTAGCAAACACTTCAATAAAAGTTATGACAGAAATTAAAGGCTCAATAGAAAAAAGTAAATATCTACCGCCGTCCGGAAGTGCTTTGTTAAAAAAATCTATAATAGCATTGGAATCTATCAAATATCTCTTTCCCACTCGTCGCGGCTTTTATTAACTTTTTCGTGAAGTTCGTTTGCAGTTTTATCGGATAGTATTCCCCAAAAATCAGCCATTGTTTTTTTAGGGGAAGCAGGGTTTATTTCATCAATCAAAAACACATTAACTTCTACCTTCTTTCCGACGTAATCAGCAGGAACGTCTAATTGGATATGGGTATCATCCGGAATAACAATTGTTCGCACCATACTCAAATTTACGTTATATTTCCTAATAAGTTAAATACTTTTTACATTAGCAAAAAATAAGCGGAAATAGCTCAGCTGGTAGAGCATCAGTTTCCCAAACTGAAGGCCGCGGGTTCGAATCCCGTTTTCCGCTCTTTTTTATTTTTCTTCATTGCTTTTTTCAACAACAATTTTTAATGATTCTTGCCCTGCATGAGGATATTCGTTTATATTCTTTAGCGCAAAATCCAACTCTTCCCGTGTGCAGCTACTAAATCTTTTATAATAAAACTCAGCCATTTTTTTATATTCTTCATTTGCTTCTTTATCTGACTTTCCAAAAACATTCTTGTAAAATTTTATAGAAAACCCATAATCAATAATAGAGTAAATAACCAACATTAATAAGAACAAAGGATTTATCCCTGGCGAAGAAAAATAAAATATACCAACATTATAAATGGCACTTTTTCCAAAAGAGATATTTTCAACTGTAAATGATATTATATTAAACGCAGCCAGCATCAAGAGGCAAATCAAAAATACTTTGGCTCTTTTTCCATCTTTAATTCTTAATAAGGTAGTTATAAATAAACAGATAAACCCAAGGTATAAATTTACCGTTAAAATATATCCGTCAGAAAAATGCCGAAATATTGAAATTACCAGAAAAATAAATAATATTAACAAAACAAAGATGTCTTTATATTTTGCCTTTTTATTCATATTTATATCAAAACACAGTATCCTCTATAACATCTGCATGAAAAGGATAATCTGTAGTAGAATGTAAACCACGACTTTCTTTACGCATCATCGCCGATTTAACTACCAGGAACGATACCTGGATCAAATTTCTTAACTCGCAAAGCTTTACAGACAGTTTGGTCTTTTTGTAAAAATCTTCAGTTTCTTCATACAATAAACCTAAACGGCGCATGGCACGTTCCAGCCTGAAATCTGAGCGGACAATCCCCACATAATCATTCATCACTTTTTGCATTTCGCGCACGTTATGGGTTACGAGGATATCTTCATTAGATAGCTGCACCCCTTTTTCATCCCAATCAGGTATATTTTCAGGAATTGTTATATCCTTAAATTGCATTATAGCATCCTCATAGATCCGGTGAGCAAATACCAGCGCTTCTAACAAAGAATTTGACGCTAAGCGGTTAGCACCATGTAAACCGGTAGATGAACACTCACCGCAGGCATACAACCTTAGTAAGGAAGAACGACCTACATGATCAACCATTACCCCACCACACATATAATGACAGGCAGGCGCCACGGGGATCATATCTTTCGTCATGTCAATGCCTATCTCCAGGCATTTGGCATAAATATTTGGAAAATGTTTTAAAATATCTTTTTTACTGCGATGCCTTATATCCAGGTAAACAAAATCTTCTCCTGATTTTTTCATCTCCGCATCGATTGCCCTTGCCGTTATATCCCTGGGCGCTAACGATTTACGCTCATCATATTCCTGCATAAACTCTTCGCCATTGGTTCGTTTTAAAATACCACCAAAACCACGTACCGCTTCCGAAATTAAAAATGAAGGATATTCGCCCGGGTTATATAAAGCTGTAGGATGGAACTGGATAAATTCCATATTCCTTACTTTACCCTTAGCCCTGTAAACCATAGCTACCCCATCGCCGGTTGCTATGGTTGGATTTGTCGTAATTGAATATATATGCCCGGCACCACCTGAAGCCATCACTGTCACCTTTGAAAGAATCTTTTCAACATTCTTGGTATGGTTATTAAAGGCATAGATACCATAGCAGGTGATATCTGTTGTTGATTTACCTACCAACACTCCTAAATGGTGCTGGGTAATTAAATCAACAGCAAAATAATGGGTTAAAATCTCAATATTAGGATTATTATGGATCTGCTCCAATAACGACCTTTCTATCTCAAAACCGGTGATATCTTTATAATGCAGCACCCTGAATTCTGAGTGGCCACCTTCTTTAGCAAGATCATAAAGGCCATCATTTGTTTTATCAAAATTAGTCCCGTAATCAATAATTTCATTGATCCTGGCCGGACCTTCTTTTACAACTGCTTCTACAACTTCTTTATCACAAAGCCCGTCACCCGAAATTAAAGTATCCTGTATATGCTTTTCGAAGGAATCATCCTTTTTATCAACAACTACGGCAACCCCGCCCTGGGCATACTTAGTGTTTGATTCGTCTTCATTAGATTTCGTAACTATCAGAACTTTACCATGTTTTGCCGCCTTAAGGGCAAAACTCAATCCCGCTATACCTGATCCTACAACCAGGAAATCCACAGTTTTAGTCATAAATTTATTCGCTATGTAAACAATAACCGATGATGTTAATAACCGGTATAAAACATGTTAATTTTGTGTAAACAAAAACCTAATAAGTAATTACCCCGTGGATAAACCCTATTTTTGCGCCTTATCTTATATATTTTTAACCGACTTTTGCGCAGCTAAACAGCCAAAGCTAACATTTTAGAAAGTAATAAAGTATTAACAAAAAAGTTTTTAAATTAAAAGTTGCTTATTAAATCCATCTTAAAATCAATTAAATAACATAAATAAAACAAAGATTTTCTGTGGAAAAGTAATTAGAAAAAATATAAAGGCTATTTTTAAAAACTAATTTTACACATAACTAACACACCAATAACAATAGGTTCTTTATACTTATAAAACTAATTGTTATTAATTGAATTGTTGAAATGGATACCTTCGAAGAAATAAATGTGAAAGGTTTTGCGGATGAATTTATCGATCCGACCCTTGATCTTTTTGATGAAATTGAAAAGTTAAAAAAAGAAAAGAATGCTGTTATCCTTGCTCATTATTACCAGGAACCTGATATCCAGGATATCGCCGACTACATTGGCGATAGTTTGGGATTATCGCAGCAAGCAGCAAAAACTGATGCCGATATTATCGTTTTTGCCGGCGTTCATTTTATGGCCGAAACAGCCAAAATATTATCTCCTTCAAAAAAAGTTTTACTACCCGACATAAAAGCCGGCTGCTCGTTGGCCGACAGCTGCCCGCCCCACTTGTTCAGGAAATTTAAAGAACAATATCCCGATCACCTGGTGATCACTTACGTGAACTGCACAGCCGAACTGAAAGCCATGAGCGATATCGTTTGCACATCAAGCAATGCGGTTGGTATTGTGGAGAGCTTGCCAAAAGACCAGAAGATCATCTTCGGTCCTGATAAAAACCTGGGGGCTTATGTAGCAAAAAAAACCGGAAGGAATCTGGTTTTATGGAACGGCGCCTGTATGGTACATGAGATTTTTTCGAGAGAGAAAATAACCAAACTGAAGGAACGTCACCCGGGCGCTAAACTGCTGGCACATCCTGAATGTGAAGATGCTATCCTGCAAATGGCTGATTATATTGGTTCGACCACAGGAATTTTAAAATATGCGTCAAAACACGGGGATAAAGAATTTATAGTAGCAACGGAATCGGGCATTATTCACCAGATGGAAAAAGAAAATCCTGGTAAAACATTTATCCCGGCTCCGCCAAATAACAATTGCGCATGTAATGATTGCCCGCATATGAAAAGGAATACGCTTGAGAAATTATATCTGTGTTTGAAAAATGAGATGCCGGAAATTAGCGTACCGCAGGATATTATTGAAAAAGCCGTAAAACCAATTGAAAGAATGCTGGAGATCTCGGCCAGTTTGGGACTATAAATTTGAGATTTCACCTATTTTTTGTTGATTTCACTGATGATAATGTGATTAAGAAGAAAAAGGCTAATTTCTCAAAAAAATTTCCCGCCTTCGGCGGTAGGGTGTTTCCGGGTTGCGCTTTTTAACGTCAGTCAGGGTAACTTGTTAACATTTACTTTTTAAAAAATAGATAATGTCGTTGTTTGATAATAAAGAAAAAACAAATATTGAAGCTTTGGGCGAATTTGGCCTGATCAATTATTTGACTGAAAATATAAAAATTTCCCAAAAAAGTACAGTAAAAGGCGTTGGTGATGATGCTGCGGTACTTGATTTTGATGGAAAAAAGGTATTGGTTTCAACCGATATGTTGTTGGAAGGGATTCATTTTGATTTGGCCTATACCCCATTGAAACATTTGGGTTATAAAGCGATACAGGTTAACCTGAGTGATATTTACGCGATGAATGGCATAGCCTCGCAGGTTACGGTGTCTATCGGGATCTCCAGTAAATTTCCGCTGGAAGCCGTGGAAGAATTGTATGAAGGCATTTACTTAGCCTGCGAAAAGTATAATGTGGACCTGGTTGGAGGTGATACTTCCTCATCAAAACAAGGCCTGGTGATCAGCGTGACAGCGTTGGGTTATGCTGATGAGAAGGATATTGTGTACCGTAACGGCGCTGAAGAAGGTGATTTGATTTGTGTTTCGGGGGATTTGGGAGGAGCCTATACCGGGTTACAACTGCTGGAGCGTGAGAAGTTGATCTATTTGGAGAATCCCAATATTCAACCTGACCTGGAAGGAAAGGACTATATAGTTGAACGCCAGTTAAAGCCGGAGGCCCGCAGGGATGTAATAGAATTGCTGAAAGATATTGAGGTAAAACCGACAGCGATGATAGATGTATCCGACGGCCTGGCATCTGAATTATTGCATATCTGCAAACAAAGCAATAAAGGCTGTAATTTGTACGAGGAAAAAATTCCCATGGATCCCATGACTTTTGAAACGGCCCGCGAATTTAACCTTGACCCAACCGTTTGCGCCCTGAGTGGCGGCGAAGACTACGAGCTCCTGTTTACCGTTAAACAAGCCGACTACGACAAGATCAAGTTTAAAATGGATATCACCATTATCGGGTATATTACGGAGCCCTCAGCCGGCTGTAATTTAATAACCAAGGCAGGGAATAGCCATCCGTTGAAGGCGCAGGGATGGAATGCGTTTAGCCCCCCGGCGCCCTGAAACGGGAGTTTTTGATGATAAATATTTTTAACCCGTTTTAATGTTGGTCGTTTTCGTGGCGGCCGCATGATTTAGGGTAGCCTCTACGAGGCAATATGGCGTGGTTGGTTTTTTTTCTACAAGGGGTTGAGCCTATGGCTCATTTACATATTGTTAGTAGTATTTACAAATTTCCGGATGTCCAGTTTGACCAATGATTAGTTGGTTTAAGCGTGGGTTTCCACAAAGACGTATCCCGCTTCACAAGAATTTTGGCTAATAACTGATAAGTTTCTTGTGTGCTTGGCAGATTACCCGGTTTATAGACACTTTCAAAATGAAATTTCCCGATGGTCATTAGCTTGGGAATATTGGCTGGAATGTGTTCCCTTATTTCAGCGTCTGTCGCAGCTATGGTTGATGGGGCGGTTTCGCTTAAATACCGCACAATATCGCCAAAACCGATCAGTTTTTTTGGGTTGTCGTCACTGCGCGGAATAATGCCCAGGCGGGCGTATTTAGACAGATCGTGCTCTATCTTTACTTTCTTACCCCTGATATTTACTTCGTTTGCTAAGGGACTGATTAATTCAAATTGTTCGTAGTCTGAGCCTTTTTTATTACGAATCCTTTCATATTCGCCCCCGGAAATAAGGACAATATTGCTGGTATTTGTGATATAGTTTCTTTCGGGATATTTGTCCACAGGATAATTTATACAATTTCCGAAGTAATCTAATTCAATCTCAGCATCGCCGGCTCTATTTTGATACCCGCTTTTTTCAAAAACAATTGCCCACCGATTTTTGTCAGCGTACAAATGGATTCTGCTACCCGCTGTTACACAATATCCATGTTCCAGATCGAGCATAAAATTGTACTTTATGTCCCCGCTGTTTCCAGGCGGATAAAAGTCATTGGGAACACCCCTAAAGGCCAGGTCCAACTGTTTAAGAATATCATCTTCAGTATAGGCTTTTTGAACACTCACCGGTTTGCAGTCGTTGAATAAAAGTATAGCAAGCGTAAAAATAAACGTGATAATCTTCATCATATAAAAATAGCATTAAGTAGCTTATTGCTACTCCTCCCCAATATATTTCTGATCCAATTGCTTATTGGCTTTTGCCCCAAGCCCCTTAATTTTTTCGGCGGTTTTGGTGAGGTTGCCATTGCCTTCGGTGAGTTTGCTGATGGCGCTATCGTAGGCGTTTTGGCTTAGTTTAATGTTTTTGCCGATGCCTTCCATGTCGCCCATAAAACCAACAAATTTGTCGTACATGGCGCCGCTTAAACGGGCAATTTCCAAAACATTGCGGTTTTGCCGTTCCTGTTTCCAGATGCTGGCGATGGTGCGCAGCGTTGCCAGTAAGGTAGATGGGCTAACAATTACCACCCGTTTATCCCAGGCATCACTGAATAATTCAGCATCAATTTGTACGGCAAAACTGAAGGAAGATTCTATCGGCACAAAAAGCAAAACAAAATCCGGCGAATTGATCTGGTACAGGTCGTGATAGTTTTTGGAAGATAGATTGAGCACGTGTCCGCGAATAGATTCTACGTGTGCTTTCGAATAAAGTTTACGCTCGTCTTCGGTTTCAGCATTAACCAAACGCTCGTAAGCGATTAAAGACACTTTTGAGTCGATAATCAGGTGTTTCTCATCAGGAAGGTCTATGATAGCGTCAGGCTGCAGCCGGTTGCCCTGGGCATCGCTTAAACTGGCTTGCAGGCGGTATTCCCTGTCTTTCACCAGGCCCGACCGTTCCAGCACCCGTTCCAGGATCACTTCTCCCCAATTACCCTGTTTTTTATTATCGCCCTTTAAGGCTTTGGTTAAATTCTGCGCCTCGTTGCTGATCGTTTGGTTTAACTCCATCAGTTGGGTGATCACGCCTTTCAGGGTATTGCGTTCCGCCGCTTCCATATTATAAACCTTTTCCACTTTTTCCTCAAACGCCCTGATGTTTTCTTTTAGGGGATTGAGCAGGATGTCCATACTGGTGCGGTTGGTCTCGATAAACTTTTGTGATTTTTCGTCCAGTAATTTATTGGCGATATTTTGAAACTCCAGCTGGAATTTTTGCTGGATCTCCCTGATCGAGGCCTCCTGTTCAGCCAGGCGCTGGCGCTGGGCAATCAGTTGTTCTTCGGCTTTGGCCACGCGGTTCTTTTCAACAAGCAATTCCTGGTTAAGGCGGATGGTCAGATGATCATATCTTTCTCTTTCCTCCTGCAATTGGCGGTCTGCCTTATCCCGTTCCATGGTTAACCCGGCGGCGCGTTCTTCGGCTTTGGCCAGCAATATATTCAGGGAGGTATTGTCATTTTTTAAGCGTGATAATTCCTCTGCTGAAATGCCATTGGCCGACGCCGGTTTCTTTAAAAAAAGAAGCACCGCGATTAAAAGAATGACTATCGAAGAAATTAAAAGATACAGATCCATTTTGATAAAAATATTAGCAAAACGAAGGTAGAGAAAAGTTAGTAAAGTCCGAAAGTCAGTAAAGACCGGAAAGAAAAAACCGCTATAGTTTCCCCTTTAGGGGGTTAGGGGGCTATTGTACCCTTTCCACCCTCAACCCCACATCGCTTACTTCGCGCAACGGGTTATCCCGCATATTTTGCTCGATATAAAAAGTATAAACCCCTTTGGCCGGGAATTTATAATTGGAGCGAAAGGGCGCCTGGTAGGCGTATAAATCTCCTGACCCTTTACCCAGCCATTCACCTTCTTTATTGGCAAGTTTAAGCTCATAGCGGGTAACCTCAGTTTTTTTATCAGGATTAACCTGGGTGATCAGCACAAAAATATTGGAGTATTTATAATCCCCCGTAACCCTTAAATTCATTTCCAGGTTATAGGGGATCTTTTCGTCATCAATCTTTACATCAAACCTAACCCGGTTGATATAGGTCCAGTTATGGTTTTCAACTTCGCTGCTTTTATCAATAACAGCATTTTTATCGGTGCATGCCGCCACCGACAGTAAAACCGCTGTAGCGGCAAATGAAAAAAATATATTGATTACCCGTTTCATTTATTCAGTTCCCGGCTGCGGCCCTTTGTTATTATCATTTCGCCTGTTTTTATTAGGCCTGAATTTCTTCTTTTTATTCGGATTAGGTGCTCCTTCCGGCCGTGGTGTACCTTCCGGTCTTGCTGCACCTTCAGGCCGCGGGCCCTGTGCTGCAACCGGCCTTTGTCCGGGTGTGCCGTTTGGACGCGGCCCATTGCCTGCCGGCCTGGGTGTGCTGCCTGATGCCTGCGCCGGACGTTGCCCGTTTTCACCGGCGCTACCGCCGGGCCGCTGGTTTTTATTCCGGTTCTTATTTTTGTTTTTGTTACGGTTGCGGTTTTCGTCCAGGCGGGTTAGGCTGTCCTGTCCAACAACATTTTCATAATCCAGCACTTTTACCGGTTTTGTTTCTATTTCAACTACCTCACCCAGATCTGGCGGAATAATGCCTTCGCGGTTCATTTTCTGAACTTCCCGAACCCTGTCTAATGGCAGCGGGATCCATGATTCCTCCCGTGGATAGCTGAACCACATCAGCTTTTTAAATATATCCGTTTTTTGCAAACGCGCATCACCCTTTTCAGTTCTTAAAACATTCACATTATCGGGAATATATTTAAGCGCATCCATATAAGTGTCCAGCTCGTAATTTAAACAGCACTTGAGTTTACCGCACTGGCCCGCAAGTTTTAGTGTATTTAACGATAGGTTTTGGTAACGTGCTGCAGAGGTGGATACTGTTTTAAAATCAGTAAGCCAGGTAGAGCAGCAAAGCTCGCGCCCGCATGACCCAATACCCCCCAGCCGGCTGGCTTCCTGGCGCATCCCGATCTGGCGCATTTCGATCCGGATCCGGAAAGTTTCCGCCATTTTTTTGATCAGTTCCCTGAAATCGACGCGGCCTTCGGCCGTATAATAAAACGTGGCTTTTGATTTATCGCCCTGGTAGTCCACATCACTTAACTTCATGGATAAGTTAAGTTCCAGTGCAAGTTTCCTTGATTTGTGCATGGTTTCCCATTCCAGGTCTTTTGCGGCTTTCCACTTATCCACATCGGCAGGCGTAGCCTTGCGGTAGATCTTTTTGGCAACGTCGGCTTCTTTTACCCGGCGTTTAACCATCTGCATCCGCACCAGTTCGCCAGTGATGGAAACATGGCCAATATCATAGCCACCGGTTGTTGTTTCAACCGCTACCAGTTCACCCGCCTCCAGGTAAATGTTATCATTATTAAGGTAAAATTCTTTTCTTGATCCTTTAAATTTTACTTCAACAACGTTGAAAGGCTTATAATTTGTCGGCATATCCATATTGGACAGCCAATCGTAAACATCTAACTTGCTGCAGCCATTGGTGAGGCACGAGCCGTTACTTTTGCAGCCCGCCGGAGAACATCCCCCGGTTGAGCAACTTCCACATCCCATAATTAATCTGGTATATTAGGTGTCCGCTTTCTGGCGGATCGTTAAACTTATTAACTTAATAATCTGTAAAGATACATCTAAAAATAAAATTTTAGGGTTTGCATTTCGTTCTATATGATAGTGGGCTTTTTCAAGCTCGTTGATGATCCCCTGTGCCAGCGGAATACTCATGGCTTTGGCCATCCGTTGGGCGGTTTCCAGCTCGCCGGGCGGCAAGTGAACCAGGTTTTCAGCGCCCGATAAAAGGAGACAGCATTCGCGTAAAAAGTTGATCCCGTAACGCAAAAAATTCTTCTGATTTTCACGCCCCATTTTTGAAGCCTGGTCAACAAAACCGACGATTTCAATCCCTTTGTTCCCAAAACACAAGCGCAGCCATTGCACAAACTGGTTATGAAAACTATCGTTGCCATCCTGCAGCATGGCCAGCGCTTCGGTTAAATTGCCGTTGCTTAAATAGGCTATTTGTGCTGCCGCTTCGTCCGTCTGGTGATGTTTTTCAACCAGGAAATCTTTTATTTCATGATACCCTAATGCCGGAATTTTGATCAGTTGCGTACGCGAAAGGATGGTGTTTAAAATCTGGTCCTGGTTTTGGGCCACCAATAAAAACAGGGTATTGGGCTGCGGCTCTTCAATAATTTTGAGCAGTGCATTGCCCTCCTTGTCTAAATATTCGGGCAGCCAGAGGATCAAAATTTTGTAGGCCGATTCAAAGGGTTTAAAGCTGAGTTTTTTGATGATCTGGTGGCATTCGGCAATGTTAATATTGGCCTGCTTGTTCTCCGCCTCCAAATATCCGCGCCAGGTATCCAAACTTAAATAAGGATTTGCGATAAAAGCTTCGCGCCATTGTTCGATAAAGGTAATAGCGGTATCATCCTTGTGTTTGGCAAAAAACGGGTACGAGAAATGCAGGTCGGGGTGCATCAGTTTCTGGTACTTGCGGCAGGAAGAACATTCGCCGCAGGAATCCTCCGGCTGTTTATCTTCGCAGGATAAATATTGCGCGTAGGCAACAGCTAAAGCCAGGCTGCCCGAGCCCGCGGGGCCCAAAAACAACTGTGCATGACTCACCCGGTTTTCTTTTACCGAATTGATCAAACGTTGCTTTATGGCATCCTGTCCTACTATTTGCTTAAACTGCATTGGTGCAAATTAGGGAATAGATTTGAGATGTGAGATATGAGATGTGAGATTTTGCTTGCATAAGTTACGTTTAAAGCAAATTTTACGCAAGATGGTGTAATAATAAGCGGTTTAGGGCGCATTTTTGATTAATTCATTTACTTTTGAAGGATGTATCAATTGGTTTTATTACTTGACGCCCGCGTCTCAAATCTCAAATCTCATATCTCACATCTCCTATGAGGGTCATGGCTTTTGACTACGGTACCAAGCGTATCGGCATAGCGGTTACGGATCCGATGCAGATCATCGCTACCGGGTTGGACACCATTCACCCGATAAAAATTATTGATTACCTGAAAAAATACCTGCAAACCGAGCAGGTGGAACGTTTTATTGTAGGCGAACCAAAACAAATGGATAATACGCCCTCGCAATCGGCGATTCATGTGAAGGGATTTGTCAACCTGCTGAAAAAAACCTTCCCGGATACCCCGGTTGAAATGCTGGATGAGCGCTTTACGTCAAAAATGGCGTCAGCTACCATTGCGCAAAGCGGCATGAATAAAAAGCACCGCCAAAATAAGGAGCTGGTGGATACCATTTCGGCCGTGATCCTGCTGCAATCGTGGATGCAAAAGAAATTTTATTGATTTTTGGGGATTACACCATAGGTGTTCGGAAGATAGATTTTCTCCCACAAATATTGAGTGAGGTGTCATGGTGAGGCTCTCGAACCATGTGGGCAAAGGCCTTTACACCATGCATAACCGCTAATGCATAGTCCGCGATTCCCCACGCACATGCTTCGAGAGCCTCAGCATGACACCCTTTTTGGTCTTCCGAACACCCAAGGGGATTACACCTATTGGGGGATGATTTATTCACTATCATTTATTTTTTAGTGGTGTTCATGAGCTCGCTGCGCTCGGTTTCACCGATTGCAGACGTTCAGGCTTTAGTAGTACAGCTTGAAAGCACCAAAGGGAGGCTATGTAAAATAGTGTAAACCCGGCTTTAACGAATAAGCGTGTAAACAACTTATTAACAAATCTTTACAAAACATTAATTTTTAAATGTGTAAACCTTTTGTAAACCCTTTCTGTGCTTTTTGAGTTCAATGAAATTGTAAGGTTGACGACTGGTCAATTTAGAGTTGACACAATTCTATGAGGTTTCTGCGGCTTGTTTGATCACCTGGTTTCTTGTAACCAGTAGCCTGCGCATGTAGCGGGTTAGAAAAAGGAAATTCGCCAACTTTCCCAGCCATCCCATCGGCGATTCAAAATCAAAAACATCTTTCATGATGGTTTGTCCATCAGCATAAAAAAAAAGATGATCATGCCGGAAGCTTTTGAAGGCGCCGCTCAACATTTCGTCCGTAAAATAATTGGGGTACTCAAATCGGGTAATTTTCGAAGTTAGCGTTTGCCGGATGCCAAAATGCTTTGCCTGCCAGGTAACCGTTTCGCCTAATCCAATCAGGCCGCTGGTTCGGCCGGCAATGGCTTGTTCACCGGTTTGTTTGGTGGACTCCATGTGGAGATCGATACTCCTTGCCAAATCAAAGCAAACTTCGATGGGGGCATTGATGCTGGTGGACAATTCGATGATCACAGATTTTAACTGATTTATTAGATTTCACTGATAAAAAAATAAAACAAGGATAGTGATTAATACCCGCCGATAGAAATCTGTGTAATCCGGAAAATCCTCCTAAATCAGTGATCAGAACTCAGCGTTTTTAGGAAACCTTGGGAAAGGGATCACATCCCTGATATTTCCCATACCGGTTACAAACAGCACCAAACGCTCAAAACCTAAGCCAAAACCGGCATGAGGACAGGCGCCAAAACGGCGGGTATCCAGGTACCACCATAATTCTTCTTTGGGGATGCCCATTTCGTCCATGCGCTGCTCCAGCTTATCCAGGCGTTCTTCGCGCTGCGAACCGCCAACGATTTCGCCGATGCCGGGGAACAGGATATCCATGGCGCGAACGGTTTCATTTCCATTCGCATCCGTTTCATTCTGCCGCATGTAAAACGCTTTGATCTGTTTGGGGTAATCGGTAAGGATCACCGGCTTTTTAAAATGTTTTTCTACCAGGTAACGTTCATGCTCCGATTGCAGGTCGGTTCCCCACCCTTCCACCAAATACTGGAATTTCTTTTTCTTATTCGGGGTAGACTCTTTCAGGATGTCAATAGCTTCGGTATAAGTCAGCCTTTCAAAATCATTATCCAGGCAAAACTGCAACTTTTCGGTCAGGCTCATTTCCGAGCGTTCATTTTGCGGCTTTTGTTTTTCTTCCTCCAGCAGGCGCTGGGTTAAAAATTCAATGTCCTCTGCATTTTTGTCCAACGCATATTTGATCACATATTTCAGCAGCGCCTCGGCCAGGTCCATGTTATCATTCAGGTCATAAAAAGCCATTTCGGGCTCAATCATCCAAAACTCAGCCAGGTGGCGGGTAGTATTGGAGTTTTCAGCCCGGAAAGTTGGGCCAAATGTATAAATATCGCTTAAGGCCATTGCGCCAAGCTCGCCTTCCAGCTGGCCGGAAACGGTAAGGTTGGTTGGGCGGCCAAAAAAGTCTTCTTTAAAATCGATTTCGCCCTTATCGTCTTTTGGCGGATTGGCCAGGTCGAAATTGGTTACGTGGAAAGTTTCGCCTGCACCTTCTGCATCCGAAGCGGTGATGATCGGCGTATGCAGGTAAACAAAACCGCGTTCCTGGAAAAACTGGTGTATGGCAAAAGCCAGGCTGTTACGAACGCGGAATATCGCGCCGAATGTATTGGTGCGGAAACGCAGGTGCGCGTTTTCCCTTAAAAACTCAAGGCTATGTTTTTTAGGCTGAATAGGATAGGTTTCGGGATCGCAATCGCCTAAAACTTCAATTACTTTTGCTTTAAGTTCTACTTTTTGTCCTTTACCTAAAGATGCAACAAGGGTGCCCGAAGCGCTGATGGCGGCACCGGTCGTAATCCTTTTTAACAACGCAGGATCAGTATTTTCAAAGTCAACTACTACCTGCAGGTTGCTGTTGGTTGAGCCATCATTCAAAGCAATAAACTGGTTATTACGGAAGGTGCGTACCCACCCTTTAACCAATACCTGAATATCCGTTTGTTCACTTTCCAGTAATGCTTTGATCTTAATCCGCTGGCTCATAAAAATAAATTTTGAGCGGCAAAAATACGATTATTGCTTCATTCTCTTATTCAGAATGCTCATTTTGTTTAAGTTTGTCTTAATGAACCCGAAATTAAGCCTGGCTATAGGTATCCTGTGTATTTCTTTTTCGCCCATATTTGTAAAACTCGCAGGGGTTCCGCCCGTACCGGCAACCTTTTACAGGATAATAATAGGCTGGCTTTGTTTGGTGCCCTATGTGGTGGCGAAAGGAAAATTAAAGATCGGCCCTAAAGCGTTGTGGATAGCCATTGCCGGGGGCGTAGTTTTTGGCGTTGACCTGGCCATCTGGAATATTTCGCTGATGACCATCTCCGCAACGATATCAACCCTGTTAGGAAACCTCGCCCCGGTTTGGGTCGGTTTGCTGAGCTATTTATTATTCCGGAAAAGAGCTGGTTCCCTGTTCTGGAAGGGAACGCTGCTGGCGGTTGCCGGGATGGTGGTGCTGGTTGGGTTCCGGGATGTATTAGCGTTTAAATTCAGCAACGGGGTGCTGCTGGCCCTCTTGTCCAGCGTACTTTATGCGGTTTATATCCTGATGACCGCCGGGATCCTGCAAAAAACGGATACGCTCACCTTTATGTTTTACAATATGCTCGGCGCCAGTGTTTGTATGCTGGTGGTTTGCCTTTTGGAGCACGACCAAATGAGCGGCTATTCCACCTCGGGCTGGCTGTACCTTGTCGCGATGGGCCTCCTTTGCCAGCTTACCGGCTGGATAACGATTAATAATGCGCTGCGGCACCTTGAGTCGACCAAAGTTTCGATAGCATTGCTTTCGCAAACTGTATTTGCAGGTATTTTAGCCATGATCCTTTTAGGAGAAAGGCTCGGGTTGAACGAGATCATTGGCAGTGCGATCGTTTTGGCGGGTATTGCACTAACTTTTTTGAGGCCAGGAAAAAACAAACCCCATACCGTCGCCGCATGAACCCCAAATTCAGTCTTGTTATCGGAATTCTTTGTATTTCCTTCGCGCCCATCTTTGTCCGCTTTGCCGATGCGCCGCCCGTTACGGCAGCCTTTTACCGCATGTTGATTGCATTGGTTTGCCTGGCACCCTATTGCTTCATCAAGCGCAACCTCAAAATCGACCGGAAGACGTTCATTATTGCGATAGCAGGCGGCATCCTTTTTGGCGCAGATATAGCCGTCTGGAATATTTCGCTCACCATAACTTCGGCAACCATATCATCGCTCATCGCCAATATTACACCCGTTTGGGTTGGTTTATTGAGCCTTATATTTTTAAAGAAGCGTTCGGGAAAACTATTTTGGGCGGGTACCTGCATCGCCATCATAGGGATTATTATTTTGGCCGGGTATAAAACTGTGTTTTCTATCAATGCAAATCTGGGTTTGTGGCTTGCGCTGTTATCAAGTTTACTTTACGCCATTTATATCCTTTTAACAAAATCAATCCTCGACCAGGTAGAAACGCTTACGCTGGTTTTTTATAACCTGGCCGGGGCAACCGTTTTTTTAGGGTTGATCTGTATGTTTCAGCAAGGCAACATGCTGGTTTTTTCGGGGA
The DNA here is from genome assembly GCF_002355435.1 of Mucilaginibacter gotjawali. Classification (NCBI taxonomy): domain Bacteria; kingdom Pseudomonadati; phylum Bacteroidota; class Sphingobacteriia; order Sphingobacteriales; family Sphingobacteriaceae; genus Mucilaginibacter; species Mucilaginibacter gotjawali. The sequence continues at coordinate 6,062,257 of NZ_AP017313.1, forward strand.
ATACCTGGTTATGCTTTGCTGGCCTTGGCTTAATTTGCCAGTTAACCGGCTGGTTAACCATTACCCACAGCCTCCGGTTTTTGCCATCGACAAAAGTTTCGTTAGCCTTGCTGGCGCGGGCGGTTATTGCCGGATTCTGGGCGTTTTTGTTATTGAACGAGCGGCTTGGGTTGAGCGAGATTGTCGGAAGTGTGATTGTGCTGGCGGGTATAGCGCTGACTTTTTTAAAGCCGAAACAATCAAATAAAATCCTAAATTAACTTTTGTGAATAACGATTAATCGAATTGCCCTACATTTGCAAATAGCATGATCACCAAATCCACCGTCGACCGTATAATGGAAGCCACAGATATTGTGGAAGTGATTGGTGAGTTTGTACAATTAAAAAAACGCGGCGCAAATTACGTGGGCCTTTCCCCGTTTGCCAATGAGCGCACACCTTCGTTTACCGTTTCCCCGGCTAAAGGTATTTTTAAAGATTTTTCGTCTGGAAAAGGCGGCTCCGCGGTTACTTTTTTAATGGAGCTGGAGAAATTCAGCTACCCGGAGGCCTTAAAATGGCTGGCTAAAAAGTACGGGATAGAAGTGGAAGAAACGGTTGAAACCGTTGAGAACAAGGAAGAGGAAAATCACCGCGAAAGCCTGATGATCGTTACGGCGTATGCCGCCAAATTCTTTCACGAAAGTTTGCTGGATACTGAAGAGGGGCAAAACATTGGCTTAAGCTATTTTAAAGAGCGGGGTTTTAGCAACGACATCATTAAAAAATTCGAGCTTGGCTATTCGCCAGATCAATGGGAGGCATTTACCGGAGAAGCTTTAAAAAACGGGTATCAGCAGCAGTTTTTAGAAGAAAGCGGACTTTCGGTAAAGCGGGACAATGGTACGCTTTACGACAGGTACCGCGGGCGGGTAATGTTCCCGATCCATAGTTTTACCGGCAGGGTGATCGCTTTTGGCGGCCGCACCCTTAAAAGCGATAAAAACGTACCTAAATATGTAAACTCCCCGGAGTCGGAGATCTACCATAAATCCAATGTGCTATATGGGTTGTATTTCGCTAAAAAAGCAATCCGCGAGGAAGATAATTGTTTTTTGGTGGAGGGTTATGCCGATGTCCTTTCGGTTTTCCAGGCAGGGATCGAGAATGTGGTGGCTTCTTCGGGCACCTCGCTAACGGTTGAACAGATCAGGCTGATCGGGCGGTTTACCAAGAACATCACCATCCTGTATGACGGCGACGCCGCCGGGATCAAAGCTTCCCTCCGCGGGTTGGACATGATTTTAGAGGAGGGCCTGAATGTTAAGGTGGTGCTTTTCCCCGATGGACACGACCCCGACTCCTATGTGCGGAGCGTGGGCACTGCCGGCTTCAAAAAGCACATTGAGGACAACAAAAAAGATTTCATCCTGTATAAAACAGATTTGCTGCTGAAAGACGCGGGCAATGATCCGATAAAAAAGGCAGAAGTCATCCGCGAGATCGTTGAAAGCGTAGCCAAAATACCCGATTCTATAAAAGCCTCGGTATTTATTAAGGAATGCAGCTATTTGTTAAAGATAGACGAGCGGGCCCTGCTTTCGGAGCTGAATAAAATGCGGATGGCGAAAGCCAAAAAGGATTCGCAGCAGCAAATCTCAAGACCTCAGGTACCGGTTGATGAGTCGCTGCTGGAAGAGCCGCAGGAAAGGATCGAAAAAGACGATTTCAGCCAGGAAAAAGAGATCATCAGGTTGCTATTACTTTATGGCAACCGCGTGATCGACTGGGATGGCATAGCCAACACCTATATCGGCCCCTTTATTATTGCCGAACTAAGCGATATAACGTTTGAAAATGAAACCTGTAAATCGTTTGTGGAGATCTACCGCAGGGAGGTAGAAAACGGTGTGCTGCCTGATGAACAATATTTTATTCATCTCCCCCAAAAAGAGATCGTAGATTTAACCGTTACCCTTATCGCTACCAAATATACACTGAGCGATAACTGGTACGAGATGCACAAAATTTTGGTGCCTGATGAGCAGGTGAATATGCGTGCCACCATTTTAGGCGCCATTTTCCACTTAAAAAAGCAAAAGGTGGGTAAAATACTGGAAGGCTTGCGGAACGAGCTTCAAAAAACATCGGGCGAAGAAGACCAGGAGATCTTGCTTAACCAGTACATGCATATGAAAAAGGTGGAGAAAACCATTTCAGATTACCTGGGTTCAGTTATATTGAAATAATGGCACTTTGTGGCCTCACCCAACCCTCTCCGGGGGAGCGGGCTAAAAAGGGAGACTGTTCAAGTCCTCTCCCTTGGAGAGGATGTGTGAGGGCTTCGCCGTTTAGGTGAGGCAATACCCACGCTCGGGAATGAAAAATTGATTTAGAAAATGGTTAGCATAATCTCATTTTAATGGCCCAACACCTCGACCTTGGCCGCAAAGGCGAATCCCTTGCAAAAGCGCACCTGGAAAATTCAGGATATGAGATCCTGGATGAAAACTGGACGCACGGCAAATTAGAGGTTGACCTGATTGCCTATAAAAACAAGGTGATTATATTTACCGAAGTAAAAACCCGTACGGGTAATGGGTTTGGTGAGCCGGAGGATTTTGTCGACAGGCGCAAGCAAAGGCTTTTGGCCGAAGCGGCAGATGAGTACCTGTACCTGATGAACCACCAGGGTGAAGTGCGGTTTGATATTATATCGGTTTTGTTTGATCAGAAAAATAATTTTGTACTAAAACATATTGAAGACGCGTTTTGGCCTGATGCCACTTAAATATCACATGAAAAATAAATTTAGTTTATTAATAGCTACAGTAGCGTTATTGCTTTGTAACGCCGGCTGCAAGCATAACGATCAATCCGATAATACTGTTACCGTTAGCCCGGAAGCCGGTACTTCCTATAAATCGGGAGAACAGGTGACCGTCAAGGCACATTATCCAAAAGAGGTTAAGCCCGATTCTGTCGTTTATCTTCTTGATTCGGTTAAGGTTGGCTCGTTAAAGGATTCAACAGCGTTAACCCTTAAAACAGATTCGATGCACCTGGGCCCGCGCATTATCACCGCTAAAGTTTACCAGGGGGGCAAAAGCCAGGAAGGTTCTACCAATATTGTTTTACTGGCGGCAAAAGCGCCGGTGCAGTATGCATACAAAGTGATAAAGACCTATCCGCATGATACGAGCTGTTTTACCGAAGGCCTGGTTTACCAGGATGGCGTTTTATATGAGAGCGGAGGCGGCTATTTGAAGCCACCGAAAGACCAGGAGGTTACCAGCCAGTCGAGTTTAAGAAAAGTGGATCTGGCAACCGGGAAAGTGCTGAAGAAAGTGATGCTTGATTCGGCCGTTTTTGGCGAAGGGATCTCCATTGTAGGCAATAAGATCGTCCAGTTAACTTATCACGAAAAGGTAGGCTATGTTTATGATAAAGACACTTTTAACAAGCTAAGCACTTTTGTAAATAATACAGGTGTTGAAGGTTGGGGAATGTGCTTTGATGGCACAAAACTTTATATGGACGACAGCACCAACCGCATCTGGTTTTTGGATAAAGATACCTACAAGCAAATCGGTTTTATTGATGTTTATGATGACAAGGGCCCGGTTAGCAGCATCAATGAACTTGAATATATCGATGGAAAAATCTACGCTAATATCTGGCAAACCAATAACATCATTGTCATCGATCCCAAAACAGGTGCCGTGCTCGAGAAAATTGATCTGACAAACCTTTACCCCCAGGATAAAAGAGCACCTGGCGCCGATGTTTTAAACGGTATTGCCTACGATGCCGCAGGAAAAAGAATTTTCATGACCGGTAAAAAGTGGCCAACACTATATCAGGTAGAGTTCTTGAAGAAGTAAGTAGTTGGCAGTGGGCGTTTAGGTTTGCAAAACATCAATGGTTTGCGGGCAATTTTGACACCGCGTGGTTCCGGCTATCAAGTCCGGTATAGTGTGGTTTTGGTTGGCGGATTATTTGGCTAAAGCCACATTTCTATTTGTCTTTGTTATCCGTTGGCTAAAGCCAACGGCAATGATGATGATGGAGGCCAAAACAAACATCAAACGACTTGATTTAACGGAAGGACTGGGCGGCACGAGGGGATTAAATTGAGGGAATAAGAAAATATACAAAGGAACTTCATTGCCGTTGGCTTTAGCCAACGGATCAATAAATAGAGGGAGATGTGGCTTTAGCCAAAATTACGCAGGCAGATCCTTAATTCTCTCCCACCCATACTTCCTCATAAACTCATTCACCTCGTCCTCAAAAGACTTTTTTGCATGATGTTTTTCCTGGTTTTTGATATAGCCTTTTACTGCTTCAACTTGTGATTCACCCACCGAAACGGCAAAATAATCGTCCTGCCAGCTAAATTTAGCAGGGGTTAAGTTGTTCTGATTTATCCAAAACGAAGATTCGCCTTTTATTAATTGGGTGATTTTGGATATAGTTTGATCTTTTCCCAAAGAAATTAAACAATGAAGATGATCGGTATAGCCATCGATCGCTTCCAGGAAGATTTCCTTTTCTTTGCAGTTTTTTATAATGTGTTTATGCACATCGTATCGGATGTTTTTGTTAAGCCAGGGCTCCCTTTTTTTTGTGGAGAAAACTAAGTGAATCCAAATTTTCACAAATGACATGGTGGTTTTCGGTTAAAGGTTTTATGACATAAATTTAATCATTTCAATAGTTTATAAAAACAAAAAGCAAGTCCAGGCAATAATGAATTAAAAAGATCCTGGCTTTAGCCAAATTACCTCCACGCTTTGTATTGATTGATCAACCCATTGGTTGATGAATCATGTGAGCTTACTTCGCTGTCATCTTTTAACTCCGGCAAAATTTTACCTGCCAGCTGCTTGCCTAATTCAACGCCCCACTGATCAAAGCTGTAAATATTCCAGATGATGCCCTGTACAAATATTTTATGCTCATACATCGCGATCAATGAGCCCAGGCTGCGCGGTGTGATTTCTTTAAGCAGGAAAGAATTGGTTGGGCGATTACCATCAAACATTTTGAACGGCGCCAGTTTTTCAATTTCTTCGTCGGTTTTGCCTGATTTTTTTAGTTCAGCAACCACTTCCTCACGGGTTTTACCATTCATTAAAGCTTCTGTTTGTGCAAAAAAGTTCGACAGCAGCATATTATGGTGCTCGCCAAGGGGGTTATGAGATATTGCCGGGGCGATAAAATCGCAGGGGATCAGTTTGGTGCCCTGGTGGATCAATTGGTAAAAAGCGTGCTGCCCGTTGGTGCCTGGCTCTCCCCAGATGATCGGGCCGGTGGAATAATCAACGGCGTTGCCGTTCCGGTCGACATGTTTGCCATTGCTTTCCATATCGCCTTGCTGAAAATAGGCGGCAAAGCGGTGCATGTACTGGTCGTAAGGTAAAATGGCATTGGTTTCAGCTTCGAAAAAATTATTATACCAAATGCCTATCAGGGCCATTATGGCCGGGATGTTTTCTTCCAGTTCAGCTGTCTTAAAATGTTCATCAATGGCGTGCGCGCCGGAGAGCAATTCAACAAAGTTTTCAAAACCGATGCTTAAGGCTATAGACAAACCGATAGCGCTCCAAAGCGAATAGCGGCCGCCCACCCAATCCCAAAATTCAAACATGTTTTTGGTGTCGATACCAAATTTTGATACACCTTCGCTGTTGGTTGATAAAGCCGCAAAGTGTTTGGCCACATCAGCCTCTTTGCCACCGCCTGCCAGGAACCAGTCGCGGGCGCTGTGGGCATTACCCATGGTTTCCTGCGTGGTAAATGTTTTTGACGCGATCAGGAATAATGTTGTTTCGGGATTTAAGCCTTTTAGTGTTTCAACAATATGCGTCCCGTCAACATTCGATACAAAATGCATCTGGAGGTGATTTTTATAGGCTTTTAACGCTTCAGTCACCATTACTGGGCCAAGATCAGATCCGCCGATGCCAATATTTACCACATCGGTGATGGCTTTGCCGGTATAGCCCTTCCAGTTGCCCGAAATGATGTCGGCACTGAATGCCTTCATTTGGTCAAGTACTTTATTTACATCAGGCATTACATCTTTGCCGTCAACAAAAATAGGCGTATTGCTGCGGTTGCGTAGCGCGATATGCAATACAGGGCGGCCTTCGGTGGCGTTGATTTTTTCGCCTGAAAACATCGCTTCGATTGCCTTATTTAGTGAACACTCCCTTGCTAATTGTATCAGCAGGGCTACGGTCTCTTCATCGATCCGGTTTTTTGAATAATCGAAAAGGATATCTTCGAATTTTAACGAAAACTTGCTAAAGCGTTCAGCGTCAAATTCAAACATTTCGCTGATGCTTTTTGAATTGATATCAATATAATGGTCGGCCAGGTATTTAAAGGCCCTTGTGGTGGTAAAATCGGTGTTTGGCAACATATTTGAGTGGTTTTCTGCAAAAATAACAAGTTAATAATTAGCTGGGCATTAAATCTAAAACTATTCCTTGTTCGTGTTATTTTAACACCATTGCTATCGTGTTTGTTTTACACTATCTGAATTGTCATAATTATAACAAATTTTGATAATTGTTTGAACAATCAAAATAATTTAAGCTTATATTTGTGTTCGTGGCAAAAAAATAATGCTTTTGTCATCAAATTGTTAATCTGCTAAACCAAAATAACCATGTTTGAAAAACTTTTTTTACTTGTCAAGAATAACGCCGGGAGGGCTGTTATAGACAATCCGGAGATCCCGGAAAAGTACCATGAAGCGGTGATCAACGAAGCTTCAAGTTCAATTATTGAGGTGTTAAAGGGCCAGATGGAGACGGGGAAGGTAAAAGACCTGGTACGTTTTTTCCAGTTTTCAGGATTTTATAATAAATCGCTGGTAGCAAGCATCGTTAATAAATTTGCCAATAAACTAAACAAATTTTACGGTTTAGCGCCGGAACCTGCGATGCATGCCGCGCAATTGCTGATACCGCCGGTGATGGAAGAAATGGTAAAACAGGCAAAAAACGAGCAAAATAAAGATTTCGGTTTATCCAACCTGTTATCAAAATTAACAGGCGGTCAGCGCGACATGAGCGGCCTGGTAAACCAGCTGAGTATAGCTTAGGTAAAGTTAAAAACGTTATAAATGTTAAAAAGGCTGTAAAGGGAGAAACTTTACAGCCTTTTTTAATTCAGAGCGAATCAATTTGCAACATTTCAACTTTACAACATTCCAACCTTACAACAAAACAATATATTTGCCACATGACTAAAGAACAGATCCAGGATTTAAGGGAAAGAGTAACTTCCCTGAGGAGGCATCTTTGACATCGACAAGAAACTCGATGCGCTACAAAAAGAGCAGGATATAACCATTGGGCCGGGTTTTTGGGATTATCCCAAAGAGGCCGAAAAGGTATTAGCCTCCATCAAAACAAAAAAAGTATGGACAGACGCCTACCAGAAAGTAGTTGCTGTTGTTGAAGATACAGGTGTGCTGTTTGAATTTTTCCAGGCGGGCGATGCTACCGAAGCCGAGATGGAAGAGCAATATCAACAAGCGCTAAAAGCCGTTGAAGAGCTTGAATTTAAGAACATGCTCTCGGCCGAAGAAGACCAGTTTAACGCTGTATTGCAAATAACAGCGGGCGCAGGCGGAACCGAAAGCTGCGACTGGGCCGGCATGCTGATGCGCATGTACATTATGTGGGCCGAAAAGAACGGTTACAAGGTTAGCGAACAGGATTTCCAGGAAGGTGACGTGGCAGGGGTTAAAACAGTAACGCTGCAGATAGAAGGTGATTTTGCATACGGCTACTTAAAAGGCGAAAATGGTGTTCATCGTTTGGTCCGTATTTCGCCGTTTGACTCTAACGCTAAGCGCCATACCTCATTTGCATCTGTTTATGTTTATCCCCTGGTGGATGATACGATAGAGATTGATGTAAAAGATGCCGATATTGAATTTGAAACCTTCCGTTCAGGTGGCGCCGGCGGGCAGAATGTGAACAAAGTGGAAACTGCGGTAAGGCTCTATCACAAACCCTCAGGGATTATCATCAAGAACCAGGAATCGCGCTCACAATTGCAAAACAAGGAAAATGCTATCCGGTTGTTAAAATCGCAGTTGTATGAGGCTGAAATGCGCAAGCGTTTGGAAACAAGCAACGCTATTGAAGGCAATAAGAAAAAAATTGAATGGGGATCGCAGATCCGCAATTACGTTTTGCATCCATACAAACTGGTTAAAGATTTACGTACCGATTATGAAACATCCAATGCCGCCGCGGTACTTGACGGAGATCTGAACGATTTTTTAAAGGCGTATTTGATGGAATTTGGCGGTGATAAGGGATAGTTATTGGTTGATTGAGTTGATTAAGTGAGTAGTTGATTTGAAGAACAATATATTAATTTGTTTGGTAGAGACGCGATGCTTCGCATCTTTTACCATGGTTGAAAGATACAATGCTATAAGTTATGAAAAAAACACTCCTTATTTCAGTTTTTGTTAGTTCAATGTTATTTGCTATGGCGCAGGAAAAACCAATCCCATTATACCCCAATGGTGTGCCCAACAGCAAACCGGCACCGGCAACCTACGTTCAAAAATTGGACAGGGACTGGATGCTTATGGTTACAGCACCAACCATTACCCCCTACCTCCCTGCAAAGGGAACTGCAAACGGAACCGCTATCGTGATATTTCCGGGAGGGGGTTATGCGGGCCTTTCTATGGAAAATGAAGGCTCCAATATTGCAGCGGCTTTCAATAAGTTTGGTGTAACCGCCTTTGTGGTTACTTACCGGCTGCCGAGCGATGACATTATGGTTGATAAAACCATCGGCCCGTTGCAGGATGCACAGCAAGCCGTATTAACAGTGAGAAAAAACGCTGACCAATGGGGCATTAAAACCGATAAGATAGGGATCATCGGCTTTTCGGCCGGCGGGCATTTAGCATCAACGGAAGGTACGCATTTTAACAAACCCGTGATCGAAGATAAAAACGGCATCAGCGTTCGCCCCGACTTTATGGTGCTGTTGTACCCGGTGATCACTTTTGGGCCAATGGCGCACGTGGGTTCAAGGGAAAACCTGATCGGTAAAACGCCCTCGCAGGATTTGATTGATCTTTACAGCAACGAAAAACAGGTAACTGCCAATACGCCGCCAACCTTTTTAGTACATGCCGAAGATGATGACCTGGTGCCGGTTGAGAATACGCTGATGTTTTACGATGCGCTTTTAAAAGCAAAGGTGAAAGCCGAAATGCACATTTTTCAGTCAGGCGGACATGGTTTTGGACTGAACAACCCAAAAACCAAAGATAAGTGGATCGACTGGTGTAAAAACTGGATGGAAACAAATGGGTTTATTCCCCCGGCGCAATAGCCCTCCGGCCCCTAAACGGGGAGAATAAAATAATATTGAATAATGAATGTCGAACGTTGACAGGCACTTCAAATTCTACATTCATTATTCGGTGTTCGATATTAATTTTTCAGTAGTTAACATACCGTTCATCAAACGTGCCATCGGCGTAAAAATCAATTAAGCCATAGCCCGGCGCTGTTTCTCGTTTGTTGCCTTCCCACCAGGCGCCGCTTACGGCGCCGTTGCAGATATAGGTTACATTATTATAAACCACTTTGTCGCGTAAGTGGATGTGGCCGCTAAGGCATAGTTTTACATTGGGGTGTTGGTAGAATAAGCTGGTGATCTGAGCAATATCGGTATGCATATCGCCACCCAATACTTCCCACCGGTTTACCGCAGTTTGGTCGTCAACCATCAGGGTTGCGGTAAGCAGCGGGATATGCGACATGATACAAACGGGCATGTCTTGCCGGGTTGATTTTAACTCTTTCTCCAGCCAGATGAACTGTTCGTCGCCCAATTTGCCGATGTACCAGGTGTTGTCGATATCCAGGTGCACGCTGTCCAGCAGGATAAATTTCCAGCCGTTTTTGACGAAGCTATAATAAGGGGATGCCAGTTGTAACTGGTTGATGGCATATTCCTTGCCATACAGGGCCTGTCCCTTGTCGTTTTCGTTCCACCACACATCATGGTTCCCCAAAACGTAATGTACAGGCAGGCTGCAGTCTGACTTAATGAGTGAATGCCATAATTTCCATTGATTGTTGATGGTATCCAGGTTTTCCTTGTTCATATCAAAAACAATATCGCCCCCGTTCAGGATCAGGTCGACATTGGGTTGCTGCTGCACATGATGAAGACAGCGGGCAAAACGCGCCGGGGCGTCAAATTTGTCTTTAAGGTGCACATCGGTGAGGTGTGCTACCCGCAAAACAGGCTTTTTATCGCCCGCAAAAGTTTTAAATGGCAGCGTGGGCAAAAGCATTGCGCCGCCAAGGGTTTTGAGAAGGGAACGTCTTTCCATTTTTTTTAAACGTCAGGAAGCAAGAGCCAGGATAAAAAAGAAACGGCAAGGGGCTTTCAGTCCTGGCTCCCGGTTCTTGTCTCTTTGTTCTTAACGCCGCAAGTTACACAACCAATGTTTACTCAAAATTAAATATACCATTTTGAATAGCATAAAGTACGAGTCCTGACCTGGATTTTAAATTCAGTTTCAGGAAAAGCGCCTCGCGATAGTTATCCACCGTGCGGGGGCTTACAAACATCTGGTCGGCTATTTCTTTATAGGTAAGTTCGGAGCAGCAGAGTTTTAAAAATTCCAGCTCTTTTTTGGTGAGGTCGGGTATTTCCTCTTTATCCGAAACAGACCGCAAAAGCTTGCCGGAAACCATTTCATTGATATAGCTGCCTTTTTCGTGGATCGCTTTAATGGCTTCCAGCAATTCGCGCGGCCGCGATTCTTTTAACACATAGCCCCCGGCCCCGCATTTGATCATCCGGATTACCGCCTTGTCATCCTCGAACATGCTTAAGGCCAGCACTTTTACCCTGGGGTGTTTCTGCTTCAGCCATTTGGTGGTATCATAACCATCCATTACCGGCATATTAATATCCATTAATATTACGTCTGGTAATGGATATTTGTTAAGCGCTTGCTGGAACTGCTCGCCGTTTTCCGCATCAAAAAGCACGTTAAGCTCCGGAAATTCTGCCATGAGTGCCGCAACACCATTCCTGAATAAGGTATGGTCATCAACAATGGCAATGTTTATTTTCTCTTTTTCCATTTGCTAAAGATATTTTTTGCCTCTCCTAAATACTCTCCAAAGAAGAGGACTTTGATTCCGCCTTTTTTAAGCACTCCCTGGCGTGGGCAGGGTGGGGTGTTTAAGGATAAGGAATTGAAACAGTTACCCGCGAACCTTCGCCCGGGTTTGAAGTAATAACGGCCTCGCCCCCGATGATCGCCGCCCTTTTGCGGATGTTTTGCAGGCCTATACCGGCTTTTCCGGCCGGCAAACTATCCGTATTAAACCCGACACCGTTGTCGATCATGGATAAATTTAATTTCCCGTCGAAGTGATCAAGCGCGATGGATATTTGTGTTGCCGCCGCATGTTTAATGATATTGTTAAAGATCTCCTGCACAATCCGGAAAATGATCAGGTCCTTATCCGGGTTGCCGGCGGCGGGCAGCTCTTCGCCCGGCACGTAAACGATTTCGTACCGGCCCGAACGCTCCATCCAGCTAACCTCCTGCCTGATGGCCTCCGGCAAGCCAAGGGCCACCAGCTGGTCGCCCTGCAGCAGGTGGCCCAGCAGCCGCATTTCTTTGATGGAGCGCAGCGTCAGGTCGATGGAATCATTGATCTTTTGCCGGGCCTTTGCTTCATTATCCAGCTCAATGGAATTGAGGGTTAATGAAGTAAGGCTAAGCAGCTGGCCGATGTTATCATGCAGGTCGGCGCCGATGGTTTGCATAGTTTGCTCCTGCACTTCGAGCTGGGTTTGGATTAAGGTGTTTTGAAAAGCGGAGATTTCCATCTGGTGAATTTTTTTTCGAGTATGATATAATATTGCTGTTATTATAATGACAGTGACAAGCAATAAAAAAAACACGCTGATTAGAATAACTACCTGAAAAACTTCCATTTCGGTATTGAATTTATCAGACCTAAAATAATGCTTATGTAGAAAAAAATATTTAATGGCCGTGTTATTAAACTAAACAATTTCATTGTTTCGTCGAAATCAAGGTTGAATAAGTAGGGGTATAAACCCAAGAACACGAAAACACCACCAAAAAAAACCATAATACCCACCGAAATCCAGAAGTCTGGATGTGCGTATATCGGATCAATTATGTCTGCGTCTATATAAAACAGTAAATGAGTATAGAAAACGAATAATAAAAGGCCTTCAACGTCGATATTTATTGCTGGCATTGATTTAAAGTGGTATGTGAAATAGGAAATCGATAAACTAAAAAAAATAAAAAAAGGTATAGAATACTTTATTATTAATCTGAAATTGTTTTGTGCGCAACTTTTTAGATAATATAAACAGAAGAGAGAATATTCTATTGGATTAAACAAGTGATATGTCCAACCAAAGTCTATGTGATAATGAACAGCTATGGTTGAAAACACCTCTACTAACAAAGTAGCAGATAAAACCAGTAGAATGTATAATGACTTTTTACAGCCGCTTCTAAAAGATCTAAACGCCAAGAAAAGTCCGCAACAAATTAAACTTAAATATACAGCGTTATAGAGACTCACAATTTGCGCGGGCTTAGATTAAGAATAATAGCGTTAATGGTCTTAAGCTCAATCAAATATACGAAGTATCTTTTGTTTGTTAGCCTAAGACCATTTTTCAACTTTTATTTTTCTTTTTCGATCGCCTTTTTCAATAAATAGTAATGTTCATCTAAAGGGCGTTTTGAATCAAAATTTAGCATTATAGGCCCCCCGGAGGATTGCCATATTCTCCGCTTAGCGACATCGTGGCAACCTTATTATCTTTTAAAATAAAACTTTCATCCGGTATTGGAGGATATGTTGCTGGCGGATAGTTGAGATCGTAGCCGTTCATATCAACACCAACCATTACCAAAGAATAATGTAATTCCCCATTTTCTAACGGCCTGGCGCCCAAGTAAGACCTTATGCCCTCGCAATTTGGCTGACTCAGTATTTTCAATATAATTGTTTTATCAAATGTAACCCCATACATTAAGTTGTATATGTTGTTTGCAGTTTCAAAAGACAAATCTTTTTCTTTTTCAGCAATCTCCGTTAGTGCTGTAAAAAAAGCTTTAGTTGATTTATGAGCGGCAGAAATCATTTGAATAGCTAAATTGGCTTCTATTGGCTTTCCAAAAGATGTGGAGTCTATAGATGACTGATATTCTTTTAGTGGCGTATGAGTTCTCATCCCAAGTTTGCTACTTTGTTCCGGAAGTGTTATTGGCGCACCACAAACGCCTGATGCTTTTGTTGGATCTTCACATTGGCCAAATACCTGCCATTCGTGATCTTTTAAATCTTCTTTCATGATAATCTTGTTTTAAGTTTACCCCTAAATTCTGAATTAACTTCCACACTACCAACGCCATTTCACCCTTTTTTATACCGTAAAAACACCTTGTTAAAAAAGGCTGAATTACGGCATTTTCAGCTACCGTTTAGTTGGAGATTTGGACGGTCACTAAATCAAAAAATCATGAAAAAGCTATTAAAATGTTTCTTGTTGTTATGTCTTGCCATTTTTAGCCTTAGCGCATTCGGTCAAAGTAATAAAATCGGGTTTAAATATTATCTGACTAAATCAAAAGTTGACCAAATGACGCTTCCCTCAAATGGCTTTGGTTTGAAAGACAGCGTAGTAGTATTTGCAAAAGGTGAAACCGTAACCTTACAATCGGGTAAAACGGTAAAACTAACAAAAGACAGCGTTTTAATAAAAGACGTCACTCTTTGTAATGGAAGCACCTTACAATGTAATATTACACCAACGGCTGGTTTTTTACAAATCGATCCCTGGGCAATCGTGACGAATCCTTGTGGGGATCCTTCTGGGAAAAGCACTATGATCAATGCTTTTTCGAAGAACTCTATTATTATTACTTTTCCAAGAAAATTGGTTGGTAATCCAACTATGGTATTGAACCTGAATTACGGGGCATGGATTTTAAATGTAAGTACACTAGGTGTTAAGTTCCGGCCATCGGTGAAGGATTCGAACAATGTAAAGCATGCGGCAACAGCCACTGGAAGCAATTTAAATTTGGGGCTGACCTATGGTTATTCATGGGGATTCACGGCGTTCAATAATCGAACGAATAATAGCTATTCTTTTACATTAAGTGGTGGACTGGGTTTTTCTACAATTGATATAACGAAAGAGATAGTAACGGCACATCTGGATTCAGGATTAGGGAGCGAATTTGTATTAAGCCCATCGATTAATATGATATTTGCGAGAAATGACATAGGAATTTTATTTGCGCTAGGTACCGATTTGATGACAGGAAAACAAGGGTCATCTTGGGCCTATCATGGTAAGCCTTATTTCGGCCTAGGTATAGCAGCCGGGTTTAGACTCTGATTTTTCGAGAATAAGCAACTATTTATTTATGCAGCATTTCCTTATCGGGTACTGCTCTAAATAACTTGTTTATCAGAAAGGATTATTTTAATAACCCGTCAGTTGAGGATTGTGTTTAGTTAACATATGCCATTTTAGATTGAAATTAGAAAACATGAACTGACAATATATATACCCCCCCCATCCGTAACAAAAATATAACACCCAATCTTCATTAATTCCATTAAATTTACGCATCATATGATGATGCGATGAACCCTGTCCACATTTCTCACAGATCCTTAGCCGATGAGGTTGCTTCGCTGCTGCAGGATAGAATTTTAAAAGGCGAATACAAGGTAAACCAAAAGCTGCCGGTAGAGGCAAAGTTGATGGAACTGTATGGCGTTGGCCGTTCTACCGTCCGCGAAGCGGTAAAGACTTTGGTGAACTCGGGCTTTTTACGTGTGCAGCAGGGTAAGGGTACTTTTATTGAAGACAATACGGGGATGAACGAACCCCTTAACCAGCGCCTGAAAAGGGCCAACCCGCAGCATATTATTGATGTGAGGCAGATGCTGGAAATAAAAATAGCCGAAAAAGCCGCCAGCAACCGCACCGGCAATGATATTTCGAAACTGGAACACTTTTTAAATAAAAGAGCAAAAGCTGCCGACCAGAATTTACCGGAGGAATGTATTGAGGCCCATATTAACTTTTTCCAGGTGCTGGCCGATGCGTCAAAGAACGACCTGCTGTCGGGCTTATACAAACAGTTCCTGCTGCAGTTGAAAACCGAAATGCTGGAGAATATGAAAGACACCGCCTTTTTTAAAGAAAAACGCGATCATTACCAAAACCTGCTGGATGGTATTTTACGGCAGGACGCTAAGAAGGCCGCCTTCTGGAGTGGCAAAATTAACGGGGCCATGTAGCAACTCCGTGCTCCGATTGCGCTGACATAGCTGACCGGGCCGGCAATTGGGCCGGAATGCCGGATGGGCCCCGGGTACACTCCCCGCCATTTTAAATAATTAAATCCCCGTTTCCTGTTATTTGGCCTTAAGCAGGCACGTTTAAGGAAACATTTTACCCACGGCAACGTTTGTATCCCATAAGAATTAGTTTAGTTTTGGATAAATATTTTTGAATGTATCGCCCTAATCTCAAAAACATCCGCCTGAATATGAAATATGTTCGTATAGCGGGTATTGTACTTGCCGTTATTTTTGTTTTGCTGCTGATTGGCGGTTATATTGCCTATACCAAACGCGAGGCCCTTTTGCAACGTGCCATAACCAAAGCCAAACAAAAGGCCAAAAAAGATTATAACCTCGACCTGGAAATAGGTTCGGCAAGGTTTACCGGGCTCGGTACCGTTGATTTTAGTGATATCACTGTCGTTCCGGCACAACGGGATAGTTTGCTCAGCATCAAAAATTTTGAGGTGAGTATTAAATTAATTCCGCTGATTTTCGGCAACGTAAAACTGGCGGAGGTGACGATGCAGAACGGGCACCTTAATTTAACCGACATTAACCACGTTAAGAATTTTGATTTTTTATTCAAAAAGAAAAAAGATACGACAGATACGCATTCAAAGGTCAACCTGTCTGAACTTTCCTATAACCTGATTAACCAGGTATTGTACAAGATCCCGGATAACCTGGACGTGAGTAATTTCCTGGTATCATTTACCACAGATAGCGCGAGTTTGCGGTTACTGACCCGCAATGCGGTAAATAAAGACGGGCAGCTTACCTCAACCATTGATATTAACAACGGGGCAGCTACCTGGCATTTTGCCGGAAAGATGCGCGCGTCAGACAAGGATATCGACGTTAAATTATATGCAGACGGAAAAAAGGTGGAACTGCCGTACGTTGATAAGCGGTACCATTTAAAAGTAAACTTTGATACGCTGAGCACCCGCCTGAGCAAGGTGGAACAAACCGGCGGCGAAACCCGGATTTATGGTTCCTGGAGCGCAAAAAACCTGGCGATTAACCAGGGCCGGCTGTCTTCCAGTGACATTGTTTTTCCCAAAGCGGGTATAGAAGCCAATGTATTTGTGGGCTCGAATTATGTATCGGTCGACAGCTCGTCGGTTATTACAATGAATAAAATAACCGCACATCCTTATATCAAATATACCTTGAATCCCGTAAAGGTTTATGAGTTAAAAATCAATACGGGGTGGATGGAGGCGCAGGACTTTTTTGATTCGCTGCCTGCCGGCATCTTTGATTCGTTGATGGGTATGCAGGTTGCCGGGAAGCTGAATTATAGCCTGAACCTGTTTTTAAATGCTTCGGACCCTGACAATGTACAGTTTGATTCGCGGCTCAATAAAGATGAATTTCGTATTATCCGTTATGGTAATACTGATTTCAGTAAATTGAACAGCACATTTACCTATACGCCCTATGAATATGGCAAGCCGATGCCATCGCGGTTGATCGGTCCGCAAAACCCTTATTTTACACCGCTGAGCGACATCTCACCCAACCTGCAATATGCAGTAATGACGGCCGAAGACCCCTCGTTTTACAACAACAACGGTTTTGTGGAAGAGTCGTTCCGCAAGTCGCTGGCCACCAATTTTAAAGAAAAAAAGTTTAAGCGTGGCGGCAGTACCATTTCCATGCAGCTGGTAAAAAATGCCTTTTTAAGCAGGGAAAAAACAGTTGCCCGGAAGGCTGAGGAAATGCTGATCGTATGGATGATCCAGAACGGGCACATCATGACCAAGGACCGCATGCTGGAAGTATATTTTAATATAATTGAATGGGGCCGTAACGTTTACGGTATAGGGGAAGCCTCGCGCTATTATTTTAACAAAACACCGTCGGAACTTACCATTGGCGAAAGTATTTACCTGGCCAGTATTGTGCCTCACCCCAAAACCGGATTGTATTCGTTTTTGCCCGATGGGTCGCTCAGGCCGGGCCTGGTGGGTTATTTTAACCTGATAGGCAATTTAATGGCCGGGCATGGCCGGGCGCAGCAGGATAGCAGCAACTATGGCTTTTATACGGTACGATTAAAAGAAAGCCTGCGGAAAGAAGCGCCGGCTGATACCACGCTTGCCGATAGCCTGATTAAACATGATAAAGAAGAAAATGGTGATGATGCACCGCCGGTAGCTGCTGAGCCCGTAAAAAAACCATCCTTTTTACAGCGGATCTTCGGCAAAAAAGACACGGTTGCCAGGAAAGAAGAACCGAAGATCGATCCCAAAGCGAGACTAAAAGCCGAAATTGAAAAGTTGCGCAATGATGAGGAGCAAAAAGAGCTGCTGATAGATACCGCCGGCAAAACCCGGAAAGAGATCCGCCAGGAAAAACGAAGGATGCGAAGCGAGGAAAAAGACCAGGAAAAAGCATTGAAAACCGCTGCAGGGGGATAAGAAACAACTCCAATCGTTCCGCGCAATGGCGGGCTTATATCGGCCCGCTGCCCACTGTCTACCCAGTGTAAAATAAGTATTGCCCGGCTGTGACTAAATTAAATGTTTAAACACATATGTTTGCACAAACATTTAATATTATGTCACTCATAGATAAATTACAAAGGCGTTATGCCACCAAGAAATTTGATCCCACAAAAAAATTAAGCGCCAAACAATTGGACGACCTGCTGAGCGCTGTGCAACTTTCGCCATCTTCCTACGGTTTGCAATCCTATAAAGTATTGGTTGTTGAAGACCCGGCGATAAGGGAACAATTGCGCGAGGCCGCACATGGGCAATCGCAGATCACTGATGCATCGCAGGTGTTGGTTTTCGCTTCGGAAACGGCTATTGACGAAGCACTGGTAAACAAATACGTAGATAATATTGCATTAACCCGCCATGTTGACCGCACACACCTTGCCGGTTTTGAGAATACCATGGTAGGCACCGTAAATCGCCTGAGCGAGGACCAGAAAATTGCCTGGTCGCACAAACAGGCTTATATTGCTTTAGGCGTATTGTTAACCGCCGCTGCCGAAATGGGTATTGATGCCTGCCCGATGGAAGGTTTCCAGGCCGGTAAATTTGACGAAATTTTAGGTTTAAGAGAAAAAGGACTGACCGTATCAGTAATTGCCCCGATAGGCTTCCATGCCGAAGATGACGGCTATAGCCACCTGGCAAAAGTGCGCAGGCCTAAAGAAGAAATGTTTATACATGTTTAAGTTGATTGAGTGAATGGTTGATTGGGTTGGGGGACAGTGTGTAGGAGATTTTGATTGGCCTACTCAACCATTCGTTCTTTCAGGAATGTTAAGGCTATATTTTTTACCCCTTTACTTATAAACGAAAAACCCCAGCACTAAGAAGGATCAATGCCGTCATAGATCCAATAAACAAAATGAAATACAGATATGCAGTTTTATGAGCTAAGTTGAAAGTAAGCCTGCCACTTCTTACCCCTGTCGATACATAATTGTACGGTTCGGGATCATTTGGATCATAACAGAATATTCCCCATTTCCATGGCCGCTGTCCTTGGTTTTCATTTTTTTCCATTGTTATAAATTTACCGTCAATATCCTGTAAATATAATATATTGGCAGCGACGGTTACAATGCCCTATTGGCGCCTACTTAACAGGGTCACGGTTCTCCAGGATATATTTTCCTTTTTGGCAACCATACCGCGTCCATTCAAGCGAAAAAACGGCCTGAAAGCATACAGTTAAACGGCATGTTTAATTGATTAATTGTGTTTTTACTGTTCCTGGAAAATATAAAAAACGCGAATCTTTTACCAGGCCTCGCCGGAATAGCTCAATCAACTCATCCTCCCGAAGACTTCCTGATATACAGCTTCGACTTCAATACATGCTGCTTCTTTTGTATAGGCAGCCCTTTTGATTCCAGCTCATCAAACAATAGGCTGGCCGCTTTGCTGCCGAGCTCAAAGGCGGGTTGTGTTATGGTAGACAGCGGCGGGTTCAAAAGAGGGGCTATGTGCAGGCTGGAGAAACTGATCACTTTCAGGTCGCGTGGGATATCAATATTCAGGTCGTGGCAAACGTAGTAAGTGGCAAAGGCAAGGCGCTCCACCGAGCTGAAAATGCCATCGGGCTTAAGCTCTTCCAGCACCTTCTTCAGGATGCCGTAGTTCACCTTTTCATCGTTGCTGCAATCTATAACCAGTTCGTCATTAAACGGGATGCCATGCTTCTGCAAGGCATCAATATAACCCTGCATACGTACCTTACCGATGGAAATACTTTTGTTTACTACGAGGTAGGCTATTCTTTTGCAGCCGGTATCAATTAAGTGTTCGGTAGCTGCAAAGCTGCTGTCGTAGTCATTGGTAATTACTTTGGCGGCCTCAATATCTTCGTAAACACGGTCGAAAAACACCACGGGGATGTTTTTCTGTTCCAGCTGGCGGAGGTAGTTGTGGTCATTTGCTTCGCCGGATACCGACATGATGATACCATCCACCTTGCCGTTGTTCAGGTAATTGATAAATGATACTTCTTTCTCAAAAACATCATCGGTGCGGTAAAGTAAAATGTAAAACCCTTTTTTTCGCGCTATTTCCTCGATCCCGTTAATGGCCTGGGCGAAAAAATCATTCGCGATCTCGGGAACGATGACAGCCAGCGTCCTGCTTTTTTTATCACGAAGGTTGCTGGCATAATGGTTGGGTAAAAAATTATGCTCTTTCGCGAATGCCAGTATCCTTTCTTTGGTGTCCTTGTTAATATCCGGGCTGCCATTAAAAGCCCTTGAAATAGTTGATGTTGAAATATTTAATTTCTTAGCCAGTATTTTAATATTAATATTATCCATTTTAGGGTATTGGTTATTCGCTCATCAAATGTAATAAAATCAGGGTA
The DNA here is from genome assembly GCF_002355435.1 of Mucilaginibacter gotjawali. Taxonomy (NCBI): domain Bacteria; kingdom Pseudomonadati; phylum Bacteroidota; class Sphingobacteriia; order Sphingobacteriales; family Sphingobacteriaceae; genus Mucilaginibacter; species Mucilaginibacter gotjawali. The sequence goes on from NZ_AP017313.1 coordinate 6,082,544, forward strand.
TTGTGTTTTAACTGAATTTTAATATTCTTAAACAGAATAAAATAAGGTTTATTGCCTTTATGGCAGCGTGTTATATTAATAAATATAAAAAGTGGCATAAGCTTTGCACAACTACAGGCAGCAATGGATATCATAGTGAAGAAGATATTAATAGTTGAAGAGAATCCGTTAATGATGGAGGTTATGACCTATATCCTGATCAATTACGGATATGAGGTGTTTGCACTTTCAAATGGAAATGAAGTTTTCAAGTTTATCAAGAACAATCAACCCGACCTTGTGATTCTTGATGACGTTTTACATGGGATTAACGGGCGAGAGATATGTCAGCTGATCAAGCTGAATAAAACAACCAGTAACCTGCCGGTTATTATGTGTTCGGGAGATGATTACTTCGACGAAGATCTGACACAAAAGGGCTGTCCTGATGACGTACTGCACAAACCGTTCGACATTACCAGCCTGGTCGAAATGGTTGCTTACCAACTGGCAGCTTAATTTATTTCCTTAGGCATTAACAAAATAACAATACCAAAACACCGTCCTACAAGAAAAAATTTCAATTCTTAATATTGAATCGTCATTTATCTCTAAAAGCTTTCGGTCTACTGATTTTAAGCAGTTAACAACAGCTGAATTGGTCGATTTACGGCGGATAAGCCTCCTCCCCGTTCCGCAAGCGCCCTCGCTTGTGTTCGATCGATAGGAGGTATTACAATTTTTATTGGTAGAACTTGTCAGACTTTGTTCTCTTACTCCAACAAAGTCTCCGATATACATTTCATATCCTCCGAGATTTGTCCAGTTCCGTCTGTCTTTAACGCGCAGCGCGAGCCGCACTCGAACCTTTTGAAATAGGAAAAACCTAAAACTTCCTCAGTTCTTTTGCTTCTTTTCTTGCAAGAAAAGAAGTTCGGGCCATTGAACCTTATAACAGAATTATGTTAAGTAAATTGCATTGAAGATATTTTTCTAATTCTTAATACTTGGCTTAATATCAAAATATTACCGGTCGTTCGGACGCGGTCAATAGTCTTAAATCCGCTAAAAAGGGGTTCGAAAAGCTTCCCCTAGGGGCTGCGGTAAGGTATGAGGTCATCGACCGAATGGCGAAAATGACCCGGAAAAATGGCGGATCATTGGAGTAAGACGACTTGTCGCTTCATGAATTTGATAACTATAATCACGAACAATTGTGTAAAAAATCTTAATTTGGCTGTACTGATGTATTAACCTGATGTCAGCACAACGGTTGGGCATCATGTTATAAGGCCACAAAAAATTATAGAAGTTAAAAATATATGATGCGGAGACTACTTCTTGTTATGCTATTTGCGTGTACGAGTACACGGATTTTTTCCCAGCAACTGATTCCATTTAGTATAAGTGGTAAATTTAATTCAGATACGGTAGAAGGGAAAATGTACCTAATGTACGAGATAGACGGAAATGGAAAAATGGATAGTAGCTTTATTAAAAAGGGAGCCTTTTCCTTTTCAGGAAATATTATACACCCGGAATTTGCGATTTTAGCCTTCAATAACAGGAGAGCCGACCTTTTTCTGTCCCCAAAACCAATGACCGCGTTGTTTAAGAATTCTCAGCTTAAAGAGCCGGAAATTACTAGCTCACAAAGTGATTCAGAGTTTAGGGAAATAGAAAAAAGTTTGCTTAAAATAAATAAACGCTGGCAAACAGTGTTAGATACTCTTGATGTAGTTAGTAAAAGAAGCCTTACGAGTTTTCAGGAATTAAGAGATTGGGTATTGCTCCCATATTTTGAAGAGTGCAGAGAGGCCTATCTTGATTTTTTTGCCAGACATCGGCAATCATTTGTTACGGCTTATTATCTATCGCAAAATGCAATAGAAATGAACCAGGGAGTTTTTCCTATTGATTCTTTACAGGCTTATTATGATAGATTTGCTGCGCCAATAAAAAATAGTTGGTACGGAAAAAAAATTTCCGAAGAACTTATAAGGAGGAGGATTGCTGTTCCCGGAACAGCAGCATTTGATTTCACCCGGGCCGACAAAAACGGGCAAAAACTGTCCTTGTCATCTTTTCGGGGAAAATATGTTTTACTTGATTTTTGGGGAAGCTGGTGCGTTCCGTGCAGAAAAGGCAATCCACATTTAAAAGAGCTTTATTCTCGCTATAAAGACAAAGGCTTTGATATTATTGGTATTGCCAAAGATGATCATACAAAAGATGCTTGGCTAAAAGCAATTAGAACGGATGGGCTTCCATGGCATCATGTTTTATGTGACAGTCTTGACGTAATGTATAACATTACATCTTATCCAACTAAAATACTGCTTGATACAAAAGGAACAATAATCGGGCGTTTTGGCGAAGAAGAAGCAGGGCTTGATAAACTACTGATTTCGATTTTTAACTAAACGCATTAGTGTGAGCCCATAAGGGAATCGAACCCTGCTTACAAACTCCTAATTAAAACGCCAAACGGCGCAAGTCCTCTAGAAAATAGTTCGAGAAATGCCCAGCTTGGGCTCAACTCGATTATCAGCCTGAAACAGGATCGAACTAATCTATCGAGAAGAAATCTTAAAGCCTGATCGAGGCAATGATAAATGGACAGATGGGGCTTGGTATAGTGCCAGCCAAAGCGAAATTCAACAACTTTGACCTGGTTATCCAAGGTGATAATTGTATCAATTTAAACGTTGGCCATGGGTATAGTAAAACAAAATTCCGTTCCAACATCCCTTACGCTGTCAACCCAAATAGTTCCTTTGCATTTTTCAACCAGATCTTTACAAAACAACAGGCCCATCCCCGTGCCTGATTCGTTATTGGTACCAATATGGCTGTCAACTTTTGCCTTGAATAATTTATTGCATTCTTCAGTACTCATTCCAATACCGTTATCCTTTACACTAATGGTAATAAATTGATGGTCTTTCTTAACGGATACAGCAATTATGCTCTGCTTTCTCGAAAATTTAATGGCATTAGTGATCAGGTTACGTGTTACTATCCGAATCGAATCCGGATCTGCCCATGCAATGATATCTTCGGGAACATTAAGTATTAATTTAATATCCTTTTGTGCAGCCTGTTCGCTCAGGTGGCTTTTCTCTTTGGTGATGATTTCCTTAACCGGGAACTGCCGGATGGCATTTTCAAAGTTCTCCATTTGGGTATTTATCCAAAACAATAAAGTGTCAAGGAAGTCGGAAGTGTAGTTCAATTTTTTACTACCGAGGGGATTAAGTTGAGCATCTCATGGGTTGAAATGTTATCATCCTGGAACAGATCAAATATTCCCCTCAAACTACTTAACGGGCCTCTTAAATCGTGCGCCAGTATGGCTATCAGTCGGTCCTTCAGGGTATTAAGGGTATTTAATTTATTGGCATGTTCTTTTAGTTTTTCATTTTGCCTGGCAATCTGGTTTTCATGATTTGTTAGTTCCGTAATATCCTGCATCGCCCCGATCATTCGGATGCCCACACCCTTTTCATCCCGGATGACTATCCCCTTATCCAACACAATAGCATATTCGCCATTGGCCTTTCTGAACCGGTATTTTTCTGTCCAGTGTGTCATACTGCCATATTTAACCGGATCGGCATAAAGTACCACCCTTTCCCTGTCATCCGGATGAACATGTTGGGCAAAAAAACGCATGTCGCCGGAGTTTATGCCCGGCGTATGGCCAAACGATTTCTTTATATTTCCGGAATAATAAACCTCATTGGTTTCTAAGTTCCAATCCCAGATAATATCTGTGGTAGCTTCGGTCACGTATTCAAAACGCTCAATGCTTTTTTCTAATGAATGGAGCGTATCCGATTCTACTGCTACGGTCTCGGTATTTATTTTACGGCCGGTACAAAACATTACCTCCTCTTCCGGCATCCATGATGCAGACCATGAAACCGTACCGCCCAACCCGCTTTTTCCTCCAAAATCATTATCAAACACGGTACTGTTACCTTCATAAATAGCTTTCCTTAATAAGCCGGCATTGTCTGAATGAAACCATTCACTGATATGTTTACCCCTGAGTGCCTGCTTTTCAAATCCATATAATTTCTCAACGCCGTTGCTGGCCATAATAACGTTCAACTGCCTGTCGAATAAACAAAGTAACTCGGGCGAATTATTGATTATTTGGTAACCGCAGGTATTTTTATCATTCATTTTACGTAAAATTTAGTGGAAATTTCAGCCCGACCATAGCAATTGCCGGTTTATTCAGACACAAAGTGAAAAAATAAAGCATAATCGTTAATTCCCGACATTTTTATTAAAAAATTGCAATAAAATTGTTCTATGTTTTAATATATTTCTATATTTTATCAAAATAAACAAAATATTTTAATGTTTTTTTGATGTTTTGTTAAAACATTGTCCTTTATACTCAAATATTATTCAAAAAGTTATTGTAAAACTTTAATATGTCTTTTTTATTTAGCGTAATAGCTGATTTATAACAAAAAAACCGGCAAAATAAAAGCAGGGAGATGGATTTTGCCGATAAATGGACTGACAGCAAGTAAAAAACAGGGGGGTGTCGCTAATTTTTTCAAGTTCAGGATTAAATGTTCGCGTTTTTTTTGAATAAAGGTTCATCAGAGGTGATAGTTTGATTAGCCATTTACCAATCTTTCTTTTTACATACTTTCATTGGTAAAAGCGACCTTTACATTTTTAAACCTCCATAATTATTTAAGCATGAAAAAAATATCCCTTATAGCTGTGATTAGTATTTTTATCGTTGCGATAACTAACAGCCACACAAAAGCACAAGCCACGCTAACCCAACAGGCGCTGGCGCCGGCTGCTCCCTGGGCGGATAGCCAACTTATTGAACCGGCAGCATTATCGGCTGAACTCAAAGCTCCCGGAACAAATGCGCCCATGATCTATAATATTGGCGCGGTAGAAGATATTAAAGGCGCCAGGCACATTGGCGCGGTAAGTAACGCTGAAAACTTCGGGAAGTTTAAAAAGGCGGTAGCCGCCCTTCCAAAAAATACCGTCATAATTATTTATTGCGGATGCTGCCCTTTTACCAAATGCCCCAATATCCGCCCTGCTTTTCTTGAATTAAAAAAAGAGGGCTTTACAAATATTAAGGTGCTGAACCTGCCCGTTAATTTGAAATCAGACTGGATCGCTAAAGGTTACCCTCTCGAAAGCAAATAAAAATGTCGCCGGCTTTATTTGCTGTATAAAACATAGGCGGAGGTGCTGGCAATGTCGATATTCCCGGCGGCAACTGTTTTAATCCCGGCCTCATTAATGGTGTTTTCGTCGGCCGCTATCGTCCATACGCCTCCTGGTAGCTTCAGGGCCTGGTTTGCTTTATTCCCGTTCAGTATAACCAGGATGTTTTTCCATTTATCGCCGTTGGCATGGTTGCTGATCTGGTAACAGATCAGGCCCGGAACACCTGTGTTCACAAATTTAAGGCGCTCATTGATCATCTTTGCAAACGGCATGCGGAAGGCGGGATGGTTTTTTCGTAAGGCGATCAGACCCTTATAATACGCAAAAACGGCTTTGTATTTCGTTTTTCGGCTCCAGTCAATCTGGTTGATGGAATCTGGTTTATTAAACGAATTGGCAACGCCCTGTTTGGTCCGCAATAATTCGGCGCCGGAGTGCAAAAAAGATATTCCCTGCGATGTAAGTACAACAGCGTTCGCTAATTTATCCATCTTTATCAATTCGGCTTCCGGGGCATTTGGATTGGATATTTTAAGCCTGTCGAATAAGGTGTTATCATCATGACAGGAAGCATAGGTGATGGTCTCGTACGGCTCAGATGCCCATGGTCCTTTATCGTAATTCACCAGGTCGTAATTTACCTGCGGATTGGGGATGGAAGCCACGATACCGAACTTTACGCTTTCGTCCATTTTTGTATTTCCGCTTACAAAGCCCTTTTCTTTCAGGTCACCCCATCCTCCTTTTAAACCGTCGCGCAGGTCGTCGCTAAAAACGGCTTGCTCGTGCAGTTTTGATACATTCTTTTTAACGGCTCTTAAAGCTTCCGGCATAGGGCTGTTGCCCGCTGTCCACCCTTCTCCATAGACGAAAATGGTGGGGTCGATCTTATGCAATGTATCACTGATCATGTTCATGGTTTTAATGTCATGCACCCCCATCAAATCAAACCTGAAGCCATCCAGGTGGTATTCTTTTGCCCAGTAAACCACCGATTCAATCATAAACTTACGCGCCATCGGCATTTCAGACGCCACCTCATTGCCGCAGCCGGTTGCGTTTGAATATGATCCGTCGGGGTTATGCCGGTAAAAATATCCCGGCGCAAACTGGCTGAAGTTGGCATGATCAATGTCGCTGGTATGATTATAAACCACATCCAATATTACCCGAAGCCCGTTTTGATGCAGGGTTTGCACCATTTTTTTAAACTCCTTTATCCGCACATTTCCATCATACGGATCACTTGAGTAGCTACCTTCGGGTACGTTATAATTTAGCGGGTCGTATCCCCAGTTATATTGGCCGGCAGCGGGCTTTGTTTCATCAACCGAATTAAAATCAAAGCAGGGAAGCAAGTGAACGTGCGTTACCCCCAATTCTTTAATATGGTCCAGCCCGGTTGCTTCTCCATCCGGGCTTTTGGTGCCGGTTTCTGCAAGCCCTAAATATTTGCCCTTATGCTGTATGCCGGAATTTGGATCGACAGAGATATCCCGCATATGTAATTCATAAATAATGATATCTGTAAAGTTTTTTAGCGCCGGTTTTTTGTCGTTTCGCCAGTTTTTGGGGTTGGTTGAAGCCAGGTCCACCACCATGCCGCGCTTACCGTTTACGCCTACAGCTTTGGCATAAATATCCGGGGATTCCAGCAGCCGCTTGCCTTCCTGCATTACCTGGAAGGTGTAGTATTTGTTTTTGATGTCTTTGTCAACCACTGTTTTCCAAACGCCCTTATTTCCTTTTACCATATTGATGGTACTTAAAGCCCCGCCACCATCGCCCGCATCATATAAACGCAGCGTAACAGCTGATGCCTTTGGTGCCCAAACTTTAAAAACCGTTTTCGCAGGAGTGTATTTAACCCCGAGGTCTTTACCGGTATAAACAGGATAATTGTCAAAGGGGCCAACAAGTTGCGCAACCCCGGCGGTTTTAAGCATAGTTATAAACAGGATGATTGATAATGTTTTTGAATATTTCATAATCGGTTGTCCGGGATCGTTCCCGCTTTGGATGATTGGTTAAATATAGAATTAATTTAACTTGTAGTTGTTTTTCAATTTCGCCACTTGAATGATTTTTCATCGATAGCCCTCATGGTACAGAGCACCCCGTTTAAATGGTCAACTTCATGCTGTAAAAGCTCAGACAGGTCTCCTTCCATTTTCCAGCTTTGGGGCGTCCAGTGCTCATCCAGGTAATTGATGGTTAAGCTCCGGTGTCTTTTTACTTTCACCAGCAAATTCGGAAAGCTCATGCAATCGTCCCATAATTCAAACAGCTCCCCGCTCAAATCAGTAAATTCAGGGTTGATAAAAATAACCGGCCTGTCAATATGCATGTAAACCAGCCTTTTCATAATACCCAATTGAGGCGCCGCAATGGCCCTGCCGAAATTATATTTCAGCCTGATTTGCTGCATCACATTTTCCAAATCGGCAACCCAATCTTTCAATAAGGGCAGGTCTGTTTTCAGCACAGGCTGGCAGGTTTCATAAAGGCGGGGATCGCCCAGTAAAAGCAGGTCGTTGAGGCTTTTCAAAATAATGAAGATTTATCCTGCAATATTAGGAAATACTGACAGTAAACACGTAGAAATGCAGGATTTCTGCAACACAAAACCCTGCCTGAAAGGTTAAAACAATAAACACGAAGTAAATTTTGTGCCCGGCTTACTTTCCGTGTCCTGCCAGATAATGGTAGCGAATGGCGCTTGTTTGCTAACCCCCGGCCAAAATAAAGCAGTAACTCCTGGTTGTCTTACACAAAATAATCAAGGATGAAAACAGTTTAAACAAACTAACCGGTTGCCACATGCTGCAAAAAACAACAGGGGCCATATTTACCGGCCCCTGTTGTTTTCTATCTTGGTTTAAAAAATCAAATTACTTCATGCTATCATGAATTTTAGTAACGGCATCCAGGTGCATTTGCACCACGGGCGCTGTTTTACCCGCAAAACCGGCCAGCGCAGGGTCTTTGCCGTTTTTGGCTTCGTCCTGCATCAGGCTGAGGGCATCTTTATGGTCGTCCGCCATCAAATTGATATAGGCCTTATCAAAATCGGTGCCTGTTAACTTTGACATGTCTTCAAATTTCTTTTGGTGATCAGCATCCATAGCTGCAGGCATCGTAATATTTTCCTTTTTTGCAATTTCCGTCAGCGCATCCCCGGCCTTGCTATGATCTTTTACCATCATTTCAGCAATTTTTTTAATCTGCGCATCGGCTGTTTTTTGCAGCGCGAGTTTTGACAACGCTATTTCAGCCATTCCCCCGGCAGCTGCCGAGGTTGCGAATTTCGCGTCACCGGTGACCGTTTTCATCGTATCTGCCGACATGGCGCTTGTATCTTTTGCTTTGTTTGCGCTGTCGGCGCTTTCTTTGGCGTCTTTTGGCGCGCTGTTGCATCCCTGCAAGGCATATGCCGCAAGGGCGATAATGAACACATAACTTAGTTTTTTCATGGCGATATTATTTTATTTATTAGTTAAACAAAATAATTCGCTATAAGTTTTCTTCAGTTCAACTGCCTATGTTAATTCTTTCATCAGCTTGTCAAACGCTTCCCGTAATTCAGCAAGCGCTGTTTCCAGTTTCAGCACACGGGCTTCCAGGCCGCCGTGGTTCCTGGAAGGTGCCTCATCTTCAAAATCTTCATCGCTAAAATCGGGAGTGCCACATAATAAATGCGCGTACCGGGCCTCCTTTTGGCCCGGCCTCCGCGGTAACTGCACCAGGAATGGCATTTCGGGGCTGCTTAGGCGTTCAAGCACTTCCTGCACTTCTTCAATCGATTCAAATTCATGCATCCTGCCCGAGTTGGTGTTCAATTCACCGGGCGTTTGCGGGCCACGAAGCATCAATAAACAAATTATGGCCACTTCTGATGGTAATACCGGGAATACAATAGCAAAATTATGTTTGTATTTAACCGAACGTATCGAGCCGCCGGTGGCCGTCGAGATCAATCCTCTTCGTTTTAAGGTATTCAGCGCCTGCACTACCGTTTCATCATCATAGTTAACCACCGGCTTGCGCGATGTTTTTTGATTGCAGGCCGTGGTAAGGCTATTGATGGTCATTGGGTAATATTCAGGCGTGGTTTTGCTTTTTTCCATTAACACGCCCAGAACGCGAAGCTCTTCGGCATTTAATACAGGTAAAGTAATTGGTGAATCCATGGGATAAATGTAACGTATTTCGGATTTTCAATTTCGGATATTTTATTTATTGATTTGAGAATTAAGCGATTTGTGAAAAGATTGTAATTTTAAACATAGGAAGATGCCTGCATTATATAAATCCGAAATTGAAAATCCGAAATCCAAAATAAAACAAGTTTCTTTGCATTATCATGTCGCTTTTTATCGCATCGTTAAATTCAGGAAGCAATGGCAATTGCTATTATGTGGGCAATGAGCACGAAGCAGTACTGGTGGATGCCGGCATATCCTGCCGCGAAACCGAAAAACGGATGCTGCGCCTGGGTTTGTCGATGAAAAAGGTAAGGGCGATTTTTGTTTCACATGAGCACTCCGACCATATCAACGGGATACCTGTTTTGTCAAAAAAATACCAGTTGCCTGTTTATATTACGCCCCCAACAATGCGCGGCGGAAGTTTGGTTATTGACGGCCAATTACTCAACTCTTTCAATCCTTTCGAAACAGTTACGATTGGCGGATTAAACATCACCCCCTTCCCCAAAAAGCACGATGCCAGTGATCCTTATAGTTTTACAATCACCTCGGCAGGCGTAACTGTAGGTGTTTTTACGGATATCGGGATAGCCTGCGAAAACCTCGTCAATCATTTCAGCAGATGCCATGCCGCGTTTTTGGAAGCCAATTATGATGATGATATGCTGGATAAGGGCGGGTATCCCTACCACCTGAAGCGCCGGATCCGCGGCGGAAACGGGCATTTATCCAACAAACAAGCTGTTGAGCTTTTTATGGCGCACCGCCCGCCCTTTATGAGCCATTTGCTGTTGTCGCACTTGTCAAAAAACAATAATGACCCGCAACTGGTGCAGCAATTATTTGAGGCGTGCGCCGGTGGGGTAAACATTACCGTCGCCTCGCGGTACCAGGAAACCGAAGTATACTATATCAACGGAAACCATCTTCCGGGAATAGCAAACAAGAATGGCGCTGTTGACCTGCATCCGGTTCAAACAAGTCTTTTTTAATACAACGCAGCAAAGCGTCAACTGATGGCCCTGTAGTATACGGTTGGGTCCATATCCCGTAGCCGTATTTTATCAATCAAATGACATTAATTGCTGTGCTTTTAGGTATTTTTGTTTTGAATTATGAGCACTTTCACCCAAGAACAAGTTTTACAAGCCCTAAGCAATGTTGAGGAACCCGATCTGAAAAAAGACCTGGTTACACTTAACATGATCCAGAATATCCATATTGATGGAAATAACATCAGCTTTTCGGTCATATTAACTACGCCGGCCTGCCCATTAAAGGCGATGATAGAAAATGCCTGCCGAAACGCCATTATGTATTTTGTGAGTAAAGATGCGGTGGTGCATATTGATATGACATCAAAGGTTACCACCCAAAAAAATACAGGGGTGCCCGGCGTAAAAAACATCATCGCGGTGGCATCGGGTAAAGGTGGCGTAGGGAAATCAACCGTTGCCGTAAACCTGGCACTGGGTTTAGCCAGGACCGGGGCTAAAGTGGGTTTGATAGACGCCGATATTTACGGCCCGTCTATCCCGATTATGTTTGGTTTGGAAGGAACAAGGCCGATGGCCAGGGAAGTAGATGGAAAAACACGCATCGAGCCGATTGAAAAATACGGGATCAAGCTTTTATCGATAGGCTTTTTTACCGATCCTAATCAACCCGTTCCATGGCGCGGGCCGATGGTGTCGACAGCGGTAAAACAATTATTCAACGACGCCGATTGGGGCGAACTGGATTACCTGGTAGTGGATCTGCCGCCCGGAACCGGCGATATCCACATCACCGTTACGCAAACATTCCCGGTAACCGGGGCGGTTATTGTAACTACACCACAAAATGTGGCGCTTGCGGATGCTAAAAAGGGCATAGGCATGTTTATGATGAATGCCATTAATGTACCCATACTGGGTGTGGTTGAAAACATGTCGTATTTCACGCCCGCTGAATTGCCGGATAATAAATATTATATCTTCGGCCAGGGTGGCGGCAGCAAATTGGCTGAATCGATAAAAGCGCCTTTTTTGGGAGAGATTCCGCTGGTAAAAAGCATCAGCGAATCAGGCGATGCCGGCAAGCCGGTTGTTTTGCAGGAAGGAAGCATTATGGCAGGTGCATTTATTGAAATGGCCCAAAAAGTAGCACAGCAGGTGGCCATTTGTAACGCTAATGCTATAAATGGTGCAATTGTTGTAAATAATTAATAACTTTACTTATAAATTGGTACAAATGAGTTTATTAGAACAGGTAGAACAGGCATTGGATACAATAAGGCCTTATTTGCTTACCGATGGCGGGAACGTTTCGGTAGAGGAAATCACGCCTGAAAAGGTTGTCAGGCTTAAACTGCTGGGCGCTTGCGGTACCTGCCCGATGAGTATAATGACACTGAAGGCAGGAATTGAAGAAGCGATAAAAAAGGCGGTTCCTGAAATCACAGGAGTAGAAGCGATCAACCTGACCGATGTGGACGACCCTAACGCGGTACTTCCTGAAAACATGAGGTAGTGTTAAGTTTTGTTAAATTGTAGCCCGCGTTGCGGCAATACTTTAGTTTTGTATAAATAATATTAAATTGTTAAATACCCCAGCCATTATTGGTGATGAAAAAAGTAACCGGCCTGTTTTTATTTTTATTTGCAGCACTAACGGCTTTTGCACAAAAGCAGGAGAAACCACTGGTGCAGTTTACCGGTATGGTGCATAATGCCGATAGCCTTAAAGTTATTGTGCCGTATGTAAGTATTGTAAATACCACAAACCATAACGAAGCGGGCCAAACCAATTACCTGGGCTATTTTTCATTTGTGGTGCACGAGCAGGATACCATCCGCTTTTCATGCGTGGGTTATAACACTATTTACGTGGTTATTCCTGCACATGTTGCAACAGGAAGTTATATGATGCAGGTGTTGTTAAAACCTCAGATCGTTAACCTGCCGGTTTTTCGCGTTTTTCCCTGGGCCACAGCCGAGGATTTTACAAAAGACTTTTTAACGATGAAAGTTGCAGATGACGACCTGGCTATTGCCCGGAAAAACCTGAGTGCATCATCCATACAAACGCTTGAAAAAACATTACCCCGCGACGGGCCTGAAACCAGCGGCATACAGGATTTTCATAATGGGGTGCTCAACTCACACTCTACGGTTAACCCGCTGTTTAATCCTTTTGCATGGGGAAGCCTGATCAAATCTATTTCTGAAGGGGATAAAAGCCGGAGCACCGAAACCCCAACCAGCAGCGGAAATAATGCGACGACTGGCAATTAACCTATAGAATCAAGATTCAAGAGCCAAGCCAGCTTCAGGTTTAGTTTCTTTTTTTTCTGATTCTAAAAAAAACTATCTTCCTTTCTTAACAGCAGGAAATTTCATTTTATATTCCACGTCGACTATCCCTCTTGATATGTCGTTGAGTTTTTTCTCGATGAGGCGTTTGCGGAGCGGGCTTAGCTTATCGGTAAAAAGCTTGCCTTCGATATGGTCGTATTCATGCTGGATGATCCGCGCAGCCATCCCGGTAAAGGTTTCCTCGAAGTGCTTCCAATTTTCATCATAATAGGATAACCTTACGTGCCTGCAACGGTAAACATCTTCCCTGATGTCGGGAATGCTCAGGCAGCCTTCGTTAAAAGGCCACTCGTCACCTGTTTCTTCCAGCACCTGGGCATTAATAAAGGCTTTTTTAAAGCCGGTTAAAGCCTCATCATCCTCTGCAAACGGCGACGCGTCTACAACAAACAAACGAACCGACAGGCCAACCTGCGGCGCAGCCAAACCAACGCCATGAGCCGCATACATGGTCTCGTACATATTGTCGATCAGCTCTTTGATATGCGGGTATTCGTCGGGTTCAATTGCTGTTGCTTTTCTTCGTAAAACAGGGTCGCCGTATGCGATGATAGGAAATTTCATTAAAGTGTTTTATTAAATGGTAATGAAACTCTGCCAAGCCGGATTTATTGTATTATACATAGCTGTTGCATGATTTCATTCCGCAAAAATACGGGTTTATTGCTTAGGCTCAAATAGCAAGGTAATCATACTGTCAATATCGAATATTTCATTGCTTATTTCCAGCAATTGGCCGGCGGTAACTGCATTTATTTTATCGAATACCTGCTGCAGGGTATCTATATCATTAAAATCGAGCAGGCTTTTGGCCATGGAGATAATCAAACCCATCCGGCTTTCTTCAGCAAGGGCTATCTGGCCGATAAATTTTTGCTTGGCCTGGTGCAATTGCAAGGCACCAAATTGGTTATCGCGCAGTTTTTTTAATTCTTTATAAATTAATTTAGTGGCTTTTTCTGCCTTTTCTGTATCGGTACCAAAATAGATGGAAAAAATGCCGGTATCGGTTAAGGGGGTATAGTTTGATTCGATGGTATAGGCAATCCCATATTTTTCCCTGATCTCCAGGTTCAGGCGGCTGCTCATGCCCATTCCACCCAAATAATTATTAAGTAACAATAAAGCATTTTTATGCTGATGCGCTGATGAATAGGCCTGTGCCCCCATCATGCAATGTGTTTGCGAAATAGGTTTGGCTAACACCGTTTTCCCCGGCAGGGTTATGCCGGGCTTTATCCGGGTTTTCACTGCGTTGTTCGCGGGAATGGCCCCAAAATATTTTTCAGACAGCCTGATCAATTTTTTCAAATCGTAGTCGCCAAAAACGGCAAAAACCATTTGCGACGTATTGTAATTGGCCGCAATAAATGCTTTCATATCCTCCCGCCCCAGCCTGCCTACAGACGCAGTCGTACCCAGGATATTCCGGCCTATCGGGTGGCCCTTAAATAAAAGCTCTTCAAACTCGTCCTGTATGGCTTCTTCGGGCTGGTCAAGATAAGATGAAATTTCATCCAGGATAACCCCACGTTCTTTTTCAACTTCTTCTTCGGGGAAAGTAGAGTGAAACAGGATGTCTTCAAAAAGGTCGATCGCCCGTTCAAGGTGCTGGTTTAACAGCGAGGCATGGATACAAGTGTATTCTTTGGCGGTATAGGCGTTTAAATCGGCTCCCACCAGTTCAAGCCGGTTAAGGATCTGGTTAGTGCTGCGTTTTTCGGTTTCCTTAAATAAAAGGTGCTCAATAAAATGCGCCAGCCCGGTTTGCTGTTCCGTTTCATCACGCGAACCGGCATTCACCACAAAACAGCAATGTGTGATGGCTGAGGGCGAATGTTTTAATAATATCCTGATGCCGTTGGCTAAAGTATGTACCTGGTAATCCGTCATTTGAGGCGCAAAGATAGTTTTTTTTAGTCCGAAAGTCGGGAAAGTCCGAAAGTCGGGAAAGTAAGAAAAGAAATATGAAATTTGTTTTAGGGTAGTTGCGTTGTAATGCAACCCGCCCTGCGCGCTACTATATTTTTTCTTCCGGTCTTCCGGACTTTCCCGACTTTCGGACTTTTCCAACTTTTTTCCTACATTAGTACCATGAAAACAAAAATAGCGGACTTAGAATTTGAACCCCTTATAAAGGCTAAAGCTATTGAAGACAGGATTAAAGCAATTGGCCTTCAGTTAAATACGGATTACCAGCATTGTGTGCCCGTTTTTGTAGGCGTTTTAAATGGCAGCTTTTTGTTTATAGCCGACCTGATCAAACAGATCGATATCCCCTGCGAAATTACTTTTACCAAACTGGCGTCGTACTATGGCGGCACCAAAAGCAGCCTTAAGATCCGCGATGATATTGATTTTAGCGTAGATATAAAAGGTCGCGAAGTAGTAGTGATAGAAGACATTGTTGATACCGGTAATACCGCGCATTACCTGCTCGAAAAATTAAAGGCAAAACAACCGGCCTCCATAAAACTATGCTCCCTGTTGCTGAAACCTTCTGCCCTGCTGAAAAAGATCGACGAATTAAAATACGTTGGCTTTGAAATTGAAAATGAATTTGTAGTGGGCTACGGCCTCGATTACAAAGAAATGGGCAGGAATTTGAAGGATATTTATAAACGGGTAAAATAGCGTTTAATTCGGATTTAAGTTTACTTCTACTTGAGCCTTCCCAACAACCTTTACGACAATCGCATTGTTTTGAATTTTTAAATGAAAAATAAAACCTTATTCATTTCGTTTAAGCTCCTGTTGTTTTTTGTTTGGGCCCTTACAGGCTCAAATAGGGCATGGGGGCAACTAACAGACACCGCCAAATTTTATTATAAGAGCTATCCCGAAGGGCTTTTGAGGGTAAGCGGACCACAGGATGCTGATTTTATGCGAGTGATCTCGCCCTCATCCGGGGAGGATAATCGCCTTAACGTTATTGAATACTATTTAAATGGTAAAGTAATGCGTATTGGTAAGTCTGTCGCTGATAAGACTCGGTCCTATCAAAACGGGGACATTCTTTTGGATGGCGATTGTGTAACGTACTATCAGGACGGGACAAAGCAATCTTTTGTAAATTATATCGCCGGGCAAAAAAACGGGATGGAATACCAGTATTTTCCTAATGGGAATATTTATTGTTCCATTAATAACGAGTACAAAGGTGCGGCTTTTATACCCAAAGTACTCTACCAGGATTGTTATGACCTAAACGGCAAATCGATTTGCAAAGATGGCAACGGGCAATGGATAGACTATGATCAAAGGGACAGCGTTGAGCTGCAGGGACGGGTGAAGAATGGCCTTAAAGAGGGTGTATGGCATGGTATAGCCAAAATCAGCCCTTCTATAAAGTATATCTACAACTACAATAAAGGCGAGATGACAGGGGGGACAGGTTACGATTTAACTGGCAGGGCCTATCCGTTTAAAAATGATATGGAGCCGCCATACTACAGTAAAAGCGACCCTGTTACGTTCATGGAGGTTTTTCGCCGGCATTTTAAAATTCCGAAAGATGCTTCGGGTAAAAAGATGAGCCTTGACGGACTTCTCTTTACGTTTGTCATCGAAAAGGACGGCACGCTATCGAACCCGGGCTTTGTCGACAATAAAGGTGCAGATCTGGACGAGAGTGTTAAGGAAGCATTACAGAAATGCAAAAGCTGGAGCCCTGTTCAGTGTTACGGCGTTCCGCTTAGATGCAGGCTCACTTTTGTTTACAAAGAATTTGGTGAGTATATGGGTGATGCATACGTAACGGGTATTAAATACAAAGCCGAAATCATTGGCTTTTGATACATGTTTCGATTGGTTAGCGGCTATCCCACGCGCGCATATGCCCTCACCGCAAATGTCCCGGCACCT
This sequence comes from Mucilaginibacter gotjawali, assembly GCF_002355435.1. NCBI lineage: Bacteria > Pseudomonadati > Bacteroidota > Sphingobacteriia > Sphingobacteriales > Sphingobacteriaceae > Mucilaginibacter > Mucilaginibacter gotjawali. The sequence goes on from NZ_AP017313.1 coordinate 6,099,174, forward strand.
TTAATCTTGGGCGGTACGGCATTAAACTGAAAACCACTTCCGGGTAATTTATCGAGGTTGCATAAATGCTCGCAGATCAATATTTCGGCGCCCAGCAGGGTAGTATGTACGGGCCGCGTTTTACCTGCGGTATTATCTATATTATGACTATCGATACCTACCAGCCTGACACCGGCATCACGCAGGTAAATTGCTGCCTCTTCGGTTAAATACGGATGCCCCTCAAAATAGTTAACTGTGTTCCAATGCCGGGCCCAGTTGGTATACACCAGTATGGCTTTATTTTCGAGATCTTTTCCTGCAAAATATTCCTTTCCTATTGCGGTAGTATCGCTTGCATTAATGGTAATGGCATCCAGTTCGGCACATTGTTCCAAAGCAATTTCTGACAGGTCCTTACCATGCTCAAACCGGTGGAAGGGGCAATCCAAATAGGTGCCGGTGTTGGTCACCATTTCAATTTTCCCGATCTGGAACTCGGTGCCTGCTTCATAAAACTGTTTGGAGTTTTCACGGCTCAAATAATCGCAAATGATAGGCGCGGGCAAGCCTTTGTAGGTGATCAGGCCGTCAAAAATAGTATGGGAAAGGTCGATGAGGGTGGACATGGGAAAAGAACCAAATTTTACTCCGAATAAAGTATATTGCGGTATTTATCGAGATGATTAATAGCTAACTGTATATGATGCAATGGAAATAAGTCTTTTTTCTCTGCGACCATAATTCTTTTTTAATACTTTCTGCCTCCGTTAACGAATCAGTGTGACTTAAAAAATCTACAGTAGCCAATAGTTCCAACCCATAAGGAGATTCAAATCCTTGAATAAACTCAGCGACTTTATCCAATCTTTCTTTTTCTATCATTGAGGCAGATTTATCAATAAAGTCTTTTACTTCGTCTCTCTTTGAAGCAACAAGCTCAAGCGTTTCAAAAGGCTTCGCTTCTTTTTGTTCATACCCTTTTATGTAGTATCCATTTAAAGCATACAGCACATGCCGTACTTTACCAGAATACGGCCCATATAGGCCTTTTTTAAAATCAAGTTTTAATTGTGTTTCGCCGAACCGCTGTAAAAAGTAACTTAATTTTTCCGCTGCAAACTCACTCGCGAACTCACCTAATGCGCGATACTTATATAATAGATATAATAGCATCGCTCTTGCCTGAGTAAGTTTGGCAGCCGACGGCTTTTCTTCTTTTTCAATGCCTCCTTTATAGCTAAAGAGGGTTCATAAACAAATACATTTATATCTAAATCTGATAGCGCTTCAACAATTATCGGCTTTACGTCATCCCAGTTAAGTCCTCCATTACCGCAACCTAACGGAGGCACGGCGATTGATTCGATCTTAAGCACTTTAACTTGCTTATGCAAATCTTTAAGCCCATCTTTTATCCATTCTATTTTTGACGGATACCTCCAATGGGCTTTCGTAGGGAAATTAACTATATATTTTACGCCGTTTAACCCGTTAACTGGAACAACCTGAACTTTGCCCACAGTAATTTCTTTTCGGTTAACCGCTTCTGTATACTCCTTGTAATTTTCTGGAAATTCATTCTTAAATTGCAGTGCAATTCCTTTCCCCATTACACCAACTGTATTGACGGTATTCACTAAAGCCTCCGCTTTAGCGTCAAGGATATTGCCTACTTTATAAATTATCATAATATAGCTTAGTCGGCGATACTTTTATCGGGATATTTAAATCAACTTCTTTTAACAAATGTAATACATTTTGTTTTGCTGTATTGTTAAATACCCCTATATAGTCGATACAACTTACTGGCAAATGATGTTTTATTAACAATTCTGATTGCTTTTTCTGTTTCCTGAGTAAATCCGTTTCGTCACTTTTCCAATAAGTGTTGTAAATGGTTTCCCAATCCAACAATGCAAAGTCAGCTTCTGTTACATAAGCCGTCGTCGTTTCGCTACGCGCGTTACCATCGGTAAAGAAATAAACCAAATTATGTGATTTAACTTGATCAAAAGATGAAATTATATATACTATATCTTCTTGCGGGTATTTCGTGATATCTTCATATCCTAACGCTATTTGATATAACATCGGGGAACGCGGGCCAAGGTAAAATGGAACGTATTCAGATAATTTGCCGCCGGGTGGATTGCGAGCATCCAAGCTTTTTCGGTAATTTATAAGGGATGGATCTCCGATTTTAATATAAGCCGGATCGAAGTTTGGTGATTCACTGGCGTAAATACCATTTCTCAATATAAAGTTTAAATTCTTTATATGGGTAATGCGATAAAGCCATATATTCTTTGGAACATTCAATAAGCAAATATACTTTATTAAGTTTAACAGATCGCCTCACACCCCCACCGGCTCCGCAACCTCTGTCAGTAAATTCACCGCCTGGTTAATGCTGTTTACGCCTTCCACGCTCAACCTTAAAGAGTTTTTAACCTCTTTTAAATTGCATCTGCGGGGGTTAGCCTGCATAAAAGCGAGTACATTCCTAAAAGCGTCAGTTTCAAAATAGGGCGATTGCTGGTTGGCGATAAAATAACCGCGGAGGACGTTCTTTTTGAGGGAGAGTTTTTCAAAACCAATGGCCCTGCCCAGCCATTGCAGGCGCATCGTGTTCAGCAGGTCGTTTACCTGCGGTGGTATTGGGCCAAAGCGGTCTATCAGTTGTTGTTTAAAAGCTTTCAGCTCCACCTCATTTTCCAGTTTGGAAAGATCGGTGTATAAATTATAGCGTTCGGAGATGCTGGTCACATACTCATCCGGGATCAGGATCTCCTGGTCGGTATCTATCTGGGTAAAGGAAATAAACGGCCGTGGTTTTTCATCGGTAAACAAACCTTTAAATTCATCATCCTTTAATTCCTGTATCGCCTCGTCCAATATCTTATGGTACATTTCAAAGCCGATCTCGGCAATAAAGCCGCTTTGCTCGGCACCCAGCAGGTTGCCGCTGCCGCGGATATCCAGGTCGCGCATGGCCACGTTAAAACCGCTCCCCAGGTCGCTGAATTCTTCAATGGCGCTTAGCCGTTTACGGGCTTCGCTGGTGAGGGTGGATAACGGCGGGCTCAGCAAATAACAATAAGCTTTTTTATTGCTGCGGCCAACACGCCCCCGCATCTGGTGCAGGTCACTTAAGCCGAACATATGAGCATAATTAATGATGATGGTATTCGCATTCGGGATATCAAGCCCGGCTTCAATAATGGTAGTGGCCACCAGCACATCGTACTCGTTGTTCACAAACTTCAGCATTACATCTTCCAGCGCGTCGCCTTCCAGTTGCCCGTGGGCAATGCCTACCCGTGCTTTCGGCACCAGTTTATGGATCATCCCGCCCAGCTGCGGCAGGTCGGCAACCCGGTTATGGATAAAAAACACCTGTCCCCCGCGGTCTATTTCATGTTCAATAGCTTCTTTGATCAGCGTATCATTAAAAACATGCAGTTCGGTAACTACCGGCTGCCGGTTGGGTGGAGGCGTAGAGATAATGGAAAGATCTCTCGCACCCATCAGCGAAAAGTGAAGCGTGCGCGGTATAGGGGTTGCCGTTAACGTGAGCGTATCCACATTGGCGCGCATTTGCTTCAGTTTTTCCTTGGTGGAAACACCGAACTTTTGTTCTTCGTCAATGATCATCAGGCCCAAATCCTTAAACTTCACATCCTTGCTCACCAGGCGATGCGTGCCGATGATGATATCTACCTTGCCGTTCTTCAGGTTCTCCAGCGTGTCTTTGATCTGCTTGCTGGTTTTAAAACGGTTCACATAATCAATATTGCAGGGGAAACCTTTCAGGCGGTCGCTAAAGGTTTTGTAATGTTGGGCGGCAAGGATGGTCGTCGGCACCAGGATGGCCACCTGCTTGCTATCTGCAACGGCTTTAAATGCCGCCCGGATAGCCACTTCAGTTTTACCAAAACCCACATCGCCGCAAATCAGCCGGTCCATCGGGTGCGGCGATTCCATATCCTTTTTAAAATCGCTGGTCGCTTTTTCCTGGTCGGGGGTGTCCTCGTAAATAAAGGAGGCTTCCAATTCAGTTTGCAGGTAGGTATCGGGCGAAAAAGCATTCCCGTTCTGTGCTTTGCGTACCGCGTAAAGCTTGATCAGGTCGCGGGCAATGTCTTTAACTTTTTTTTTGTGGTTTTCTTTAGCTTTTCCCAGGTATCGGTGCCAAGTTTATTCATCCTCGGCACAGTGCCCTCCTTGCCACTATATTTGGAGATGCGGTTAAGCGAATTGATGTTTACATACAGCAGGTCGTTATCGGCATACATCAGCCTGATCATTTCCTGGTTTTTGCCGTTTACTTCTACTTTTTCCAGCCCGGCATATTTGCCGATGCCATGGTCTATGTGGGTAACATAATCGCCCGGTTTTAGTTCCCGCAGTTCTTTAAGGGTAATGGCCTGCGAGCGCTGGTAACCTTTTTTAAGTTTGTATTTATAATACCGGTCGAAAATCTGGTGATCGGTATAGCAGGCCAGTTTTTGTTCCCTGTCTACAAAGCCTTCGCGGATAGAAATACTGATGGGGGTAAACTTTACGGTTTTATCCAGGTCCTCCAGTATCGCGTACAGCCGTTCCACCTGGCGGGCGCTATCCGTAAGGATAAAGTTTTCGATATGCTCCGCCTCGTTATTTTTAAAATTATGGATCAGCAGGCTGAAATCTTTATTGAAGGAAGGCTGCGGGCGCATGTCAAAATTAATTGCGGCGGTCGCCTGGTAAAAAAACTGCTTGCCAAATTCTACCACCGCAAAATCATGCAATTGGTCGGCAATCAGTTTTTCATCGGTAAAACCAAATTTAGGGTCTATCCAGTCCGGGTTTTTATTTTTTTCTTCTGCGGATAAGGCTTTCCACAGTTGTGTTGCTTTTTTGTACCCGCTCTGGATAATATCCAGCGTAAACTGTACATCCTTTATCCAAACCTGGCTATCGCTGTCAACATATTCCATCAGCGAAATATTGTTTTCAGTAAGGAATTTGGATTGAACATTCGGTACGATGGTAATTGTCTTTACCTGTTCAACTGAGAGCTGGCTCTCAATCTCAAAGGTCCGTATCGACTCAATAAAATCGCCAAAAAATTCCACCCGGTAAGGCAGTTCGTGCGAAAAGGAAAATATATCAACAATGCCGCCGCGGATAGAAAACTGCCCCGGTTCGTAAACAAAGTCGACCCGGTCAAAATCGTACTCAATTAAAAACTCGTTGATAAAATCGATACTCAGCTTATTGCTGACGGCAATTTCAAGCGTGTTTTTTTCAAGAGAGGCCCTGTCGATCACCTTTTCGGCCAATGCCTCAGGGTAAGTAACAATCAGCTGCCCGAATTCGGTGGAATGGTTCAGTTCATTCAGTACCTCGGCGCGTGCCAGCACATTGCTGCTGTCGGGCTGGGTAAATTCAAAAGGTTTGCGGTAGGATGATGGGAAAAGTAATATTTCTTTACCTGTAAGGTTCTCCAGGTCGGCCTGGAAATAACCGGCTTCTTCGCGGTCGGGCAGCACAAAAATCATATGCTTGTGCTGCAAAAAATACAAAGCTACCGCCACGGCAGAATCTCCTGACCCCACCAATCCACGTAACTGGATCCTCGGACTTTTTGCCGCATTCAGCGCCTGCGCCAATGCTTTTATCCGTTCATCAGTTTTATAGCGTTCTAAAATATCACGGATGTTCAAACTATCGCAAATATACGCAAAAAAGGTTTTTTAATTTTAAAATGCTTTCCGGTTGTAAAATATCCCAAACAATTTGGGTTGATAATTACTTTTATTGTTAAATTTATATAAGAATAGTGATTGATGGCCGGAGATTAAAGATTTGCCATTAGTTCCATGTCGGAACTTGCCTGATCTCTAACCTCTAATACCCAATCTCCAAGCCCAACCTCTAACCACTAAATTATAACCATGAAGAATGCAATTACATTTGGCCTTTTTATAGGCATTTTAAGCGGCCTGTGGATATTTATAATTCCAAAGTTTGGCCTTACACCGCAAAGCGGTTTTATGTCGCCGGTAGAGTATTGTGCGGGCCTGATCCCGCTGATCGGGCTATATTTTGGCGTAAGAAGTTACCGCAATAACGATTGTAAGGGCAAAATGGGCTTTTTGGAAGGATTGATACAGGGGTTTAAAATATTGCTGATCGGTGGGGTGGTGGCAGTTGCCGCCGCCATTGTTTATGTTGATGAAATAAACAGGCAGGACATTACCGATTTTTCAGGCAGAATGTTTGGCGCATTATTGGTAGGTTTACTACTGGCTTTGGGCGTAGCGGCCCTTTTTACAACAAAGCACAATAAGGTTGATTAAACAGCTTTTTAATAAATATTTTGAACTGGTTTTTTGGATCGCTGCGTTGGTTTCACTGGCGCTTACCGATCCGACCAGCCAGGCTCATTTTTCTTTATGCCCCTTAAAGGCCATGGGCTTTAAATGGTGCCCCGGCTGCGGTTTGGGGCATGCTATTTCTTTTCTATTCCATGGTGATATCCGCGCGTCGTTCCATGCGCATTGGCTGGGAATCCCCACAGTCATGATGCTTTTGTATCGTATTTATACTTTGACCAGGCAGCGGGTAAAACCCGGGATAGCATTTGGTGCGACGAAAGCCTTATGATGATAAAAGCCTTCCTGAAGGGTTTTTCCCCATTTCTTCCATAAGCAGAGAAGCTGATCGTTTCTCCTGACACAATGGTTTTGACAAGCCCGGGAGGCCGCTACTTCGGCACCAGCTTCGGCGCAATCCTGGTAAACACACCCGGCGCAAAACGCATTACCCAAATAGCGAATCTTTCGCCGCTAAATTTGCCAATATAAGCCTCAAAGGCGCCTCGTTTGATGACTTTCATGATCTGAATGGCCGCACGGTCAGCGGATAGTCCATTTTCAATGTTTTCGGAAGGCTTACTCAGCCCATAAGGTTTATTGGTGACAGCGTAGCGTGAAATATTGGTACGGATATAACCGGGCGTTAGAATGGTGACTTTGATGTTATCCGCCGCTACTTCCGCCCGAAGGCAGTCAAAAAAACCATGCAGGGCATGTTTAGCTGCGGCGTAGGCAGAGCGCATAGGCGTGCCGATCTTCCCCATCACGCTGCTGGTTACTACAAAATGCCCCGCCTTACGCGCCACGAAATGCGGCAGCAAGGCCCGGGTAAGTTCCACATAGCTAAAATAATCCACTTCCATTACCCGGCGGTGCGCCTCCATGCCGGTTTCCATCACCAGCCCGCGTTGGGTAACCCCGCCGTTATGCACCATGATATCGATATGCCCGAAACAAGCGATGGCGTCAGCAACCTTGCCCTCCAGTGAAGCCGCGTCGGCCAGGTCGAGTTGCAATAACTGCACGCTTCCCGGAACACTGCAAGCCTGTTTAACTCGCTCCAGTTCATCCATCCTGCGGCCCGATAAGATCAGCTTTGCGCCTGCTGCCGCCATGGCGTAAGCCAGCGCCTCGCCAATGCCGGATGAAGCGCCGGTTATCCAGGTAACTTTGTTGTTGAAGTGGTTGTTCATAGGGTTTGAGGTTAGGCTGGGAGAGCAATTTTTGCTTTAATTTAAATAAAATCGAATTGTTGGAACGTTTGAAAAATATTTTTAATCGTAGGGGCGACCCTTGTTACCCAAACAACTCGCTGCTCAAATACCGGTCGCCGCGGTCGCAGCAGATGAAAACGATGGTGCCTTCGGTCAGTTCTTCAGCCAGTTTAACGGCTGCTGCCATGGCGCCGCCGCTGCTCATGCCTGCAAAAATGGCTTCTTCTTTTGCCAGCCGGCGTGCCATAAGGGTAGCCTCGGCTTCGGATATATCCAACACGCGGTCCACCCGCTCCGGCTCAAAAATTTTGGGCAGGTATTCCACCGGCCAGCGGCGGATGCCCGGGATCGAGGAGCCTTCGGTCGGCTGGCAGCCTACAATTTGTATATCGGGGTTTACTTCTTTAAAATATCTTGAACAGCCCATAATGGTACCGGTGGTGCCCATCGAGCTAACAAAATGGGTGATCTGCCCTTCGGTATCTTTCCAGATCTCCGGGCCGGTAGTATGGTAATGGGCCAGGTAATTATCCGGGTTGGCAAACTGGTTTAACAGAAAATATTCGCCGCTGGCGCCTTTTTCTTCGGCATAATCCCGGCAAAGTTCAATACCTTCCAGCAGGGTAACCTTCGCGCCAAAGGCCTCCATGGTAAGTGTCCGTTCGCGGGTGGAGTTATCAGGCATGACCAGTTCGATCTCCAGCCCGTACAGGGAGGCGATCATCGCCAAAGCGATACCGGTATTGCCGCTGGTGGCCTCGATCAGTTTGGTGCCGGGCTTAATGTCGCCCCTTTCCATCGCACTTTTGATCATGTTTTTGGCTGCACGGTCCTTAACGCTTCCCCCGGGGTTATTGCCTTCCAGTTTGCCAAAAATGCGCACGTTTGGGTTTGGGTTGAGTTTTTTAATCTCTGCCATCGGGGTATTGCCGATCAGATCAATAATGCCTGCCATAAAACTTAAACTTTTTTCTTTTTAAATACGCTGATCTCCGACTTATGGTATACTGTTGAATGTGCAGGAACGCTTTTGGTAAGCCAAACATTCCCGCCGATAATGCTATCGTGGCCGATAACCGTTTCGCCGCCTAAAATGGTAGCGCCTGCGTAAATCACCACGTTATCTTCAACGGTGGGGTGGCGCTTGCTGTAAGCCATGCTTTTGTCAACGCTAAGAGCGCCTAAAGTAACCCCCTGGTACAGCTTTACATGTTTACCGATGATACAGCTTTCGCCGATGACGATGCCAGTGCCATGGTCGATATAGAAATATTCGTCGATCTGCGCTGCCGGATGGATATCGATCCCGGTTTTTGAATGCGCCCATTCTGTCAGGATCCGAGGCAGCAGCGGTACCTGGTGTTTGTATAAACTATGTGCCAGCCGGTAAAACGAAATAGCAAAAAAGCCTGGATAGGTACGGATTACTTCAAATTCGCTGCGTGCCGCCGGGTCGCCGTTAAAAATTGCCTGGATATCTGAATTTAAAACCCGGAAAAGGTTGGGCATTTCTTCAAAAAACAATTTGGCCAGCAACTCATTATTACAATCGCGGCAGGCGCGGGTAGCATTTAAAATATAGGCGAGCTCATTCTCCAGCCGGATGAATTCATTTTTTACCTGCTTAAAGTCGATATAGTCCTGTTTGGATTGTTCAGGAAACAATAAACGGATCACCTGCAGGGCCCATGCCGTAATTTCCTTATTGGAGGGCACGGCATCCACCAGCTGGTGTTTGTTGTAAATCTCCCTGTAAAATTGATCGTCCATTTTAAATTTAAGTCTATGATCGGAATGCTAAAAATCAGGTAAAATAATCGTTATAAAAAGACTTTCAAACCCGGGCGTACAAGTTTATATAAAATAATGTTGTTTGTTTGTAAAAAGAAGTGGAATAGTGATTAGAGACTGGAGATCAGAGATTAGGCCGAACTTGTGTCTTTTCCTGATTTCCAATCACCGGTCTCTAATCTCTAACAGAATGTTGATTAGAGTTTGGAGATCAGGTCGAAACTAATGTCTTTTCCTAATCTCTAATCTCCAGTCTCTAATCTCTAACACCATGCAACGACGTTCATTTGTGAAAACATCCTTACTGGCAACCGCAGCAACGGCGGTAAGCCCAAAACTAGGCAGCGCGGCCGAAAAGCTAAAAGGCTACAGGGAATTTTACGAACTAAGGGCTTATACCCTTAAAACAGAACAGCAGCAAAAGCTGGTTGAAGGCTATTTTAAAGATGCGCTGATCCCCGCGTTAAACCGTTTGGGCAGTAAGGCTATTGGTGTTTTCGCAGAGTTGAAACTTGCGGGGCAAACAAAAATCTATGCGCTGATCCCTTATAATTCATGGGACGATTTTATCAATGTGCAGGATAAACTGGCTGCCGACGCCGCTTATTTGGAGGCCGGTGCCGCTTACCTAAACGCCCCGGCGACTGATCCGGCTTATGAAAGGATAGAAAGTTCGCTATTAAAAGCCTTTGCCCATATGCCCAAAATGCAGGCGCCTGCACAAAAGCCGCGTATTTTTGAGTTGCGCCGTTATGAGCACGCCAGCGAAAGCGCAGGGCAAAAGAAACTGGAAATGTTTAACGATGCCGGCGAAATAGATATTTTTAAAAGGCTTGGGTTTGACCCCGTATTTTTCGGTGAAACCATTATCGGCGACCTGAGGCCCAATCTCACCTATATGGTCACTTTTGATGATATGGCCGCGCACGACAGCCATTGGAAAGCTTTTGGGAGCGATCCGGAGTGGAAGAAGATCAGCGCCATTCCTGAGTATGCCGATGCAAAGCTGGTTTCGCGCATTACCCCCACCTTTTTGGTGCCCTGTAAATGCTCTCAAATTTAATGTATTAAATTAGTGGCATTTTTTGATTGTGTCAATAATACACATATATTTACCTCACCAATTTATAAATCATGACAACCAGACGATCTTTCCTCAAAACTTCGGCGGTGCTTTCTGCCGGGCTGTTAGTGGCCCCTAAATTATTTGCTTACGATAAAAAATATATCGGGCTGCAGTTATACACCGTTCGCGACGCGATGGACAAGGACCCCCAGGGTACCCTGGCTAAAGTGGCAAAGGTTGGCTTTAACTCGGTTGAGGCGGCAACTTATACCGGCAGCGAAAAGTTTTACGGGATGGATGGGCTAACTTTTGCCAAAGTTTTAAAAGACAATGGCCTGAGTTTGATCAGCAGCCATTATCGTTTGGGTGAGGACATCCCCGGAAGTAAAGGCACGCTGTTAAATGACTGGCAGAAAGCAGTAGATGATGCCGCTCAAATCGGCCTTAAATATATGATCTGTGCATGGCTGTCCCCTGCCGAACGCGGGCTCCTTGATCATTACAAAAAAATTGCGGGTGATCTTAACACGGCCGGCGAAATATGCAAAAAAGCAGGTATCCAGCTTTGCTACCATAACCACGATTTTGAATTCATCAAACAGGATGGTAAATATCCGTACGAAATGCTGCTCATCAACAGCGACCCAGACCTGGTAAAAATGGAAATGGATATGTACTGGATGACCAAAGCCAAGCAAGACCCGATGACGCTGTTTAACCAATACCCGGGCCGTTTCCCGCTTTGGCATTTAAAAGATATGGACAATACGCCTGAACAAAAATTTACCGAAGTGGGCAATGGCATTATCGATTTTAAAGCCATATTAAAACATGCCAACAAAGCGGGGCTTAAATACTTTTTTGTTGAACAGGATATTTGCCCCGGCGATCCTTTCGACAGTATCACCAAAAGCTATAATTATATTAAAACCAATTTGGTTTAACGATCTAAAATCAATCATCTCTGGCCGGGCTTTCAATTGAAAGTCCGGCTTTTTTACGCGTTGAAGTTTGTTTAAAACATGGAATATGCAGCGGGTTCAGGTTTTAGTTTCCCGGTAACCAGCGCTTCAAGGGATTGGCCTATGGCCAGCTGAACATCATGGTGCGGTTTTTCCAGTTGCTGCAGTTGTTTAAGCTGATCATCCTTGATGCCTTCGTTATTTAATGCCTGTAAAGCAATGCCGGCCGCATTTGAAAGATTGTCAGACAGGTCGGCGATCTGCTGCAGGTACGGCGAGTTGGCCGCCAAAGCATCAAACCTCGCCTTATTACTTTGCCACCTTTGCAGTTGCGATTTAATTTGCGCCAGGCTGGCCGCATCGTGTTTATCCAGGTAGGTTGCTACCCAATGCCTGAAATACCAGCCGGTTTCCGAGTCCGTATGTACCGCATCGGCGATACCAACCAGCGGGGTGGTCAGGGTAGTTTTTGCATGAACCTCACCCGGAGATAATAGCGCTGCCATCAGGCGTTTGTATCCTTTTACCTGGGTGTAAACATTGCAAAGGGTTATGGCCGGGTTCAGATCCTCGTCGTTTACCCAACGGTCGGGTATTTTGATATAGTTGCCATATTCATTTACCGCCCTGTCGTTCAGTTCAAAATCCACGGCCCATAAACGGCGGTACATATCATCGGCATCCCTTACACCGGCAGCCGACCAGAATCTTTCTGCAATTGCGGCAGTACGTGGCCAAACGCGGATCTCTTCGTTGCCGCCGTCCACCAGTTCGCTCCACATCGCCGCTTCTCCGCCCAATATGCCTTTATCAGCCGCGGTTGCAGTAAGGTTGGCCGGAACCGGGTCGGTTAAATAGTGAATATAAGCCGGGAAATATAAATCCAAATAATAACCTGCTGAAACGATCACCTGGTTATGATGCCCTACAATGCTTTTTACCAGGGTATCCGCCGGCGCTGCAGGTTTCCATTTTTGGATGATCACATCCTGCGGAACAGTAGCGTTAAAGGTCTCTTCCCAGCCAATGATGCGTTTATTATATTTTTGGGCGATGCCATGCATGCGGTTAACAAAATAGGCCTGCAGGTCATCCGTGGTTTTCATACTTTTGGCTTTCATAAAGGCGGCTATTTGCGGGTTTTGTTTCCAGGCTACCCCGTTATTTTCATCTGCGCCAACGTGCAGGTACGCATCTGGAAAGATCCCGCTCATTTCCTTAAAAAAACGGTCGAAGAAAACGTAGGTGGTTTCTTTAGTTGGATCGATGGTGGGCGTTTGGGTTTGGTTAATCAGCTGCATGATCTTCCCAAGGCTGGGGTTTTTGATCGTGTCAACATTAAAACGCCTGGCGGGTTTGTAGCTGGCGGGGTAGCTGGCTAAAAAAGGATAAGCCGCTAAAATGCTTGAACAATGGCCCGGCAGGTCGAATTCAGGTACAATGATGATGCCCCGGTCATGTGCGTAATTCACCAGTTCTTTAACTTGGTCCTGGGTATAAAACGAGCCATTTGAGCCGTTTTCCTGCAGCTTCGGATAAACTTTCGATTCTACCCTGAAGCCTTCATCGTCCGAAAGGTGCAGGTGCAAAACATTCATTTTTACGATAGCCATCGCATCCACATTCCGTTTCAAAACGTCAAATGGTATAAAATGCCTTGCTACATCAATCATCAGCCCGCGCCATTTAAACCGTGGCACATCATTGATCTCAACAGCCGGACAATAAAAGCCGCTACCGGCAGGAGTTACCAACTGGTAAAGCGTTTCAAGGCCCCGCCCGGCGCCGATATCGGTGGGTGCGGTCAGCGCAATTTTTTCAGGGGTAACTGTTAAGGTATAACTCTCATCCATCCCTATTGCAGCGTTTATACTTTTTTGGTAACTGATCGTCAATTGCGCATCCGCAGGGTTCTCCTTACCTGAAATATATTCCTGCGGAAAAACAACACCGGTACGCTTTCCGAGCGTCAGGTAAAAACGGTTAGCTGCCGCAATCAATTTAGGGCTGCCCGGCCCGTTTATGCCAATAGCGAACCTGCCTGTAAAAACAAACTTACCGGTTTGCAATTTAACCGCTTGCGGCCGTGGCATCAGGTTAAGGGAATCGGGGGCCTGGGCGCCGGCTGATAAAAGGCCTGAAAAAATGAGCAGGGTTGTAAAAATGATGCGCATAATTTTAATTTAAATAGACAGTTCTTTCAATTGGGTTATTATCGCTAATCCTTTATCGGTGCATATTCCCCTTAAATAGATCACAATGGTATGTTTGATCAATTCACGCTTCAGGGTGAAGTCTTTATAAGTGCGATTGCGGGTAACCGAAGCATACATTACTGTAAGCGATTCCAAAACAATAGGGGCCTTCAAATAAGCCAAAAAATACCCTTCATTTATTCCCTGCTGAATAAGTGATGTTACCGTTTCAAGTGCGCTGCTTACATACTTTTTCATCACCTTATCCTGTAATTCGGGATAATAATAATTCAGGTCGTGGTAAAACAGGTGTGTGGTCCCAAAATCCAGTTCTATCGCTTTTGAATAGATGCTAACCAGGCCGGCCACGGGGTTAGGTGAATCACGGAGCATTTCCGCCATTCCTTTTTCGGTATCCTTATAATGCAGGCCCAGGCATTCTTCCAGCAACGCTTCCTTATTGCTGAAATATTTATACATGGTTTTTGTAGAGATCCCAAGTACCAATACCAGCTTTTGCAGGGTCATCTTGCGGATACCATGTTCAAGGAATTGCTGCAACGAAGTCTCCATAATTCTTTCTCTCATCAGTATTGCGGAAAATATTATTCAAAGATAATTTTCCGTTTGGTATTGGAAAATATTAGTAAAAAAATATTTTCCAAAAATTCTCTCTGCTTTAATGAATATATTTTCAATTCATAAATCGCAAATGGGATAAATTCCCGTATGTTGTATATGATGAAGAACAAATTACCCCGTTTCCTAATGGCTATACTATTACTGGTAGCTGTAAATTTTAAAGCCCGGGCGCAGGCTGCAAAAAGCACGCTGGCCGTGGGCGACAAAATGCCAAACTTTTCGCTGACCGACCAGGATGGAAAAGTTTATAATAGCAACGATCATACTGGCAAAAACATCCTTGTTATTTATTTTTACCCCAAAGATGAAAGCATGGTTTGCACCAAAGAAGCCTGCTCTTTTAGGGATAGTTTTAATGATTTTACCAGCGCCGGGGCAAAGGTTATCGGCATAAATGCCGGTACAGTTGCCAGCCATAAGGCATTCAGCGAACATTATAAACTGCCGTTTACATTGCTTAGCGATCCGGATAACAAGGTGTATGCCCTGTTTGGGGTAAAAAATAAAATGTTCATGACCGGCAGGGAAACGTTCATTGTGGATCTTCATGGCCGGATCGTTTTTGCCTACGAAGCCATGATGCAGGGTAAAAAGCATGCAGACGATGCGCTGGCGTTTATAAAGGCGCAGCGTAAATAGTTGATTGGGTTGATTAGGTGAATGGTTGATTAAGTTTGACCTATTTGACCAGTATGATCGCCCCAAGACAAAAAATAATTTTAAAATAGATATCGATGATTGAATGATTAAATTTTTAACCCAATCAACAATTCAACTTAATTAACTAATGATCTCCATCTTCTTCCTCTGCCACAGGTACCAGTCGCCCTTTTTCCAGGCATTTTTTTTGCGCAGGTGTGCTTCTCATAAAATGTTTAAAATGAATGGTTTTTGGGAGAGGACATTTTATTTAGCTACTTTTATTTTACAGGGATTCTCATTTTTAAAATCCAGGGCTTATACTATTACGCACTGGCTCCCCATTATCAGATTACGAAAAGCATAACCCAATGATCACTGCATTAAAAATCCTTTTTAGTATCCTGTTTGTGAGTATGTGCTATACCGTTATCAGCACCAGCATGCATAGCAATTTGTTTGAGCAATGGAATTTTCTGGCGACCATTCCCTGGATGCGTGCTACCCTTTGGGATTTTTATGCCAATGTAACCGTGATATTTTTGTGGGTATGTTATAAGGAAAATAGCGTGTTTTTGCGGATTGTGTGGTTAATATTGCTGGTAACACTGGGCAGCATAGGCTCTTGTGCCTATGTGCTGATCCAGCTTTTCAGGCTCAAACAAAATGAAGGTTTAAAAGAATTATTTGGCAAGCAAAATGGATAACAGTTCAATTTACGCACTGGTGGGCTATTCGGCACTGGCCTGTTGCGTCATCATGTTTTTGGTATGGCTCTGGTCGCTCAGGATAAAAAATGCAGGAGTAGTTGACATCTTCTGGTCATACAATTTTCCGATAATAGCCATCATCCTGTTGCTGCTGGCGCCGGGGTTTGAAACGCGAAAGCTGCTGCTCTGCGGTATGGTGATCATTGCCGGCGGGCGCCTGGGTACGCATTTGGCAGTAAGGGTATTAAAACACCTGCGGCAGGAGGAGCCGCGATACGCACAGATCCGCAAGGATTGGGGGAAAAATGCGGAAGTAAAAATGGCTTTTTTTTTCCAGGCGCAGGCCCTTTCGAACGTTTTGCTCGCTGTCCCATTTTTTATCATCACACTGAATACCGCCCCGCAACTTGGGGCGCTTGAATATGCCGGGACCGCTTTATGGCTGATCAGTGTGATTGGCGAAGCAACAGCTGATGCGCAGCTGGCCGCGTTTAAAAAAGACGCTGCCAATAAAGGCAAAGTTTGCGATACCGGCCTCTGGGGCTATTCAAGGCACCCCAATTATTTTTTTGAATGGCTGATGTGGGGCTCCTATTTTGTTTTTGCCCTGGGTTCCCCTTATGGCTACCTGGCCATTATCAGCCCGGCTATCATCCTTTACCTGTTGTTAAAGGTAACCGGCATCCCAGCTACCGAAGAGCAATCCCTGCGCACAAAGGGCGAAGCATTTAAAAAATATCAGCAAAAAACCAGCGCTTTTGTGCCCTGGTTTAAGAAGGCGTAGTGCGCCAATGTTTTATTTTTTACCCGTTCCGTTTTGCAGCCCTGAAAGGGCGCGATATGTCTGCGATGGGCATAGCCCATCGGACAAATAAATAAAAATAAAGCTTTTAAATCTGTTGCAATCTTTCACTACTTTAGCTTTTCAAACTTAACCTGCATGAAAAAACAAATTTTTACGCTCCTCATTTTCTGTGCATTTATAAGCCGGTCACTCGCGCAGGACCACTTGCTTTGGATGCAGCAACCTGCCATTTCGCCCGATGGCAACTGGATCGCTTTTGAATATAAAGGCAACCTGTTTAAGGTCTCATCCGCCGGGGGGCGGCAGTTCCTTTAACCATCAACAGCGCCTATAACGGCTACCCGGTTTGGAGCCATGATGGCAAGTCGATCGCTTTCGCGTCAGACAGGAATGGCAATTTTGATGTGTTTATTATGCCCTCAAGCGGCGGTGCCGCCACCCGTTTAACCTATAATTCGAGCAAGGATATCCCTTACGATTTCTCGGCTGATAACCAGACCGTTTATTTCGGCACCCGCCGCTATGATGTGGCCAGTTCCGTTCGGTTTCCGGATGATTATTATTTCACCAAGTTATACCAGGTGCCTGCAAAGGGCGGCCGCAGTATCATGGTAAATTCTGCCGGTACCGAATATGTTCACTTTAACAAAGCAGGCGATAAATTCATTTTCCAGGACCGCAAAGGCTACGAAAATCCCTACCGCAAACACCATACTTCAGCGGTTACCCGGGATATCTGGATCTATGACCTGAAGAATAATGCTTATACCAAAGTATCGCCATTCGTTGGCGAAGACCGCGAACCTGTTTGGGGCGACGGCGATAAATTTTATTACCTGAGCGAACGTAACGGCAATCAAAACCTTTACGGCTCCTCAGAAGCGGATATCAATAACATCACCCAATTGACTCATTTTGAAAAAGACCCGGTACGTAACCTGTCCAGAGCTGATAATGGCACCTTCTCTTTTACCCAGGACGGTGATATTTACACGTTGAAAGAAGGCGCGCAGCCCCAAAAAGTATTGATCACCGCGACAGCTGATTTCAACGGCGACCAGGTAAAAAATATCCCTGTAATGGGCCAGGCTACAGAAATGGCGGTATCTCCTGAAGGTAAAGAGGTGGCTTTTGTTTACAGGGGCGAGATCTTTGTTACCTCAGTTGACGGCAGCATTACCAAACGAATAACCAATACACCCTACCAGGAGCGGATGATCCAGTTTAGCCCGGATGGCCGCAGTATTTTGTATTCGGTTGAAAATGGAAAGTCGTGGGACATTTACAAAGTATCCATCGCCAATAAAAACGAGCCCTACTTTTATGCCTCCACCACCCTGAATTTTGAGCCGGTAATCGCTACGGATAAGGATGAATTCCAGGGCGTTTATTCGCCGGATGGCAAAAAGATAGCTTACCTGGAAGAAAGGAATATTATTAAGGTTTATGATATCGGCACTAAAAC
This sequence comes from Mucilaginibacter gotjawali, assembly GCF_002355435.1. NCBI lineage: Bacteria > Pseudomonadati > Bacteroidota > Sphingobacteriia > Sphingobacteriales > Sphingobacteriaceae > Mucilaginibacter > Mucilaginibacter gotjawali. The sequence goes on from NZ_AP017313.1 coordinate 6,117,007, forward strand.
TTCAACTACTTTGCTGCCCGAAGGCGTAAATTATTCGTATGCCGATGGTGACCAGTATTTTACCTGGTCGCCTGACGGCAAATACCTGCTGGCGCAATCAAGCGAAGGGCATATTTTTACCAACCAGGTCATTTTATTTAAAACCGATGGCAGTGGCAAACGGGTTAATTTAACCCAAAGCGGTTTCAATAACGGGCAGCCGCAATGGGGAATGGGCGGAAAAATGATGTATTGGTTCTCGGACAAAAACGGTATGAAAAACCTGAGCCGCGGCAGCCAGAGTGATATTTTTGCAATGTTTTTTGACCAGGCCGCCTGGGATAAATATCAGCTAAGCAAGGACGACATCACCATACGGAACGAACAGGAAAAACGCGATTCGGCAGAAATTAAAAAGAAGCTGGCGGCAACAAAAAAAGGGAAAGATACAGCCAAAGTAAAAGCCCCTGATTTTGTGCCTAACCTGGATAACCTTGACAACCGCACGGAGCGGCTTACCATCAGCTCAACCGATATTGCTGATGCCAAACTATCGCCCGATGGCGAAAAGCTTTATTACCTGGCCCGGTACGATAAGGGCTACAATTTATGGGTAACCCAGCCACGCACCAACGATACCAAAATGCTGGCCGAACTAAAAGACCCCAATGGTTCGCTGGTGATGAGCAACGATGGAAAATCCTTATTCCTGCTGGCCGACGGCAGCATTATGAAAGTAGGTGTGGATGACGGCAAAGTAACGCCCGTTCAAATAAAATCAAATATGGACCTGGATGCCGCTGCAGAAAGGGCTTACATATTCGACCATATTTACAAACAGGTACAGAAGAAGTTTTTTGACCCTAAACTGCAGGGTGTAGACTGGAAATATTACCACGACAATTATGTGAAGTTTTTGCCCTCCATCAATAACAATTATGATTTTGATGTATTGCTTAGCGAGTTTTTAGGCGAATTGAACGCTTCGCATACGGGCAGTGGTTATGGCCCCCGTTTTCCTGACGGCGATGCGACAGCCTCATTAGGTTTATTGTATGATAATTCCGTTGGCGGCAACGGCCTGAAGGTAGTGGACGTTATTGCCGGCGGTCCTTTTGATATCGATAAAACTAAATTGAAAAAAGGCGATATCATTGATAAAATTGATGGTATGCCGATTACAGATAATGAAGACTGGGCAAAATTATTGAATCATAAGGAAGGGAAATACACCCAGGTAAATTTCCATAACCCAAAGACAAACGAACAATTCCAGGAAACGGTAAAACCTATCAATACCGGAATGGAAGGCAATATGCTGCTTTATAACCGCTGGATAAAAAAGATGGAACATTTAACCGACAGCCTATCCAACGGGCAGGTGGGTTATGTGCATGTGCGCGGTATGGATGACCCAAGTTACCGGGTTACATTCGACAAGGTTTTGGGTAGAAATATTGATAAAAAAGCACTGATAGTTGACACCCGTTTTAACGGCGGCGGATGGCTGCATGATGACCTGGCCACCTTTTTGAGCGGGAAAGAATATTTAACCCTGCGCCCGCAAAGCAATAAAACCCAGGGCGGAGAATCCATGAACAAATGGACCCGGCCAAGCTGCGTTTTAATGAGCGAAGGCAATTATTCAGACGCGTTTATTTTCCCTTACGTTTATAAAGAATTGAATATTGGAAAGCTGATCGGCATGCCGGTAGCCGGTACCGGAACAGCCGTATGGTGGGAAGACCAGATTGATAATACCATATTTTTCGGCATCCCGATGATCTCCACCTATGGCATCAATCAAACTGAACCTACCGAAAACCACCAGCTGGAACCGGACATAAAAATAAGCAATGATTATGTAAAAGAACTGGCCGGAGAAGACCAGCAACTGGAAACAGCCGTAAAGGAAATGCTGAAACAGATTAATTGATTTTGTGATTACACCGATTTTTTTGTGATTGCACCAATTGAATCCCAATCGGTGTAATCACTTTCTCAAAAAATCGGTGTAATCATTCCTTTTTGAAATCCTTATGTACCACTAAAAAACTTGCCCGTTCTGTTTTATGAAAGGGCACATCCCAGTTACCCTGGTAGGTGATCTTTACGGGCAATAACTCGCCATTTACTTTTCGCAGCTCAATATTCATCTGCACATCAAAGCTAAAAAGCCAGTTGTCGTATTTTAGGTCGACATAGCGGCCAAGGATTTGGAAGTTGCGCATATCAAATATAGTAGTCATTTCCTTTACCACCACGTCATTATCTCCTTCGCTTGGTTTTCTTACCACCCTGAACCGATACACCGGGATAGAATCCAGGTATTTACCGCGCGTGAACTGGTAGTAATAGTAACCCCGCATATTGCGCGAAAACAGCTCTGTTTTGCCGCTGATAAAAGGCAGGCCGCTTACTTTATGCCCCGGCGAAAATATCAGCGTCTTTAATTTATCCTTATACGATTCGTTTTTACCGCCCGATCCCGGTAGCGCCGGGCCTTTTACAAAGTCCGAATTATAGGCATTCATAAAAATAAAATCAAACATCTCTACCGTATACAACTGGTATTTGCCGTTGGATTTGTAAACGCTGCCGGTATCCTGCTTTACCAGGAAATCCATCCGGTGTTTCCCGTTCACGTTGCTGTGCCTGATCTTGCGGTAAATGCGCCCGTCAACCTTGTTCTTTTTATTGTAGGTATAAATGCGGTTTTCGGCAATGAAATCGTATTTTTTCATGTTGCGGAAAGCCTGGTAAAAACCGGTATCAGCCAGAACGGCATCAATAAAATCCTGCGCGGTTAAATGATGCGAGTGGATATTGATGGCCGAATCAATAGTGATGGTACGGATGGAATCTGGATTAAAACGCTTGATCTGTTGTGCGTAGGCGGCCGGAATGGATATTATTAGTACTGAAAAGATTATATACAGCTTTTTCATCATTTAATTGGGTGAGACCGCTAAATTAACGATAGTGAATGTAGCAAAAAATGACAACGATCAGGAAAATATGTAACCTAACTCTAACAACTTTCCGCAAACGTTCATGTATTAAATAACGTGTAGCAACTAATAATCTTAACGTGTTTTGCCAGGCAAATTTTAAAGCCGGGCCTGTGCGACACCCCTCTTGAGAGGCCTGCCGCCGCACCACTGGCCAACGCACCCCCCTCTGAAGAAGGGAGCTGGCGCAACTATCATGTTTTCAATTAGTTATTATCAATAATATCGGGATTTTCACGGCCTAATCACGTTGATCTTGATTAGATTCCAAAGCCTGACAAATGCTCAACCCAAAACAAAAAGTATCTTCATAAACCTGTTTTACGATGAACTATGTCCATGTACTATGAACTCAACAATCAATTCCCCAGCTGCTTAATAGCCATATAAGCCATCAACCCGGTGCTGATCTTAAACGCGTCTTCTTCCACATCAAAAGTGGGGGTATGTACGGATGAGGTAATGCCCCGGCTTTCGTTACGGGTCCCCAAACGGTAAAAGCAGGAATCAGCCACCTGCGAGTAATAGGCGAAATCTTCGGCAGCCATCCAGATATCCAGGTCGAGCACGTTTTCCTTACCCAGGTAATCTTCGGCAAAGCCACGGGCCGATGCGGTTAGTTTTTCTTCGTTAATCAAAAATGGGTATCCGCGCATGATATTAAAATCGCAGCTGCCGCCCATACTTTCGGCAATGCCTTCTGCCATTTTTTTCATTTTGACATGCGCTTCACTTCGCCATTTTTCATCCATGGTACGGAAAGTGCCTTCCAGGTAAACCTCGTTCGGGATCACGTTGGTAGCGCCGTTGGCTATTACTTTTCCGAAGGAAAGGACCGACGGGCTTTTAGGATCGGCAGACCGGCTTACTATGGTTTGCAATGCGGTGAGTATATGAGCGGTAATAATTACCGGGTCGATGTTTTGCTGCGGCTGCGCGCCGTGGCCGCCCTTGCCGTGTACGGTTACATAAATTTCATCCGTCGAAGCCATGTACTTGCCGGCACGGAACCCAACTTTTCCCGCATCTATCAATGGCATTACATGCTGCCCGATGACCGCCTGAGGTTTCGGGTTTTCCAGTACGCCTTCCTTAATCATTAAACTTGCGCCGCCGGGTAACTTTTCTTCTGCCGGTTGGAAGATCAGTTTAACGGTACCACCAAACTCGCTTTTCAGCGCAGTCAGTATTTTTGCAGTGCCCAATAATGACGAAGTATGCGCATCATGACCGCAGGCATGCATCACTCCAACGTTCTGCGACTTGTAGGCAACTTCATTAACTTCGGTGATCGGCAAAGCATCCATATCGGCGCGCAGGGCCACCACTTTATCTGACGGTTTTTCACCTTTTATCAGCGCAACCAGGCCATTGTCGGCCATTTTTTGGTAGGTGAGCCCCAGTTCGTCCAGCTTACGGCCGATGAACGCTGAAGTTTCAAACTCCTGAAAGGATAACTCGGGATGGGAGTGCAGGTGGCGGCGGTTGGCTACCACATCATTAAAAATATCTTTGGATAGCTGTTGAATCTGCTCTTTAATCATTTGACGCGTCGGGTTTTGGGGGATTTATTTTGGTTGGGATAATAAAAAGGGTGCTGAACATGCCCTTCAAATCGCTTTGTAATTTCTGGGCTTCCAGTCTTGTACGGAAGTCGCCCACCTGTACTTTAAAATTTGGTTCGGTATAAGTAACATAGGTTGGCACATCCGGGTAATCACTCATGAACTTAGCCTGCGCACTATAAGCCGACTGCCGGTTCGATCCAAAATAAATTTGAACCCGGTACCCGCTTGAGGTGCTTTCGCCAGCGCCCGGGGTTTTATTTAACTGAGGCCGCCGGGCAATAAAAGTATCTATCAGCGGGTCTTTTACCACCTCAACTTTGCCGCGGGTTTGTGCCGATGAAACCAAAGGGGCAAAAAAAATACAGCAACCTGACAGGCCTAATTTAGCGATGTAAGATGCTGCGTTTTTCATTTGCCAAGACTGTATCCTTTCACAGGAAGACCCTTTTTAATTTCATTCTATTAAAAGAATTTTCATTTAAGAATTTTAATATCGAACACCCCATATCGAATGTAGAATGATGAAGTAAGAAACTTCGGCGTTCGACATTCAAAATTTATTATTCGATATTTAACTTCTTATTTTTTTACTGAATTGCATTGAGTGGGGCTACACCAGCCCTACACCATGGCAATTCTTATATTTTTTACCGCTGCCGCAAGGACAAGGGTCATTTCTGCCTATTTTATTTTCAACCCTAACCGGGGCTGCTTTTTGCAGTTCGCGCATATCCTGCATGGCTGCGCCATTTGCTTCGCTTACCAGCTCGGGTTTCGAGGTGCGCATTTTTTTCAGGTCCAATTTGGGTTGCGGTTTTGCTTCGCGCACTTCATCGGGCTCCTGTTGCACAGGTATCCCGCCCCTGAACAGGAAGCTTACCAGCTCCTTGTTCACGCTGGCCAGCATCTGGCGGAACAACTCAAACGCTTCGAACTTATAAACCAGTAAGGGGTCCTTCTGTTCGTAAACCGCATTTTGTACGGATTGTTTTAACTCGTCCATTTCACGCAAATGCTCTTTCCAGGCATCGTCGATCAGGTAAAGGGTCACATTCTTTTCAAACGATTTGAAAACTTCCAGGCCGTGATTTTTTATAGCTTTCTTAAGCGGAACAGATACCTGGATGCCATGGATCCCATCCGTAAATGGCACCATGATATTTTCAACATACTCGCCGCGGGTTTCAAAAACATCTTTTAAAACCGGGTAAGCCTGCTGTGCAATGGCTTCCTGTTTGCGTTTATAAAATTCAGTAACGGCTGCAAATACCTTATCGGTTAAGCTGGCAATGGTAATGCCGGCCCAATCTTCCTGGGTAATTTCAAAATCCAGCGAAAAAATGCGGATCATTTCCATATTAAAGCCTTCGTGATTGTTGGCTTCCTTATATTCTGTCACCACATCTTCAACAACATCAAAAACAGTGTTGCTGATATCCACATCCAAACGATCGCCAAACAACGCGTTTTTACGTTTGGAGTAAATAACGGTACGCTGCGAGTTCATCACATCATCATATTCCAGCAAACGTTTACGGATACCAAAGTTATTTTCTTCAACTTTTTTCTGCGCACGCTCAATGGAATTGGAGATCATGGAATGTTGGATCACCTCGCCCTCTTCAATACCCATCTTCACCATCAGGTTGGAGATCCTTTCGGAGCCAAACAAACGCATCAGGTTATCTTCCAGGGATACAAAGAACTGTGACGATCCCGGGTCGCCCTGCCTGCCCGCACGGCCACGCAACTGACGGTCAACACGGCGCGATTCATGGCGCTCGGTACCCACAATGGCCAAACCACCGGCTTCCTTAACGCCGGGGCCTAATTTAATATCCGTACCACGGCCTGCCATGTTGGTTGCTATAGTAACTGTCCCTGTCTGACCAGCTTCGGCTACAATATCCGCTTCCTTTTGGTGCATTTTGGCATTCAGCACATTATGCTTAATGCCACGCAATTTCAGCATCCGGCTTAGTAATTCCGAGATTTCAACCGAAGTGGTACCCACCAGTACCGGTCTGCCCGCCGTTGTTAATTTGCTGATCTCTTCGGCAACTGCATTATATTTTTCCCTCACGGTACGATAAACCAGGTCCTGCCTGTCTTCGCGGCTGGTTGGGGTATTGGTTGGTATTTCAACCACGTCCAGTTTATAGATCTCCCAAAACTCACCAGCTTCGGTAACTGCAGTACCTGTCATACCGCAAAGCTTGTGGTACATCCTGAAATAGTTTTGCAGGGTAATGGTGGCAAAGGTTTGGGTGGCGTCTTCAACTTTTACATTTTCTTTCGCCTCAATTGCCTGGTGTAAGCCGTCTGAATAGCGGCGGCCATCCAATACACGGCCGGTTTGCTCATCAACAATCTTCACCTTTCCGTCGTCAAGGATGTATTCTGTATCCTTTTCAAACAGGGTATATGCTTTCAGTAGCTGGTTAACGGAGTGTATACGTTCAGATTTGATCGAAAAATCGCGCATCAGGGCGTCCTTCTTCGCTATTTTTTCTTCGGCAGGCAGGTTTGATTTTTCGATATCCGATATTTCGGTGCCCACATCCGGCATTACAAAGAAATGTGGATCCTCACCAGAAGTAGTGATCAGTTCGATTCCTTTTTCAGCCAGTTCCACCTGGTTATTTTTTTCGTCGATAATAAAAAACAGCTCAGCATCAACCTTTGGCATTTCCTTGCTTTGGTCCTGCATGTAATAGTTCTCTGATTTTAACAGCAGCTGCCGGTTGGGACCCTCACTCAGGAATTTGATCAGGGCTTTGCTTTTTGGCAGGCCACGGAATGCACGTAATAATGCCAGGCCACCTTCGTCGGGGCCGGTTTTTCCTTCGGCTATTAATTTTTTTGCTTCGTTTAAAGCGCCGTTTACATAGTTTTTCTGTGCATTTACCAGGCGCTCAATACGCGGTTTCAACTCATAAAACTCATGTTCATCACCGCGGGGTATCGGACCCGAAATGATCAGTGGCGTACGCGCGTCATCAATCAGCACCGAGTCAACCTCATCCACCATGGCATAATGCAGCCGGCGTTGAACCAATTCTTCGGGGCTACGTGTCATATTGTCACGCAGGTAATCAAAGCCAAACTCATTATTGGTGCCAAATGTAATGTCAGCAAGGTAAGCAGCGCGGCGTTCCTCCGAATTTGGCTCGTGTTTATCGATACAATCAACACTTAAACCGTGGAATTCGTACAACGGGCCCATCCATTCGGAGTCACGCCGTGCAAGGTAATCGTTCACGGTTACAATATGTACACCTTGTCCGGCTAATGCGTTTAAGTATGCGGGTAACGTAGCTACCAGCGTTTTACCTTCACCTGTCGCCATTTCAGAGATCTTTCCCTGGTGCAATACAATACCGCCGATCAGCTGTACATCGTAATGAACCATATCCCAGGTAACTTCGTTTCCGGCAGCAATCCAGGTATTATGGTGGATGGCCTTGTCTCCTTTAATGATCACATTTGATTTGCGGGCAGCCAACTCACGGTCAAACTGGTAGGCGGTAACTTCGATGGTCTTGTTTTCTTTAAACCTGCGGGCGGTTTCCTTTACCACAGCAAAAGCCTCCGGAAGTATATTCATCAAAATAACTTCCAGCTCTTTATTGCGGTCTTTTTCCAGCTTGTCCAGCTGGGTATATAAACCCACCTTTTCGCTGACGTCCATATCCGGGGTATTCTCTGTTTGATCCTTAACTGCAGCAATTTCTGCATCAATTGAGGCCAGCCCGTCACTTATAGTTTTCTTAAAGCCAAATGTTTTGTCCCTAAGTTCGTCATTGCTTATTCCGTCCAGTTTGGCGTATTCGGCCTTCACCTTGTCTGCTAAAGGCCACAAAACCTTTACATCCCGTTCAGACTTGTTCCCAAAAAGTTTACTTATAAAATTTAACATGTTGTTCTTTTATGATGCGATAATACTCAACAATTGCGCCATAGCAAAATTGAGCCAATATGACAGGCAAAGGTAACGTTTAATCACAGATTTTTAACAGATTATTGAGATTTCACAGATAATTGAAGGTGGAATGTGGATTTTGAATGGGCGTTGTTGCCAAATAAAAATGCCCTTCGTAGTTAACCAAAGGGCATCGTATATTAAAATTATGACTTCTTAAATCTGCGAAATCATAAAATCATCTTAAAATCTGTGATCATCTGTCCTGCGCATTCATGATGCTGCCCACTATTTTACCATAGGCTAAAACGGGTAATGCGGCTATAGATATTTTTTTCTTCCAGTTGATGTACCGGTCCTTTATAAAATTATCCCAATTATAGCCATTGAGTTGGGCGCGGCCAAGGGAGATGCATGGTTCGTTTATTTTTGTGGTATGCCACCATCCCGAAGGAAACAGCAGTGTTTCGCCCTCAAGCAGCGTAAATTCTATCGGTTTGGCGTTTTTAAATAAGGGGAATTTTTCATAATCAGGGTTGAGGAAATTTACCTGCGAAAATTTGGGGTTGTCCGGGAACGGGTACATACATGGTGTTTGATCAGGAGGGTACATGATAAACACCTTTGAACCGTATACCTGGGTGATCTGCGTATGCATAAACAAAGCATCAAAATGCAGGTAGGGGAAGCTTGAACCCTTGCCGCCCAAAAATATTTCGTAAACAGTGGTGCCCTGTAATAACTTTTTGGGCATCAGCTTATGGTTGATCCTGTCGATATTTCCGTAAATGATCTCGGGCAAAAAGTCGTCCATCAGTTCCGGAAAAACTTTTTTGACATCAAAATTATAGGGATACGGCGCCGGATTTTCGGCAGTTGAGGTTAACATCATGTCGATAAAATCGCCCATGTTATAGTTAACGCCATTGATATTTTTGTTGATGTGCGCGTAATGTTCTTTAAACCAGGCAGGTGTGAATTTCTTCATCGCCTTCCAGTTTTTTGCAGCATCCGTTAAAACAACAGGCAGTGATTTCTTTACATATTCGTTGATAAATTCCTCGTGCGGAAGGTTTGTGCGCCTGTCGACCGTAGTAATTTCCTGGTAAAGGGGTGTAACCGGCAATTCGTCTGTCAGCATCTTCAATAAATTTTAATTGTATCGAAAAGAACTTATACGGAGTAAATATTACAAAGGTTTGGTGTTTGCATTCAGCACATTTTTAAGGTGCTAGGTAATAAAAAAGCAACCTGCAATCAGCAAACCGGCTACTCTTCTTCCTCCGGATCGTCGCCGGTTTCCTCGTCTTCGTCAAAATCGCTAAAGAAACGGTCCTCATCAAACATCAGGTCTTCCAGTTTTTCCTGTTCGGGGGTGCTGGTATCAAACCGGATGGCCCAGTTATCGGGGATATCATAGCTTTTATCAAATCCCCTTATCCACTCCACAAAAACCTCCCTGAACTCTTCCACCTTATCGCGCATCAGGTCGACATAATCTTCTTCATTGATCTCCACCATCGACGAAAATGATACTGCGTTAAACATATCCTGCACTGCCAGTTTTATTAAAACCGCGTTTTGCATACGCAATGAATAGAGTCCACCACCTTCGGCCCCGGCAATTTTCGCCTGTACCATTGCCGCATTGCTTAACATCTGCGCCGCCAGGTGTTCTTTCATTTCGTCTTCTTTCAGCGCTTCGGCGATTACTTCAGCCAGGTCAAATAATTCCTCGGCTTTTTGGTACACCGGCAACTTTTCATATTTATCTAATCGGCGCGACATAGGCAGATGTTTATGTAAAGGTAAGTTTTAATGTGCAAATGTGCAGATTTCAGATGTGCAGATGGGAAAAAAGGCAAATAATGCTGCAATAAAGCAAATTAAAAACGCCTGCGCATCTGCATATCCAAAACATCCGCACATTTGCACATTTGCACATCCGCACATTTCCATATCTTTGCCCCATGAATATCCTGCTCCTCGGTTCGGGCGGAAGGGAAAGCGCCTTCGCCTGGAAAATTTCTCAAAGCCCAAAATGTCAGCAGCTTTTTATAGCGCCAGGTAATGCCGGCACCGGCCAATATGGTAAAAACCTGGATATTAAGGTGAATGATTTTGAAGGTATAAAAAAGGCAACACTTGAGCACATGATCGACCTGGTTTTGGTTGGCCCCGAGGAACCATTGGTTAAAGGGATTCATGATTTTTTCCTGGCGGATCAGCTATTGAAAAACATCCCTGTTATAGGCCCGCAGCGTGAAGGCGCCCAACTGGAAGGTAGCAAAGATTTCTCCAAACAGTTTATGGTGCGTAATAACATCCCTGCCGCCGCATCAAAAACTTTCACCAAAGATACCTTACAGGAAGGCTGCGAATACCTGGCTTCCATAGGCTTGCCCATCGTTTTGAAGGCGGATGGCCTTGCTGCAGGTAAAGGCGTTTTGATCTGTGCTTCCGTAGGCGAAGCCCGGCAAGAACTAAATGAAATGCTGCTGGAAGCCAAGTTTGGCGACGCCAGCTCAAGCGTGGTGATTGAACAATTTTTATCAGGCATTGAGCTTTCGGTATTTGTGATGACCGATGGCTCACACTATAAAATTTTACCCGAAGCCAAAGATTATAAAAGAATTGGCGAAGGCGACACCGGCTTAAATACCGGTGGTATGGGCTCGGTAAGCCCGGTACCTTTTGCCGATGCAGCCTTTATGAAAAAGGTTGAAGATAGGGTGATCATCCCGACAGTTGAAGGTTTAAAAAAAGAAAATATCCCTTATAAAGGCTTTATTTTTATCGGCCTGATGAATTGCGCCGGCGAACCCTGGGTAATTGAATATAATTGCCGAATGGGCGATCCTGAAACCGAAAGCGTAATGCTGCGGATAGAATCGGATTTTGTGGAGCTGCTTTCAGGTGTTGCAGAAGGCAATCTTGACCAAAAGGAATTAATTATTTCAAAAAAAGTAGCTGCAACCGTAGTAATGGTCGCAGGCGGATATCCCGGCGAATATTTAAAACATAAAACCATTACCGGAATTGAAAACGTGCACGATTCAACCGTTTTCCATGCGGGCACCTACCTGGATGGCGAAGAAATAAAAACTTCAGGAGGCCGCGTTTTAGCGGTTTCAACTTTGCAGGATAATTTATTTAATGCCTTACAACAAGCGACCGCCGATGCTGCGCGGATCTATTATGACGGTATGTACTTCCGGAAAGATATTGGATTTGATTTGTTGTAGGGGAGTCAGAAAGTCAGTAAAGTCCGGAAAGTCCGAAAGAAGCTTCAAATAAAAAGTCCGAAAGGGAAGACAAATTCTTCATCTTTCGGACTTTTTATTTGTAGGGACAAATCTATTTACCTGTATTTGACTTGGCAAAAATCTCCGCTAATTTAGCTTCCAGTTCTTCACCTGTAAGGGTTTTGGCAATGATCTTCCCGTCCGGGTCTAGCAAAAAGTTTTGCGGTATTCCCCTTACAGCATAAAGATCGGCGTCTTTGCTGCTCCAACCTTTCAGATCCGACACCTGGGTCCAGTTAAGCCCGTCTTTTTTAACGGCAGTGAGCCAATTCTTTTTGCCATTTGGCTGATCTAAAGATACACCGAGAATAGTAAATTTCTGATCCTTATAATGATTATACGCCCTTACAATATTGGGGTTTTCACGGCGGCAGGGCCCGCACCACGATGCCCAAAAATCAACCAATACATATTTACCCCTGAAGGAAGACAGGCTGACCATAGTGCCGCTGCTGTCGGCCTCGGTAAATTCAGGAGCGATGGCGCCCAGGGCCACCGCTTTAATTTTTGGCAGCCTGTCGCCAAACTTCTTACCTGCATCAGTCTGTTTTAACCTGGCAGATAAACTGTTGTACAAGGGCGCAATGTCAGCATAATCGGCGCCATAGGCATACATTTCCAGCGCAGATAAGCTGATATACGAATCCGGATTATCCTGCACGAATTTTTTATTGATTTCGGCGCTTTGATCATCAATCGCTTTTTCGGCCCTGCTGTTTTCTTTTTGAAAAGCCTCAGTTTGCAATTCCTCTGGTTTCGCTGCCTTTCGCTTTGCTGCCAGGACAGCGTAGGCGTCGTTAGTCGGTTTTAACAGCGCGTTATACCGATCATTATCTGCGTTGGTTTTTGAGCCCTCAATTTTCGCGTTAGCAATAAAATCATAACCGTTTACTTTTAAAGCGCCCTGTTCAATATAAATTTCCTTGTAGTTGTTTTCAGTAAACTTTGCGCCGGTGCCTTTTTCATTAAATATCAGGTATGCACTAACAGGTTCTGCCCCAACGGTGCCATCGAAATGGAAGGTGCCGTTTTTAAGGATTACTGAATCGGTCGCCTCCTTTTCATTAATATAGGTGCGTAAATATATTTTGGCAGGCTTGTTAAACGATCCCAAAGTGCCGTCTATGGTGTATTTACCGGCTTGTGCCCATCCCATTGCCGGTATTGCTGCCAGCGCTATTAACAGTATTTTTTCATATTTTTTATTTTATTCCAAAGGCAGGCTAATTATCGTGAAAATTTATCATTTCCCCAAAACCTGGTCCAGCATGTTCTCCAGGTCGCCCCCGCGAAGATCTTTTGCAACGATCTTCCCATTGGGGTCTATCAGGAAATTTGAAGGGATAGAAGTGATGGAATAAAGCGTTGCCGCTTCGTTGTTCCAAAATTTGAGGTCGGATACCTGGGTCCAGCTTAAGCCATCAGTTTTAATAGCCGACAGCCAACTGTTCCTGCCTTCAGGTTTATCCAGGGACACACTTAAAATGGTGAAGTTTTTATCCTTATATTTATTGTATGCCTTTACCACATTCGGGTTTTCTTCACGGCATGGGCCACACCATGATGCCCAAAAATCAAGCAATACATATTTACCCCTGAAAGATGATAGTTTTACAGGCACGCCATTCACATCGTTTTGGGTAAAATCTGGTGCCATAACACCCACCGAAGTGTGTCTTAAAGCATCAAGCTGTGTTTTAAAAACCTTTGCGGCTTCCATGTTTTTTAATTCGGGCGAGAGTGAATTATACAAAGTATCCAGCTCACCCGGATCGGGTGAAGGCCCGCCTACCGAATATAGGGCCAGTATGCTTAAATAACTGTTCGGATTGGATAAAATGAACATCTTGATCACTGCTTTTTGTTCTATCTGCAATTCTTTAAATCTCGTCTCCATCTTATTTTGGAAATCCGCAGAATTTAATTGTGCTTCCGAAGCGCGCTTTTTCTCGGCATTTAAAGCATTGGCCCTGTCATTTATCGGTTTAAGTTGGCCGATCAGCCTTTTACTGTCATCATTTATTTTTGAACCTGTAACAACAGCTTTATAGGCCGAGTCCGGGCTGGTAATCACTATTTCGCCCTTTTCAATATAAAAATTCAAAATATCCGAAGTGCTGTCTGTTTTGGTAATGCCGGTTCCTTTGTGGTCAAGCAGCATGGAAGCATTGGTTGGGTTCAATACATTTCCGCTAAAAGTGAAGACACCGTTCGTAATCACTGCGGAGTCAATCACCTTGGTGGCGCCAACCTGGTAGGCTAAATAAACTTTCGCTGGTGCATTCAGGGTACCTATTTTGCCTTTTATTACAAAAGCTTGCGGATCCTGTGCAAATAGCGCGACAGGTAAAAACAGGGAAATATATAAAAACAGTTTCTTCATTTTTTGATATTGACTAAGCTGTGTTAACGCTTAAATACGATTTTTAGTTTAATTTTTGAAAGGTACGCCACCAAAGATCGGGCATTTCGCCCGATACGGCGGTCTTGTAATCGTCATATCTGCAGGGAACCAAATGAAAGCGCTCATTTTTTGATCCGCGGCTGGGGTACGGCACCTGCATCCACCACCGGTCGGTTTTTTTGCTTTTTACAAATACCAATTCATGTTCATCGTGCTTTAAACTGGTTTTGTAAATTAAGTATTGTGATTTTGGATGGAGCGGAAAATCCTTTTTCCGGCTGTAAACCCCATCCATAAAATACCATATCATCTGGGCCAGCAGCAGCGCGGTTTGGCCGTTATTATCGTAAGCCGGGTTAAATTCATAAAAGCCTACCGAACTCAGCTTGTCATTAATACCGGCATAGCGCGCCAGCTGACAAGCCTCGTTCCCCCAAAATCCATTGGGGTTTGCGTTGGCATTTCCGGCAGCATCAGATGATCTGATGGCCCCCATATCAAAACTCACCATACTTGCATTCCGTATAATTGGCTCTGCAACCGCAATATTTCCGGCTATTTCGCCAAGGCGATGGGTATCAAAGTATAATTTATCCATCACCCGCAAACTGTCCTGGCTGGTATAATAGGTTTGATAGCCCAGGTTACTGAAATTAAACAGGTAATTCGGATCGTGTAAAAATATTTTATTAAGATAAGATGTGGACGTGGTTTCGATGGTATCAATACCCTTATCGTCGTCATCCAGGTCAAAGCGCGGATCTATGATCACCAGGTCGACTTTCTGTTCCAGTGTTTCGTAGGCCAGGTATTGTGCATAGGTAAGGTCCTGCCCGCCCCCTATAATTACGGGAATTATATCCTTTTTTACCAGTTCATTCACCACCGTCTTCAATGCGAAATAGGTATCGGTTACTGCGGCGCCCTGCCTGATATTACCAAGGTCAACAATCTTGGTATTGTAATTACCTTCATTCAACAGGTAAAATTTTTCGCGTACATAATCAGGACCTAAGGCACAGCCCGCATTGTTGATGGCGTTACGGTCTTCCAGTACCCCGATGATGGCGATATCTGTTTTTTGTTCCAGGTCGGGAAAATCAACCGAATAGTATTCGATCTTACTGCCCAGCTGGCTGGTATAATATCCCTTTTTTGGGATGATCTTTTCAGCATCAATAGGTGTAAAAAAATCAGATAAAGACATTTTTGATTTGAAAATTATTTAATTTGAAGATTTGATAATGACAAATCTGTATAGCAATATAAAAGACAAACATATTCAAATTATTAGATTAGTTGATTTGAAAGTTTGATTTAGCATCTTTGCAGAAGACATTTTCAAATAGTCGGATTTTCAAATTTTCAAATTAATGATATTAGTTACCGGGGCGACTGGGTTTTTAGGTTCAGAACTGGCTTTGCAGCTGGCAAAACAAGGTAATCGTTTCCGGTGCACCAAACGGGAATCATCTTCAATTCCCGCAATTTTGCGCTCCTTTGAAACAATTATCGATTGGGTAGACGCAGATCTGCTGGATATTTTTGCTCTTGAAGAGGCGTTAAAAGATATCTCACAGGTGTATCATTGTGCTGCCTGGGTATCGCTCAGGCAGGCCGACAAAAAGCCGATGATAAAAACCAATATTGCCGCAACCGCTAATTTGGTTAACTTATGCATGCAGCAAAAAATCAGGCTGGTGCATGTAAGCTCAGTTGCCGCGATCGGGCTGGCCAAACCCGGGGACCTGGTAACAGAAAACCATAACCTCGACCTTGACAGGGAAGACGATGGATATGCCATATCCAAACTTGAAAGCGAGATGGAGGTTTGGCGCGGTATTGCCGAAGGTTTGCACGCTGTGATCGTTAACCCTTCAATCATTATAGGCGCTAATGCAGGTATTAAAGGCAGCGGGCAACTTTTTGAAACTGTAAGAAATGGCCTTAAATTTTACACGTCAGGTAGCTGCGGGTTTGTTGACGTGGAGGATGTTGCCAAAAGTATGATAGCGCTGATGAATACTAAAATCAGTGGCGAGCGTTATATTGTGAGCGCCGAAAACCGGAACTACAAACAACTTACCAGCGAAATTGCAGAGGATTTTGGTATTAAACCACCAGCAATGCATGCCGGCGCCTTAATGATGGGCTTTGCCTGGCGCGGGGCAGCATTAGCAGCATTGCTTACCGGCAGGGCGCCGGCAATTGATAAAGTATCGGCACGCGCAGCCACAATTACCCGCGATTACGATAATTCTAAAATCAAAAAAGCTATCGGTATTGATTTTAAGCCGGTAAGTATTACGATAAAAGAGATCTGTGAAAAATTAAACAGGTAGAGACGCAATATTTTGCGTCTCTATTTTGCGTCTCAGGATGAAATTCCTCTCTGGATAAAGCCCTAATACTGCCCTATCGAAAGCAAAACCAGCGTACAGGCATATTCCGTTTCAATACCCTGCTCATCAGCCAGTTTCCGAAGTTCCGAATTTTCCGTTCCCGGGTTAAAAATGATTCTTTTAGGATGGGTTTTTAAAATATAATCATAAAGGTTTTCCTGGTGCTGTGGCCCCACATATAAAGTGATGGTGTCAATATCTGCGTAAATGGTTTCGGGGCGCTCAATAGGTACACCGGCAACTTCCCCCTTTCTGATGCCAACATTTACAATGCTATGCCCGCTCCGTACCAGCCGGTTGGCGGCAAGATTGGCATATCGGGCCTCGTTAGGCGTTGCGCCTAAAACCAAAGTCTTTTTATTTGTTGTTTTTTGTGATGCCATTTTTATGATTTCACTGATTTTGTGTTGTTGATTACACCGATTGCTGTTAATGATTATTTACCAGGTGTTTATTTTTCATTGGTGTTCGTGAGTTCGCTACGCCCGGTTTCACTGATTTTATCATATCGATAATCGGTGCAATCCTTCTCCAATCGGTGTAATCCTAATCAATAATCCGTAATAATAATGAAACTTGCCCCGAATGATAAATATGATGTTGTATCAAACCTTTTATCAATGCCTCAAATGTTGTGCCCGGATCGTTTTCAACAACACCTGTAACATGTTCAGTCCATTGCTCTTTCGGAAAATTTTGGATAATACCCAGCAAATTTACGTTAACCAGTTTTAGGTCACTGACATAATTTTGCCATTTTTGTTCGTCGGGCGTTCCCGGGTCAGGCCAGTCTCCGCTTGAAGGAACCTGCGATGGTAAGCCATTCATCCGGTCGATCACTTCCTCTGTCCAGGAGATCATATGCAGCAGGATCCCTGCTATCGAATGTACTGATCCGGGCGGTTTTTCAAAGGCTGCCTCAAAACTTACCTGTTCAATGATTTCATAAACTGAAGGGCCGTACCATGGGTTTCCCTGCAATACTTCTGTTAAATCATTACTGAGTTGTGTTGATATTTCCATTGTTAGCTTAAGGTAATTGGCGTTTTATTATCGCCAAAGATAAATCTAAAATATTGCGACGGCTGTATCTTTTTGATTCGCCTGTCGATTGCCGAAGTTTTTTTATGCCCTGCCAGGCAATAAAAAAAGCGATGAGCCCGAAAACCCATCGCTTAAATATTAAATCTTAACTAATTCCGAAATCCGAAATTAAATCAATAGCCTTACCGGTTCTTCCAGCATTGACTTTAAGGTCTGCAGGAATGCGGCACCTGTGGCGCCGTCAACCACGCGGTGATCACAGCTGAGGGTAACCTTCATTACATTGCCGGGCACTACAGCGCCACTTTTAACTACAGGTATTTGCTGTATGCCGCTAACGGCCAAAATACAGGCGTTTGGTGTGTTAATGATAGCAGTAAATTCGTCAACCCCAAACATACCTAAGTTTGAGATGGTGAAAGTTGAGCCTTCCATTTCATTTGGCTGCAGTTTTTTGCTTTTGGCTTTACCTGCAAATTCCTTTACTTCAACAGATATGGCGCTTAATGATTTGCCATCAGCATATTTAATTACCGGTACAAGTAAACCTTCGTCAACTGCAACAGCAACGCCAATATGTACGTGCTCGTTAAAGCGGATCTTATCGCCCAGGAATGATGAGTTGATCGCCGGGTGTTGTTTTAAGGCAACGGCGCAGGCTTTCAATACAAAATCGTTAAATGATATTTTTACCGGGGCCACTTCGTTGATGCGGGTACGGGCGGCAATGGCCTGGTCCATATCAATGCTCATGGTTACATAAAAATGCGGTGCGGTAAACAAACTTTCCGACAAACGGCGGCTGATGGCTTTGCGCATCTGGCTAACCGGTTTCTCGGTAAACTTCTCTTCGCCGGTGTAACTTGCAATTACCGGGGCAGGTTTAGCAGCAGCTGGCGCGGCGGCAGCTGGTGCTGCTGCTGGAGCGCTTACAGCAGGCGCCGCAGCCGGCTTGGCAGCCGGAACATATTCTTCAACATCTTTCTTGATAATGCGGCCGCCTTCGGCGCTTCCTTTTACATCATTAAGGTTGATGCCTTTTTCTTTTGCAATTTTACGCGCCAGCGGCGAAGCCTTTACACGGCTGTCGTCAGCTATTGACGGGCCGTCTGTTTCAGCTTCAGCTGTTGCGGCCGCTTCGGCAGTAGCCGGTGCGCTTTCGTCAGCAGGTTTAGCGGCAGGTGCATCATCATCCTGTAACAACGGGGTAATATCAGTGCCCTCTTTACCTACAATAGCTATAATGCCATTCACTGGTGCAGCTTCACCTTCTTTAGGGCCTATATATAGTAAAGTACCTTCTTCATAACCTACTACTTCCATGGTTGCCTTATCGGTTTCCACGTCCGCCAGTGAGTCGTCTGATTTTACTTTATCGCCAACTTTAAAGTTCCATTTATTGATCACTCCTTCAGTCATGGTGTCGCTAAGGGCAGGCATGCGGATAACTACCGCAGGGATACCGCTTTTGTCAACCTTTGGTTTTGCTTCAACCGGGGCAGCAGGTTTCTTTTCTTCAGCAGCCGCACGTGTTGCAACTTCTGCTGCGGGCGTGGGCTTGCTTTCAGCCGCAGGTGCTGCTGATGCCGCATCGCCGGCCAGTAAAGCTTTATAGTCTTCACCTTCTTTTCCAATGATCGCTATAAGCGCATCAACCGGGACCGCTTTGCCTTCTTCAACACCAATATAAAGCAGTGTTCCGTCCTGGTACGATTCAAAATCCATGGTGGCTTTATCCGTTTCTATCTCGGCCATAACATCGCCTGATTTCACCTTATCACCAACTTTTTTATGCCATTTTGCTAATACCCCTTCAGTCATGGTATCGCTCATTTTCGGCATCTTAATTACTTCGGCCATATACTATATGTATCTGTAGTTATTTTTAAAATCCAGTTTAAATGTAATGATTAGCTCCTTATAAAAGGGTAATCTTTTTCAACATACACATCAGTATATAATTCCGATGCCTCAGGCCATGGCGACTCTTCCGAAAACTTAACGGATTCTTCCACTTCAGCTTTCACTTTCGCGTCAATCTCTTCAAACCACTTGTCATCAGCATAACCTTCCGAAATAATTGTATGTTTTACCAGTTCGATAGGGTCCTTGGCCTTGTAGCTTTCCAATTCATCTTTGGTACGGTATTTCTGCGGGTCGGACATGGAGTGACCTTTGTACCTGTAAGTACGCATTTCCAAAAATGTTGGTCCTTCACCCGCACGCGCACGCTGGCAGGCTTCGTCCATTGCTTTGTGCACAGCGGCCGGATCCATACCATCCACCGGCGAAGACGGGATACCATAGGGCAATCCTAATTTATAAATGTCGGTTTGTACGGTGGTACGTTCAAGAGAGGTGCCCATAGCATAACCATTGTTCTCGCAAACAAAAATTACGGGAAGTTTCCATAATGCAGCCAAATTAAAAGTTTCGGTCAAAGCACCCTGCCTTACGGCACCATCACCCATATAGGTAATGTTCACAAAATCAGTGCCTTTAAATTTTTCAGCAAATGCAACGCCGGCACCCATCGGGATCTGTCCGCCTACAATGCCATGGCCGCCATAAAAGTGGTGTTCTTTACTGAACATGTGCATCGAGCCGCCCTTGCCTTTGGAACATCCGGTAGCCTTACCATATAGTTCAGCCATGATGGCATTGGAGCTAACTCCCTTGGCAATGGCATGCGCATGGTCACGATAAGCGGTGATCATACTGTCTTCCGGTTTAATTACCGACATGGCTCCCGCCAAAACAGCTTCCTGCCCAATGTATAAATGGCAAAAGCCCCTGATTTTTTGCTGTCCGTATAATTGGCCTGCTTTCTCCTCAAACTTGCGCATTAAAAGCATCGACTCGTACCACATCAGGTAGGTGTCTTTATTTATTTCGATTGAACTCATGTAATATATTAAACGATCAATTTTACGAGTAAAGCGCAAATCTAATTATATCCTTGAAAATATCGAAACTGCGATGAATTTGTTATAGAGTTTTATGCTTATTTTTTTATTTGTTGCGTAAAAGGCAATAAACCGTTCTTTTAAGGAGTTAAAGTTTGTTAAATACGGGCACATTTGACAATGAAATTAGAAAAATCGAAATAAAAGAGAGGGTTGTGTTGTATATAAACCCCCAAATTATTAACAGTGTGTTACAATTGTGGAAAAAAATGACCTTTTTATTGCAATTATCAAAATTTTAAATAGTTTTGTACCCAACAATAGACAGGGTGTCCAATTTAATAAACATTTGTTGGCCTAATAACAACAAAAATTCAGTTAAATGAAGAAAATTACTATCGTTATTGCACTATTTTTCAGCGTTTTAGCCGTTCAGGCGCAAACAAAAGAAAGTCCAAGCCCTGCGGACAATAAAAATTCAGATGACCAGGAAAGTTTAGCTAAAGATTATTTATCCCAAATTATGGGTGTTGCGCTTTCTGCTACTTCAAACATGAAGTTGTTCCATTTTGTATATGATTGGATTGGTACACCATACCGATTTGGCGGAAGCTCAAGGCGTGGTATCGATTGTTCAGCATTTACCAAAGAATTATATAGCCAGGTGTTCAATATGGACATTCAACGCAGCTCAAGGGATATTTTCAGCATGGTTAGTCCTGTAAGGAAGGACGATTTGCAGGAGGGCGACCTTGTTTTCTTTAAAATACACAGTCGTCGTATCTCGCATGTAGGCATTTATCTGGGCAATAACCGTTTTGCACACGCTTCTTCAAGAGGAGTTGCAATCAGCAGCCTTGATGATGCTTATTACAAGCGTTATTTTTACAGGGGAGGCCGTATGCTTGATTCGTTTAAAGCTGAGCTTCAAAAACAGGAAGACGATAACAGCAAGAATTAAAAATATTTTATATTTCAGAAAAAATCCTTTCATTTATGAGAGGATTTTTTTTGAATGAGCAGACGTTTCTTACTACTAATTATTGCCGCTACTTTATATTTTTCTTCCTGCGGGGAAAAACAGGAAAACAGACAGGCTGAAAAGCATCAGCCTAAAGCTAAACCCGTGGTTGTTGCATCAAAGCCAAAGGTAGTCGCCAATTCTGTTTGTATAGCCGCCGTTGGCGATATCATGCTGGGCACCTCCTATCCTGATAACCGGACCTTACCACCCGACAGTGCCAAAAGCAGTTTTAAAAATGTTTTGGATGAATTGAAAAATGCCGATATTACTTTTGGTAACCTTGAAGGCACTTTACTGGACACCGGCGCACCGGCATATTTTAAGTTGCACCAGCTACAGCCTGCTTTTTTATTCAGAATGCCGGTGAGTTACGGTGCGGTAATTAAACAGGCAGGATTTAATGTACTTAGCCTTGCCAATAACCATAGTAATGATTTTGACCAAAAGGGGCGCGTAAGTACGATGAAAGTGCTCGACAGCCTCGGCATTCAATATGGCGGGCTTAACAGCAAACCTTCGGCCATCTTTAAAATTAATGGCATTACCTATGGGTTTTGCGCCTTCGCACCAAACGGACAAACATTGCCGCTCCTGAACCTGAAGAAATCGGCAGCAATTATACAGCAATTAAAACAACAATGTGATATTGTAATTGTTTCCTTTCATGGCGGTGGCGAAGGCGCCGCCTATGAGCACATCCCCTGTACTTACGAAAAGTTTATTACCGAAAACCGCGGTGATGTACATGCCTTTGCGCATAATGCTATTGATGCCGGCGCTGATATCATACTGGGAAACGGACCACATGTTTGCCGGGCTATGGAACTTTATAAAAACCGGCTGATTGCCTATAGCCTCGGTAACTTTTGTACCTACAGGTGTGTTAGTGTAGCGGGCATTTGCGGCATGGCCCCGGTATTAAAGGTTTATCTAAATAAAAAAGGCGAATTTTTAAACGGCCGTATCATCTCGAACATGCAATCACATAACAACGGCTTAATGCCCGATAGTCTGAACCGGGTAGCCAACCATATTAAAATGTTAACTGCTACCGATTTCGAACAACCCGGGTTAAATATAACCGATGACGGAACGATTTTGCCTGTAAAATATTAATATTACTATAAATTACTTGGCATCATCATTAGTGGTGCGGACAAGACTGATACCGGTAAAGAAAAACATAACGGCAATTACGGCTACAACAATAAGGGTGGTATAGTTGCCGCTGTGGTTAATAATTTCGATGCCGGCATAAATTAAGCCTATAATACCCAATACAGTTAGAATGGCTCCGAATGTTCGTTTTAAGTTCATAATGATTTCTGCATTTTTATTTCATGCTTTTTATACAAAACAAATAGCACACCAATAATTACCATTATATTTATAGGCATAAATCTATTCGTTATGACACCTGAAATAGGCACTTTAATTTTTGTTTTTATTATCCTCGTAGTTTTATTTTCATCTTTTGTGTCTGTAAAACAGGGCACTATCGTAGTAATTACCATTTTTGGCAAGTATCGCCGCATCTTAACTCCCGGCCTTAACTTTAAATTGCCGTTTATTGAAAGCATCTATTCAAAAATATCTATCCAAAACCGTTCGGTTGAACTGGAGTTCCAGGCGGTGACCTTTGACCAGGCCAACGTTTACTTTAAAGCGATGCTGCTTTATTCGGTACTCGATCAGCAGGAGGAGACCATTAAAAACGTAGCCTTTAAGTTTGTTGACGACCGGAATCTGATGCAGGCACTTATCCGCACGGTCGAAGGTTCAATAAGGGCTTTTGTAGCCACTAAGCGCCAATCGGAAGTATTGATCCTCCGGAGGGATATTGTTGAACACGTAAAAGAACAACTGGATGTAGTGCTTGAAGGCTGGGGTTATCACTTGCAGGACCTGCAGTTAAACGATATTACTTTTGATGAAGTGATCATGAAATCAATGAGCCAGGTGGTTGCCTCCAATAACCTGAAGGCTGCCGCCGAAAATGAAGGCCAGGCCCTGTTGATCACCAAAACAAAAGCTGCCGAGGCCGAAGGTAATGCCATCAAGATATCGGCAGAAGCTGAGCGCCAGGCATCGCAGCTGCGCGGGCAGGGTGTTGCGCTGTTCCGCGAGGAAGTGGCCAAGGGGATGTCAGTAGCAGCCAAAGAAATGCAGGATGCTAATATGGACACCTCGGTTATCCTGTTTACCATGTGGACAGAATCCATCAAACATTTTGCAGAAAACTCTACCGGCAACGTTATTTTCCTTGACGGATCAACCGATGCCATGCAGCATACCATGAAAGAATTAATGGCGTTAAACCAATTGCATGCTGATAAAGTCAAAAAGTAAAAATTTTACTTTTAAATAAATGGAAATAAGGGTCAGGCGGCTAATTCTCGTAGCCGCATTAATGTTTTTTTGCTGCCAGGCGTTTGCACAGCCTTATAAGAGGTTAACGGTAAATGATTTTAAAGGCGCACCCAGTAACAATGGCGATGGCGCAATTGCCTACACCAATTGCACCATTGAATACAGCTACACCGCCAGGCCCGAAAAGGATTATTATGTTTTAACGTTCTATATAAAACTGATAATGAACAGTGATCGTTCATGGATGAACCTGTCTAAGATCGGCTCCAGGGAAATGCTTGAAGAAATATTAAAACATGAACAGGGCCACTACAACATCAGCTATATGGAGCAGCAGGAGCTATTAAGAACGGTTGGCCGGACCGTTTTCCGGTCCGATTATCATAGAGTGGCTGATAATATCTTCGACCGTATTGAGGCAAAGTACAAGCAACTTAACCAAAATTACGACACCGATACCCAAAACTCAACCAATCGGGTACAGCAGCATAGCTGGGATGCCTATTTTCAGCAAAGATTGAATTATATGCCGATCGCCAAGAATTAAAATTGACTCTTATTCCGCTATCCAGATCGCATCGGTAAACCATTTCCGGCTGTCAAAAAAATGGTCAACCGGTTTAAATCCGGAACTGATGGCCATTTCGTTGGTTTGGATGACAGAAAACTTTTGAGAAATCTCCATAAAAATATATTCATCCTTCAAAAAGCTAATGGTTTCAGCGCCAATGTTTACTTCCTGATCGCAGGTGCTTACCAGGTAACTTTTGCAGGCGCCGTTTTCGGGATCATAAGTAGGATAGTGTTCAAATTTAGCTATATCAAAATGACCATCCAGTTCCCGGTTGATGCGTTCCAGTAAATTAAGGTTAAACTTTTTAGTGATGCCCTCTTTATCATTATAGGCAGCCAATATAGTTTTTGGATTTTTTTTAAGGTCGAAACCAATCAGCAGCATATCGCCTTTTGACAGATGCGCCCGCATGTTCCGGCAAAAATCTACAGCATCATCATGCTGCATATTGCCAATGTTTGATCCTAAAAACAGCACTACTTTGCGTTTATTTGAAGCAGCAGCAGCTCTTTCAAGCATTTCAAAATATTCGCCGTTCAGGCCTTTTATTTTAATTCCGGGCAAAGTTACCGGCAGGGTGATGTTTAGGTAGGAAATCACATTATCAGAAATATCAATCGGCAGATAAGTGAAACCGGCATTGTTTTCCAAAAGATAAGCTAAAAGATAGGCTGATTTGGTAGCATCGCCGGCGCCTAACTCAATTAAATCAAAAGCATCTCCTTCCCCCATGATGGCCCCGCATATCTCAGCTGTTTTTTCGCCGAATATCTCCAGCTCACAGTTGGTGGGGTAATACTCTTCGCAGTTCATCAGGTCCTGGAAGAGTTTATCGCCAACGACGTCATAAAAATATTTAGAGTTTAAATATTTCGGTTGTGCATTTAAACCCGTTATCACATCCAGGTAAAACTGGCTGCTTTTTATTTTTTCAGGTCGGGTTATCCCGATAGCCATCGGGACAGCCTGCATGTTTTCAATGTTTTTCATAGGTAGTATATCATCTGGATGTTATTTGGCCAACCTAATGCCTGTAAACTGCCAGCGTAAATGTGTTTGAAAAAAGTTTCTATAGGTAACACGGCTATGCCCCGGAGGTGTTACTTCGGAAGCGCCGCGCAGCACCTTTTGATTTACCATAAATTTGCCATTGTATTCGCCAATGGCGCCGGGTGCTTTTACGAAACCGGGATAAGGAAGGTAACTGCTTTCGGTCCATTCCCAGTTTTTGCCCCAGCTAAATTGGTTGGCGGCCGCTTCCCATTCAAATTCTGTTGGCAGCCTCAATGCTTTCCATGCCGCATAAGCATAGGCCTCGAAATAACTGATATGGCAAACCGGCTCTTTGGGATTCAATAGCCCCAGGCCATGATAGGAATACTGGTACCACTCCCCGTCGATTAAATGCCAGTACATGGGCGATTCTATTTTATTGTTTTTTACCCAGTCCCAGCCTTCGGCATGCCAGTGCCTGAAATCATGATAACCGCCTGCATTCATAAAATTCAGGTATTCGGCATTGGTTACCTGGTTCGGGCTGATCTCATAGGCCTGCAGGTAAACTTTATGGCGATTCAGTTCGTTGTCAAAACAAAAACCGTCGCCGGCAAACCCGATCTCATAGATATCTTCCTTTACGCTGATGAATTTTTCGTTCTCCACCCAATTAACCTTCGGCGAAACGTAATCCTTTGAATAGGCAGGAAAAAGC
Source organism: Mucilaginibacter gotjawali (assembly GCF_002355435.1). Classification (NCBI taxonomy): domain Bacteria; kingdom Pseudomonadati; phylum Bacteroidota; class Sphingobacteriia; order Sphingobacteriales; family Sphingobacteriaceae; genus Mucilaginibacter; species Mucilaginibacter gotjawali. The sequence goes on from NZ_AP017313.1 coordinate 6,143,227, forward strand.
GGGTTATGGCCCAAAATGTATTTGATATCGGTGTATAATAGTTCCTGGTGCTGTTCCTCATGGTTCAGGCCAAGTATCAGCAACTCCTTTATTTCGTCACCAATACTTTCGTGCAAAAACTTTAGCATTGCCTCGTCCACATACTCCCGGTAACGGTAAATCTCCATTACTGTTGGCCGGCTCAGGTTACCCCTGTCGGTGCGGATCACCCGGTTTCCTACCGTTTCGTAGTAACTGTTGAATACATAGTTGTAATCGGGATTATATTCCCGGTAGCCCATAAAATAAGGCTTCAGGATAAAGGTTTCAAAAAACCAGGTTGTATGCCCGATATGCCATTTAGGCGGGCTGACGTCAACTACAGGCTGCACCACATAGTCCTCGGTCTGCAGGGGGCTGCATATCTGCTCTGTGCGTTTGCGAACCCCGATATATCGGGTTGCCAGATCACTTGAAATTATTTTTTCGGCTGTGTCCATTGGTGTTACCTGTTATCCAAATATCGTTTCAGGTTAGAAATTGTTTTAATATTTAAATTTTTGGCCTGCTGCCTCCGCATCATCAAAGCATACGCATTATTAAACCCGATTGGTTTTAGCCATTTGACATTATATTTTTTCTCAAATCCATCCTTTACATAAATATAGGTTGCCTGGCTGCCGGTGCTTACTGAATCAATAACTTTAACCGGAGGCTGTAATATGGCCAGTAAACCTGTTCCTGTATATTCAGGGTACAGATCGATCTGGTCATTCATTAAAGCATCAAAGCATATTTTTGTACCCCCCAGCCCTGTTTTGGTGGCAACATCGTAACGGGAATATCCTTTAATCAGCATGCTGTACATATTCGCCAGGATGTATTGTTCGCCAAATATTTTCGACCCGATCCGTACCACACCTTCATTTCCATTTTGCGCCGGCCTCCATAATTTTTGTGAAACCAGGAAGTTTTTTGCCACTTTTTCAGGGCTTTGATGAAGGTAATCAGTTTGATAGTTCAGGGCGGTCATGGTGCTGTCGTTTATTTTCCCGGCTAACAAATTTAGTATTTTTTCTAACAATGCAAATTTTGTTAGTGAATTTTCTCTAACGATGGGTGCGGCGTAATATGGCGGAAAAATTCCTTTGTCATCTTTTAATACCACCAGGTCGTATGCCCTTAGCCTTCCATCAGTTGAATAACCGCTGATCACGTCGAGCTGTTTTTCGTAAGCGGCCTTATACATCACTGCATCACTGATCACTACGGTACGGATACGCAAGCCGTATTTGCTTTGCAGGCCCAGGTTACCATCGCGCCTGCCCATAAACTCCGGGGTGAACCCTGCCTTGAGTTTGCTGCCATAGGCAGATGGGATCCAGTAAAATGAGGACAATAGAACAAGCAGCAGCGGCAGTATTATAGTAGCAGTTTTTAGTCTTTTTAGGTTGAGCTTTTGCAATCGCGACAGCAAAAAATCAAATAAAACAGCCAGCAATGCCGCCGGGATGGCGCCGGCCAGGATCATATTGGTATTGTTGAGCGAGATGCCACCGAAGATAAACTCACCCAGGCCGCCTGCAGCGATATATGATGCCAGCGTCGCTACGCCTACAGTTATTACGGTGGCTGTGCGGATGCCCGCAAAGATCACCGGCATCGCCAGCGGCAGTTCCACCTTTTTTAATACCTGCCATTTGCTCATGCCCATAGCTACCGCGGCCTCTTTAACAGCAGCGTCAACCCCGGTTATCCCCGTAAAGGTGTTGCGGATGATGGGCAGTAAGGCATAAAGTAACAGGGCGGTAATAGCGGGTTTGGCCCCGATGCCCAAAACCGGGATCATAAAACCCAGCAAGGCTATGCTGGGGATGGTTTGTAATACGCCTGCAACACCCAAAACCGGGCCGGAAAATCGTTGTCTCCGGCTGATAAATATGCCCAACGGTAAGCCAATAAGTACAGCAATGAACAGGGATATAAAAGTAAGCCCGATATGCTGAACGGTTTGTTCGGCAAGCTTGCCCGATTGCTGGCGCATAAAATCCCATAAAGATTGCTGCTCATTCACGGCTGTGCCCTTTCTGATATTGATAAAAAGCTGACATTAAAGTTTCAAAAGACACCGTCTTCATTTCCTTGTTTTCCAAATTTGCCATATTTAAGCGTTCAGCATTAAAAAATGCAGCCCGTTCGAAAACTGTCCATAAATCAGTTGTATAATTAACCAGTATGCCAGGCTGTTGCCCTTTTATCTCTTCATCTGAAAGTAAATGCCAGAGTGATTTAACCGTGATTGTTTTAAATTCCAGCAGTAGCCTTTGCTCTTTCAAAAATTCCTTTACAAAATCGTTTTTGGGCTTGAACAACAACGCTGATGGAGTGCCATTTTGGACAATTTCCCCTTTATCCATAATGCAAATGCGGTCGCCCAGTTCAAAGGCTTCCTGCACATCATGGGTAACCATAATAATGGTCTTTCTTTTCAGTTCATCCAGCGCCTTAAACTCTGCCTGTATTTTTGAGCGGGTAACATTGTCCAGCGCGCCAAATGGTTCATCCATCAGCAATACCGGAGGGTCAGCCACCAAAGCCCTTGCCAGCCCTATGCGCTGTTGCTGGCCACCGCTTAACTCGCTGGGATAGGCGCTGAGGTGTTTTGTGGAGAGATGCAATTTTTCAAGTAATTCGCTGGTGCGTTTTTCTATCCGCTTTTTATCCCATTTTAACAGTTGCGGTACGATGGCAATATTTTCGGCAACGGTATAATGCGGAAAAAGACCGTTATTTTGCAGTACGTAGCCAATGCCGCGCCGCAATACTTCGGGCTGTTGCTCCAGGATGTTTTTTCCGTCGATAAAAATTTTACCTGATGTTGGCTCAATAAGCCTGTTGATCATTTTAAGTGTGGTGGTTTTGCCGCAGCCGCTGGTGCCCAAAAGGATAAGATTCTCCTGCTCCTCCACTTCGAACGAAATGCCGTTTACGGCTTTAACTTTGCCAAAGTGTTTGCTGAGCTGTTCAACCTTAATCATCTTTTCAACGGGATTGAGTAATAAAGGATACTATCCGCATAGGCAATCGCATGTACACACCCCTCCGCCCCTCTCAAGAGAGGAATCGCACACCCCGGGCTTTTCATTAATTTCATTTCAAACAGTTATGTATCCATCGCCATAAAAAGGTTATTTAACGATTCGGCAAAAAGCGGGTGGGCGAATACAAAATAGCGGATCTCATCATAAGTAATGCCGCCTGCCATGGCCATTTGCAGCACCGTCATGGTTTCGCCGCCTTCAGGGCCTAAAATAGTGGCGCCCAGAATCTGTTTGGTATCCGGATCAACAATGGCTTTCATGAAGCCGCGGGTATCGCCTGTCTCAATGGCGCGGGCAACATAAGCCATGGGCAGTTTTGCTACTTTATAATTCAGTTTACGTTTTTTGGCCTCAGTTTCATTGATGCCGATACAGCCCAGTTGCGGATCGGTAAACATACAGTAAGGCACGGGACGGTCCTTTATGCTGAGATTCTCATTTTTTACCAGGTTACGGTAAACAATGGTATAGTCGTTATAACTGATGTGCGTAAAGGCCGGGCCGCCTTTTACATCGCCCAAAGCGTAAATGCCTTTAATATTGGTTTCCAGTTTATCATTTACCTTAACGTTGCCGCGTTCATCCATTTCAACCCCGGTTGCCGGCAGGTTTAAAGTGGCCGTTTGTGGCACGCGCCCCACGGCAACCAGTACGTGCGAGCACCTGACCTTTTTTTCCGACCCATTAATTAACACTGTTGCGGTGATTTTTTCACCCTGTTTCTTTTTGATTTTTGATGTTGAGGCATTGCAAAGAATGGTGATATCCTCTTCCTGTAATATTTTGGTAAGCTCTTCCGAAACATCTTCGTCCTCACGGGATACGATCCGGCCTGACTTTTCGACAATAGTAACCTTGCTGCCAAAGCGGCTGAACATTTGCCCAAACTCCAGGCCGATATAATTGCCACCGATCACCAGCAAATGTTCGGGCACTTTATCCAGGTCCATAATGGTGGTTGAGGTTAGATAGTCAATGTCGTTTAAGCCTTCAATTTCAGGAATAAAGGGTTTGGCGCCGGTATTGATAAAAAATAAGTCGGCATTAAACTCCTTTATCCTGCCGCTGTTCAGTTTTACCGAAATGGTTTTGTCACCCGTAAAGGTAGCTTCGCCGAAGATGACATCGAGGTTTCTGGTAGCCTCCAAGCCTTTCTGGCTGCCATTCCTGAATTGGTGAACGATGGCGTCCTTTCTCTTTTTGATCTTTGCCATGTCCACCGAAAAGCCTTTTATTTTTACACCGAGCGCCTGGCTGTTATCGGCCATATAAGCCATTTTTGCCGAAGCCACCATGGTTTTTGTGGGCGTGCAGCCATCATTTACACAGGTGCCCCCGATCCAGCGTTTTTCTATCAGCGCCGTTCTCTTGCCCGCGAGGGCCAGTTTTTTGGCCAGCGGTCCGCCTGCCTGGCCTGATCCGATAACTATTGCATCGTATTGTTTCATATCAGGCTATTACTTTTACACCTTTCCAAAAGGCGATGTAATCTTTAATTTGAGCCGCCGCAGGGCTCGGATCCGGGTAAAACCACGCAGCATCCAGGTTTTCTTTTCCGTTTACTTCAAGCGTGTGGTAGGATGCCTTACCCTTCCAAATGCAGGTGGTATGTGCAGGCGAGGGCCTCAAATATTCGGTATTAACACTCTCTTTCGGGAAATAATGGTTATTCTCAACTACAATGGTGTCATCGCTTTCGGCAATCACCTGGTCGTTCCATATTGCTTTCATATAACGGGTAAGGTATTTTTGTATTATAAAGGTAAGCGGATATTATGATATATAAAATGCAGGGAGCTGCATTTTGTTTGAGGAATGTCAAATGTTTAGGAGTCGGGAAGTCGGGAAGTCCGGAAAGTCCGAAAGATAAACGCGAGTGAAAGTACTTTTCGGGGTAAAAAAACCACCCACAACCATCTTTCGGACTTTACTGACTTTCCCGACTTTCGGACTTTTCAAAAAAATTTCAAACTTTATTTTATTTTTCTCTTTAAAACTTTATCTTTGCAATCCCAAAATAAAGGGACTCATTGGGCCGAAAGGTACATGATCTCAAAAATTGGCCCGTTCGTCTAGGGGTTAGGACGTAAGATTTTCATTCTTGAAACAGGGGTTCGATTCCCCTACGGGCTACAAAGCCTCCAGCGAAAGTTGGAGGCTTTTTGGTTTTAATCTGCTTATTTTTTCGGCTTGATCCCTAAAATAACATAAAGCAAAAAAGCTCCATCCTTTTGGGATGAAGCTTTTGCGGAATGGACGGGACTCGAACCCGCGACCCCGTGCGTGACAGGCACGTATTCTAACCAGCTGAACTACCACTCCGTTAGCCCGTTGGATTTCTCCGTTTGGGATGGCAAATATACGCTTCGTTTTTAATTAAGCCAAGTGTTTTTTAAAAAACATGCTTTTTAATCGCTATTCGCCTTAATTTCAGCGGGTTTTACTTTTATTAAACTTGTTTATCCTGCAATAAAAACCTGTTTCCGGTAATAATAATTTATCCCTTCGGCCAAAATAAGGTTGGGTACCCAGCTTAAAAACGAAATAATGATGTAGTTATTTGCAAAGCCTACGCCACTGCCAAATACCGTAAAGGCCCAGATATAAAAACGCAGGGTAACTGCGCCAAAAGCCAGGGCATAGCTTCGGCGCATCATTTTGATGTGGTCGTCAATCCTTTTGTTTTTTACAAGCAGCCAGGCCGACAGGGTAAATATTACCCACAATGTATTTTGCAGCAGGAACGATAAGAAAACCCACTTGCCGCGGTCGATAAACAGCGTCATGATATAAGCGCCCGGGGCAGCAAAGAATAGCACTCCGAACACATAAACTTTACCCAGCGCCTTATGCAGGGGCTTATTCCTATACACCTTTTTGGAGAATTGAAAAAAGCCGGCCATCAATATAATACTGCTGCCTATGATATGGCAATAAAATGCGGGCAGGTACCAGCCTGTTTTTACAGCAGCCTCTTTTATCTGCAAAAAGTGCGAATCGTTTTTAAAATCATAGTACTGCAAAAATGTACCTGCGCACAACACCAACACCCAAAAAAAGGCAAAATACCATAGCACCTTTCCCGCTATTTTCATTTGGCGGCAAGGGTGGTGTTGGGTTTGGTTTTTACCCCTTTTAATTTCTGGCTGATCCAATTGATGTTGTATTTATCAATGGTTGTCAATGAGTCGTCAACATTCGCATTGCACGGTTTTTCCTGCCCGGTGTAGTTGTTATAGGATGCCATATCAGCAAATACCTCTGTCCATCTTTTATCTTTAAACTGGTAACGATAATCGGCGTAGATCTCATTTTTCATATAACGGAGTATATCGGGGGTAATTTCATCTATCGTTTTTTCTTCCCTTTTATCAAAACGGCCCGTGCCTATAAGCATTTTATAACAAGCACTTAAATACGAGTCGTCCATTTTAACGTATTTAGTAAAACCAAAGGTCCGGTTATTTGGCAACTCCGTTAATTCATTATTTCTAATTGCCAAATAGTGATAGAACGGCCCCCCGGAGATATACTTTGTGGTATCATAAAGTTCTATTGAGAGTATAGCCCCAGCTTTTACCTCGAAAAGAGAATCGTTGATTACCTTAAAACTATTCACATCACATACACCGCCTAACAAACCGCTGCCATCGGGTTCAAAATCGGTGGTAATATCCTGTGTATAAATTCTGTCCTTCTTCTTATCAACAATTACTATATTCTTTTTGTCATAAAAGCCGGAACGTCCGCCTAAAAAATAATCTTCAATTGAATAAAATGATGCTTCCAGCCAGTTTTCCGGCTGCTTACCTTTACCAGTGAAGCTTATGTCATAACTTTGATGCAAACCGTCATCTTCTTCCCCGTTTTCCTCTACTGGTTTTCTTAAGGGATTTTTAAAATCCTTTGACTTTTCGATCATATTCAGATCGGCCAAATAGGACGGCGGAATATAAACTACACCGCTTTCCTGACGCGAATTATATTCGGTAATAATATTTAGTGCGCTTTTATATACGTCAAAATGGTTCGCAATATTTTTAATTTTCGAAAAAATATCGGCCATTTTCAGGTTAACCTTCTCAGAAATGCTCTTGTCTTTTTTAAAGTAGAAATAATCGGCCCCATTCCGCAGTACTGCTAAATTGGCGTCATCGTCAATGGGAAATACCTGGTCATAAACAACGGGAATGACAATTTTACCTTCAAGATCATAAAAACCTCTTTTCTTATCTTTTTCAACCTCTACAAGGCCGGGGAACGTACCGCTGATATTATGGATCAAATCATAATCCGGAGGAATGATCTCTTTCAGGTCCGGATTAACCAATCCCATCTTATAAGGCACAATAACAGAATCTTTGGGGCGATTGATATCCTTTTCCATATCCCAATGCCCCTTCACCACATAAAAAAAAGTCTTTTGATCAAGGTGGGCAAACCAAATCACACTGTCATACCTTGTTTTTAATTGGCCGGCTGTTTTAAACGCAGCAAGTGTAATGGGGCTATATATATCCTTTTCATCTACCGTTTTACTCCTTACAAAATTTTCATATACCATATAATCGGTTAAAAACTGCCGTGCGTCCACCTGGGCTATTTTTAACTTATGCGGTGCAACTTTATGTATTTTCAAGATCAATACCGATGCTTTTGAGTCCAACGCGTCATGACTAAAAGTTGCGGGGATGCTCACCGTCACCCATTCATCATCAATAATTTTGATCCTGGCAGCGTCAACATCAAGGTTAATTCCTGCCAAAGGCTTTTCTTTACCGTTAAGGCTCTTTTTACCGGACAATAAATTAACCAGCCGCTTTAATACTTTCAGTTTTCTGTCAGCATCAAAATAAGTCATCAGCGAATCGGCATTACCCTCTTTTACCCGGTTATTAAAGCCGTTCAAAAATTGGCTTACTTCGTCCTTGCCGGTTTTTTCGGCAGTTTTACAACGAACAAAAAGAAACAGGCCTGAAAGTAAGATAATACAGGCAAGATAAATTGGGCCAGGTTTGGATTTCATAGCCCCTAATATAAATGGTTTTACATCAAATAATGAAAGAAGTTTAATATCACCTGGAAATAATCCAGTTTGTGTATCCGCGAGATTCCAGGCGTAATTCTAAACCCGAAATAAAACGAATAACGAAAAAAACCGTCTGTTTTTTAGTTAATAATTTAAAGCGTGGCAAAATTTCATCTAATATTCATAAATAATATTAAACCCTACAAATAAAATTTGCGTTTATCCTCAAAAAACTATTACATTTATACCCTAGATTAAATAAACCCTGGCGAAATAATATATTTTCTTTGAGGTAGTTAGGATACCGGGGCGGTGATAAAATTTTAATTGTAGTTTTTTGGGGAAAGCCGCCCGCCTTTGGCGGACGGCTTTTTGCTTTTAGTGGGCATCGACCGGCAGTTTAGCCGCTTTCTTAAATGGCTGCAAATAGAGCAGCGGGATCGAAAACAGCATTACCAGGCCCGAGATCCAGTAAGCATCATCATAAGTAAGTAAGATTGACTGACGGGTTACTGCGCCTTCAATAGCCATATATGCCATATGCAATGCATCTGTTGCTGATTTGCCTTTTGCCATAAAGGCATGCTGCAGCATATTCAGCCTGTCGTTAAATGCATTGTTATATGGGTTGATGTTCGATAACAGGTCGCTCCTGTGTTTTGCTGTGCGGATATGGATTATGGTAGTTAATACCGCAATCCCGAACGAGCCGCCCAGCTGGCGCATCATATTGTTTAATCCGGTGCCCTGGCCTAATTCGGGCCCTTTCAAATCTGCAATTGCCAGCGTAGTTAACGGAACGAACAGCAGGGCCATGCCTACACCTCTTATCAACAAGGGGATCAATACATCTTTCTCTCCGGTGCCGAGGGTTGAGTTGCTTAGCATTGTAGTGAATACAAAGAACAAGAACATGCCCGCTGTGGCCATAAATTGCGCCGGTATGCCCCTGTTAAGCATCTTGCCGATAAAGGGCATCATGATGATCGTACACAATCCACCAGGGAATAGAAGCTCGCCGGTTTGCTGCGCCGAAAAGCCGAGCAGGTTTTGACAAAATACCGGGAACACGAAGACGGACCCATACAGGCCAAACCCGAGAACAAAGGAGGTGAACATACCCACCGCGAAACTTCGATGCCGCATGATCCCGAAGTTTACTATCGGGTAATCGATACTCATTTCGCGCCATATAAACAGGAACACGCCTAAAATTGCGGCAATGGTGAGCACAAGTATGTAGGTTTTTGCAAACCAGTCTTCCGATTCACCTTTTTCCAATATGGTTTGCAAACTGCCTACCGCTATAGCCAGCAGGGCAATTCCCCACCAGTCAACCGGCTTTCCTTTTGCTTCTTTTGGCGTTTCCCTCACAAAGGTGTAAGCACAAAATGCTGCAATAGCGCCGACAGGTATATTTACATAAAAAATCCACCTCCATGTAGCGTGGTCGGTAATATAGCCACCTATAGTTGGCCCTACAGTGGGCCCAACTACAGCTCCCAAACCAAACAACGCAGTTGCGGTTCCGATTTGTTCGCGGGGCCAGGTCTCGATTAGTATAGCTTGCGAAGTTGATATTAACCCACCGCCGGCTAGTCCCTGCAATATCCTGAAAAGCACCAGTTCATCCAGGCTGGTGGAGTTTCCGCAAAGGAAGGAGGCAATAGTAAATACAACGATAGAGGTGATGAAATAATTTTTTCGCCCGAAGCGGCTTCCAAGCCATCCGGACATGGGGAGTACAATTACATTCGCAACGGCGTATCCCGTAACCACCCAGGCAACATCTTCCAGCGTGGCACCCAGGTTGCCCTGGATGACAGGCAAGGATACGTTTACGATGGTGGTATCGATCAGCTCCAGTAACGAAGCAACGATAACCGTGATCGTAATGATCCACTTTCTAAAGCCAGTTTCAGCCATTATTTTTTATTGTAGTGTTAATTTTTAGTCGATAGACCATAGTCCATGGACCATGGTTAAAAACCAATAAACTGTTATTTTCTGCCATGGACTATCGACCATGGACCATGGACTTATTCAGCAACGATCACAGAAACATTCACGCTCATCCCCGGGTGAAGTCTGTCCATATCTTCTTTGCTGCCGCTGATCTTAATTTTTACAGGCACACGCTGTACAACCTTTACAAAGTTGCCGGTGGCATTGTCAGGAGGCAATAAAGAAAACTTGGCGCCGGTTGCCGGTGAAAAATTGAACACTTCTCCTTTTAATTTCATTTCAGGGTAAGCATCAACTTCTACTTCAACTTTTTGTCCGGAACGGATCTTATCCAATTGGGTTTCTTTAAAGTTAGCGGTGATATAGATGCTGCTATCGTTAACAATGGAGAATAAGGTTTGCCCGGCCTGAACCAGCTGCCCTACCTGAACGTTCTTTTTTGACACCATGCCGCTGGCCGGTGATTTTATCTGGGTGTACGATAATTGCAATTTTGCATAATCAACATCCACTTGTTTCTGTGTTACGCCTGTATGGGTAACATTCAGTTGATTCTTTGCCGCGCCTTCAAGTTCAACGGCCGCCTTATACTGGTCCTGCGCAGCCCGGTAATTAGCCTGTGCAGTTTCCAGGTCGGCTTTGGCCTGGTCAAATTGCTGCTTGGTGATTGATCCATCCTGTACCAGGTTTGCATAACGTGCATAATCCTTGGTAATTTTATCCAGTTGAGCTGCAGCAGATGCCACTTTAGCTTTAGCGCTTGAAGAGTTGGCCGCATTTTCAAAAATTTGCGATTGCCCTACATTGATATTTTGGCTTGCACCGGTTTTCGCGGCTTCTGCCTGTTCAACTTTTATTTTATAATCATTGTCGTCAATTTTTACCAGCTCCTGGCCTTTATTAACGTGTGTGTTTTCCTGGAAGAAGATGCTGTCCACATAACCGCCTACCCGCGCAACAACCGGGCTGATGTCGCCGTCAATTTGTGCGTCGTCGGTATCAACGTGTTTACCGTAATATATATATTCTTTGATCCCGAAAATAATGCCGATTACAAGTATCAGCCCTAAAATAATCGGGAGTACTTTGTTTGGTTTCTTTTTAGGTTCATTTTCCATTGAGTCATTTGCCTTTGCCATCGTATTTTTAATTGTTGAATTAGTGATTTAGTGAATTAATGAGTAGTGTAATTGTTGATTTCTGATTATCTGCATATTTGCTCATCTGTACAGCTACTTATTGAGTTTTCCGGTTGATTTTATTAAGGTATAATAGGCCAGTCCGGCATCGGCTTTCGCCAGTTCGAGGTTGATCTCCGCCTGGTAAAGCAATGTTTCTGCATCGGCCCTGTCAGTTGCTGAGGCGATATTGCTTTTGTATTTTGATTCGAGTATCTTGTTGTTTTCTCCCGCCTGTTCTATAGATGTTTGCAATAATTTTATTTTATCAAGCGCCATCATGTAGTTTTGATAATCCTCGTTCACCTCGCGCCTCACATTATTCATGGTGATGAGCTTGTTGAGCGACACTTCATCCTGTTGGATCTTCGCCTCTGCTACTTTATTTTTATTGGTCCACAGGGTCGAGAAGTTCCATGAAACGCCGACACCTAAGGTGAGGGGTAAAATATATTTTCCGCTCTGAGGAAAAGGATCTATCTGTGTATCGATATAGTAGGCCGCGGCCGATGCATTTACCGTTGGCAGCGCATTGGCTTTAATATTTTTAACATTTGTTTCGGCAACCTGCGAGCGGAGATCAAGCGATCTGACTTCAGTACGCAGCGTCAAGGCCGTATCAATATAGGCGGTTACAGGTGCTACCGGCCTGTCGGCCTCAGCAATATCGTTAATAGCTAATTGTGTTCCTTCGGGTAAACCAAGCAATATATTGAGGTTATAGTTCACAATTTTTCGGTTGGTCTCCAAATCTATGCCGTTTAACTCAATATTTGAGCGTTGCAGCTGGAACCGGAGCACATCGTTTTTGGTAACAATACCCTGGTCGAAAAAACGCTGTGCTTGTTTTATTTGCTGATCCACCGTTGCCAGGTTTTGTTCAACAACTTTTTTACTTTTTAAAACTTTGTAAAGATTATAGTATTGGTTGATGATATCGTAAGCTACGGCATCCTTATCGTTTTCTGCATCAATCCGCGAGATCTGTGCCAACAATTCTGTTGATTGTTCTGCATATTTTAAACGGTTACCTCCGTAAATTACTTCGTTAACCGAGGCAATACCCAGAAACGCGTCAGCGCTTTTTGGCAAGGTTAAGCTTGCAGGGCCAAAATCCAGCTTGTTTGCCGGGATCTCAGCCCGGTTATAAGTAAAACTCGCCTTACCGGTAGGCAGAATGTTGTCTTTCGCCTGGTTATACTGCGAAATGGCCTGGTCGATCTTTGATTTTGAAAGCTTTACTACATTGCTGTTTGCCAGGCCCATTTTCAAGGCTTCATCAAGGGTGATCACCCTGTCCTGGGCGTTAACAGCATTAAAGCCAAGCAAGATTAAAACAATTGCCGGGGCAATGAAACGTTTGAACGCAGCGGCCGCGGCATTAAAAAATTTAAGGTTGGTGTGTTTATTCAGTCTAGTCATTGTTGTTCATTAAGTAAGATTTTAAGAGCTGTTTCATGTACGTTTTGAACCTCGGTTTGAATTTTTCTTCCAAAAATGCTTCATCCCGGATATCGTGCCCCAGCATTAAAGATGCTATATGTGGCGCGTTAATAATATAATTTTTAGTGCCAAAAATGGTCGCTATCATCAGTTCGGGATCGATATCTTTCCCGAAGCTGCCGTTTTTGATCCCTTCTTCAAATATTTTTTTAAACTCCATCACATTGATCATCAATATTTCGGTGATCTTATCTGTAAGGTCCCAACGTTTACCCATGGACATTTCGCGGTTGATCAGTTTCTGAAAGCAATTATTGACAATCATCCTGTCAACATAATTATCAATGCATTTTTCCAGCTTGTCCCACGATGATATGCTTTCATCGTTGCCAATATTTTGAAGCAATGTTTGAAATGAAGAGATTTTCCGTTCAAAAACCGCAAGAAACAGCCCTTCCTTCGACCCAAAATAGTAATTGAGCATTGCCATGTTCACGCCAGCCTCGCCCGAGATCATCCGGGTAGAGGCCCCGTCGAAGCCAAGGTCCGAAAACACCCTTTCGGCTACATCAAGGATATGATCCTTTTTATCAATTTTATCTTTATCCATTGTATTTCTTGAACAAAATTAATCAAACGATTGATTGGCTTGGTCATTGTTTTGTCAAGTTAGATTAAGTATTTGATAATCAATGAGAAAAACTTAAGCGATTGATTAACAACCGGGAAATAAATATTGTTTTTAATTATTTTAATTACGATCAGGCAGTTAAAAATTCGACAGGGGGTGTTGGAAGGTTGTAATGTTGGAAAGTTGTAAGGTTGCAATGTTACCAGTCAGTTCAATATAATTAGCGACCACTGCAAAAAGCGCAAAACCAAACAAATCCGAAACGACGAAGCCATCTTGAGCACCCAAAATAAATAATTGCGAAAAATTGAACATCCCTGCCTGCGGCAGGCAGGGGAAATCCGAAATATCCTCGCATTGTTAAATTATGGATACACTTTAATATGCAAAATATCTTTCAATATATTTGTTAGCTATGAACCGCATCAAAATTATTTTTTTCTTTTTTTTTATAGCACAGTTTGGTTTTGCACAAACTGCGCCGCCTGCCGACCTGGTTTCCATCGAGCAGAATTTTAAAAAATTAGATGTTTTAGGCAGCGTGCTCTATGTAGCCGCTCACCCTGATGATGAAAATACGCGCCTGCTGGCTTACCTTGCCCAGGAAAAGCATTACCGCACCGGGTACCTTTCCATGACACGCGGCGATGGCGGCCAAAACCTGATCGGTAATGAGCAGGGTGAACTGTTGGGCCTGATCCGCACCCAGGAATTGCTGGCTGCCCGTAAAGTTGACGGCGCGGAACAGTTTTTTACCCGGGCCAACGATTTTGGTTTCTCAAAAGGGCCGGATGAAACTTTAAAAATATGGGATAAAGAAAAAGTGTTGAGCGATGTGGTTTGGGTGATCCGCAAATTCAGGCCTGATGTGATCATCTGCCGGTTCCCCACTACCGGCGAAGGCGGGCACGGGCATCATACTTCATCGGCCATACTGGCGCAGGAAGCATTTTCGGCAGCTGCCGACCCAAATCGGTTTCCTGACCAATTAAAATATGTGCAAACCTGGCAAGCTAAGCGCCTGCTATGGAACACCTTTAGTTTCGGCACCGTTAATACCACTGCGCCCGACCAGTTTAAAATTGATGTGGGTGTTTATAACCCCATCATTGGCAAAGGCTATGGCGAAATGGCTGCAGAAAGCCGGTCCAACCATAAAACACAGGGCTTTGGCTCGGCCAGGCAACGCGGCCAGGCATTTGAGTTTTTTAAAACCATTTTAGGCGATGCCCCGAAAACCGACCTGATGGATGGCGTAAACACCAGCTGGGGAAGGGTAAATGGAGGTGAAGCTATAGGGTCGGAGATTGAAAAGGTTCGGAAGGATTTTGATAGGGATCATCCGGAAAAATCTGTAAAGTCATTGGTTGCTTTAATTGACAAAATTGATAAAACACCGGATGAATATTGGAAGGAGCAGAAAACTGAAGAGCTGAATAATATAATAGCGGCTTGCGCAGGATTGTGGTTTGAGGCTTACACCGCCGAACCTACCTACGCCCTGGGCGACCAGATGAATATCCGTTCGCAGGTGATCAGCCGTTACGGACTGAACATCACATTAAACGGTTTAACAGTAATACAGCACGCTGATAACACTGGCAGCACTTCAGACTTTATGGAGCCGATGGCCCATTATGATCTGCCGGTCACCGGTAAGGATAAATTTATCCCTGCAAATGAATTACAGACGTTTAGCAATGATTGCATAGCCGGTAAAATATCGCAGCCCTATTGGTTGGAATCGCCGCACCCTATAGGCACCTATGAAGTTGGCAATGCCGGCAATATTGGCAATCCGGAAAACCCGGATGCGCCGATGGTTGAATTTACTTTTCAGATTGATGGTCATTCAATTGTGTTTGACAGAAAACTGGCATATAAATATGTTGACCCTGCAAAAGGCGAAATTTACCAACCAGTTGAAATTACGCCGCCCGTCACCGCCAATATCACCGCAAAAAACTACATCTTCAATTCAAAAAAACCGCAGGACGTAGAGATTAAACTGCAAAGCTTCACCAAAACCGCCGGAAGCATCACTATAAAACCAATGGCGGGTTGGAAGGCGAGCCCAGAAAAAATTGATTTTACCGGGAAAAATAAGGGTGATGAATGGGCGGTGAATTTTGAAGTGACGCCAACCGGCAATCAACCCCAAGCCACTGAAATGGAGGCCATTGTTGAAATAGGCGGCAAAACTTTTTCAATGGGCATACAGCACATTAAATATGAGCACATCCCAAATATTACTTTGTTCCCACCGGCAGAGGCTAAACTGATCGACCTTAATTTAAATATTGTTGGTAAAAAGATCGGCTATATCCCCGGTGCAGGAGACCTGGTGCCGGATGCCATGAAACAGGTTGGCTATGACGTTCATATATTAACGGAAAATGAAATCCTGAACGGCGACCTGTCGGGATACGATGCCATAGTTACGGGAGTTAGGGCCTACAATGTAAATCCCCGCCTGGCGGTTGAACAGCCAAAACTGCTGGAATATGTGAAGAACGGAGGCAACCTGGTAGTACAGTATAATAACAACAACGGGCTGGCCACCAAAAATATCGGTCCGTATCCGTTCAACGTAGTAAACAAAAGGGTTACAGATGAGGATGCCAAAATTACGGTCTTAGATCCGCAAGAGCCCTTGCTTAACTATCCAAACAAAATTACTCAGGATGATTTTAACGGCTGGGTACAGGAACGCGGCTTGTACTTTGTTGGGGACATAGACCCTAACTACAAAGCCCCGCTGCAAATGAATGACCCTGGCGAAGCGGCAACTAATGGTGCGGTGATCGTGGGTAATTACGGGCAGGGCAGGTTTGTTTATACCTCGCTGGCCTTCTTCAGGCAATTGCCCGCCGGGGTTCCGGGAGCATACCGGCTGTTTGTGAATTTATTGAGTAAGCCGAAGAATCAACCGTGAGGTTAAAAAATATGCCAGGATATTTAAATTTGTAATTTTTATCTTTGTATAAAATTCGTGAAAACAGATGGAAACTTTAACAATCGAAATACCGGATAAAGAAGTTAAAATTTTTAAGGAATTATTAAAAAAATTTAATATCAAGATCGTTAAGACCGAGGTGTCAGAAACACCAAATGCTTTAACGGTTAAAACTATTAAAGACGCGCGTACTGGAAAGGGGGTCGAAAAACCTATTGAAAACGTACGCTCTTTTATCGATTCCTTATAAATGTTCACACTAAAGCCAACTAACCAGTTTAAAAAGGATGTTAAAGCGGCAAAAAAACGGTCTGCTAAAAATGTTGAATTAATTGTTGATTTCTTAGAAAAACTTGAGGAAAATGGAGTTGCAGGGATTGATAAAAAACATAGGTCGCATAAACTGAGCGGGGAATTCGAAGACAACTGGGAGGCACATATCAAACCCGACTTATTAATCATCTGGTTTGAAATAACTGAAGAAAAAGAAATAATACTTATGAGATTAGGCAGTCATTCGGACTTGTTTTAAAAGCACAAAAAATCAAAACTCAATTAATATATTTGCAACGATAAAACACAACTCATGGCACATCATCATAACGAAGAAGACGAAAAAAACTACAAAACTATATTTACCGTGGTTGGTACCTTAACCGGCTTGTTTATAGGGGTGGTTATCAACCAAACCTGGGAGCTGGTGGTTATTTTAGGGGTTGTAGGTTTCCTTTTTGCTGGCTTTTTCCGCCAGCTTTTGGTAAAAGGCCGTGAAAACGCCTGATCCGGACCTGCCGTCATTTATCCGTAGCTGGAACCAATTTTATGCCATAGTTATTGGCTGGCTGGTTCTGCTGATCATCCTGTTTTGGCTCATTACCATTTGTTATAAATGAGCTTAGCCGACTGGATAGTTTTGGGCCTTACGTTGCTCGGCATCGTTGCATACGGTGTTTGGAAAAGCGGGCAAAGCCAAAACATCGGCCAGTACCTGATGGGCGGGCGCACCCTGCGCTGGTACCATGTGGGCCTTTCGGTTATGGCTACGCAAGCCAGCGCCATCACTTTTCTTTCTGCCCCCGGGCAAGCCTATTCGGACGGGATGCGCTTTGTTCAATTTTACTTCGGCCTGCCGCTGGCCATGATCGTGCTGTGCGTAACCTTTGTGCCTATATTCCACCGCCTTAAAGTTTATACCGCTTATGAGTACCTGGAGCAACGCTTCGACCTGAAAACACGGGCGCTCACTTCATTTTTATTTTTGATCCAGCGCGGACTTTCAACGGGTATAACCATTTACGCGCCTTCCATTATCTTATCCACTATCCTGAACATCAACACCGTTTACACTACGCTGTTTATCGGCGGGCTGGTGATTTTTTATACTGTTTACGGCGGCACCAAAGCAGTGTCATACACCCAGCTGCTGCAAATGAGCATTATTTTTTTGGGGATGTTTTTTGCAGGGGTGATGGTGGTTCACCTGTTGCCCGGTGGCATAGGTTTTGGCCACGCGATTAAACTGGCAGGTAAGCTGGGAAAGATGAACGTGATCGACTGGAAATTCGACCCCAAAAATCAATATAATATATGGAGCGGCGTTATCGGCGGCTTCTTTTTGCAATTATCCTATTTCGGCACCGACCAAAGCCAGGTGGGGCGCTATTTGACAGGCAGTTCGGTAGGACAGAGCCGCATGGGCCTTATCATGAACGGCCTGGTTAAAATACCGATGCAGTTTTTGATCCTGCTGATTGGGGTTTTGGTTTTTGCCTTTTACCAGTTTAACCGCCCGCCTATGTTTTTTAATCAGTACGAGGTGAAACAGGTGAAGAAAAGTAGTTATGCGGCACAATATAACCAGCTGGAAAACCAGTATACGGCGGTGTTTGAACAGCGTAAAAACAAAGCGGATGACCTGGTAAAAGCCTTCGACAGTAAAGATCAAGCCCAAATCAATAAAGCGCAGGCTGCTTTAAAAGCAGCCGATGGACAATCAATGGCAATCCGCAAACAGGCCATCGCGGTAATGAAAAAGAATAATGATAAGGCGAATGAAGACGACACCAATTACGTATTCCTCACTTTTGTTACCCAATATTTGCCGCGTGGATTGATCGGTTTGCTGGTAGCTATTATTTTCCTGGCTTCCATGGGTTCAACGGCCAGTGCATTAAATTCATTGGCATCAACTACAGTGGTAGATATTTACCGGCGGATACTGAACCCCAATGCTACCGATAAGAACTACCTTAATGCATCAAGACTGGCAACCGTCTTCTGGGGCCTGGTTTGTATCGGGATGGCCCTGTATGCAAGTAAAGTTGGTAACTTACTGGAGTACGTGAATAAATTAGGCTCCTACATTTACGGCACCATTTTAGGCGTGTTCGTAGTGGCTTTTTACCTTAAAAATATAAAAGGGAGCGCTGTATTTATTGCAGCAATTATTACAGAGATACTTATAATTATCCTGGGTAATTTTGAGCTGGTAGCTTATTTATGGCTAAATATGATCGGTTGTATCCTGGTGATCATCATTGCAGCGGCAATCAATCCCCTCGTCCGGGAGAATGCTATTACGGACATATAAGAACGCAATTCGAAATTCCGAAATAACAGGTGTTTTAAAAATTCATTTTCGCTCTCTGCTGCTCGCAGGACAGCGAATGCCATGCAATGGCGCTAATGTCCTACGGGTGGACTCTCCCCGACTGCGCTACGCCCGTCTATCGTCTCTTTTGCAAGCAAAAAAGAGGGTAGCTGCAATTATCTTATAGTTTAAAATCCGAACCCGGTAGCTATCGGGTTGAATATCCCTCCCTGCTGCGGGCAGGCGGTTTCCGAAATAAAAAATCACTCACCAGCCTGGTCGATCACTGCCTGGTTGAGGCGTACATATTCATCATCTTTGTTTGCCTGCGCCATCCTGATGCCTTCTTTAGCGGCAGTAATCGCCGCGGTTTTATCACCCATCCTTAACCTGATCCGGGCCTCCCATAACTGGTACCAGGCGCCAGGTTCAGCCTTTTCAGCCTCCAGGGCCCAGGCCAGGGCCTTGTTCATATCTTTGTTATTCTCGTAATAATATTGAATGGCATTAAAGTAGGGCTTGTGTTCGCCTTTCATCAAAGCGTCAATATTAGCGGTGATCTGCGCGTCGTCGTCAGTTTGCATATGGATAGAGACTTCCGTAAGGTCCCAAACCAGGTGCAGGTCGTTTGACTGTGTGGTAGCGTTAGCAAACTGGATGGTAAAGGTTTCCCGTTTTTCCTTCAGATGGATAGGCTTTACTTTAAAACGCAGAAAATCTTCGGAATCTTTATAGCTATAGGCGCCCCATTGCTTTACCACCTTATTTAGTATGATGGTCCATTCATTCTTTTCAGGAATGGTAAACAACGAGTATGTCCCCGCTGGCACCTTATTACCCTCCATGATCACATTTTCGCTGAAATTAATGGTGGTTGCTGAATTTGCCCCGGTGCGCCATACCTGGCCCCATGGATTAATGCCGCCAAATATTATCCTGCCTTTTACATTTGGCCGTGAATAGGTGATGGTTATTTTACCAAGCCCGAAATCCTGGATAATGGTTTGGGTTGAACTGGCTTCGGGAATGCGCGGGGCTTGTGCGAAGCAGGTAAAAGTTACTGCCGGCAACAGCAAAACGGCGAAAAATAAGTTTAACTTTCTCATAATTAAATTTATATGTTATAGCAAAAGACTAAATATTAATTTATTGGTTTAACGGCTGAAAATTACGAAAATAAAAAAGGAAAGTTCATTAAAGATCTTTCCCTGGTAGCCCGCAGGGCGTTTGTAATAACCGGCATAGCCGTTTATCCTGAAAAGATTAAAAATAATCAACAGTAAAGGCGCGTTGGTGTTTGAAACCCTGGCTATGACAAAATCCCGCAATTATTTAATTTGCAGGCTTTTGCTGTGTTTTGTCGTCAAAATTGCGGAGAGACGGGGACTCCAATCGAACACCTTATACCATTTTTGACCTTTTTCGATGGTTTAAAATAGTTCCAAATCAATGTTACAAAGTCCGAATATTGCCAACACGACGCACCAAGCAAAACCGACTTTTTCATCAATTGAAAGAATCTCCAAAGCTAATCAAATCAGCAAGATAAAAGCTACAACTTGACTCTTCACCATTTTTTGGTAAACTACTTTAATACCTTTGACACATTAATAAAGGACAAAAAATGATAGATAGTATCCCTGATGCTTATATTTCCCGGAAAGCTGAGATTTTGGCCCAATTCAAGCAGATCTTAGACAGCCATCTTGATGACTTCATTGCTGGACGAATAGAAAAAATGTACGAACTAAAACAGATTGCCTCTATCATCGGCCTGCATCCTGTTCATCTGAGTAAAGTTATCAAACTAGAAACGGGTCATCATGCCTGCTACTTTTACGAGCAACGGATCTTATTGGAAGCAAAAAAACTTTTAGCTGATAAGACTTTAGCTATCGGGGCGATCGCTCACAGGCTAGATTATGACATTTCAAATTTTACCAAATTCTTTAAAAGATTCATGGGGATAACACCAACATTATACAGGAAAACATTAGAAACTACGATTTAAATTAAAAAAATGAGAAACGAAGAAATTATTATTGGAGCGGACACGACAAGTCCGCTAGCCGCTCGTAGACCAGGTTATGGAACTATGCGTTTGACTGGTGAAGGTTTCTATGGAGAACCACAAGATCGCGATGGCGCCATTGCACTTTTGAGAAAAGCCGTAGAACTTGGTGTTAACTTTTTCGACACCGCAGATTTTTACGGGCCGGGGGTAACCAATAGATTATTAGCAGAGGCCTTATATCCATATCCTGCTGACCTTATTATTGCTACAAAGGTTGGAGCAAAACGGGGAACTGACAAAAGCTGGCTGCCTTACGGCGAGCCTGAGGAATTGAGAACGAGTGTCGAAAACAACCTAAAACAACTAAAAATAGAACAACTACCTTTAGTGCATTATGGTAAAGCAGCGACTAGTCCGGGAGACTATGAAGAAGGCTTAGCAACCATGATGGCGTTGCAAAAAGAGGGTAAAATACTGCATTTAGGACTCAGTAACGCAACCATTGATCAGTTTAATACCGCGATCAAAATGGGTAAAGTTGCCAGTGTAGAGAATATGTATAGTTATACGCAGCGGGTTACTGATCAGGCGAGTCCTTACGGATTTCAGGGTGGTGAGCTGCTGCCTTTGTGCGAGGAACATCAGATTCCCTTTATTCCTTTCTTTTCACTACAAACGTCATTACCAACCGGGCAGGACAAGATGAAAGAGTTAGCAGATACAAAAGGTGTTACGATTGCGCAACTCAACATCGCGTGGCTGCTTCAACAGTCTGCGTGGATATTACCAATTCCCGGCACTACATCCATCGGGCATCTGAAAGAAAACATAAAGGCATCTGACATTTCGCTTTCAAAAGAGGAATTGGAGTTTTTAGGTTGACGTAGTGAACTAATCAAGGCTATCTTCGTCGGTAGTTTCCAAGCCTCCGTGGTATTTGTTGATAATCTTCGGACTACCAAACGAAAAAAGAGGCTGTTTGAAAGTAATATTTCAGACAGCTTTTTTATTATTGAAATGAACTTTGTTAGTTAATTGTTTTGTCTTCTGCTTTATAATATTCCTTCAATAATTAGCTTCGCAATAAGATAGAGTAAAACTTTTGCTATTTCCACCTCATTTTGGGCATGGAAAAGCATTGATTTTTAGATCTAAATTTTCTTGGTTTTTTACGTTGTGATTTCCCTGCCATAAAACTGATTTACCGTAAAAGAGAAAGGGATTCGAATACACAAAACACCAAAAATAGCTCATTTTCAGCTAATTGTACTGATGCTTGTTTAAACTATTAATGAAAGGTAATAACTCAAAAGAAAATAGCCTGCTAAAAATCAATGATTTAGCAGCTATTTGTATCATAATGCGGAGAGGGAGGGATTCGAACCCCCGGTACCTTTGACAGTACACCTGATTTCGAATCAGGCACATTGAACCGCTCTGACACCTCTCCATTGGATGTTGGGTAATTGGGGCTGCAAATATATCAAGTCTTTCAACAAAAAAATCATAGTTTATCATCATTTGACAAAACTGTTTAAAACCGTACGGCATTTTTTACTAATCTTGAACAATAGAAATGAATAAAAAAATAAAAACCATTTTAAAGGAAGATGCAAGGGTAAAAGTGAGCGGCAGTTTATGGCTGGAATCGGACGGGAAGCATTTTTTCGGCCCCGGGCCTGTGGAGTTGCTCGAACGGATCGCCGAAACAGGCTCCATCAGCGAAGCCGCAAAACAAATGCAAATGTCATACAAAAAAGCATGGGAGCTGGTAAACGCGCTAAACTCCCAAACACAAAACCCGGTTGTAATCCCCCGCACCGGCGGCGAAAAGGGAGGCGGCTCAACCATCACTGAAGAAGCAAAAGTTTTAATTGAATATCATCGGGAGCTGCGAAAAAGGTTCGCAGCCTTTTTGGAAGATGAAACCCAAAGACTAAAAGGCTGACCTGTTTTTTTTAAACATCGTTATATATTTAAAAATATAACGATATTTGACTTAAAGCACAACCTTAAAGCCTATTTTAATTTTAAACTTTTATGGCCACATTCATACCTTCAAAGAAAACTTATGCATTTAATTTCAAATTCCTTTTCCTCTTTTTTTTACTCGCTGCGTGTTCGTGCAAACTGTTGGCCCAGGCCCAACTGCCCGATTCTGCAATTAACCAGGCTAAAATAACGGCCCAAACAGGTGTAAAGCCGTCTTACCCAAAAGTGGTTGGCTACCTCAGCTTTATTTTCCCGCTGGTTACTGTATCAACTTCTACCACGCATAACTTCAATGGCACTACAAGTGTCGGTTTTCCTGTCGGAATTAACGTTCTTTATAGCGATAAATTCGGCTTCAGTTATGAAATTACGCCTACTATAAAAGCGGGCGGCGGCACCAGTAAAACCAGCAATATTTTGTTCGATCCAGGTACTATGTTTCGCTTTCAACATGGGTTTACTATTATTACCCGCCTGGCTTTTGAGACGCAGGGCCGGTATGGATTTACCCCGGTATTTAACCAGGTTTACCTGCGTTCAAAAGATGTAAATTACTTTGTTGCGCTTTCAACACCGGTAAGGTTTGGCAACAGCCTTGCTGCTTCGGTTGGCCTAAACCTGCAGATAGGTTTCATTTTTAACTAATGTATTTTATTGGTCATTTAAAAAATGATTAGTATAAATAACAACCAAAAACTGACGAGGATCACTTTTTACGCTGATAGTTATCAATAGAATTTTATTGGAAATCCGGGAATTTTGGATATTATTTTAACGACCATGACAACAGCAATTGAAGACGGCGAATTGAATACCGAGCTGCAGGAACTTTACCTGGAAGCAAAACAATGGATAGCAGACCTTGATTTTTTAGACAGCGAACTAGCTTTTTTAAATAAGTTGACCGCCAACATGGCTGCAAAGGCCGAAAAAAAGGGAGAAATTGAAAAGCTTACCGGCATCGAAAAAACCTATCTCAGTTTAAAAGAGGAAATGAACGCTTACCTGCGCCAACTGGAACCGCTGATTACGCAAAAGAAAGAAGACTTTGACCTGGGCCTTATTGAAACTTATACACATTTAAAGTGGAGGCTCGATGAGGTGTTGCATAGTTGTCAAACTGTAAAAAATTCGGTATTTGACCACAGCAAACACGGTTTAGCTGAAGGAAACGCCTCTTAAAAGAATTTTTAACCCGATATTTACACAAAATCTTTTTAAAAAAAATGGCTAAAACTATTTTTATAGCTTCTGCCGAGCCCGGCAGTGGAAAGTCCGTAGTTACTATTGGGCTGGTGAATATGCTCCTGTGCAAAACTCAAAAAATAGGTTTCTTTAAACCGGTGATCAACTTTGATCCGAAGGAAAAAAAGATACACACATCCAAACGATACTTGAATATTTTAAACTGCCTATAAAGTACGAAGATGCATACGCTTTTACCAGGCAGGAAGCACTTGAATATATTGAGCGGGAGAGCCGGGGAGAGATGATTGATACGATCATCAACAAGTTTAAAAAAATTGAAGAAAGCTATGATTTCACAGTTTTGGAGGGTAGCGATTTTACCAGCGAAGGCGTAGCCTTTGAGTTTGAACTTAATGTGCTGATCGCTAAAAACCTTGGTAGCCCGGCATTACTGGTGGTTTCAGGCGAAAATAAAACCACTGCGCAAATAACAAACGAAAGTTTAAATTTCTTTCATAATTTTAAGGATCATGAAGTACAGGTTTTAGGTGTTATTGTTAACAAGGCCCAACTGGGCCAGGTGGATAGTATTAAAGAAGTGCTTTCTGCGCAATTACCTGAAGATACTATTATTTCCGTGATCACTTGCGCACCCGGCCTTCAAAACCCAACCATTAAAGATATCTGTGAAAGTCTGCATGGTAAACTTCTTTTTGGTGGCGATTATTTGAGTAACCGTGTGGACAACTTCGTGACGGGAGCAATGCAATTGCCTAACTTTTTAAGTTTTATTAAAGAAAATGTGCTGATTGTAACACCCGGCGACCGGGGCGATATTATTATAGGCTCATTACAGGCCAACCTGTCATCAAGTTATCCAAAAGTTGCAGGCATTGTGTTAACCGCGGGAATTATGCCCGAAGAGCCGGTTATGCGGCTGGTTAAAGGCTTGCATAATATAGTGCCAATTATTTCTGTTGAAATGGGAACCTTCCAGACCAGCGCGGAAATTGGCGCAATTAAGCCCAGAATAACGCCTGATGACCCTAAAAAAGTGCAGCTTGCCATTGACATGTTCAATAAATATGTTGACGTAACCGCATTGGATAAAAGTATTATCACCTACAAATCTGATGCTATTACCAGTCATATGTTTCAATACCAGTTGGTTAAATGGGCAAAGCGCCAAACCAAAACCATTGTATTGCCTGAAGGTAATGATGACCGTGTGTTAAAAGCAGCGGCACGCCTGGTGAGCCAGCACGTTGTTCATCTTATTTTATTGGGCAACATTACTGACATCAACGATTCGATTAAGCGGCTGGGATTAGTAATAGCTCCCGACAGAACAAAAATTATAGATCCTACGGTTTCTGAAAAACTGGAGGATTACGCCAATACCTTGTTCGAGCTGCGTAAAAGCAAAGGCGTGACCCTTGAAATGGCCCGCGACCTGATGACCGATGTATCGTACTTTGGCACCATGATGGTTTATAAAGGCGAAGCAGACGGAATGGTTTCCGGCGCGGTACATACCACCCAGCATACAATAAGGCCCGCCCTTCAGTTCATCAAAACCAAGCCGGGCATCCAAACAGTATCTTCAGTGTTTTTTATGTGCCTTGAAGACAGGGTTTGTTTGTTTGGCGACTGTGCAGTAAACCCTAATCCTACCGCCGAACAGCTGGCTGAAATTGCCATTTCATCTGCTGATACGGCGAAACGTTTTGGCATTGAACCCAGGGTGGCGATGCTTTCGTATTCATCAGGAACCTCGGGCGTCGGCGAAGATGTTGACAAGGTGCGTAATGCTACCAACATTGTAAGGAGTAAACGCCCGGACATAAAAGTTGAAGGCCCGATACAATACGACGCAGCTGTTGATCCGGTTGTAGGCAAACAAAAAATGCCGGATTCAAAAGTAGCCGGGCAGGCAAGTGTATTGATCTTCCCCGATTTGAATACCGGCAACAATACCTATAAAGCCGTGCAACGCGAAACGGGAGCTTTGGCAATCGGCCCGATGTTGCAGGGATTAAATAAACCAGTTAACGATCTCAGTCGTGGATGCACTGCCGATGATATTTTCAATACCATTGTTATTACCGCAATCCAGGGCCAGGAAGTTAACCAACCCAAACCAGAATTAGTAGCCTGATATGAATATTCTTGTAATCAATAGTGGTAGCAGTTCTATCAAATACCAACTGTTTAAAATGCCATCTGTAAAACCGGTATGTTTTGGACTGATCGAACGGATCGGGCTGCCAAACTCAGGTATTGTACACAAAGTTTATACGGATGGCCAGGAAAAAGTGATCAGCTTAACCCTTGATATACCCAATCATGATGTTGGCATGCACGAAGCTGCAAAACTTTTAACCGAACCGGGAATAGGTGTAATACAAAACCCTGATGATATTAACGTAGTAGGGCACCGCATCGTTCATGGCGGCGAAACTTTAACAAAAACCACCATTGTTACCGAAGAGGTTAAAGAGGAAATAAAAAAAATATTTGCCCTGGCTCCTCTGCATAATCCCGGCAGTTACCAGGGCATACAGGTGGCCCAAAAATTATTTGACAAAGCAACCCATATTTGTGTTTTCGATACCGCTTTCCACCAGACACTGCCCGAGAAAGCTTTCAGGTATGCCATCCCTCAAACTTTCTATCACGACCATGGAATCCGCGTATACGGGTTTCACGGTATAAGCCATAAATTCGTAACTGATAAAGCGTTAAATTACCTCAATAACCCTAAGGCAAAACTTATTACCATACACCTGGGTAACGGCTGCAGCATGGCCGCTGTAAATGCAGGCAGGTGCATTGATACCAGCATGGGGCTTACTCCACTGGAAGGTTTAATTATGGGAACCCGCAGTGGCAGTATAGATCCATCTGTATTAATTTATATGATGACGCAACTGGGGTATGATATCAAACAGGTGAGCAGTATCCTGAACAAGGAAAGTGGCATGTTTGGCCTTACCGGTTACAGTGATATGCGTGATATAAAAAGGCTGATTGAAGAAGGTGATCCTAATGCCCTGCTGGCTTTTGAAATGTTTGCCTATCGTATAAAAAAATATATCGGTTCATACACCGCGGCACTCAATGGCCTTGATGCAATCGTGTTTACGGCCGGTATTGGTGAAAATGATGTCTTGATCAGGCAAATGATCTGCCAGGAAATGGATGTTTTCGGCATCCGGATAGATGAACAAAAAAACAGTTTACGAATAAATGACACGCACGAAATAAACGCCGGCAGCTCTCCCGTTAAAATTTTGGTGATCCCTACCAACGAGGAATTGGAGATTGCAACAGAATGCATGGAGTTATTAAACGAGCAAAAAGCGCTGCAATTTAGTTAATACTATACTTCCAGGTCATTGATGTCGTCAAGCATAAAACAATACTCATGGCGTTTCATGCCAATTTTTGGATAATAATTTACGGCAGCCGGAGCCGAAAGCAGGATTAATTTTGCTTGTATGCTATGCTTTTTTGTTTCCCGGATTAACCGCACCCCTATACCTTGTTTTTGGAGCGAACTGTCAACCGCCAGGTCGGACAGGTAAGTACAATACACAAAATCAGTTATCGAACGGGCAACGCCGACGAGTAAGCCATTTTGCCGCGCGGTTATAATTAAATTGGCATTCCGGCACATTAGTTTTATCCTTTCAGGGTCGTCAACCGGGCGGCGTTCGGCCAGTGTGCTTCTTCTCAATACATCAATAAATTCATCAGGATTTAGTGCAGATTCCCTTGCATAAATAATTTTACTATCAGCCATTGCTTCGTTATTTTTTCGATGTGTAATATTACAATTATTGCCCGTGCTGCCCAAGCAGTAAATACCATTTTGCAAGCCGCTTTATTAATAATTTTAACTAAATTGTGGCTTCCAATTATTCCGTTACTACAATTTATTGCGTATGAAAAATAAGTCTGACCGGAGGGACTTTCTAAAAAATATTGGCGTAGGCAGTGCAGCGGCCATTTTACCGTTGCGGAAGTTAGGTATTGCAGATCCCCCAAAATTAAACCGCGAGGAGGCAGCTTCATCCGGTGAACAAGCTGCGAAACATTCCTATAACTCAGCCTATACCGGGCAACATTTAAGCCGCGTTGCTTTTCCGATCGGGGGTTTGGGGGCGGGCATGTTTTGTTTGGAGGGATCAGGCGCTATCTCGCACGTATCCGTTAAAAATACGCCCGATATATTTAATGAACCGGGCCTTTTTGCTGCGGTATCAGTTAAAGGCATTACAAACGGGGCTAAACTATTGGAGGGCCCGGTGCCCGACTGGAAAAAATTCGGTTTAAAGGAGGCGGCCAACGGATTGGGTGGCGCTACAACCGGATTACCCCATTTTCATCATGCCAGTTTCAAAGCCAGGTTCCCGTTTGCTTATATAAATATTACAGATAATGATCTTCCGTTAAAAGTGCAGCTAACCGGCTGGAGTCCGTTTATTCCAACCGATGAAGACAATTCGGGTTTACCGGTTGGCGCAATTGAATATAAGTTTTCCAATACAGGTAAAAATCCCCTTGAAGCCATTTTTTCATTTAATACCAAGAACTTTTTGACCGTCGACAGCGGAAAAAACGCCATTCGCCCTATCCAAAATGGTTTTATTTTAACGGAAGCCGGAACTAATGAAAAGCCTTTTAGAACCGATTTTGCAATTTTTACGGATGAAGGGGACACTTTGGTTGACCATTGCTGGTTCCGCGGCGGTTGGTGGGATCCGATTACTATGGCCTGGAACGAGATAAAAAGCGGCAAGTACAAGTCAAACCCGCCGGTTGAAAAAGATGCACCGGGCGCAAGTTTGTATGTGCCTTTTAAACTTTTACCCGGAAAGGAAAAAACAATAAAAGTAATGTTTGCCTGGTACACGCCAGACTCGGAACAAACCTACGGGCAAATGGGAACGCGTAAAGAAAACTGCGACCCGGCGACAGGTTGCTGTAATACGCCCGAAGATTTGGCTATTGACAAATACGATAAGGGCTTTAGCGGCAAATTCTACAAACCCTGGTACAGCAGCAAGTTTGCCAATATTGAAGAAGTGAGCGCTTACTGGTTAAAAAGCTATACTGAACTAAGGGAAAAATCAACGCTTTTTAAAGATGCGTTCTTTTCATCGACCTTACCGCCCGAAGTTATGGAGGCGGTGGCATCAAATCTGTCCATATTAAAATCACCAACGGTAATGCGGCAGTTTGACGGCCGGTTATGGAGTTTTGAAGGTTGCGGCGATAACTGGGGTTGCTGCCACGGCTCCTGCACCCATGTTTGGAACTATGCGCAGGCGGTTCCGCATTTGTTTCCGGCGCTTGAAAGAAGTTTAAGACATACCGAATTTTGCGAAAACCAGGACGCCAACGGACATCAGACTTTCAGGGCCAACCTGCCGATTCAGCCCACTAAACACGATTTTCACGCAGCGGCCGATGGCCAGTTAGGCGGTATTATGAAAGTTTACCGCGAATGGCGTATTTGTGGCGATCATACCTGGCTCAAAAAAATGTACCCCATGGTAAAAACCAGCATGGATTATTGCATCAGCACCTGGGACCCAAGGCACCGTGGCGCTATCGAAGAGCCGCATCACAATACCTATGATATTGAGTTTTGGGGCGGCGATGGGATGCATACCAGCTTTTACTGCGGTGCATTAAACGCTATGATCGCTATGGGGAAAACCTTAAACAAGGACATCCGGGAATATGAGCAACTATCCGCCAAAGCAAAAAAACTGCTTGAAACAGAACTGTACGATGGCGAATATTTTATCCAGGAAATAGCATATAAAGGATTAAACGCAAAGGACCCGGCTAAGGCGCAATCATTTGGTGGCGAATATTCAAAAGAAGCACAGGAACTGCTTCAAAAAGAAGGCCCCAAATACCAATATGGCAAAGGCTGCTTATCGGATGGCATTTTGGGTGCCTGGATAGGGCGGATGTGCGGGGTTGAAGAAACCATCGATCCCCAAAAAATAAAAAGCCACCTGCTGGCTGTTTATAAATATAACCTGAAGAAAAACCTGAGCGAGCACGCCAACCCGCAGCGCCCCACTTACGCATTAGGCGATGAAGGTGGCCTGTTGTTATGCACCTGGCCCAAAGGCGGTAAACTGTCGTTGCCTTTTGTTTACAGCGATGAGGTATGGACAGGCATTGAGCACCAGGTAGCGTCGCACCTGATGCTGATGGGGTATGTAAAAGAGGGGCTGGAGATTGTGCGCGCATCGCGAGACAGGTACGACGGACGCATCCGCAACCCTTTTAATGAATATGAATGTGGCAGCTGGTATGCCCGCGCACTTTCAAGCTACGGTTATTTACAGGCCTTAACAGGCGTGCGGTATGATGCGGTAGATAAAACCCTGCATGTGGATTCAAAAATCGGCGATTTTACAAGCTTCCTCTCTACTGAAACGGGTTTCGGAACGGTAAGCCTGCACCGGGGGAAGGCATCCTATAAAATTGTTTATGGTCATATAGATATTCAAAAAACAATGGTTTCGGGGAGGCTGGTTTAGGTGCCTCAAATTAAATTTAAAAGATGGAAGTTGCGGCAAATACTGTAGTTGCTATAAGATACGTAATGAAAAACGGGCAGGGCGAGGTTTTGGAAGATATAATGGATAAACCTCCTGTTGAATATTTGCATGGATCTGGCGATATATTGCCGGGGCTTGAAAAAGGATTGGACGGCCTGCCTGCGGGGTTTTCCAAACTGATCAAATTTACCATTGACGATAATTCACAGGAAACCTATTTCATCAACGTTAAAATTGACAGTATCAGGGCGGCAACACCTGCCGAAATTGAACGGGGTAAACCTGAGCCAAAACATGCTGATAATAGCTGCGGGCCTGGTTGTCGCTGCTGATAGAATTCAGGGAAAAACATTTACCTTGCCTTATGACGTTTGCCGATAAAGTAATCTTGTTCAATAGAAACCTGGAGTATACCGGGCCGGCGCTTCCGGAGGGGATCCGGATTATGAATCCTTTTAAGGAATTTGCGCAAACCATGCAAATTGCGGACGCTTTTTACCATAAATATTACAACGACTATAATACCCGCCATTTGATATTGGGTATTAACCCTGGCAGGTTTGGCGGTGGGCTAACGGGTATCCCTTTTACTGATCCAAAAAGATTAGTCTCGGAATGTCATATCGATTATAAAGGCAAACCAACGCACGAGCCCTCTTCGGTTTTTGTGTATGACATGATCAACGCTTTTGGCGGCCCTGAAGCGTTTTATAAAAAATTCTACATCAACTCACTGTTTCCACTTGGTTTTACAAAGGTTGAAGCAAACGGGAAAGAAAAGAATTACAATTATTACGATAGTAAGGAACTGAGCAAAGCTGTGACGGAACCCATTGTGGACAATATCAGAAAGCAGATTGCCTTAGATGTAAAAACAGATGTTTGCTTTTGTTTTGGCACCGGAAAAAACGAACAATTTTTAAGCAGGATTAACCAGGAAAATCATTTCTTTAAAAAGATCGTCGCATTGGAGCACCCCAGGTTTATCATGCAATATAAAACGTTAAGTAAACAATTTTACATCCACAAATACCTGGAAGCTTTTAACAACTGCGAATGATGAGCCATTCATTTTCTTGATCATGTTCAGCGGCTAGCGTCGTGTCAACCATAAATTGACCAACCGTAAATCTACAAGTTCATTGAACACAAAAAGCACAAAAAAGGGTTTACAAAAGGTTTACATATTCAAAAGCAGTAGTTCTGTAAATATTTAATAATCAGTTGTTTATATGCTTACGTATTAAAATAGGGTTTACACTATTTTAAATAACCTCACTTTGGTAAAACCGTTACAATCACCCGTTTATATCTTGTCAATGCGGGTGTCCCCTTATCGGTAACTTTCAAAATAAAATGGATGGTTACTGCGCTATCAACAACCGGCGCGGTTACAGGCACATCGTAGATGTTTGCTGAATAGGGCGCAAAGCTAATGTGGCCGTTGTAAGTGCCAGCCTCAGCATATTGCAGCCACAGGTAACTTAGCGAGTCGCCATCAGGATCGCTGGTCCCGGCTGCGCTGAGGTGGAACTGTTGCCCGGATTTTACTGTCATCCTATCGCCGGATGCGAGGTGTGGAACCGGGGGGTGATTGCATTCTTTATAGCTTTTGGTTGTCCATTGCATACGGGCTGCAAAATCGTTCTGATACTCCAAACGCCAGCGCCAGATCGTAGCCTGGTTGTTGTTATAGCCCTTTTTGTCAACGGGAGATATCAACGAGTCATTAGCGTTCGTCCATATCGGACGCGTTTCCGGCTCGTCTTTCGGCCAATTGTCCCGGTGGAAGCGGCCTGTGTTGGAATCTTCAAACTTTGGCAGGTAATATTCATATCGCCCGCCCCAGCCACCATAATCAGGATGTTCAGGGTCACTGAGCCCATTGTCAACCAGGTTTAAAAAACTGGGCGTATCGCCTTCCATGCCATAAGCAACATCAGGGTAAGCAGCGCCAAGCGGGCCATGGCCCTGTTGTATGTTTTTTGCCAGCCAATCTGCTGATACCACTTCTGTGTTCGACCCCGGCATACCAAATGACATACCCAGCCAAGTTGCCCTCGTATAGTTATATCCAGGTGTTACAATAAAAAATATTGAAGGGAAAGACTTTCTGATCCATGGGCCGCTGTCATCCTGGTCGGAAATGGTATAAATTCTTACCTTTTTATAGATCTTCTCTGCATCGGCAGCCGGAAGCGTGTTTTTAATTTTCCAAAGCGCCTGTGCAAGTGCATTGGTGCCACCCCAAACCGTAAACCATACGGGTCGGGCATCGGGCTTTTTTAACACATTAACAATCAATTCAGCGCCTGGCGAATCGTGCCCCTGCCCTACACCTTCCATGCCGTAAACGGCGGGTCCATAGCTTACTTTTCCCTTCAATGTCAATGCCGCAGGGTAGCCCTGCTCGTGTTTAAGTAAATTGGGTTGTGCCTTATCATAAGCATCCAGTATTCTTAAAATGCTTTCCGGGGCAACCCTCGTCTTTTGGTGGATAGAGGTGGTAGCAATCAAACCTTCTACATCCCATTCATTGCAATAAGTTAAAAAACGCACCAATGATTCAGCGTCGTCCGGGTCGGCCTCGATATCTGTCATCACTACTACCCTCGGTTTTTTTTCAGGCTGAGCCGTCAGTTTACAGGGCGCCATCAATAAATACACGCCGGCAATTAGCAGTAAAAATTTAATCCTGTTCATGTTTCTGGGTGGATTAAAGCTGGTTATAAATGAGATGACGCTTTTAGCTGTCATCGGGATTTTAAAATTGGTTTGCGTTTGTTTGTTAACCGGTCAGTCTCCAATGGGTTCACAACTTTCAGCATGGCTTGCCTCAATCCATTGTAAAGCCATGCCGCCTGCATAGTTGTTGTTTATTTTGCAGTATTTGCCTCATAAAACGCCCGCGGAGCATATTTTATCTGGCATGCAAAATGCAAATAAAACGGTATGAATCAAGTAATTTAATTTTAATAGTTTTACGGCATGATTGCTAAAACGTTTTATAAGCTTGTTAACGGCAGGATATTATTGCCCGGTTTGTTTTTTTTTATTTTTAATACAGGCGCTGCGCAAATTGTGCTGCCCGCCTGTTTTACCGATAACATGGTTTTGCAACAGCAAACAAAAGTGAACCTTTGGGGAACTGAAACTGCAGGTAAACCTTTTACCATTGTAACCTCATGGAATAGCAAAACCTATAAAGTTAGCGGCGATGCAAATGGTAACTGGCAACTTAAAATAAATACACCTGTTTACGGGGGCCCTATACCATTACATTTGATGATGGCAAAATATCGACGCTGAAAAATATTTTGATTGGTGAGGTTTGGGTATGCTCGGGGCAATCAAATATGGAAATGCCTTTAACCGGTTTTTATGGCGATGTACTTAACCTGGAAAAAGAGTTGATGGATGCGGCTAATTACCCCGAAATAAGGATGCTGAAGATTGATAATAAAACCAGCTTTACTCCACAACCCCACGTGCAGACCAAAGGCGGCTGGGCCATATGCGATCCTCAAGCCGTACGCAATTTCTCGGCAGTAGCTTATTTTTTTGCAAAGAATTTATTTGCTGACAAACATATACCTGTAGGTATTATCAATAGTACCTGGGGCGGCACGGTTGCCGAGGCCTGGACAAGCGGCAGCGCCTTAAAAACAATGCCCGCCTTTGCACCATTTGTAAAAGCTATTGAAGGTGGCCTCACACAGCAAAAAATTGATGCGCAGTATCAAACGCAGGTAAGGGAGTGGATAGATGCTGTCAATGATAAGGATCCGGGTTTTCGGCAAAGTAAGCCAATTTGGGCCGAGCCGGCTTTTGACGATTCTGCCTGGCAAAAAATGACACTGCCGGCCTATTGGGAACAAGCAGGCGTCCCCGCCTATGATGGTACTATCTGGTTCAGGAAAAAGGTGATCATTCCGGCATCCTGGGCCGGCAAGGACTTAAAACTAAACATGGGCGGGATTGATGACTACGATGTTTCTTATTTTAACGGGACCGAAATAGGTCATACCGAATCGTTTTTTTATAAACGAAGCTATACCATTCCCGGGACCCTGGTAAAAACCGGCGAAAACACCGTTGCCATCCGTGTTTTTGATAACGGCGGCCTTGGCGGTATTGACAAGGGCCCATTGCAATTGACGCCGGCTGCCGATACTACTGGTCAGATTGATTTGGCGGGGGAATGGGTTTATCACGAAGCCAACGTGCTTACGTTATTGCCACAGCCGCCGGTACAATCAAACAGCCCTAATCGGCCAATGCTTATTTATAACGCCATGATCAACCCCATTTTACCCTACACAATAAAAGGTGTAATATGGTACCAGGGTGAAAGTAATGCAGATAGGGCCAGTCAATACCGCCAGCTGTTCCCCCTGTTAATAAAGGATTGGAGGCGGCATTGGGGCGAAGGCGATTTTCCTTTTTATTTTGTGCAGATCGCTAATTATGCTGCAACAGACCAACCGCCCGCAGCTGATTGGCCCGCACTGCGCGACGCCCAGTTAAGCGCGCTCAGCCTGCCTAATACAGGTATGGCCGTTACCATTGATATAGGCGATGCGTACCGGATACACCCCCAAAACAAACAGGAAGCAGGGCGCCGCCTGGCATTAATAGCACGTTCAAAAACTTATAACGAAAATATACCCTATTCGGGACCTGTTTATAAATCACAGGTAATTAGGGGCAATAAAATTGAACTGAAATTTACCCATACCGATAATGGCCTGCTTGTGAAGGGCGACACGTTGAAAGGATTTACCATAGCGGGTGCTGATAAAAAATTCTACCCCGCCCTGGCTTATATATCCGGAAATAAAGTAACAGTAATGAGTAACAGGGTTGCCATACCTGTTGCTGTGCGTTATGCCTGGGCAAATAACCCGGCCTGCAATTTATATAATGGGGCAAATTTACCTGCTTCACCATTCAGGACAGATGATTGGTACGATATCAGGTAGCTAAAAGTAGCAGGATTGTGCTGGTAGTGGAATAAAAACGGGTTGGGAATATGATCGGCGCGTCCTTATTTAAAAGCTGTTTTAAATTTCAAAGAAACCAGTAACCATCATGCAGCAATGATTCTAAAAAATGGTTTCGTCCTGTGCTCCCGGATATTAAAAATTCATTTATCCTTAACACATCTGAAGCCACCGTTTTCGGTGCTGCTATCTTCGGTGTTTTTCATCCTTGCGGCAACCTGGAAGCCCGAGCAATAACTATCGTTACATAAAAATGAGCCTCCCCGCAGTACCCTTTTCTGCGCATAGGGCGCCATGGGGTCGTAACTTTTAGCTGGCCCTTCCGGATTGCGAACGCCATTAATCGTATTGATCGTGCTATAATATTTAGAACTATAGAGGTCGCTGCACCATTCCCATACATTCCCAGCCATGTCATACAGTCCATAACCGTTCGGGGGGAATGACTTTACCGGAGAGGTATAGTAAAATTTATCAACCAATGTGTTTTGATCGGGAAAATGCCCCTGCCATATATTAGCTTTGGGTTTTCCGACATTGACTGGCTCATTTCCCCAGGCATATTCTTTGTCAATCAAACCTCCCCTGGCGGCCCATTCCCATTCAGCTTCTGTTGGTAAACGTTTATGTGCCCATTTACAATAGGCCTGGGCATCATACCACGATACTTGTACAACCGGGCAATTTCCTTTTCCATTTATATCACTACCCGGCCCATGAGGGTGTTTCCAGTTGGCGCCATTTTTCCACGACCACCATTGGCTCACGTCGGTAAGGCTGATCGGGTGATCCGGCGGCGTAAACACCAATGAAGCAGGCACAAGCAATTTATCATCGGGTTTTGGTGTGCCTGGAGGGGCCTGTTTTTTCAATTCATTCCAATCGGGTTTTCTTTCGGCCGTGGTAATATACCCGGTGGCCTTTACAAAGGCATCAAATTCATTATTGGTAACCAGCGTTTTATCCATCCAAAAACCATCAAGGATTACTTTATGCCTTGGAAATTCATCGGGAAAAGCCTGTTTAACGGCTGATCCCATCATAAACGAACCGGCGGGGATCCAGGTCATCCCATTTTTTGAGATGGCAGTTCCATTATCATTGTGCAGTATTTCTGTTTTGGCGGGTTTCGCCAGCACTGCAAACCTGGCTGGTGTATTTGATGAACAGCAAACTGCCACTTTTACATTTTTTACCGGCGACTCTTTTAGGCCTGAAATATGAATATCAGGCTTGTGTTTGTTTTCGCACGCATAAAGCAATGCAAATAATACTAATGATCCGATAGTGTTGCTTAACCTCATCTTTATGTAATAGCTCTTAAAACCGGCTCATGGCAATTGCTCCTGGCTCAACGCTTTTTGAAGTTTTTGTTTTATAACAAGCTCTGCCGGTGTTGGCTGCTTAATTGGGTATCTTTCATCAAGATCTGTTGTAAAATGATAAAACAACCCCTTACGATTACCAAGGTTATAGAGCTTATATTCAGTATCCTGGGCATAGCTAATCGGCTTAGTCGTCGTGAACACATTTGGCACCAGGAACGGGTAGGGGTCGAAATAGCAATACGTCCAATTACGTGCGTTCCCATTGTTGCCAAATAACTGGGGATAAAATGAAACTCCGTCACCGGGTGGCCTGCTTTTTACTTTTGCCATATCCAAAAAAGTAGGGGCAAAATCGGTGAAATCTATCAGGTTGTTATTAACCCCGGGTGTAATATAACCTGGCCAATACACAAAAAGCGGCACATGTGTTCCAAACTCCGTAGTTTGCCCCTTTTCGCCAGCAACCATTTTGCCCTTATAAAGGGAATGATAAGTCACTTCGCTGCCATTATCACCGGTAAAAACGATAATTGTATTTTTATCTAAACCGTCAGCCTTTAATTTGTTTATTAAAACGCCAACTTTTAAATCTAAATAATGGGTCATTGAACCTATATACGTTGTATCGTCAATTCGATCATCAAACGACTGAAATGATGCATCTAATGGCGTAGGTTGATGGGGCTGGTGCACCAGCATAAATGAATAGTAGATAAAAAACGGCTTATCCTTATTTTGATCTATAAAACTCAATGCATAATCGCTGGTAATGTCTTCGCTGTATTTACCGATAGTTACATTCATTGGCAAAACGCCCATTGGATCATACAGAGTGGGATCTTTATACATATAACCGACCCTGGAAAGGGTGCTTGCGTCCCAAACACAATAATCATCAAAACCCACATCCTCAATTGCGGTATTACCGCCATCCAACTGCCATTTTCCTACCACGCAGGTTTTGTACCCGTTATTTTGAAGCGTCTTGGCGTACGAAATATATTGACGGTTATATGCTCCCCAGCCCAATTGAAGGTAATTCCGGTAATTATAAACGCCTGACAGCAATTCGACGCGTGATGGTGAACAAAGGGGGGTGCCCCTGCATTGATTGAATACCATTGCATTTGCCGCAAGGCTATCTAAATGAGAAGTATTATAAGATTCCCCGCCGTCGAACGTAGGCATTTCATAACCCATATCGTCAGCAAGTATAAATATAATATTGGGTTGGCCCGGAGGCGGAGCGGTGCCACCACCGCCAGGTTTTGTGGTGGTATCGCGGGTTGGGGGAGTAACAGGTATTTTATTTTTTTTACAACTACAGGTAAAAAAAACCAGAACAATCCCCAGAAGGAGTATTCGTTTGGCGATCATGTAATAGGGGTGTTAATGTAATAAGTTGGTACTAATTGTAATGTTATTAAGTTGCCACTAAATATAAATAATTTTTGTGTTAAAAAAAATGACTTATAGCATAAAAAAAGAACGATTGTGCCGGCAATTCTTTTCCGTTTAACGGAATCCCTTTCTATTAAACAGAATTCTTTATCCGTTAAGCGGTTGGTTATTACTAAAATAGTAATACGTAACATCCTGTAGTTTCGATACAAATGTTAAAAAAAAAGCTACCGCGGTGATTTTGCCATCACTTTTAATTGCTTACGCCTGGCTAAAAAAATTCAGGTATTCGTTATTAAAAAAGGCTGCAGTAAGACAATGCAGTTTTAATCGCAAAACTTTAAAAACACGATAGTGGAATGAGAGGACTTGCAGGGGCATAAAAAATAAAAGCCCCCCACTTTGCGCGGGGGACTTTCAACCTAAACCTTATCACAATTAACTGGCGAGTGCCAGTCAGTTTACCATATTACAATTATTGTACCAACCGCAAAACACAACCCTGATAATGAACATCCCTTCAAAATCATCTTTTTTTGATGTTCCAAATTGCCAGAAAACTGAACATTTTTGCAGAATTTGTCGGTTTTGCCATACAACGTATTAACCCTGCGTTGCTGACGCCTTTTTACGCAGGTAGCTGTCCAGTAAATATAATGCCAGTATTACATCAAAAAACACAAAGCCTTCTACTGCAATTTTGGTTTTTCCAGGGTCAATGCTCGGCATTTTAACGCTATATGTCAAATTGACAGGCGCGCCTACCGCCGACCAGTTGACGCTTGCAAAAACCATCACCAGCATAGCCACAAGGGTAACCGCAAAGAATATGGTTATGCCGATAATTATCTTTTTATTGATCCTGGCTTTAAGGGGCACCATCGCGTTTTCGGTACGGATGGTTTCCAATACATTATAAGTAAAAGCCATTGATGGCTCATCCAGTTCAATTGCCGAAAACTCCTTATCCAGGCTCAATAACTCCTGGTACTTCATCCTGTATGCTTCATCCCCGGCAATAAGCGCTTTAATGATTTTTTGCTCCTCGGGCGTGCAATTACCATCAATATAGTTCCAAAGTATTTCCTCTATGCTATTCATATCAGTTCTTTAGCTTCGTATTTTAAATTGCGTTCCAGCTTTTCCTTTAAACGCTGGCGCGCTCTGAATAATTTTACCTTAACCGTATTTGCCTCCATCCCCAATGCCTGCGCTATCTCTTCCAGCGATTGCTCGCCTTTGTAAAACATCGTTATAATAGCCGCATCATCGGGCAAAAGCTGGTCAATCGCCTGGTTAAGGTAAAAGGACCTCGATTTATTTTCTACATTGTTAACATCATAACCTGATGGACGGTTTTCCAGTTGAATGATGGTATTTTCGTCATCAATTGAATCTGTATCCACCCGCTTCTTACGTAAAAACGTCATCGCCGTAGTATAAACAATGCTGTACAACCACGTACTGAACTTTGATTGCCCCTGGAAAGATGCCAGCGAACGATATGCTTTGATGAAACAATCCTGCGCTATTTCTTCCGCATCTTCCCTCACCTTAGCAAAACGCATCGCCAAAGTAAACACAAAACGCTGGTGCCGCTTCACCAGGTCGGCGTAAGCCGCCTGGTTTCCTGCCAGTGTCTGTTCAATCAACTCGGTATCTGAAAGCTTGCTTTGCATTTGTTATAGCTCTCTGACGTGCGTTTGCTTGTTGAGGTTACACCATTTGTAAATATACTTATTTAGTTTGCAGTTTGGAGTGAGCAGTTTGCAGCAGGAGCAATGCGCTTGTCGCCCTCATGCCAGGCGCCCCTTTGTTTAAGAAAACGGTCGGCGCCAACGCGAGCATTTGAATCGCGCCCATTTGCAAGTTAAGCCTGCCAACTGCAAATTACTAACTGCAAACTTTTTTTCTAAAGAGTGTAACCTCCTTAAAAACAAGGTCGTCATAGCTTGCAAATACACCGGAAGGGGTGTTTAAAACAAAAAACATTTATAAACTTTTAAAAAATAAATATTATGGATCGCGCAGCAGAATTAGGCGTAATGGCCGGAATCATAGTTCCTTTAGCATTATTCGCCATGATCTTTGGCATTGTATACCTGGCAAAACGGGAAAGACTGGCCATGATTGAACGTGGGATGGACCCACGCAGGTATAAACCCCAATCAGCACCTTTTCAAACCCTTAAATGGGGATTGTTACTGATAGGTGCCGGTACCGGCTTGTTTTTAGCCTATGTATTGGATCACACCTTATTCAGTAAAATCAGCGATATGGAAGATGGCGGAAATGTAGCTATCTACTTTGCCTTAATCGCCATATTTGGCGGATCAGGTTTATTCCTTTCCTACAGGATCGAAAAAAAGGAAGCTGATAAGAATGGTGAGAAGGTTGATTGAGTTGGATTAAGTTGATTAAGTTAGATTAAGTTGATTAGGTGAGTGGTTGTTTTCCAACTTAATCTAACTTAATCAACTTAATCCAACCCAATCAACCAATTACAAATACCGTTCTTTCAAAATCTTAATATGATGCATCTCATGGCCTGCAATCATATAGGCCAAAGCCCTGACGGAAACCGGATTGCCGCTTGCAATCCCTTTCTGCAAGGTTTGCTCTTCGGTAAATGATTTAAATAAATAAAGGGTTGATTCACGCACTGTATTAAACTCATTGGCCAGGTCTTCCAGTGAGCGGCTGTTAAAAGTAGCTTTTTCCATATAAACATCCTGGTCAAAACCCGGCAACGCTATCGCTTCGCGCGAGAAAACAAGCGCACGGTAAGCAAATACCCTTTCGGTGTCGGTAATGTGGCCTACTACCTGCTTCACTGTCCATTTACCGTCTGCATAGGCATATGCCGCCTTATCCGGATCTATCCTTAAAAATAGGTTGTAGGTCATTTGCTGCAGGTACTCCAGTATTTCAATAATCGGGCCATTGCCCACCAGGTCTACGTACCGGGCGGCAAATGCAGAATATTCATCAGGCTGCGGTCTGTTTATCATGTCGTATGTTTTTTAATATAATCCTGAAAGTTGTTCCTTTGCCCATTTCCGAATCGCGCACAAAAATCTGCCCGTCGTGGTAGTTCTCCACCATTCGTTTGGTTAAGCTGAGGCCAAGCCCCCAGCCACGTTTGCGGGTGGTGTAACCCGGCTGAAACACCGTATCGAATTTCGAACGGGGAATACCTTTGCCAGTATCCGAAATATCAATAAACACCTGTTTTTTGATCTTATTCCCGGAGATGTCCACCTTTATTTTACCCTTGCCTTCAATTGCGTTTACAGCATTTTTCATCAGGTTTTCCAGCACCCAGTCAAACAGGGGTACATTGATGCCGGCCAGCAGGTGCGGGTTACCGGTTAACTCGAAGCTGATGTTTTTACTTACACGTATTTTAAAATAATCAACAAAATCCTTCACCACATCATAAACTTTATGCTCTTCCAGTTGCGGTTTCGAGCCGATCTTTGAAAAACGGTCGGCCACAATTTCCAGCCGTTTCACATCGTTTTCCATTTCGCCGATCAATGGATCATCTTCTGCGTTGAATTTCTCCTTCATCAGCTCAATCCAGGCCATTAACGACGAGATGGGCGTACCCAGCTGGTGGGCCGTTTCTTTGGCAAGGCCCACCCAAACCTGGTCCTGTTCCGACTTGCGCGACGAACTGAAAGCCGTATAAGCCAGTAATAAAAATATCGCGATAACAGAAAGCTGGATGTAAGGGAAGTATTTTAGCTGGGTAAGCAAATCCGAATCCTTATAATATACCAGCCATTCGGTATCCAAAACCTTCAATTTAATTGGCGTATGCTGCTTCTTCATGTTAGCCAGCTCGGCTTTAAAATACGCTATATCGTATTTTTTGTGAATTTTGCCCGGTGTATTATCCTCGGCCTCCAGTTTGATAAAGGTTTTGGTTGGATCAAGGCCCCTTGAAAGTTGGATGTCTCCCCTGTTATTGGTAACGATTGCCGGCACTATCGAACTATCGCGTACAGCAAAAACATAACTTAAAAAGTCATTATCGTCTGACGCCAGCACCTGTTTCATGCTCATGGCCCATACCTGCGCGCGGGTTCGCTCTGATTTGGCTATATTCCTCACCAAATAACTGGTGTATAGCAATGAGCCACTGGCGATAACCACCGCGAAGGTGAGCAGCGAGTATTTCCAGCGTTTTTTTTGTTGGTACGGGTTCATGGGTATAGTCCGAAAGTCCGGAAAGTCAGTAAAGTCCGAAAGATAATTTTGCCCAAAATACGGAAAAAGTGGGGAAAGTGCGAAATTGGGTTTGTATGCCGGCCTTTTCCATAGCGATGGGTTTAAAATCTAGAGTGTTCGAAACTTTTTTTTTCACCCTCTTTACGGCGTGCCGTAGAGAGGGTCGGAGAGCCTGCCGGCAGGCAGGCGAAGCGAATCCGGGGTGAGTAAACTCGCCGCCATGCATTGGCGGTAATGTCCGCCGGGGTTGACTCACCCCGACTACGCTCCGCTGGTCGACCCTCTCTTTTGCAAGCAAAAAAGAGGGTAGCTGCAATTGTTTTTGTTTCGAACACTCAAGGTTTAAAATTCATCGCTATGAGGGAATTGCGGTGTAACCCAACACGCACAGCATTACAACAATTTTCGTCTTTCGGACTTTCGGACTTCCCGACTTCCGGACTTTCCCTATCTTTGTCCCACTATGTCCGATAAAAAAGTTAGAGTAAGGTTTGCGCCAAGCCCTACAGGCGGTTTACACCTGGGTGGCGTGCGTA
Source organism: Mucilaginibacter gotjawali (assembly GCF_002355435.1). Classification (NCBI taxonomy): domain Bacteria; kingdom Pseudomonadati; phylum Bacteroidota; class Sphingobacteriia; order Sphingobacteriales; family Sphingobacteriaceae; genus Mucilaginibacter; species Mucilaginibacter gotjawali. The sequence goes on from NZ_AP017313.1 coordinate 6,186,387, forward strand.
CGGTATTGTTCAATTATCTTTTTGCCAAACAGCATGAAGGCGATTTTATTTTAAGGATTGAAGATACCGACCAGAACCGTTACGTTGAAGGCGCCGAGGATTATATTTTGGATTGTTTAAAATGGTGCGGTTTAACACCGGATGAAAGCCCGGTGGCCGGCGGCCCTTATGCTCCCTATCGCCAGAGCGAACGCAAAGCCATTTACCGCGAGTATGCCGAAAAACTGGTGCGCCAGGGCCATGCTTACTACGCTTTTGATACCCCCGAAGAACTGGACAAAAACCGTAAAGAGATCCCCAACTTTCAATACGGGCAGGTGTACCGTGATGGTTTGCGCAATTCACTCTCGTTAACCGAACATGAGGTTGATGAACTGTTAGATGCCCATACCCCGCATGTTATCCGTATAAAAATGCCGGCTGATGAAAGGGTGAGTTTTACCGATATGATTCGCGGCAATGTGAGTTTTGAAACCAACCAGGTGGATGATAAAGTATTATTAAAAGCCGATGGGATGCCAACCTATCATTTGGCTGTAGTGGTGGATGATTATCTGATGAAGATCACGCACGCCTTCCGCGGGGAGGAGTGGTTGCCATCGGCCCCGGTGCATTTATTGCTCTGGGAGTATTTGGGCTGGAAAGCCGATATGCCTGAATGGGCGCATTTGCCGCTGATATTAAAACCCGATGGCCATGGCAAATTAAGCAAACGCGATGGTGCGCGCCTGGGTTTCCCGGTATATGCCATGAATTGGTTTGACGCAAAAACAGGAGAACTTACCCCGGGGTTCCGCGAACTGGGCTTTTTGCCCGAAGCCTTTTTAAACCTGTTGGCTACCCTCGGCTGGAACGATGGGACCGATCAGGAACTCTTTTCGCTGGATGAACTGATCGAAAAATTCTCTATCGATCGCGTAAGCAAAGCCGGCGCGAAATTTGATTTCGAAAAAGCCAAATGGTTCAATGCAGAATGGATTAAGAAGTCTGAAGCCTTGAGTCTGAAGTCTGAAGTCAAAAAGATTTTGGAGGACAAAGGCGTTGTGGTTTCAGATGAGGCCTATTTGCTGAAAGTTATTGATAAAATAAAGGACCGCGTTGTTTTACTGCCTGATTTTTACCAGCAGGCGGCTTATTTTTTGAGCAGCCGAAGGAATATGATGCCAATTCCGTAAAGCCCAAATGGACAGATGCCAAAACTCAGTTTTTCATCAGCCTGATAACACTGTTTGGTGCAACAGAGGCATGGGATGAGGCCAGCCTGGAAGCGGCATTCAAAGCGCACGCCGAAGAAAAAGCCATCAAAGTAGGCGAGCTGATGTTGCCTTTCCGCATTATGCTGGTAGGTGGTAAATTTGGCCCGCATGTATTTGACATTGCCGCGCTGCTTGGAAAGGTGGAAACCATCAGGCGGATTGAAAAAGCGCTGGAGGTGTTTACGGCTGAATAAAACCAATTCAAGTTGTATGGTACAGACGTTTGCAGGCGATAGTTGGGCGCCTTGTTAACTGACGCCCCCCCCCGGGCCCCCTGAACCACCCGATACAGATGAATAAGCCTGGGACACCTGGTACGCCAATAAATTCTGTGTTTTGCTTGTATTTTTAAAGAAAAATCCGTATAAACACAGCGTCCAGTTAATTTATAGGCCATTCTTTCCGTTTTTATATGCCATGGTGCTTAGGATTACGGCGCCTTCTTTTTATCTTAGTGAAAAATCACAGATGAAAAAACTTTGCCTGCTGCTCCTTTGTGCCCTATCAAGCGCTGCTTATGCTCAAACCGCTCTGCTAAAAAAAGAAGTGATACGGAAGGCCGATTCCCTGGAAAAACAGGTGATCGCCTGGCGCAGAGATTTTCATGAGCACCCCGAACTGGGTAACCACGAGGTCCGCACGGCGGACATCATCGCCAAATATCTGCAATCGCTCGGGCTCGAGGTAAAAACAGGAATAGCCACAACCGGCGTGGTTGGTATACTGCGCGGCGGCAAACCCGGCCCGGTGGTTGCCCTCCGTTCCGAAATGGACGCTTTGCCGGTTACCGAACGTACACCCGTTGCATTCGCATCAACTGCTAAAACGACCTATATGGGCCAAACAGTGGGCGCAATGCATGCCTGCGGGCACGACTCACACATGGCGATGCTGATGGCGGTTGCCGAGATACTCACTTCTATGAAAAGCGGGCTGCATGGCTCCGTAAAGTTTATTTTTCAGCCTGCCGAGGAAGGCCTGGCGCCGGGAGAAGTTGGCGGCGCCGAAGAAATGGTTAAGGAAGGCGTACTTGAAAATCCCAAAGTGGACGTGATCTTCGGGCAACATATTATTTCTTACATCCCAACGGGCACTATTGTGTACCGGCCCGGCGGCGAGATGGCTGGTGTAAACGGTTTCCATATAGTAGTAAAGGGCAAATCGTCGCACGGCGCAATGCCCTGGATGGGTACCGACCAGATCGTGATCTCGGCCCAGATCATCAATAACCTGCAAACCATCGTAAGCCGTAATATAAACCTTACTGAAAACCCGGCTGTTGTTACCGTTGGGGCCATCAAAGGCGGCAACCGTGGCAATATCATCCCTGATTCCGTGGAGATGGACGGCACCTTACGGTCGTTTACCGATGCGGATAAAAAATTGCTGTGGGATAAAGTAAATGAAATTGCCACAAAAACGGCCGAAATGCAGGGGGCAACTGCAAAAGTAACCATGGGCAATAATTACCCGGTGACTTATAACGACCCGGCACTGACCGCTAAAATGGGTGCTACATTGCAGCAAACTGCCGGCGCGGCAAACGTAAGTATTGGTCCCGCGGTTACAGGCGCCGAGGACTTTAGTTTTTACCAGCAAAAAGTACCGGGTTTGTTTTTCTTTTTAGGCGGCATGCCCAAAGGCGGCGACCCAAAAACTACTCCCGCAAACCATTCGCCCGATTTTTTTATTGATGAAAGCGGATTTGCATTGGGTGTAAAAGCTTTGTGTAATTTGACTTTGGACTATATGAGTGCTAATAGTAAATAGATTTTTAGCAATAGTAATATTCAGACTAAAAGGGTGGTAACAGTTGCCCTTTTATTGGCTTCTCGTTTTATAATTTTCTAATTCTTCTGTTGTCAGCTCACCGTGGGCAACCAAACGATAATGTTTTTCAGTTGTTATTACTATTTCATTATTATACATCTCAAATTCAAAAAGAGCAATTGCTTTATTATTCATGAACTGAGCTGCAATCGGCTTACATATCAGAGACGGAAATTTTGATGCGCCAATTGCAAAATCTTGCTCAATTTGCACGACGCCCAATTTATCAGTGCCGCCCTTGGCTTGTACAGGAATGATATAATGAACGCCTCTTTTGTCAATACCAATGTAAATTTCATCAGTTTCTACCTGCCCTATTTCAGGAACCGTTGTTCGCAAATGGCTTTGTAATGAATAGCAAGTCAAACCCGTGAATATATCAATAAGGCGATTATATCTGATACCTGCTAAAAGTGCTTGTTCATCATTCATCGCATAACTGCTAATAATACCTGGCGTAGAATCTGGAATTTTTGTTTCTGCTAAATGCTCTGTTGGTTTAAAATAGGTTTGTTTGGTTATAACGAGTTTATATAAGGCGCGGCCTGTTGACCGGATAATCCACTCAAACCCTTCTGGTGCCGTATCAATTATTGTTTTAGGCAATGCAATACGATACCGAAAAGAATAAAGAACATCACCCAAATTCTTTGGCAGTTTAATTTCCAATTTAGCCGCTGTGTGTTCAATTTCTTCCCTGGTAAAAGGTATTTCAGTTGCGCCGGCTTGATAAGAATTAAAGAAAATGGATTCTATTATTTGCGAATAACGATTTATTTTTGCCATATTATTTTCAGTAATTTAACCACGCCATCTTAAGATCACGACTTCTTCATTTAAATTCGTTTTCGTTATTGTCGAATACCTTGTTCTAAATAAATCAATCCGTTCAAGTTCATACCCTAATGATTCTGCAATCTCACCTATGAGTCTGCCGGTAGGAATCATTACACGTAGATAAGATGCTTGATCTCCTACAACGTAAGCCAATTGGGCATTAGGTTTTAAAACAGACTGCAATTCAATAAGATGCTTCGCTATCCCACCAAAATAAAGTTTTGTTACTCTATGGTAAAGTCTTTCAAAGCCTGACGTTTTTCCCAATTCGATTCTTTTATTTTCAATTTCATCGGCTATTCTTTGAATTTCTGGAAAGCCTTTTACATAATCGTCATCACTGTCCCCCTTATAAACTCCTCTTGTATTTGAGCGCAATAAAGATTTTTTTAATACTCTTAATTCTTCTTTACTATTTATAAACCCCAATAATACAGATTCAAGCCTGGTTGTACGGGTATAATCTTTTTCATTAGGGTATGGCGGAGATGTGATAACCGCAGATATTTTTCTCCCATTAAGTAGGTTTTTTAAATTTCTGGAATCGGAAAAAATGGACTCAGATTTGGCAAAATACTTTCCTTTAGATGATTGAATGTCGTCACAAATCATTTGCATCTGTTTGAACCACGTTGACACTACGTTAACATCCTTTTTTATTTTCCCAATTCCCACTTCTGGACCAAAACGAAGGTTGCTCACTTGGTATACCAGCGAATTACCAAAGGCCACTGCAAAGTATTTATAATAGGACGTTTCCTTATATTTATTTATTTGATCGAGTAGAACAAGAGATTTATGAAGAGGTAAGGCGCTAATTGAATTTTTCAAAATTAATTTCCCCTGTTCGTCACTTAATTTCCTTAAACAACGGGCTTCCCCAGAATTTAGCAGGGGATCGTCGAAAATTCCCTGTTCACCAAATTCTTTGAGGGCATTGTCGCTAATTACATTTGCGTGTTTCAATAAAGCGATTGGATCTATTTCCCAATTTATTTTTACAGCACTAGCTAAATGGACAAAATTGTTTGCTTCAATACCAATCGAAGGAATGTTTTGCAGTTTAGCCTCTATGAGCGTTGTGCCCGTGCCACAAAAAGGATCAAGAAGCAGGTCTTCCGATGTTAAGCGAAATTCATTTATATACTTTCTGACGAGATGTGGAGGATATGAAAGAACAAATCTGTACCAGTCGTGAAATTCTCTATCTGACTTGCCAAGTTTGTTTTTTTCCGAATTTTTAATTTCGTAATCTGTTGCTACTGCTTGCACCCTTTGTTTTTTATTCAAAATAACAATTTATCTGGTTCATTTTATGTTAAGCAAACTTTAAAGCAAGTACAAAAAATAACAAATTGGATTTATTTTTAAGTATTATCAACAGTTCATTCGATTTACTTTCCTTATAGTTCTTGATATCAAATCTAAAACATTGGTTATGTCACGTAATCCTTTCCATTTCACTAAATTTGTACCCTGATTGTTAAATCATTTACTTAATGAAACAAAAATTTTATGATACTGCTGTGAAGCAGGAACGTGCTGTTTTGGTTGGGGTGATCATCCAGGGTGAAACAGATGAACAAGCGAAAGAATACCTGGAGGAGCTGCAATTTTTAGTGGCTACCGCAGGCGCGGAAACCGTTAAAAGTTTTACGCAGAAATTGACGCGGCCTGACAGGGCCACCTTTGTCGGCTCGGGCAGGCTGGAAGATATCAAAGCATTTGTTACTGCTGAAGAGATAGATATGGTGGTTTTTGATGACGAGCTCACCCCCTCGCAGTTGCGCAATATTGAAAATGAGTTACAGGTAAAAATCCTCGACCGCAATAACCTGATCCTGGATATTTTTGCGGGCCGGGCACAAACGGCCCAGGCAAAATCGCAGGTGGAACTGGCGCAGTTACAATATTTACTGCCCCGTTTGACCCGTTTATGGACCCACCTTGAACGCCAGAAAGGCGGTATCGGGATGCGTGGCCCGGGCGAGTCGCAAATTGAGACTGACCGCCGGTTGATCCTGAACAAAATAGATCTGCTGAAGGATAAACTAAAACTTATTGATAAGCAGAACGCCACACAGCGTAAAAACCGGAGCCAGCAGATCCGGGTGGCTTTGGTAGGTTATACCAACGTTGGCAAATCCACCATTATGAATATGATCTCCAAATCGGAGGTTTTTGCAGAGAACAAGCTCTTTGCAACGCTCGATACTACCGTAAGGAAGGTGGTGATTGAAAATGTACCCTTCCTGTTATCGGATACTGTTGGGTTTATCCGCAAACTGCCTCACCATTTGGTAGAGTGTTTTAAGTCGACGCTTGATGAGGTGCGTGAGGCGGATATATTGGTTCATGTGGTAGATATTTCGCACCCTAATTTTGAGGACCAGATCCGCACGGTAAGCGAAACGTTAAAGGACATCGGCGCAATAGATAAAAAAACCATCACCGTATTCAATAAAATAGATGCCTTTAAGCCGCTTCAGCACGGAATGGAAGAACAGGCAGAACCTATTACCCTGCACGACTTTAAAAATAGCTGGATGGCTAAAAATAACAGCCCCGCCATTTTTATATCGGCCACTAAAAAGGAAAACATAGAGGAATTCAGGTCGCTTTTATACGAAGAAGTAAAAGCCATGCATGTGGAAAGGTATCCTTACGACCAGCTGCTATATTGAAATTGGTAGAGACGCAATACTTTGCGTCTCCGGATTACATTAAATGTTGCATCTGCGCAGCATAAAAATCAAAGACGCAAAGTATTGCGTCTCTACACCACCTGTAAATTGTAGCCGCTCAGGATTAAACCAATAATAACAGCCCCAACTACAATTCGGTACCAGCCAAAAAGTTTAAATCCTTTTTTCTCTAAAAAAGTGATGAATGATTTGATAGCGATCATCGCGATGACAAAGGCGATCACGTTGCCGATAACCAATAGTTTAATCTCGTCGCCCGTAAAGGTATACCCGTCTTTATGAAAGTCCCATAGCTTTTTAGCTGTAGCCGCAAACATAGTCGGCACTGCCAGGAAGAATGAAAATTCAGCGGCGGCCGTACGGGTTAGTTTTTGTGACATACCACCCACGATAGAAGCGGCCGAACGCGATGTGCCGGGGATCATAGCCAGGCATTGAAAAAAGCCGATCTTAAGTGCGGTTAAACGGCTAATATCTTTTTCAGCAGTTACCGTTGGCTTGTTGAACCATTTATCAACAAACAAAAGAATGATACCGCCAACAAACATGGTAATACCCACAGTCAGCGCGCTTTCAAGCATTGCATCTATTTTTTTGCTGAACAATAGGCCAAAAACGGCTGCCGGTATAAAAGCAATTAAAAGTTTAATATAAAAATTAAATGACTGTAAAAACCTTTTATAGTACAAAACCACTACAGATAAAATAGCGCCCAATTGAACGGCAACGGTAAAAAGTTTTACAAACGGATCGGAAGCTATACCCATTACCGAAGAGGCAATGATCATGTGGCCCGTTGAAGATATTGGCAAAAACTCCGTAATTCCTTCAATTATAGCGAGGACTATTACATGTATAATATTCATGTGAATGGATTGAATAAGTTGATCGTGGTGGATTGAGTTAGGATGACAAGATATATGGCAGTTGAGTTCGATTAACTCAATCAACCGCGCTCTTAATCAACGTAATCAACCATTACCCGGTTTCTTAAATATGGCAAAAAAACCTATTGTAAAACCGCCGAGCACCACTAATGGGGCGATCACAATTTTAGTAGTGCTGTAAATATCGGTATTGCCTGACATGAGGATAAAACCGAAAGCCACCACCGCGATACTAATGATCAGCAGACGGTAATTGCCTTTATCAAATATAAAATGCAATGAATTGGTATCAGGTGATTTGACTGCGGGCTTTACCGGCGCAGTTATTTTAACCGGAATTACTTGTTTTGCAGGTTGTTGTGCCATATCTTTTAATTAGTGAATTGTTGAATTAATGAATTAGCGATTTACTGCCGAAATAAACCTTTCAGCTTTAACCTTTCGCTTTTTACCTGTATAAATTATATATTTTTAAGCGTAAAAATTTGTTGACTGCCAAAAACGTGCTGAAGCCCGAAATGAAAATTCCCAGGCCAATTATCACGAAAAAGATAAGGCCGAATTCGGTGTAATTGCGCAATATCACCAGGTCGGGTATTTCTTTATAAGCGAGGCTGAGGGTACCCACCAAAATGAGGATAGCGATTAACGCACCTAATATCCCGTGCCAGATACCATAAAGCAAAAACGGTTTCCGGATAAAGCCCTTTGTAGCGCCTACCAACTGCATCGATTTGATGAGGAAACGCTGGGAGTAAATGGCAAGGCGGATAGTATTGTTGATCAACGCCACCGACAGCACCACAAAGATCCCTGCAAAAACCAAAATAACCAGGCTGATGGTTGTGATATTCTCATTCATCTGGTCAACCAGCGATTTTTGGTACTTTACTTCTTTGATCACCGGGTTTTTCAGCAGTTCAGTTTTAAACTTCCCGATATCTGTGTTATTGGCATATTCGGCCTTTAAATAAACGTCTATTGATTGCGAAAGGGGGTTATAGCCTAAAAACTTTACAAAATCTTCGCCCAGGTCTTTTTGCAGGTTACGGGCCGCAAGCTCTTTGCTCACATATTGCGCCTGTTTTACCATTGGGTTGGTTTCAATCTGTTTCTGCAACTGCATAACATCCGATTCATGTGCGGCGTCATCCACGTACACATTCAATACGATGTTTTCCTTTACGTAGTTCGAAAGGTTGTTGGCTTCAACCAAAATAAGGCCCAGTAAGCCAACCATTGATAATACCATGGCAATGCCAAAAACGGTAGATATGTATATCGTTTTTGTTTTTTTGCCGATGCGCTTTCTTCGAACTCTTCCATGTTGTTTTGAGTGAATGGTGAGTAGTGAATGGTGAGTAACAAGTGCTTTTAACTCACTACTCACCATTCACTACTCACCATCTTATTTTGCGAAAATAAGAAACCTTGGCCTAAAGGTAAAAGTTTATCTGTTATTATTATTGTTAAAGGCGATAAACCGGCCGCGTTTAACAAAATTTAACGAAGCTACCCCTGTAGTTTATTGGTTATATTGAATCCGGAATTATTTTTCAAACTGATTAAAACACTATTTTTTGAGGCAGGAAGAGAAAGGCCATTGCAAAGGGTGGTAAATTATGACTACTTTTAAATAGGTGATTAAAGATCGCCCTGGTTATATCTTGCAGGAATCAACATAAACGTACCTCTCCAATAATAAACCCGGTTAGCCGTTGTTTTTTCTATAAAGCACGTCAATGAAGAAGTTATATCCAACTTTATCGATAGGATAAGTAGAATTTTAAATATATTTGTCGGCCTTTAAAATATTTTAACATGAAAAACCTAATAATAGCCCTTTTAATTACAGCCTCAGGTACCGGTGTATTGGCCCAGGCTTCGCCCCCTGTTAAGCTTACGGATACGGCGAAATTATATCATCCCGGCGCTGATGCCAAAGCCGAAATTGCACAGGCAGTTAAAAAAGCCACCCTTGAACACAAAAATATTTTGCTGCAGATTGGCGGAAACTGGTGCGTCTGGTGTATCCGCTTTAACGACCTGGTAACCAAAGATTCTGTTTTAAACAAATATGTGCGCGACAACTACGTAGTGCTGCATGTAAATTACAGCAAAGAAAATACGAATGATGAATTGCTGGCTAAACTTGGTTACCCGCAACGATTCGGGTTCCCGGTATTTGTAATACTGGATAATAAAGGAACACGGCTGCATACCCAAAATTCAGAGTACCTGGAAGAGGGAAAAGGACACAGCAAAGAAAAAGTACTGGCGTTTTTTAAAGACTGGTCGCCGGCCGCTATTGACCCCAAAAATTACCAAAAAACAAAATAACCGGTTAAACCATCGCCCTGCCAGGTAAGTCCTACAAAAAAATTAATAAGGAGCGCTATGAAAACGATCGGGATATTGTGGAATTATTATTTTGCCAACACTGACAGGCTTTTTTTAAAAGTATGTGAGGCCGGGGTGTTTTAGGTTGTTGTAAGGTTGAAAAGTTGGAAAGTTGTAATGTTTTTAAAGGCTGTTAACCTTTCAACATTACAACTTTCCAACCTTACAACAATTACTCAATAATCGCCACCTTAAGCATATTTGTTTTTCCCTGTTTTCTGATAGGGATAGCGGCGGTATTGATCACCACATCACCTTCCTGTACCAGGTTAGCTTCTTTAAGGATATTGTTTACATCGCTTATGGTTTGATCGGTACTTTCTAATTTATCGTAATAAAATGTTTTTACGCCCCAAAGCAGGCTTAAGGCATTTAACAGGTGTTTGTTGGCGGTAAAAATATAAGTGCCTGCTTTAGGCCTGTAGCTTGATATTTCAAAGGCGGTATAGCCTGACGATGTCATGGAAACTATGCCGGCGGCATTTGTGTGTTCAGCTAAATAAACTGCCGAACCGCAAACGGCGTCGATGAGGTAATCAGGTGACGACGGATCTTTTTTGCTTGATTTATCCATATTAAACGGATAGCCCAGTTCCTCTACATTTCGCACAATTTTAGCCATGGTTTCAATAACGATCACCGGGAACTCGCCAACAGATGTTTCACCGCTCAGCATCACGGCGTCAGCGCCATCAAGAACCGAATTGGCTACGTCGTTTACTTCTGCACGGGTTGGGCGCGGGGTAGTGATCATTGATTCCAGCATCTGGGTGGCAACAATTACCGGTTTTGAGGCCTCGCGGCATTTGCGCGCAATCATTTTTTGAAGTAACGGTACTTCTTCCAAAGGCATTTCAACGCCAAGGTCGCCACGGGCAACCATTACGCCGTCAGTAGCTGCAATAATATCATCGATATTATCAATTGCCTCGGGCTTTTCAACCTTGGCAATTACTTTTGCTGATTTACCGCTGTTGCTGATGATGCGTTTCAGGTCTAAAATATCCTGGCCGGTACGTACAAATGAAAGGCCGATCCAATCCACATCCCATTCAAGGGCATATTTTAAATTTTCAAGATCTTCTTCGGTTAAACTTGGGATAGATACTTTGGTATTGGGAAGGTTAACACCTTTACGGCTTGTTAATATGCCGCCATGTACCACTTCGCAAACAACGGTATCATTCCTGTTGGTCTCAATTACCCTCATCTGGATCTTTCCGTCATCCAGCAAAATAATTTCGTCCGGCTGCACATCCTGCGGAAAGGTTTCATAAGTGATATATATACCATCTTCACTTCCTATGCATTCGTGTGTAGTAATATTAATACGTGTACCGTTAACCAGGTGTATACCGCCATCTTTTACCAACCCGATGCGGATTTTAGGACCCTGCAGGTCGGCAAGGATGCCTACATTGGTCTTATACTGGTCATTAATTTCGCGAATGGTATCAATTACTGCCTTGTGGTCCTGGGCTTTTCCGTGGGAAAAATTAAGGCGGCAAATATTAACGCCGGCTCTGATCATGGCAAGTAAAACTTCCTTTTTGGCCGAGGCAGGGCCCATTGTGGCAACAATTTTAGTTCTGTTATGTTGTAATTTCATATTTTTTTTGATTAAAACAGGCTTATTTGGCTGTATATAAGTGTAACGACTACACTTCAAAAATTTGCGCTAAAATAAGAGATTTTCGCGTGATTTTATTTTTTTCGGATCAATCTTTACTGCGGCAACAATTTCAGGTATTTTATTGAGGCTTGTTAACAGGTTATCTAGGTCATTTTCATCAATATAATTTTTTATCATTAAAAAATAATCTGCCTTTCTGAATTCAGGAATTAAATAGCCATCCGAGCCTTTATTTCCCATAAAATAAAAATCGGTCTCGGTAGTTTCCCAATTATAGTGGTATAAGGAGAATAAAACAGGCGCTGAACCCGGATTTATGTCCACAGAAAGGTCTTTAATTTTTGCAAAATTAAATGCTAAGTGCTTATTAATCAGATAGCAAATGCGGTAATCTTTTAACGAAGTGGTAACAGCGATCAAAACAAAATCAAGATCGATCTCAAACTTTAAAAATTTCCTGTTCAAAATCATTACTTTTGCGGCGGTAAAAATACAAATCGAAACTCTTGCAATAAAATTTTGTTGCAGATTATACAAAAGTTTTTAGATTTGATATTTATCAGAATTTATTTTTCCTTTGCACAAATTTTTTATTAATCATTAAACTATAAGACTATGTCTGATATCGCTTCAAGAGTAAAAGCTATTATCGTAGAAAAATTAGGTGTTGACGAAAGTGAAGTAACACCCGAAGCTAGCTTCACCAATGATCTTGGTGCTGACTCGTTGGACACCGTGGAATTAATCATGGAGTTTGAAAAAGAATTTAACGTAGCTATTCCTGATGACCAGGCAGAAACTATTGGTACTGTAGGGCAAGCGGTTGCTTACCTCGAAAAAAACGTTAAATAAGAACTCCCCAATAGTATTAAATGGAGTTTAAAAGAGTTGTTGTAACCGGGCTTGGAGCACTTACTCCGATTGGCAATACTGTTCCTGAATACTGGGAATCGTTGATCAATGGAGTGAGTGGCGCTGCCTTAATTAAAAGTTTTGATACCGAAAAGTTCAAAACCAAATTCGCCTGCGAAGTTAAGAACTTTGACGCGGATGGATTTTTAGGCAGAAAAGATGCCAGGAAACTTGATCCTTTTGTTCAATACGCCCTATTCTCAACAGAAGAAGCCGTAAAAGACGCAGGGGTTGATTTTGCGGCACTGGATACCAGCCGTATAGGTGTTATCTGGGGCTCCGGTATCGGAGGTTTAAAAACATTTTTAGACGAGGTAACCAACTTTGCCAGAGGTGATGGTTCTCCCCGTTTTAATCCTTTCTTTATTCCAAAAATGATAGCGGATATCGCCCCGGGGCATATTTCTATCAAGTATGGTTTACGCGGGCCAAATTTTTCAACGGTTTCTGCCTGTGCTTCCTCAAATAATTCGCTGATCGATTCATTTAACTATATCCGTTTGGGTAAAGCTAATATGTTTATCAGCGGCGGTTCTGAAGCGATCATTAACGAAGCCGGTATAGGCGGGTTTAATGCCATGCATGCACTTTCCACCCGGAATGATGATCCTGCAACGGCTTCGAGGCCGTTTGACCTTGACCGCGACGGCTTTGTCGCAGGTGAAGGCGCCGGAACCATTATTTTAGAAGAGTTGGAGCATGCCAAAGCAAGGGGCGCAAAAATTTATGCTGAAATGATTGGCGGCGGTATGAGTGCCGATGCTTACCACATGACTGCTCCCCACCCGGAAGGACTTGGCGCGGCACTGGTAATGAGGCATGCTTTGCAGGATGCCGGTATTACCCCAGCCGACATTGACTATGTGAACGTTCACGGTACGTCGACCCCAATCGGCGATCCGCAGGAAGTTAAAGCGATCCAGGATGTATATGGTGATGAAGTTTACAGGATCAATATCAGCTCCACCAAATCAATGACAGGGCACTTATTGGGCGCTGCAGGTGCGGTTGAAGCCATTGCCGCTATATTGGCAATCAAAAATGATATGATCCCGCCAACCATCAATCACTTTACTGATGATCCGGCTTTCGACCCTAAAATTAATTTTACCTTTAACAAGGCACAACAAAGAGTAGTAAACATTGCTCAAAGCAACGGTTTCGGGTTCGGCGGTCACAATGCTTCCGTGATATTTAAAAAGTACGAAGAATAAAATAACCGGATGCCTATAAGTCGTTTTTACAAACTCTACATATCTCCCAATAGAAAATACGTAAAGGTTTTAAAAAACTTGCTGGGTTTTGTGCCCGGCAATTTGTCGCTTTACAAGATGGCGTTCCGCCATAAATCGGTAGCGCAAAACGTAAAAAAGGGCGTAAAAAACAGTAATGAACGACTTGAATTTTTAGGTGATGCGGTTTTGGGCAGCGTTGTTGCCGAGGTGCTTTTTAAATTATACCCTTATGAAGATGAGGGATTTTTAACCGAATTACGTTCAAAAATAGTTAGCCGTGTTAACCTTAACCAGCTGGCCCGCAAACTTGGTTTTGATAAACTGATTGAATATGATAGCCGGATGCTTAACTCATCAAGGCAGGGATCATTACTTGGCGACGCTTTTGAAGCCCTGGTAGGCGCTATTTACCTGGATAAAGGTTACGACTTTACCCGAAGCTTCCTGGTGAACCATATTATCAAATCACACATCGATATCCACACGCTGGAGCAGACGGAAACTAATTTCAAAAGCAAACTGATAGAGTGGTGCCAGCGCCACAGCAAGGACATAGCGTTTGACCTGATCAGCAATGAGGAAGGTGAAAATGTGAAACTATTTACCGTACAGGCGGTTATTGACGGCGAGGTAATGGGCCTTGGCAAGGAATTCAATAAAAAGAACGCCGAAAAACTGGCTGCCGAAAAAGCCTGCGAAACGCTGGGGATATAGCCCCGGCCCCCTAACCCCCTAAAGAGGGAATATCATCGGCTTAAAAGTTTAATATCGAACAGCGAATTTCGAATTTTGAATTACGAAGTGAAACTTCGGCGTTCGTTATTCAAAATTCATTATTCGATATTTTTGCTTTTTATTTTGACTTAATCCCTGCTATTTTATTGTACCGTCATCCAGCGACACCGGCGCTAAGGATTTATCAGTAGTTTTAAAGACCGGCTTCGGCTGCGTTAGCCTTGATTTATTGAGCACGTAAAAATCGTAGTTCTTTTTTACTTTTTTCATCAGGTCGTAATCATTCCAGGCTTTAATATCTTCGTACGAGGGACGGTAGTACTCCATAAATTTCTTTACGGTGGTGTCTGGGGCGTTGGTTACTTTTTTTACAAGGGCAACAGTATACCTTCTGTCAACTGCCGATGCTTCCAATTCACCCCTGGTGTAGTTTTTAAACCGGCGCAGATTGGCCGCATCTTTGCCAAACCACGTGTGCAGGTCGTTCAGCGGGTTCAATAAAACAGACAATAACGGCGGGTCGCCGTTATAATAAACCCCTTTACGGTTATAATCCTTTAAAACATCATTTAATTCCTGCTTTTTTGATTCACCCTGTACAGTAACGGTGTTCAGTTTAATTACCGGCTGCATATAAACCGGCATATCACTTCCGTTAAGTACAACAATTTTTTGTTCGGTAAAATCATCCTTTGTAAACCGCAGGGTATCGCCGGCGGCAGCTTTAATGGTGAACCATCCCAGTTCATCACTCATTATGCGCTCCCCTGTTTTTAAATTATGGATCACTACCTGCGGAACCCTTTCTCCGCTTAATTTTTTAGAGGTTACGCCACGTATGGTAAATACCTGTTGCCCCGCAGCGTTTAAAAAAGCGAAAATGCATAAAACAAACAGGGTTAAACAGGCGATGCGCATGCTAATAAATTGAGGTACAAACTTAAAGATAGTATTTGAGAGCAAATGTGAAAAAATGTTAATTACGGGTTATTACATTTTTTAGCTTTTTGTGTGTAAATTATTTTGCACTTTTTGTTGAATGTGCTTAACTTTGAGTTAAACCTGGTAGCCTTATTACAAATACCCGGAATTCGTTTTTTTATCAACCTAAACGTATAATCATGAGTTTTAAAGCAAACCTTAAAACACTTGGCCAGCAGCCTGATATTATCCTGATCATTACTGACCAGCAGCGCGCCACACAGCATTTTCCGATTGGATGGGAAGAAAAAAACCTGCCCAACCTTACCTTCTTTAAAAAGAACGGCTTTAGTTTCGACCGCGCTTTTTGCAATACCTGCATGTGTTCGCCCAGCCGGGCAACCTTGTTTACCGGTACGTACCCGGCGCAGCATGGTGTTTCGCAAACATTAACCGCCCAGGGCAATTTTTCACCGGCTGAGATACAGCTTGACAGCACCCTGCCCAATATGATGAACATGCTGCAGGGCGTTGGGTATGATGTACAGTATCGGGGGAAATGGCACCTTAGCAAGGGCACCACATCCTATTACACGCTTACCGCGGCAGATGTGGCCTTATTCGGCGCGATGGGCTGGATGCCGCCTGATTCCGGCGAAGATGCCAACCCCCTTAATTTTGGCGGCGGGTATGCCAATCATGATGCACGGTACGTGGCTGAGGCTGTAAAATATTTGAAAGAGGTAAAAGTAAAGCGTGCAAACGGTAAACGTACGCCCTATTGCCTTATTGTATCGCTGGTGAACCCGCATGATGTGCTGAGCTATCTGCAAAATGCCAGTTTATACGGCTACCATGGTTACGAGTGGTCGGGAAGGGAAATTGATCTGCCCAATAGTGTGGATGAACAGTTGCTCAGGAATAAAAAGCCAATGGCCCAGGCGCAGGCCCTGGCCGTGCAAACAGCGGGCCTGGGCGCGCTGACCACCGACGATGACAAACTTAATTATATCAACTTTTATGGCTATCTGCTTTCAAAAGTGGATACTGAGATCAGTTATATTACCAATGAACTATATGCGCCCGATGAAAACGGCAATAAGCTGGCGGATACTGCCATCGTGATCCAGACTTCGGACCATGGCGAAATGGGATTGGCGCATGGCGGGCTGCGGCAAAAAATGTTTGTTAGTTATGAAGAAGCCCTGCGCGTTCCGCTGGTAATATCAAACCCGGTACTGTTTAAAGATCAGCAACACCGCAATTCGTTTAAACTTGCCTCGCTGGTTGATTTGATGCCCACAGTGGCAGAGATTGCTGCTGTGCCCGCGCCCCCTTCGGGCTTGCGCGGTGTTAGCCTCGTTCCGGTAATTGAAAACAATACAGCTGTGCAGGATAGTATCCTTTTTGCTTATGACGATACCAAAGCGGGCCTTAACAACCAGCCATCGATGGTGAAAGCGGCCAACCGCGTGCGCTGCATCCGCACTGAAGTGTGGAAATACGATTACTATTTCCATGCCATGGGTTCATACGCTAATCAATATGAAATGTATAACCTTATCGAAGATCCGGGCGAAATCACTAACCTGGCTTATGACGCTAAATGCTCAACCGAAAGGGAGAAGCTGAAAAAGCAGTTGCATGAACTGGAAAGAGAGAAGCTGCAAGTACATGATTTGGCGGGTGCAATAGAATAGGATATTGGCGTTGATAAATATATCCTGTTACTATTTGTTTTTATTTTTTCACCTTTTTCTTCCGGGCTTTCCTGGCTTTTCGGACTTTCCCGACTAATTCCCTATCTTTGCGCATGATAAAATCCATGACCGGCTATGGAATTGCCAGTTTTGACTCCGGGAGTACAAAATATACGGTTGAGATAAAATCCCTCAATAGTAAATTCCTGGAATTGTCGCTGCGGCTACCCAAATCTTTTACCGAAAAAGAATTTCAGCTGCGTAACGAATGCAGCAAGCAAATTGAACGCGGTAAAGTAAACCTTTCTTTCAACGTTGAAAAGGCCGACTCGACGGTGAGAGCTGCCGGGATTGATAAAGAATTGCTTAAACACTATTATGAGCAATTAAAAGCGGTTAGCCTTGATTTTAATGAGCAATCCAATAATTTACTGGAATTGGCGCTTGGCTTACCCGAAGTGGTTAAATACGACGAGGAAACCGTTTCGGAAGAGGAGTGGAAGGTTGCAGAAAAAACCTTTAAACAAGCTTTAGCAGCGTTTCAGCAATTCAGGATAGATGAGGGCAAGATCCTGGAGCAGGATACCAAAATGCGTATCGGCATCATCTTAAAAAACCTTTCGCTGATAGAAATAGAAGAGCCCAAACGGGTTCCGGTGATCAGGGAACGGTTAAACCAGTTTTTAGCCGAAGCCGTTGGCCGTGAAGCGATCGATCAAAACCGTTTTGAACAGGAGTTGATCTACTATATTGACAAGCTTGATATTACTGAAGAAAAGATCCGATTGAAAGCGCATTGCGATTATTTTATTGAGACTTTAAAAAATGACGATGCCAATGGCAAAAAACTTGGTTTCATCTCCCAGGAAATCGGCCGCGAAATAAATACCCTGGGCTCAAAAGCCAATGATGCCAATATTCAAAAGTTGGTTGTAGGCATGAAAGAAGAATTGGAAAAAATTAAAGAACAATTGCTAAATGTGTTGTAAGGTTGAAAGGTTGTAATGTTGAAAGGTTATCATAGATATCGGAACAACTTTACAACCTTTCAACTTTTCAACATTACAACAAAATAATGACCACAGAAGGGAAACTCATCATATTTTCGGCGCCATCGGGGGCGGGTAAAACAACCATCGTTCAGCACTTGCTTGGTAAGA
The DNA here is from genome assembly GCF_002355435.1 of Mucilaginibacter gotjawali. Lineage (NCBI taxonomy): Bacteria > Pseudomonadati > Bacteroidota > Sphingobacteriia > Sphingobacteriales > Sphingobacteriaceae > Mucilaginibacter > Mucilaginibacter gotjawali. Next base: position 6,204,598 of record NZ_AP017313.1, read on the forward strand.
TTCCCCAGCTTGAGTTTTCTGTCTCAGCAACTACCCGCAAGCCCCGCGGCGATGAGCAACAGGGTAAAGACTACTATTTTATCAGCAAAGAGGAGTTTTTGCACCGTATTGCCAAAAAACAATTTGTTGAATTTGAAGAAGTATATACGGGCACTTTTTACGGCACCCTGCGCACCGAAATTGAACGGATCTGGGCCGAAGGAAAAACAGTAATCTTTGATATTGATGTAATTGGCGGATTACACCTTAAAAGAAAATACGACGGGCAGGCGCTGGCCATATTTGTACAGCCGCCATCACTTGAGGTACTCATTGAGCGATTAACCGGCCGTGGTACTGATAGCGCTGAAAAATTAAAGGAGCGTTTTGCAAAAGCAGAAAAAGAATTGAATTATGCGCCTGAATTTGATATTATCCTAAAAAATCACGATCTTCAAACGGCTTGTGAAGAGGCGGAAGAGTTGGTGCGCCAGTTCATTGGGCGGGGATAGTTTGCAGTTTTTAGTTGGCAGTTTGCAGGGTTTAAAATGGGTACTTATCGCGATTTAGTTTTATATAAAAAAAGCTTTGTACTTGCTATGGAGATATTCGTAGTCACTAAACAATTCCCAAAAGAAGAAACTTACTCTTTAACTGATCAAATTCGCCGATCTTCACGCTCCACAAACATTTGCACTATTGAAGCTTATCGTAAGCGAAAATACCCTAATCATTTTGTTAGTAAACTAACCGATGTTGATATGGAGAACAGTGAAACGCAGGGGTGGCTGGAATTTGCAAAAGAATGCAATTATATTTCTATAGAAGTATACAATAAACTTCATGGACTATCGGATGAAATAGGCCGACTTGTTCAATACATGATTGACAACCCTGGAAAGTTTGGCGCAGGATAGGGCTTTAACTTCTGTTGCATATTGCCAACCGAAAATGCCAATTACACGTTGCAAACTGCCAACTTAAAACTGCAAACTAATGAAGATCGGTTTACTATTCGGTTCATTTAATCCTATACACGTCGGGCATTTAATTATCGCAAATTATATGGCCAACTATACTACCCTCGATAAGGTTTGGCTGGTAGTATCGCCCCAAAATCCTTTAAAAAAATACCACGACCTGATCAATACTTACGACCGGCTTGAGATGGCCAAACTTGCTACAGATAATTCTACCAAACTGGAGGTAAGCGACGTGGAACTGCGGTTACCGCAACCATCCTATACCATCGATACCCTTACCCATTTAAAAGAAAAATACCCGCAGCACGAGTTTGCGCTGATTATGGGGTCAGACAACCTGGTATCGTTGCCCAAATGGAAAAACTACAAACTTATCCTGCGCGATTACCAGATCTATGTTTATCCCCGCCCGGGTTATGAAAACACCGAGCTGGCAACCCACCCATCAGTTACCATAACGATGACACCCCTGATGGAGCTGTCGGCGACATTTATCCGCCAATCCATCGCCCAGAAAAAGAATGTACAGTATTTTGTACCGGATATCGTTTTGGAGTTTATTGAGAGTAAGCATTTGTATAGGTAGTTCAGCCCCCTAACCCCCTAAAGGGGGAATTATCAGCTTTTGTTAGAAATTGGACAATAGCTCAATATACATTCAAATATTATCGCCATGACGAAAGAAAACGCATTAAGACTTGTAGAATATCTGCCGCAAACTGTTCCTGTCGACGGATTAATAAAAGCTTTTTACCGTTTAGAAAATATGGAAGAAGAACAAGGCGCCGATGAAATAGATTGGGACGAATTAAAAAAGGAAATAGATTCCTGGTAAAACCTTTTAGCCTTCGCCTTTACCCTTTCACCTAAATTCACCTTATCTTTGCCCTGTGAGCGAAAAAACCATTCTTAAACTGCAGTTACCAACTGACCCGCTTTGGGTAAAGAATGTGGTGGAAAGTAATATTGAAGAGTTGTTAACCGACCATGCCTTTTGCGAGCAAAAAGCCGCAAGCAATGCAATTACTTTAATTGTTCAAAACCCCAATCTATCCGACCTGGTACAGGAAATGGCCAAATTGGTACAAGAGGAAATGGATCATTTTAAAAGGGTTCATGATATTATTTTGGAACGGGGTTTTGTGCTCGGTCGCGAACGAAAGGATAATTACGTAAACGAGCTGCGCAAATTCATTGTTATCGGCGGCGGACGGACAGAGCAATTGATCGATCGTTTACTTTTCTCCGCAATGATCGAGGCCCGCAGTTGCGAGCGTTTTAAAGTATTGTCGGAAAATATTAATGACGAAGCCTTGTCAGCATTTTATCATGAGCTGATGATCAGCGAGGCCACTCATTACGCCATGTTTATCCGCCTGGCAAAAAAATATGCCGGTGATATTGATGTTGACAAACGCTGGAAACAATACCTGGATTATGAAGCCATCGTAATTCAAAATTATGGCAAGACAGAAACGATACATGGATAGGTTGGTTGGACCATGGCCGATGGACCATAGTCCATGGCCATTTTGGATAAACCTTTTTACCATGGTCCATGGACTATCGACCATGGACTACCCTACATCACCCCAACAATATTCCTCAAATAATTATCCGTCAAGACCATATCCACCTTATCGTTGATAAAGCCGATGTGCATGTCGGGGCGAACAATGAGGGACTTTACACGGTTTGGATTAATTTCAAAGGCCTCGAAAACGTGCAGGTTTTTTGCAGACGGCGGCAGGTAGAAGAAATTTAATGTTGCCGGATAATTTTGCGTGATCCATTTCGCAAGCGTAAAAAGATCGCTTTCTGCCAGTTTCCCCAAAACAATAAAAGTAAAGCCCGCTTTGCTGCACCATTCGTGCAGGTCGGTTTCTTCCTGCTTTTTTTCATCAAAAACTTTCAGGTAAGGCAGCCTGTCGCCGGCCTTTACTTTTGTAGATTGACTTATTTGCAGGTTGATGGCGCTATCGCGGTAGCTAATGTCAATTTGCGAAACACGTTTAAAAAGCGCCTCCCGTATGCCTTTGTTGTTCCAGGCAAATTTCAACACCGATGGCATCAACCAGGTTTTAAATACCCTGCTATACCATTTGTTTGACATCACGATGTTGAAGACCCTGTCGGTAGTGTTAAGCAGCGTTTTGGCGACGGGCATACGTTCAGCGGCATAGCTGTCAAGAATAGGGTGTTTTAAACGGCCGTTTACAACCCCGGCAAGTTTCCAGGCCAGGTTATAGGCATCCTGTAAACCGGTGTTCATGCCCTGGCCGCCCACCGGCGAGTGAATATGCGCGGCATCGCCAATTAAAAAGCAGCGCTGCTCCCTGAATTTATCAGCCATGCGGTGATGCAGCCGGTAGGTGGTAAACCAGTAATTATTTTTGACGTTTACCTGGATACCAGAAATATTTTGCAGGTAAGGCAATACCTCTTCAAGCCGAAGGCCTTCTTTTTTTTCCAATTTCGCCGGCAGATTACCGATAACGCGGTACCGGGTAAACTCCGGCATCGGGAAAAATCCCGAAAAACCTTGCCCGCCGAGGCAAAGGTGTACATAACCATCGTTTATTTCTTCATTCAGCAGCTCAACATCAGCCAGGTAAAACCCGTGCGCATAGGTATCACCGCTAAACGGGATGTTTAATTGTTTGCGGACACTGCTATGGGCGCCATCCGCGCCGATCACCCAATCACAAGTTAAAGTGATCGCCTGGCCGGCATTCTGAAGATTTACTTCAACACACTTTTCAGTTTGTTTAAGCGACATTAAATTGGTTTCCCAATATACCGGGCAAACATGACGGGTTAAAAAATCGAGCAGCAGTTTTTCGTTTTTGCTTTGCTGGTACAAATGGATAAAAGGAAAAGCCGTTTGCCCTTCGCCAACGTTATTAAATGAAAGGGAGGCTGCCTTTTTGCCATCCAGGTTAAATGAAAGGCCCTCTGCCGCCTTGCCGCCTTCAAGCACGCGGTCAATAAGCCCCATCTGCCTGTAGATCTCGAGTGACCGGGCTTGTACCGCAAGGGCTTTTGACTCGTCTGTAGGGCCCTGTTTGCTATCAATAATTATCGGCTGAATCCCATACCTGAGCAATTGTGCGGCCATCATCAGCCCTGAAGGCCCAGCGCCGACGATCAATACCGGGGTATGTTGCTCATTGAGGATCACCTATCATTTATGAAATAGTAAAAATATAGCCGGGCGCTTATGCAGCTCAGGCACTTTTTTCTGCCAGTCGGCAATGGTTTTGGTTTGAACAAATTCTGTGGCCGCCGTCAAATCGCAGGCAATGCATAAACGTGATTTTGGGTTGGCAGTTTTTAATATTTCCTCCAGCAAAACATTATTGCGGAACGGGGTTTCGATAAAGATCTGAGTCTGGTCAATCCGTTCGGCAATACTTTCCAGTTCTTTTATTTTTTTTGCGCGTAAAAGTTTATCAATAGGCAGGTACCCGTGGAAAGTAAAGCTTTGCCCGTTAAAACCCGACGCCATCAGCGCCAGCAAAATGGAACTCGGCCCAACCAGCGGAACAACCTTTATACCCATGCGATGCGCTTTTTCGACGATTTCCGCACCGGGGTCGGCAATGCCGGGGCAACCGGCTTCACTCATCAGGCCAACATCCTTGCCGGTTTGCAATCCTTTAAAAAATTCGGCCTTGCCCAACTCGCGGTTGTGCTTGCTATAATCATGGATCAGCAATTCGCTTTGCGGCGTCTTCAAACCCGCTTCCTTCAGGAACCTGCGCGCTGTTTTTTCATTCTCAACAATATACTCTTTGATGTGGTTTATCGTATCTACTAAATATGGTGTAAATGATTTGGCGGCGGCCTCATCGGCAAGCGGCACAGGGATCAAATAAAGGGTTCCTAAAGGCATCTTGCAAAATTGCTGTTTTTTGTTTAATTTAAGCTACTGAAAGGAAATGTAAAAAATGAAAGAGCTAAGTAAAAACTGGTTTATTGAGGGATCAATCGATTTTGAGCATAAAAAATACATCCTGCTGGATTATTTACAGGAAATTAACCGCCATTTTGATAAAAGCAGGCTATACCCCAACCTTACCGACCTGATCTTCCACTTTAATAACCTTTTATATTTTAAAAAGAACAAAACCATGCTGCAACAGGCTTTTCCGCAACGTTTAACCCTGGCCGATATTGAAGCCGTAAAGCTTACCTACCAGAAAATTGTGGATGATGACAGCTCCATGCGTGAGATAGAGCTCATCATCACCTATGCCATGCAAAAAATGGACCCGGCTATACAAACCGGTAAAGAAATTTATGATTTTGTAGAAAAATGCCTGGTTATAGATCCGGTAGGTATTGTGCCGCTGATGCCTTACCATGGCTACTTTTCGCTGCGCAACGGAAAAGAAAAAACCCACGGCATCTATGAGTACCAGATCACCATTTTTGAAAATAAGGATGATAAATACCGGGGCATTAATATCCAGTTTGTAGAGACCTACGAAGAAAGCATCACCAAAACACCGGAGGCCATTAAACTCGACCTGATCCGCAGAAATAAATATATGCCCAACCCGGCGGTTTATTATGTGCAGAGCGATATAGCCTTCCCGCTGGAGCAAACCCTGCTGCCCGTGGCTAAAAGGAGTTTGGTGAAGTATATTTCGAAAGCGGCGTGAGGAGCCCCTCCTAAATCCTCCCCGGTAGGGAGGACTTTAAAATGCGTTCATAAAATGATTGGTTCTTAAAGTCTCCCCAACCGGGGGAGATTTAGAGGGGGCTCCTATTTCAAAATCAACACCGGCCTGTCCGAATTAAGGGTGAGGGCTTTGGTGATGCTGCGGTGGGTTAAATTATAAAAAAAGCTGTATTTGCCCGGCAGCGCAATGATGAGTTGCGGGTTATGTTTGCGGGAGAAATCAAGGATGCCATGTACGGTGTCTTTATCTTCAGAATAAAAAACCTGGTATTCATAGCCCTCCATTAAATCTTTAAGTCCGATTGTTAGTTTGGGATCATCTTCAGGGTGCTGATGTTTCGCATCAACATTTAAAAGCAGGAGTTTGGGGTGAAGCCATTTTGCCGGGTCGCGGTAGGTTTTAAAAGCGTTGAGGCGCGAGATCGCTGCAAAATCGCAGGGCACCACCGCTTCTTCCATCTTTTTATACCGGATATGGTTGGGGATGATCATTACCGGCCGCGGGCTTGTTTTAGCTATCGCGATGATCTGCTCGCTGATGTAGGGGTCATTTTCATATAAAGCTTTATCGGTACCCATCATTACCACATCGGCTTGCTCGTCTGCCAGTACCTGGTGTACCGCCCGCAGCAACGGCAAGTCACTGATTACCGTTTTTATTTTAATAGTTGGCAGGCATTTTTTAAGCAATTGCTGGCCAAGAACTTTTAATTTCTCCAGCTCAGCCCGCTTTTCTGCATCTATCTCCTCAGCGCTTAGCTGTACAAAATCCGCATCAGGCAGTAACTGGGTATACACCGACACATAAAAACTTTTCAGTAAAATGATGCGCTCCACATGGGTGTCGCAGCTAAAATCGGCGGCGTATTGTATGATATTTTCAGATGATCCTGAAAAGTTTACGGGGATCAGTAATGTTTTCATAATTATTTAAGTTTGCCGGAAACAAAGGTTGGTCTTCCGGTTTCCGCTTTTATACGATTTAAATTTACGATAAAAGATCAGCTGTTTTTTAATTTGCTGATTATTTCGCCTGGGGCATTTGTCAGTTATTTTAAAAAAGTTAGTTAAGCGCCCTTTTCTTCGATTACCTAATAAAAGCCCTTATGCTTGATCTTTGAGATACAAACTAATATTGTAAAGAGAGTGTAAATGTTTAACTTTTTCTCTGTAATGCGGTTATTCCATTGTAAACTTTCGCTATTAGCGAAATATCCAAGCGAAAATTACAGGAACAAAAATAGACAATAGCAACCCTGATAGATAAATTCTAAAAGGCGGCCAGTAGGACTTATCCTTTTTTACCGCTTTATGCAGCGTCCAGAATATTAAAAATATATTAGCAAGAAATGCAATCAGGATGAACAGGAGATCCAACCCTGGTCCGCCTAAACCAGAAGGTGCTATTGCGTAACCAATTGTAACCGTAAAGATGGCGACTGGATAGAATAAAATAGCTGCTAACTTTTTACTCATTATTTAATTTTGGAATTCGGATAAATCGGGCATTCTTTACGTCATTTTTAAAGGAACAAGATCCCGACTAAAATAATTACGCCTAAAAAATGAATTACAAATGGCATCCAGGCAGCCGCACGCCGTTGTGCTTTAAATAATGCCTTTACCAAAAACACTACGCTGCAAATAAGAATGATCGGGTAAACAAAAAATCCAAACCAGGCCCTGCAAGGTTGGTCGGATCAATCTTATGAGATATAATAATCAGACTAAACGCTATAAAGTAATAAACTAAAGCAAATGATACTTTATTCATATTACATTCGCAAATATTTCGCTAATTCCATTGGAGAACATTCGCCCTCATTCGTGAAATACGTGCCTATCAATTTATTTGTCACTCAGCATGATCGGATTTTTCCCGCCGCCCATGATAATGATCTTGGTATTGGGCGATAAGGCGATCTCCTTTTGTGCCAATATAGATTGGTACTCCAGCTGCTGCGCAGTTAAACCAGTTGACAAGATTTTCTGGTAATCAGCAATACCCTGGGCTTCTACGCGTTTACGGTCGGCTTCCTGGCGTTCTTTTTGCAAAACAAACTGCATTTTTTGCGCATCCTGTTCGGCATTTATCTTTGACTCGATACTTGCTTTTACTGATGGTGGCAATGAAATGTTGCGTACCAGTATGGATTGCACTACAAGTCCCCGTTTTGCAAAGCTCTGCGTAATGGTTTGGTTTATTTTCGCCTGGAATTCCCCCCTTTTGATTGAATACAGATCAACAGCCTGGTAGCTCACAGCGTTGTCGCGGATAGCGGTCCGGGTAACCGGGCGAACAATTTTATCCTGGTAGTCCTGTCCGATATTTTGAAGGATATATGGGGCCTTTGCCGGGTCTACCGTATATAAAACAGAAAGATCGATAGTAACTTCCAATCCATCAGACGAAAGGACCGTTATCGCGTCATCCCCCTGTACCTGGCCTTCATTCGATTTGGCGCTCATTGTATAATTCTGCGTTTGAATGTTAAAGGGAACAACATCAACTACGGGGTCTATAAAGTGCAAACCGCTTTCAAGGATATTATCCTGTACTTTACCAAAAAGCACCTGTACGCCTATTGTACCGTGGTCGATTTGTTTAACTGATGAAAGGCCGAGGCCTGCTATTACAACGATAATACCTACGGTGCGGGTAATGCCGGCAAAATGGCTGCTTGGTTCGGGCGAGCGCTTCATCACTATACTTACTATAAGTATAATGAGACCTAAAACTGCGATAAGCATAATTTAAGGGGGTTATGGTTTTTTGAGTGTGTCTTTGATATCCTTCAGGATCTTTATCTTGAGGTAAACAAATATACCAATTAGTAACACTGCGCCCGCTAAAAACACATAATTATGTCCCTCAATTCCGTATTGATAGCCGCTGATAATGCATACAAATATCCCAACGGTATACAGCACGTTGGGGATAGCCTTTTTCCACATGGCTTAATATACGTTAATGGTGGGGTCAATCTCATCGGCCCAGGCAAGGATGCCGCCTTTAAGGTTTATCAGGTTGGTAAAACCCTGTTGTTCCAGCTGCATAATGGCAGCGGCGCTGCGTTTACCGCTACGGCACATTACCACAACCGGTTTTGTTTTGTCGATTTTATCAGCTTCAATTAATATGCCTCCAAGGGGTATTAAAGTACCGCCAAGGTTCGACATTTCATACTCAAAATCTTCCCTTACATCTATTAATTGAAAATCTTCGCCTTTGTCTTTTTTCTCTTTTAGTTCCTGTACGCTTATTTCTTTCATGGTCAAATATAAAAATTTTTATAAAGGTAGCTGACCTATAAATATTTAGGCCCGCCTTTTGTAACAAACATTAGCTAAGTGCGTTTTATATATGTTTTAAAGGCAAAGTTATATTTTATTAATGAAGAAAGTAACCCGTTTTTTTTGGTTCTGTTCGGGAGCACATATTGGCACACTAAAAAAATACCCTATTGAGCATAATAAATATGTAGGTATTGGGGCCACTATATTTTTCACAGCGTTATTTGCAGCACTTTCAGGCGGTTACGCCATGTATTTTGTATTTGCGGGCAATCCGCTCGCGGTGATTTTTGCGATTATTTTTGGGTTGATATGGGGTACGGCTATTTTTAATATGGACCGTTATATTGTATCCAGCATTGATAAGCAAGGAACCACTAACCAGCAAATCCTGCAGGCTTCGCCCCGTATTTTGCTGGCCATCATGATCGGGATCGTTATTTCGAGGCCGCTGGAGCTGAAAATATTTGATAAAGAGATCCGCCAGAAGTTAAAAACCGCCTATTTAAAAGGTCAGCACCGCAAAATTGATACGCTTCAAAAAACATATACCGAAAAATATGCGATGGAGCTTAGCAAAAACAACGACCTGAAAAAGGAAAAAGATTCCCTCGAAACTGATATCAACCGCTCACGCTACCAGCTGAACCAGGAGGTATTTGGCGATAAAAGCAACCAGACGTCGGGCATAGTGGGTTATGGCACTTATGCCAAACAAAAACAAGCCATTTTACAGGAAAAAGAGGACCGCCTGAAAACAGTGACCGATAACCAGGCAAAAATGGACCAGTACCTAAGTTCCCGTAAAAACCACGAAGGTGTGAATGATATTCGCCTTTTTAACGACCACCAGTTAGACAGTCTCTCTAATGTTGCGGGATTTTCGGACCGTAACTGGGCGCTGGGGCAGTTATCCTATAATGAGAACGGCACGCGCGACCTGGACACCTATCTTGCAGAATCATTCATCAGTTTTCTTTTCATCTTATTTGAATGCCTGCCGGTATTCGTTAAGCTGATGTCGCCAAAAGGGCCCTATGATGTGGCCGTTTCAAAATTGTATGACGCCGATATCCATTACGCCGAAAGGGATAAAGAACGGAATATCCAGGTGACCGACAGCGTGTACGATCATCACCTCGGAGAAGAAATTGAAAAACAAAAAAAGATCATTTCCGCGCAGTCAGACTACGACCTGGAGCGGCATCGGTATGATTAGTTGATTGGGTTGAATGGGTTGATTAAGTTGGATGGGTTATATTAAGTTGAATGGGTTGATTTAGTTGGATTAGGTTGATTTAGTTCGTGCGGAAAATACCGGATAGTAAGACCCAAAATCACCAGCTTGAGACTGCCTGCCAAATTTCACAGCAACGTTCAAATTCAGTAAAACCAACCTTTTCCGCAAAAACCCGCCAATAAAATTCATTGACAATCAACCGATTGCCAAAAAAATCAATGAAATCCTTTAATCATTAAAATCTGTGGTCTACCTTTGCGCCATGGACATATTACCCCATGACCTGCAAACATACCTGGATGATCATTGCGATGCAGAACCAAAAGCATTGCAAAACATCAACCGCGAAACTTATTTAAAAGTGCTGCGGCCACATATGCTTTCGGGGCATTACCAGGGCAGAGTATTGAGTTTTTTGAGCAAATTAATACAGCCGAAACTCATCCTTGAAATAGGAACTTTTACCGGTTATGCAACGATTTGCCTGGCGGAGGGCCTTGTTGAGGATGGAATTATTCATACCATTGAAGTGAACCGCGAGCTGGAAGAAATGCTTAATTCACACTTTGAATCCACAAATGTTGGTAAAAAAATAAAGCTGCATTTTGGCCAGGCAGAACAAATTATAGGCGAAATGCCGTATACAGGCTTCGATCTGGTTTTTATTGATGCAGATAAAAAGAATAATTATAACTATTTTCAACTTATATTTGAAAAAGTACGATCCGGAGGATTAATAATAATTGATAATGTGTTGTGGAAAGGAAAGGTGTATGGCGAAGAAAACGACGCCGATACACAAGTTATCCGCAAACTAAATGACCTGGTAGCCGCTGACGAGAGGGTTGAAAAGCTCATCCTTCCTGTTCGTGACGGGTTGCTGGTCATCAGAAAAAAGTAAATTATGAAGAAACTCTTACTGGTTACATTGCTGCTGGTTCCGTTTTTAATGGCATCGGCCCAAAAAAATACCCCCCAATCTTATATTGACCAATTTAAGGAAGATGCGATCCGCATCATGCACGAAACAGGGGTTCCCGCAAGTATTGTTTTAGGTGTAGCTATGCACGAGTCGGGCTGCGGAAACAGCGCACTTGCGAAAAATTTAAACAACCAATTCGGCGTAAAAGGCGGAAGCAGGATAGTTTATTATAACAAGCATAACAAAAAAGTAAATACCGCCTATAAAAAATATGGGTCTGTTTATGATTCATTCGAGGATTTTGCCCGGATCATGACAGAGCGCCAGGCGTTTAGCGGCCTGTCTGACAAGTTCACTCATTTTGATTACCAGGGCTGGGCGCACGGTATCCAAAAACACGGGTATGCGCATGATCGGCGCTGGTCAAAATATGTGCTTGATATTATCGATAAATACCATTTGTATTTATTTGATGAGAAACCAGCCAACCAGGACCAACTGGCGCAAAATAATTAAAGCATAATTTCCTGATTAACGTTTTCCTGATATCCCGGCTGAATTTAGCCTGATTTATGGTTGTTTTTTGATATTTCACTCAATAAATGACGATAAAGCTCAACCTAATTAACCAAAACAACGTATTACGGGTAATAATTGGCGGTACGCAACTTGCCAATGGTTTGGTATTTATAGCGATGAGAAAAACAATTTATTTATTTATCGGGCTTGCGTTTTTTACTTCATGCTCGGCGCACAGGATTACAGTTTCAAACAGGGCGGCAAAACAAAACAACAGGCATATCAGGCAACAAAATGATGGAGCGGACTATACGCCGCTTACCTCCCTGCAATATATTGACCGGTATAAGGCCATAGCCATACAGGAAATGAATTCGTACGGCATACCGGCGAGCATAACACTGGCCCAGGGCCTTTTTGAATCGGGCAGCGGCAACGGCGAACTGGCCAGGGTGGCTAACAACCATTTCGGCATAAAAAGCACCCCCAGCTGGACCGGGAATGTTTATTACAAAGATGACGATAGTAAAAACGATGCCTTCAGGGTTTATAACAGCCCCGAAGAATCGTTCAGGGACCATTCCCTGTTTTTAAAGAGGAAGAACTATACCCCATTATTTGACCTGGATATAACCGACTATAAAGGCTGGTGCAGGGGGCTAAAAAAAGCTGGTTATGCTACCAATCCTAATTACCCATCTATTTTAATAGGTATCATCGAAAAATACAACCTGCAGCAATACGACAATCCGGGTTATAAACAAGTTGAAATTAAAACGCAGGATCCGGCGCCTTTAACGCAGCGTCCGGACAGTATTTATGCCATTAAAGATTCGGCGGTTCAAGCCAATCCGCGTAACAAAACTTATACAGTTAAGCAGGGGGATACACTATATAATATTTCCAAACGTTTTGGATTATCGGTTGATGACCTTAAAGCACTAAACAACCTCGACGGGGCTGCTATTAAAATTGGCCAGGTTTTGGTTGTAGTGAAATAAGGCTGTTAATTTTTGTTAAACTATATTGGAAAGAATAGCCGAAAGTTTACTTTTAAATAAATATATGAAACCCCGGTTATTTCTGTTATTGCTACTGCTTACGCTTAAAGGCTTTGGACAGCCAAAACCCCTTGAAGGCATTGTGTTTGATAAGGAAAGCAAAGAACGCATTGCAAGTGTAAGTATTCACGATCTGACCAACGGCATAGCCATTTATGATAACCTGAAAGGCGAATACCAGATTATAGCCGCTGATGGCGATATTTTGGTTTTTTCGAAACAGAATTATCGCTCAGACACCATAAAAGTTCAGTCCCGTGCGCAACTGGCTGTTTCCATGGTGCGCCTGGCCATACAGCTGAAGGAAGTTACGGTACATAACACAACCCTTACCCCCGACCAAAAACTGGAAGCAACCAAAAATGACTTCACAAAAATTTACGGCTCATTGGCCTATGGCGATTATTTATCCACACCTTACGGCGGCGGTGCGGGTTTAAGTATTGATGCGTTATGGAATTCAATTAGCCGCAGCGGGCGAAATGCTTCAAAATTAAGGGATGTCATCCAGCAGGATTATGAACAGAACGTTATCGATTACCGCTTTAACCGGGAATATGTAGCCGGCATCACAGGTTTAAAAGACGATAAACTTACTTCGTTTATGTTCAGGTACAGGCCGGGTTATTATACGGCTTCAACCATGAGCGATTATGAATTTATAACGATGATCAGGGCCAACCTGCGCAGATTTTTACGCAGCCAGCGGACCTACGGGTTAGCCCCGCTGGTAAGCAAATAGTAAAACAGCCACTTCATATAAACACAAAAAACCCGGTTTAGATACCGGGTTTTTTCATTGTTGTAATAGGGGGAAATATTTATGATTTTGGATGGGATGACAAATCAAAAGGTACCACTACCTTAAAACTGATGTTGCGGCCCATGTTAAAAATACCTGGCTGAACCCCAGCCGGAACTGTTGGGTTATCAAAATATTTAAGCCGGCTCATGTTTGATTGATAGCTCACATTGCCCAGGTTGGTGCCTTCAATAAATAATTCGATAACCTTTTTCCCTGCTGAATTTACAAGATTGCCACCAATGCCTGCGCTAACCAGGTTATAACCCGCGGTATAAGTCTCTGTTCCGTAGGCAGACAAATAATGATTTTGCGCGTCGAAATGATCAAAACCAACAAAGCCATAAACATTCTTCAGGCTGCTGAAGCCTTTAGCAAAAGTACCCCGAATTTCGGAATGGGTATGTGCCGGGGGTATAAATGGCAGGTATTTCAAACTATCCGGCACATGCCCGCCGGTCCCCAGGTTGGTGCCATACGTTAAGGTAAGCGAGTTTTCAAAATGCAGCCATGGCCATGGGTGGATATCCAGGCTAAATTCCCCGCCCTGTATCTGCGCTTTGCTTTGCATATAGCTAAACTTACTATACTGCCCTGTTGGGTTGGAAGATCCATCGGCGTTTACCCGCTCAGGGTTGCCGTTGGCATCAAGCAATTGCTCCTGGAAGATATAGTTTTGCAGGTTGTTCCTGAAAACTTCGGCACTTGCCGATACATTGGGCAAGGTTAAAAAGGCGCCGATATCCTCCTGCGTGTTAAATTCGGGTTTAAAGCTGCTGTTGCCCACATGGTAGATCTGCGAACCAGGGTCGGGGCCGTTAGCAGATAACTCGGCGATACTTGGCGCCCTGAAACCGCGCGCAATATTGGCTTTTATCAAAAACCTGTCGGAGAAATTATAGGTCCCTCCAAAACTTCCCGACATGCCCGAGAAACTTTTACTTAATGCGCTGAACTGCCGGGTAACATTTGGCGTCGAGGTTGGGTTTGTCCCGGTATACAGTGTTGGATATTGAGTTGCCGTATCGATATAAGCTGCTTGTCCGCTGAAGGAGCGGCTATCGTACCTTAAGCCGCCTTCAAGGTCCAGTTTGCTAAAGCTCTTTTTTACAGCAAAGAAAGGACCGATATCAAACTGGTGGTATGCCGGTATCGGGAAATCAGTACTATAGCCAAGGGCATTGCTTTGGTACATGCCGTTAATGCCAAAGGTGGTTTCATAACCTTTCCCAATTTCAATATTATATTTAACATCATAGGTATAGCTGCTTAGCGCAAGGTTTAGCCCGGGAATAGTGCCGTCTTCGGGGTGTGTAAACTCCCTGCGGTGGCTGTATTCATATCCCAGGTTAACGGCCAGGTTGCCGCTGCCCAATATAAAATTACTGTTATTGTAAATACGGTATAGCTGTACGTGCTGGTGCAGCGTAGGCAGGCTGTAACTATTTAATTCAGATGCCGGTACAATGGGCCTGTAGGTATCCGCCTCGGTAATCTGTTTGGTAAACTGCCGGGTAAGCGAGTCGCGGCTGCCATCGGGGATCGCCTGCAGGTCATCAAATACAGATGCATTTAAGTAAGATGACCCCCATGACTTATTAAGGCCGACCATCACCCTTGCATCCTTTTCGTTAAAATTGGTGGCATATACCCTTCCGTCGTGCGGGTCCTGGTAATCCTTCGCCATTTTGTCTGAAATCACTGTTCCCCAAACCAGCCCGTTATTGTTGCCCTGCAGTTTAAGTGAAGTATTGATGAGGCCGTTATTTGTTCCGTAGATCCCGGTAAGCGAACCCAGGATCCTGCCCTCCGGAACGGGCGATGATGTGATCATGTTTACTACCCCGCCAATTGCATCGGAGCCATAGGTTAAACTGGCCGGTCCTTTGATGATCTCCACCCGGTCAATAGAATTCTGGTCTATTTCTATACCATGTTCATCGCCCCATTGCTGCCCCTCCTGCCTTATGCCATCCTGCAGCGTAACCACCCGGTTATAGCCCAGGCCGTGGATATACGGCTTTGAAATATTGGGCCCGGTAGTAACCGCGCTTACACCCGGTAAGTTGGCGATCACGTCGATCACGTTCCCGGAGGCTGAATGTTCATCAATATAATTCTTACCAACAGCAACCATAGGTACCGGGTCTCTTTTTATTTCGGTAGCCTTACTAACGCCGGTGATCACCACTTCGCCGGTTTCAATGGTGGAGGACGTCAGTTGTATATTGAGTACGGTGGTTTTTGCGAAATCCACCTTTTCGGTATAAGTTGAATAACCCAGGTAGCTTACCTGTACCAGGTATACGCCTTTAGGCAGGTTATTGATATTAAAATGCCCGTTTACGTCAGTAATTGTGCCCGTTTTTAAATCGGGGATGCTGACGGTTGCACCAATAATGGGTTTGCCATCGGCTTTATCGGTTATCGTTCCCGTAATGTTACCTATCGTGACATCGCCGGGCGGTTTTTTACCTTTTGCAAATGATGTAAACCAACTCGTGACTAAGACCAGGAATAATATATAGGATCGGATGATTCTCATGTAAAGTGTAAATAGGGAAATGATTTAAAAATGTATTTCATTTATGCGGATAGCTAACAGGTAAAATAGATAGCGTCCTTTGATAAAAGTTTAATCGCCTGACAGCAAGAATTTTTGTATGAATTGCTTTTTGGCAGAAAAGCAGCAAAACTTTTAAACGATGTTTGTT
Organism: Mucilaginibacter gotjawali; assembly: GCF_002355435.1. Taxonomy (NCBI): domain Bacteria; kingdom Pseudomonadati; phylum Bacteroidota; class Sphingobacteriia; order Sphingobacteriales; family Sphingobacteriaceae; genus Mucilaginibacter; species Mucilaginibacter gotjawali. The sequence continues at coordinate 6,220,799 of NZ_AP017313.1, forward strand.
GAATGACAGCACGGAGGAGCCCGGCCACCAGCTGAAATAAGTTTTACAGCTGAGGTTTTATATTCACAAACTTTAAAAGAATGAGCAATAAACGGCACCGGTTTTAAAAAAACCTGGTACGTGGCCATCATCGCGTTATGGTGCATTACGTCGCACATATAACACTTCTCTTTTACGATTTGATGATCCGCCGTTTTTGAATGGGTATAAATCCTGGCAGCCGCTACTGAATCAGGATGCTGGTGTGCAAATACCATTAACTGGCCGGCAATAAAGCAAACCAGCAATATCCACGTACGGAGCATATGGTATTTATCCTTTTTCAAGCCGGTAAATGAGGTCGTTTCTAAAAATTGAACAAAAGTAAACAATTAAAGTTTGCCGCCCATGCGCCAACGTAACAATCTTGTTAAATGCAACAGAGTTCTATTTGGTTTATTAGTTCACTGGTTCATTAGTTCATTGGTCTTTTCAGGTTGACATGGAAGATTAATAATTAAATCAGCTATAGTCTTAACCCGCGAAAACCATATCGAACTTTTCACCAATGAACCAGTGAACTAATGAACCAATGAACGATATTAAACTTTTCACCAATGAACTAATAAACCAGTGAACCAATGAACTATCTTTGCCCGCATGAAGCCTGCGGAAATTAATTTGAAATGGAATGCGTTACAGCAAAGGATAGCTGAAGAGTTTGACAACGAAAAGCCCGATGTAAAAGTGATGCTCTTTTTAATCGGAGTGCAGGAACTCGGCCAGGGGCCAAAAAAATTCAGCAAAAGGCAAAAAGAGGAGCTGATGCATATCGCTACCTGCAAACTATTCAGCATGATAGGCTTTTATGAACTGGAGGGCCTCGACCAGGATGGCTGGCCGCATTGGAAACTGGTAAAAACTATCCCCAATTATACCCTGCTTGAACAGGAAATGTTGATGAAATCGTTAATAGTTAGTTATTTTGAGGAATTGGATGTAAGTTGATTGGGTTGATTAAGTTGATTAGGTGAGTGGTTGATTATTTCAAATATTTATAAAACAGATCATTTATGAAGAAATTTTTATCGGCATTATTATTAACCGTATTTACTATTTCGGCAGTATTCGCCGGCGTGCCCAGGAACCAGTATGTAAGGATAAAAACGAGCTATGGCGAATGCATTATCCGGCTGTACAACGAAACACCTCAACACCGGGACAATTTTATCAAGCTGGTGAAAAAAGGCTTTTATAACGGAACGCTTTTTCACCGGGTGATCCAAAACTTCATGATCCAGGGCGGCGATCCGGATTCAAAGGATACCACTAAGGCAAAACCCGGCGCCGAATTGGGCAACGGGGATGTGGGTTATACCGTGCCCGCTGAGTTCAGGGATAGCCTGTTCCATAAACGCGGCGTACTGGCCGCTGCAAGGGATGACAACCCGGCAAAAGCATCCAGCGGCTGCCAGTTTTATATTGTTGAAGGCAAACGTTTTACCAATGCTAAAATGGATAGCCTGGAAAAGACCCCACGCATGAACGGGCATAAGATTCCCTCCTGGCAGCGCGAATATTACAGCTCAGTTGGCGGCGCGCCGCACCTCGACCAAAATTATACCGTTTACGGTGAGGTAGTGATGGGTATCGATATGATCGACCGCATTGCCGCAGTAAAAACTGATAAAAACGACCGGCCGGTTTCAGATGTGCCTATGACAGTTGAGCTGTTGAGTAAAAAGGAGTGTGAAGAGTTAGACAAACTTAGCCCCCCAGCCCCCTAAAGGGGGAGCTTGCGGGTTAAAAATTTCAAATTCATACAATTAAACATTAAATAAACACCCCCTTTAGGGGGCTTGGGGGCATGAAAATAATCACTTATAACGTTAACGGCATCCGCTCAGCCATGAGCAAAAACTGGATAGACTGGCTGCGGGCTACTGATGCAGACGTGGTTTGCCTGCAGGAAATAAAGGCTACGCCCGATGTATTAACGGATCTGCACCTGGTGGAGCAGTTGGGCTATGAACATTACTGGTTCCCTGCCGAGAAAAAAGGTTACAGTGGTACCGCCATCCTCACCAAAAAAACGCCCAAACATGTGGAATACGGCTGCGGTATCAGCGACTACGACCGCGAAGGACGTAATATCAGGGTTGATTTTGACGAGGTGTCAGTAATGAGCGCATATTTCCCGTCAGGCTCCAGCGGCGATGACAGGCAGGCTTTTAAGTACCGTTTCCTGGATGAATTCGGCAGATACCTGGAGCTGCTGCAATCTCAGTGCCCCAAACTGGTGGTATCCGGCGATTATAATATTTGCCACCGGCCTATTGATATCCATAACCCAAAATCAAACGCCACTTCATCAGGCTTTTTGCCCGAGGAGCGCGAGTGGATGGAAAACTTTATTGAATCGGGCTATATCGATACCTTCAGGCACATGAACAAGGAACCGCATAATTATACCTGGTGGAGTTTCAGGGCCAATGCAAGGGCCAAAAACTTAGGCTGGCGAATTGATTACAATATGGCGACAAAAGCCCTCGAAGAAAATATTAAAAGAGCCGCTATTCTTCCCGAAGCCCGGCACTCCGATCATTGCCCGGTTTTGCTGGAATTGGCCTTTTAATAGTTGAATTTGGACTTTATTCAAACGATATAACATTCAATATATCAAAATCGCACAATGTTTTCGCGCGGTGATGTGGGTTGATAAGAATAGCTTACCAAACAAAATGCCCCATAGGGGTTTCCGCTTTGTAGAAACCAAATACCAAGGATAATTGCCACGTCAGTGGCTACCCTTCGCGAATTGGGTAGCCGCCGACGCGGCAAAAATGACGTTTAAACATCGTGCTACAAAGCGGTAGCCCCTATGGGGCAAGGATTATAATGTTTTGAACCTGTGCTATTTATGGGCAAAAGCTAAGAGATTTATTATTAGGAATAGCGAACCCGCATAAATTCGCCCACCCAACAACTCCCGTATTACACTATCCCTTATGCTTCGGCCCCATCACAAAAGTAATTTCGCCGCCATTCATAATATCTGAGTGGCTGATGAAATAACCGCTCAATACCTGGCCGTTTAATAATATCTTCTGTACATACACATTTTTATCGCTTTGGTTTTTTGTGTTGATGGTAAAGGTTTTGCCATTCTCCAAATTAAGCACTGCATGGTAAACTGACGGGCTGCCTGTAGCATATTGATCAGATCCCGGTGCAACGGGATAAAACCCTAATGCGCTGAAAATATACCAGGCGCTCATTTGCCCGGTATCATCATTGCCGCCCAAACCGTCAGGCGTGTTTTTGTACATCTTTTTCAATATCATGCGGATCTTATCCTGGGTTTTCCAGGGCTTATCGGTCCAGTCGTACATGTAGGCGATCTGGTGCGAAGGCTCGTTGCCATGCACATAGTTGCCAATGATGCCGTCTTTGGTAATATCTTCGGTCTCGGCGAAATACTTATCCGGCAGGTTATAACTAAACAGGCTGTCAACATAGGTTACAAACCTTTTGTTACCGCCCATCGCTTTAATCAGCCCCGGCACGTCATGCGGTACATATAGGGTATAGTTCCATGCGTTACCCTCAATAAAACCCATACCTATAGTGGTAAACGGATCAAACTTAGTTGGGCGGAAAGTGCCGTCGGCCAGTTTGGGGTGCATAAAGCCGCTCTTCGGGTCAAATACATTTTTCCAGTTTTGCGACCTTTTGATAAACGTATCGTAATCAGCCGTGCGGTTCAGCTTTTTGGCGATTTGGGCGATACACCAATCATCATAAGCATATTCAAGGGTGGAGGATACAGAATTGCCATCCTTTTCATCCGGGATATAACCCATATCGTTAAAATAACCTATGCCTTCATAATCGCGGTGATTGGCCGTGGTAATGGCCGCATCCAAAGCCTTGTTGGCGTCAAACGGCGCGTTGCCTTTGATAATGGCATCCGCCAGTACCGATACACTGTGGAAACCGCTCATGCACCAGTTTTCGTTGGCCGAATTGCTCCAGATCGGCAGCATGTGCTCCGGGCTCTGGTCGAAATGGGCCAGCATGCTTTGGGCTATATCCGCATTTCTTTTGGTTTCGATGATGTTGAACAGCGGGTGCAATGCCCGGTGCGTATCCCAAAGGCTGAAGGTGGTATAATTGGTAAAGCCATCGGCATGATGGATGCCCTGGTCAAGCCCTTTATAGTTGCCATCAGCATCCATGTACACCGTAGGGTTAATCATGGCATGGTACATCGATGTATAAAAATTTTCCTTATCATCCTTGCTGCCTTCAATCACAATTTTATGCAGCTCGGTTTCCCATTGCTGCTGCCCGTCGTTCTTCACCTTGTCAAAATCCCAGCCCGGGGCTTCGGTTTGCATGTTATTCAACGCACCCTCAATACTCACCGGCGACAGGGCCATCTTGATCTTAATCTTTTCATCCTGGCTGGTTTTAAAATCAAACCAAACTTTTATTTGCCTGCCGGCAACATCAGGGAAGTTTTTTACCCCGTTAAATTTGCCCCAAAAGCCGCCGTAAACTTCGCGCTTGCTAAAGTTTTTATAGCCCATTTGGGTAAACGGCTTATTAAACGTCATGGCGAAATAAAGGGTGCGGGTACGCGCCCAGCCATTGGTAATGCGGTAACCGGCAACGGTACTGTCGTTTATCCGGCGCAGGTACACCCACAGGTTTTTATCCGGGTAATTGTAAATGCCCGCCATCAAATCCAGGATAATGTGCGCGTTATCCGATTTCGGGAACGTATATTGGTGAAAACCCACGCGGGTGGTAGTCGTCATTTCGGCAATAATGCCGCTGGCATCCAGTTTCACCTTGTAATAATTGGCTGCGCTAACCTCGTTGTCATGCGAAAACGCCGAGCGGTAGCCGCTGCCCGGTTTATCTGCCGTGCCGGGGTTCAGTTTCAGCGGGCCAACAGTAGGCATCACCAAAAAATCACCCAGATCCGAGTGGCCCGTGCCGCTGAAATGCGTATGGCTAAAGCCCACTATGGTTTTATCATCGTACTGGTAACCGGCGCAGTATTTATACACATCGGGGTTGTAGTGGCCGTTAAGGTCGTAACTGGCCGTATCCGTTTCGGGGCTCAGCTGTACCATGCCAAAGGGCACGGTAGCGCCAGGGTACACATGCCCCATGCGCTGCGTGCCGATGATCGGCCTCACATATTGCACTAAATTTTCGGAAGGTTGATTTTGTGCTGCCGCGATAGAAACAGCGGCGCTAAAAATAGCGGTCAGTATTTTCTTCATTTTTGGTCAATTACTAAAGCCCAAAGATAATGGCATTTACGAATTACGAATTACGATTTTAGATTTGTTACATGCGCCAATCGTAAATTTCTTCCCGTCCGTCCGGTTTTGGATAACGGGTGATGCGGATGGATGCGGACGGAAAACTCACCCAGCCGTCATCCCGATCCATATCGGGATCTCACACGCTAAGCCGCGCGATAAGTGACCAGGTGCTGAGCCGACTGTTTGGTGGTGCACCTGTCAATCGCTTACCTGTCAGCGGGCTACCCAACGCACTATGCTTCGAGAGCCTCAGCATGACACCCCTTTTTTGTCGTTCGTTCGGTTTTGGATAGCGGGTGATGCGGATAGGGGCGGACGGGATGCGTCATTAAGTCATTGGGTCATTGGTTGGGTGGTTATTTTGTCTGAACTCGAATTTTTGGAATTAGCAGAATTTTTAGAATTACATCTTAACAATTCTGTTTAACAATTCTGTCAATTCTTTAATTCTATAAATTCCGGTTCAGACTTTTATCCCGTCCGTCGGGTTTTGGATAGCGGGTGATGCGGATGGATGCGGACAAATTGCAAAACACGTTTTATGGTATTTTTGCTTAAATTTGAAATGCCGTAACCGAACCAAACCTGGATACAATGAAAAATTTGACATCATTTTTTTATCTATCGCAATCGCATTCATCGTTCTGTGGATATACCTTGATGATGTCGTAGAATTGCGGAGTTTGAATTGGTTGATCGTTAAATACAGTTGCATTTTTCTGTTAACTATCACTCCAATTGTCTATCGGATTATAGTAGAAAAGTATTCTATTATAGGCATTTTGATTGGAGTTCTCTACTTCGGTGTCATGCTGCTTAACGGCTGGCAGATGGCTAAGCGAGACATCGACAAATACAAAAACAGTATTTGCCAGGATAAATTTGGCATGACGTTTAACGCCCGAAGGCTAACCAGGGGCATTCCGGTGATACCCGCAGGGTGGCATAACACCTCTTCTTATGGCTTTTTCGAAGCTGATTGGAAACCTAAAAACAAAGTAACTGGACATGGGGAGAAGCTAATTTTTTTTACTAACGACTATGGCGTTGAATTCGAGCGTGACGATTATACAATTAACCCAAAGCAAGGGGTTCCAACGGCTATTTCTATCCTAACCAAATTTGCAAAAGGAAAGGGTAAGGACACCATTTCCTTTCTCTATTCATTAGGCGACAGTACGCACGCTATCACGCGCCAACAAGCAGACAGTATATTTTCTGCAGGAAAAATAGCGAAGGATTATTGATAGCGTATCCTCCCGTCCGTCCGGTTTTGGATAGCGGGTGATGCGGATGGATGCGGACAAAAAACTCACCCAACTGTCATCCCGATGCATATCGGGATCTCACACGCTGAGCCGCCCGTTTGGTGGTGCACCTGTCAATCGCTTACCTGTCAGCGGACTACCCAACGCACTATGCTTCGAGAGCCTCAGCATGACACCCTTTTTTTGTCGTTCGTTCTGTTTGGGGTATTTGTGATGAGTGAAATTGGGCAGAACAAACATTTCGTTATTTCGGGCAAGCGACATATTTACCCGGGCGGGTGGTTTAGTCCCTGTGATTGTACATTAATATTTTATTTCCTAAATTTGAAATGATATGACCCCGATTCCACCTAAATCGTTTAAAAAATTCCGCGCACTTTCTGTCTTCGTTATGTCAATACTATTGATTACCGCGGCTTACCTTGATTTCTTTTGTGGTACTGTAAACATCTACACCATCGTCATAAAGCAATCTTGTTTATTACTCGTATACATTAGTCCAATAGTTTATTATATGATTACAAAGGACAAACAGCAACGGTGGTGGGCAGTTTTTGGATGTATCTGGGTGGTTACAATTAGCCTAAGGACAAAAAATGAAATTCATGATTATAACGAAACGGTTTGCAAGGCTAAATTTGGCAAAACGTTTAACCAGCAGCGGCGCAATCGGGGGATAGCCGTGATTCCGCAGGATTGGCAGATAACGTCAAGCCTGGGTAGCGAAATAGACTGGAAGGGAAAAGATCAAATCATTGGCCATACCGATAAATCAGTTTATATCGACTCTGCCTGTGAAGATGCTTTTGAGCGCGATAATTATGAGCTGAAACCCATCAGGGGCATTTCAAGGTGGATTTCCATTGGCAGGGTGGTCACCAAAGGAAAAGGAGCCGACACTGATTCCTATGCGTTTGAGTTCGGAGCTAACAGCCGCAACATCACCCGCCAACAAGCCGACAGCATATTGGCCTCGGAAAAAATAACGAAGGATTACTGAAAGCGTATCTCTCCGTCCGTCCGGTTTTGGATAGCGGGTGATGCGGATGGATGCGGACGGGATACGTCATTAGGTCATGGTCGAAATGACAAAGGTTGTTATGGAGTATTTACCAGGTTTTTGTGAACCATTTTAACCACCCAAGCAATGACGCAATGACGCGCAGCAAACCTGCCGGCCGGCAGGTGACCCAATGACATTTGTGTCTGGATGCAGGTTTACCTGTCGCAACTCAAAACCGGACGGACAGCAAAAAGCAGGCCGTTGGCAATACCCGTTGGCGCTATCATCTAAATACTCAGGTAACCTAGTTTGCGGTAGCTCTCAAATTGTTCTTCTGTAAAAAACTGGTCGCTGGTAGGTTGCTGGGGGAATAAATTATTTTTTTGGTGATATTCCAATACGTCTGTAGTTTCAGTACCAACCAGGCCGGCTTTTATATAGGTGATTTTGCCTGATGGATGGCCTGTTTTATCCCCCGGGTAAAATATCGTTCCGTCGGTAATGGCATGCGCCGAGTTAAAGCCGAGTGCGTTTTTAGTACTGATCTGGCTGGTATTGATCACAATCTCGGCCCCAAAGTCAATCCGGCACCTCCTGATGGCGTTTGCAAGGCCTTCAAAGCTGTTACCGGGGTCTTCTTCCGCGTCTACCAGCATAATACTGCTGCAGCGCCGCCTTACCAGTTCATATAAGCCCATGTTATCAAAATGGCCGCCATCCGAAAGGCACACAAACCGGGAATCAATATCAGAATTACCGATCAGGTCGCTGATCAGGTATGCTACGCCCGAAGTAGGGTCGGAGTATTTATAGGTGCTCCTCCTGGGGTTGCCCATCCACCAGCCCAGCCTTACGTTAAACATAGTGAGCAAAAAAGCCGTAGCGGGCGCTGAATGATAACCCATATTGGGGCTTACCGCCGCGCCCGAAATAGCCATGGCCGTACCTATCATAGGCCCTTTTTCGTAAGCGTAAACAGCGGTAGGCCTGTAACCATATTCGTAAACCTTATTTTTGGCATAAGCGGCAGAACGGGTAGGGCTGAAATCGAACCCTGAATACAATGGCGAGAATATAAACGACTCCGCTTTGCGGTCTTGCCGGTCAAGTTCGGATACGACGGTGGCGTTAAGCGTGGAATTAATAATAGGGTAGGGCCCTATGTAATCGCCGTCGCCGCTTGTATTGATGAAGGTGGATAATTTTATATCGTCATTTTTATCAAACCCGGTAAAGTTATTGGCTGTTTTGTCGCGGTCGGTTCGTTTTCGTGTTGCGCCCAGGTAGGCCCTTACCAGCCTGTTACGGTAAAAATGGTGCAGCGAAAACTCGTTTACCCCAACACGCCAGCTAAATAAATAGGTAATGGCCGCAAGCGCTATCGTCAGCCTGAAATATTTGTTGCCGGCAGGGATCCAGTGGATGAACCTGGGCAGCAGGTGCGCAAGACCACGAAACGCATTTGCACCAATAATTATAAAGCCGATCATAAAAATATAAGGCGCCACACGTACAAAAATATCCTTTACCGCCGCCGTGTTGGTATCGGGTTTGCCCGGGTTTTCTTTTGATTGATAGGCCATTTTTACTGCTGACCCTACAAGGCCGGCCCAGCTAACGCCTAAAACCGTTTTGATATCAAACCCGTTAAATTGCTTGCAGAATAACTTAAATTCATCAGGCAGCTCACGGGCGCTATAGGTAACCAAAATCCACATCAGCATGGTGCGGTGTGTAATGGCGCCCATCCGGCCCCACCACTCGCGGCGCTCATCCGGAAACAATTTTCCCATCAATGCCATACGGATAACCACGCAGGTGCTGATGCACTCGAGCACCAATGGCGGCCCTAAAATAAATACCCAGTCCTTTTTAAGGTAATCAAATAACAGCCAAACCCCTGCAAGCATCAGCCAGGCCGCCCCTGCGGCGATAGCCGATGAAAGGATGATTGCTGCATCAACCAGCTTTTTTTCGAGTGGTTTTTGTGCGCATACGCGGTATAACCCTATATAAGCTATTGATACCATAGCAACAAAGCCCGTTACCGCCGCCGGCCACAGCAGCCCCAGCCTGTTTGAAAATACGATTGGGAAAGGTTGCGGATATAGCCAGGAACTAACCACGTAGGTAACTAAAACGGTCCAAATGATTAAAAAAATGATTAACAACCGGTTGCGGCCGAAGCTGAACAGGTTACGCTCGTCATGTGCGGAATCATAGGTTTTCATGCCCGCACCTACAAACCATACCGCAGGCACAAATATCAGCACGCTCCATTTGGCAACCACTTTCCAGTCGTACGAGTTTGGTATTTTGGTGAAATAGTTCCAGGTAAAAGCCAGGTCGGTAACCACTGAAAGGGCGGTGCATAACAGCAGTAGCAGGAGCACCTGGTTGATCAATGTATTACGCAGCCAGGTAATCCCCATGGTCCATGAATCGGCCGACATAACACTTGCATCCGGCGCCAGGTAATTGCTAAACATGCGCAGCCAGCGGATGGGCCGCACCTCCTCGCCCAGCGGATCGGCTGATTTTTTTTCATTCAAACGGTCTGCCACTTTTGATACGGAACCGCTGCGCTTTATCCAGCAGGCAAGCCAGGTGCCGATGTAGCCGCCGCCTGATACCGTAGAAAGATAATCAAAGCGGGGCAGCTTACCATCTTCGGCCAGTTTTTGCAATACGCCCAGGCTAAACGTTGCCGACCGGATGCCGCCACCCGATAAGGCCAGGCCGTGAAGATCCATTTTTGCCGCCCGCTTTAATGGGTCCTCTATATGGGGTGCTTCCGGTATATCGGTTACCAGCCTTTCTTCAAATGCGCCCGGATCATCTTCCATGCGGTCAATCCGGCTCCGGCAAATCTCATTAAGTTCGTCGTTAAAAAGGCTCTCAAAAGGCAGGGGCACCTTCTCCATATTAAGCTGCTTCAATAAAGCGGTATCATCTTTCAATAATATTTTTGCGAATTCACTGCGCTTAACCTCGTTGCCGTCGTAAACCCTGTCCCACCATTTGCTGTAGGCCTTATAGTCAGATGGGGTAAGTAAACCATCTGTTTCTTTTATTTCCCAGGTTTGAAAAAGGCGTTGTTCAGCCTGGCTAAGGTCTTTACCGCCCAGCGATAAAATAATCTGAACCGGCATATAATGCATTGCCTGTGCCAGTGTCAGCCGTGCCGATGGGTCGTCAAAAAGGATTTCCCTTACTATATTGCGCCACTGGTAGGGCGTACAATATAAGGTGCCGTTTTTAGCTAAACCCGCTTTTACATTGGCCTTATCCCGCACGGCATCGTGTTTATGATTAGCCTGCAGCCATTGCAGCAGATCGCCGGCAAGTTCCAGGAAACAACGCTTAAAGGTATCTGTATGCTCAATCCCGATGCTGCACCAAAGCACGTCCTGGATGCTTTTTGCAACAGATTCAGGGCACTCGTTTTCAATAACTAATACCTTTTGATTAAGCTGCCACAGGTAAAGGTCCTGCGCAGATTTCCGTTCATCTACGCTCAGCTCTTTTTTACAGATGTTTTGAATAATGCCGATGTTGGCAACAGCCTGGGCGGTAAGGTCGGTTACAATATCCATGGTTTAAGGGATGATGTGAATAAAAAATGTTGCACGAGCAACAAATTGGTCCGGTTTTATTTGTTAAGATAAAGTTAACATATAATTAAACAAAATCAACAGGTGTTTTTACGGTAAATACTTGGTGGAAAACACGTTAGGTGCCGCGTGTTACCCGCAAAACCGCAGCAGGCAGATCATGGTATACAGCAGGCGCCAAGTTTAACAGTAATGCTCAAATCAGCCAGGCCCTGGCTGCAATAAACCGTTCCCCAACATTGACCGCCGTCATTTTTCATTCCATTCCTTTTCACTACATTTACAAAAACCAAAGCTATTGCCATAATGGCATAACAAATAAGCAATTGTAACAACGGTATGTGTTTTGTACTCTAAATTGTAAATTCACAGGAATTAAAATCAAACAGAAAAAAAAATCATGAAAGGTTTATTTATAGCAATTGGTGTCGTTGTCGGCATTATTATTATCTGGGGCCTGATATGGCTTTATGGTCAGAGTTTAAACAATGGCATTGTTGCCAAGGATGAGGCTGTAAAAGCTAAATGGGGTGCCGTACAATCGCAATACCAGCGCCGCAGCGACCTGATCCCAAATCTGGTGGCTACCGTTAAAGGTGTGGCCAATTTTGAGAAAAGCACTTTGGTTGAAGTTACCGATGCGCGTGCACGTGCCACTTCTATCCAGGTTGACCCGACCAAACTTAACCCCGAAACTATTCAGAAATACCAGGCTGCACAGGGCCAGTTAAGCACTGCTTTGGGCCGTTTGCTGGTGGCTTCAGAAAGGTACCCCGACCTGAAGGCCAACCAAAACTTCAGCGACCTGCAGGCCGAACTGGAAGGTACCGAAAACCGGATCTCCGTAGCCCGTATGGATTTTAACAGCGCCGTACAGGATTATAATACCACGATCCGCTCGTTCCCGTACAGCATAGTTGCAGGGTCGCACGGGTACACCGTAAAAGGCAGCTTTGCAGCCGAAGCAGGGGCACAAAATGCGCCGAAAGTGCAATTTTAATAATTAGTGAGGGAGTGAATTAGTGAATTAGTGATTAAAAAGGGTCGCGTAAATCGACTTGAAAAATTCACCAATTTACTAATTCAACCTTAAAAAATTCACTAATTCACTAAATCAATAATTCACTAATTAAAAAATATGGCCGTATTTAACGACGAGGAACAACAGCGGATCCGCACCGCCGTTGAGGATGCTGAAAGGCATACCTCCGGGCAGTTGCGCGTTTGTATCGAAAAAACCTGCAGCGAGCAAGTGCTCGACCGTGCTGCCAAATATTTTCACCAGCTGGATATGCATAAAACCAAACTGCGTAACGGCGTGCTTATTTATGTGGCCACTGTCGACCGTAAGTTTGCCATCATTGGCGATGCAGGCATTAATAAAGTGGTGCCTGATAATTTTTGGGATGACACCAAGGACGACATGCTGAAGCATTTTAAAGTAGGCGATATTGTTGAAGGTATTGTTACCGGCCTTGCGATAGCGGGCGAGCACCTCCAAAAATATTTCCCTCACCATACGGGCGACAATAACGAATTATCAGACGACATTGCCTTTATGGATGGCGAATAAACTTAAGATCATGTTTAAAAAACTCACCATATTATTTTCGCTGCTGTTCATCGGGCTGATGGCTTTTGCGCAGCAGCTGCCGCCAAAATCAACCACGCTGGTTACCGATTATGTACACGTATTGCAGGATGAAGAAAGGCATATGCTGGAGTATAAGCTGGCTTCGTTCAGCGATACGTCATCAACGCAAATTGCAGTAGTAATTATCAAATCTGTCGGCCAGTACGACATAGCCGATTACGGGCAAAAGCTGGGCCGCGCCTGGGGCATAGGCCAAAAAGGAAAAAACAACGGCATATTGATACTGGTTGCCTTTGACGACCATAAAGTTACCATCCAAACCGGCTATGGGGCAGAAGGCGCGGTGCCCGATATCAGGGCTAACGAGATCATCCATAACGATATGCTGCCCCGCTTTAAACAAAGCGATTATTACGGTGGCCTAAATGCCGGCGTAGATGACCTGATAAAATTAATGAAGGGCGAGTATAAGGCGCCTAAAAAAGCCGTTGCTGAAAAAGAGCAGGATTACAGCGGCAGTTACGGTATTATATTCTTCATCGTTATTATTGTTGTCATCATCGTACTGCGGGGCAGGGGCGGCGGCGGTGGCCATATTATTGGCGGCCGGGGCGGTGCAAGCCCCTTCTGGTGGTTCCTGGGCGGCACTTTGCTGGGCCGGGGGAGTGGTGGCTGGGGAGGTTTCTCCAACGGCGATGGCGGCTTTGGCGGCGGCGGCGGTGATAGCGGTGGCGGAGGTTTCGGCGGCTTTGGCGGCGGAGATTTCGGCGGCGGCGGCGCCAGCGGCAGCTGGTAGGGGGAAGTCAGGAAAGACCGAAAGACCGAAAGACCGAAAGTCCGGAAGTCAGAAAAGACGGAAAGACCGGAAGAGAGAAAGCCTGCCTTGCGGCATGCAGAAAGGCGTAACTTATTTAGAGCGATTAGCCGGTAAAATCCTATTTTTGCGCTTTAATTTTTTGATTTGGGAAAAGATAAATTAAGGCGTTTTGCCGAAGTAAATACGTTCAGCAATGTTTTGCAGCTGGATGCCGGGAAACCATTTAAAGGGCAATGGAGCCCCGGTCATTTTAAAAATAACAACCCTGTAGTACTGGAGCTGGCCTGCGGTAAGGGCGAATACACCGTTAACCTGGCCCGTTTATTTCCGGAAAAGAATTTTATAGGAATTGATTACAAGGGCAACCGTATTTGGCGCGGCGCTAAAACGGCGCTGGAAGATGGCGTTCCCAATGTGGCATTCCTGCGGATCCAGATAGAAACCATATTGGATTATTTTGGCGAAGGCGAGATAGATGAGATCTGGATCACCTTCCCCGACCCGCAGCCGCAGTTAAGCCGCGAAAAGAAGCGGCTCACTTCCTCCCGGTTCCTCGATAAATACAAACCGCTGTTAAAACCGGGTGGCTTTATCAACCTTAAAACAGATAACGATGGCCTGCATGCCTATACCGCTGAAAAAATAACTGAGACCGGCATGAAGCTGCACATCAGAACTGAGGACCTTTACCATTCTGAATTTGCGGATGAGGTGCTTTCCATCAAAACCTATTACGAAAAGAAATATCTGAAGCACGATAAGAATATCAATTATTTGAAGTTTTCGTTTGAGTAGAGGCCTCACGCCGGCCCTCTCCAAAGGAGAGGGAGTGAAAACTTCTTTTTAAGCCCTCCTTTGGAGAGAGTTGGATGAGGCGATAATGGTTTTAGATACACCTATGAAAGATGATAATTTTTTTGAACAGGTTTATGAAGTGGCGCGGCTGATCCCTGCCGGCAGGATAACTTCATACGGGGCTATTGCCGCTTACCTGGGCACAAAAGGTTCGTCGCGGATGGTAGGCTGGGCCATGCAGGCCTGCGGAAAAGCGACGCCCCCGGTACCGGCGCACCGGGTGGTAAACAGGCAGGGTTTGTTAACCGCCAAATTTCATTTCGGCGGTAACCTGATGCAGCAATTGCTGGAAAGCGAAGGCGTAAAAGTGGTAGATGACCAGGTGCAGGATTTTAAAAAATTGTACTGGGACCCGTCAATTGAGCTGGCGCTATAAGGTAGCCTCGTTAAAGTCGTTACCCATGTAATCCGTTACCAGCCAGGTAAGCAATATCACCGTACCGAAGATCACAAAAAAAAGCTTGCCATCGGGGTTGTCTCCAAACAGGGTGTACGCCAGTGCAATGAGTATGACCCCAACTAAAACCTCAATAGTGGCATGTATGGTAACCGGGATAGCCTTAAAAATCCCCAAAGGATAATCCGTTAAAATTGATAAAAGCAAATGAACCGCCCCGAGCGCATAGGTAAAAATAGCTAATGTACCGGTGAAGGAAAAAAAGGCCGGTGAACATAGCAATACGATTACCATTAAATAATCTATAACACCATGAATTTTGGGGGAAATGAATTTCATAAGCCGTTTAGTATGTTAATTTAATGCTAAATCTAAATAATATAATCTTATTAATCAATCATTTGCAACAATTCCATCCGGTTGCCAAATGGGTCGATAAAAGCAAAACGGTTACGGCCCGGTATTTTTGGTTCTTCCAAAATTTCAACATTGTTTTTTTGCAGCAAATGCCTTGCAGCTTCCACATCGGCAACTTCAAAGGCGGTATGCCTGATGGAGCGCGGCAATGAGGGTTCCACCCCGATATGTAATTGTATATTGCCGATATCAAACCAATAGCCCGCGTTGCCGAAGATCTTGTCGGGACGTCCAATCAGTTGCAGGCCGATGATGCCGGTATAAAATTGCCTGGCCTCTTCCAGCCGTTCAGGGGGAACACAAATATGAATATGGTCGGCACGAATAAAATCGATCATTATTCGTCCTCGGCAAAAGTTAAAACGTAGTTATTATTATCCAGGATAGAAAACTCGGTAGCGCCATAAAAAGTGGTTTCAAGGCCTTTCAATACCGTTACCTTTTCATGGATCAGCTCAAAAAACTCCCTGATCTTTTTTAGTTTGATATAAAACAACAGCGAGCCGCCGTTCCTGCGGCTGATATTCGGGAGTTCCTTACCTAAACTTTCAAAGGTCTGGAACATAAAGGTTACGTCGCCATTGCTCATCATCGCCCAAACCAATTCAGTGCCGGCTTCGGGTACGGTCATTACCAATTGAAATCCGATAGACATGTAAAAGCTGATGGTTTCGTTCATGTCTTCAACAAAAATATTGGGGGAGAGGCTTTCCATGGGGGGAGTTGATTAAGTTAGACGTAGTTGATGGGGTTGATTAAGTTATTTTTGGTGATTCAATATTAAATATAAATTTGGTCAATTACTAACACTCAATTTCAACAATACAACATTCATTAATTCACTAATTCAATAATAAATATATGTCCCTGATAGCAGATTTTGAATCCTACCGTACCAGAATGAACGACAGGATAATGGAAACAGCCAATACCAATATCAAACGCTTTTTTGCGCTGGATACCACCACCTATGCCGAAGGTGCACTGGATGTAAAAACCAAAGAAATGCTGGGCCTGGTAGCCTCGATGGTTTTGCGTTGCGATGATTGCATTAAATACCATTTAGGCAAATGCCACGAAGCGGGGGTCAATCACGATGAAATGAATGAAGTATTTATGATCGCCAATTTGGTGGGTGGATCAATTGTGATCCCGCATTATCGTAGAGCGGTGGAATATTGGGATGAGTTGTGTTCAGTGGGCAGTTAAAAGTTGGCAGTTTGCAGGGAAGGACAGGTATTAATTTTTAATTTAGCATTTTAAGACACCGCTATGCAAACTGCAAACTCAAAACTGCAAACTCAGGAAATAAAACGTTGCACATGGCCGGGAGCAGACCCCCTCTACATGGATTACCACGATAATGAATGGGGCAAAGAGGTACATGATGATAAAAAGCTGTTTGAGTTCCTGGTATTGGAATCTGCCCAGGCAGGTTTAAGCTGGATCACTATTTTACGCCGGCGCGAGGGTTACCGCAAAGCCTATGCTGATTTTGATGTGCAGAAAGTAGCCGCATTTGATGATGAGGATGTTGCGCGTTTGTTGAATGATGAAGGGATCATCCGCAACCGCCTTAAAGTTTTGTCTTCTATAAACAACGCTAAGCTTTTTATAGAGGTTCAGAAGGAATTCGGCTCCTTTGATAAATACCTGTACAGCTTTATGCCCAATGGTAAACCCATCGTCAATTACACAACCGCTATTCCGGCAAGTACACCAATATCCGACGCCATAAGTAAGGATATGAAAAAGCGGGGCTTTAAGTTTTTTGGAACGACGATCTGTTACGCCCATATGCAGGCCACCGGTATGGTAAATGATCATTTACCGGATTGTAGTTTTAAATAGATTGACACGAATTTTCACGAAAGCCTATTTATCGGATTTATACAGAAAACGCTATAAGGTATCACGTCGCATTTGCATTTTAAACCATCAAAAAATTCGGGAAAATTCAATTTTATTCGTGTAATTCGTGTAAAATTTCATTCGTGTAGATTCGAACAAATTCGCGGGCATTCGTGCCTGATTTCATTCGTGTATATTCGAACTCATTCGTGAGCATTCGTGCAAAAAAAATTATGAAGAAACTATTTCTCCTGGATGGCATGGCCCTTATTTACCGGGCGCATTTTGCGTTGAGCAAGACCCCCCGTTTTACTTCGGGCGGTATAAACACTTCGGCGGTAATGGGTTTTACCAATACCCTGCTGGAGGTGATCAGAAAAGAAAAACCTACCCATATGGCCGTGGTTTTTGATACCGAAGCGCCTACCGAACGTCATATTGATTTTGCAGCCTACAAAGCGCACCGGGAAAGTATGCCCGAAGACCTTTCGGCGGCTTTGCCTTATATATTTAAAGTGATCCTTGGGTTTAATATCCCGGTGATCACCTCTGATGGTTACGAGGCTGACGATATTATCGGCACCCTTGCCAAAAAAGCAGAGATACAGGGCTACCAGGTATATTGCATGACACCCGATAAGGATTTCGGACAGCTGGTATCCGAAAATATTTTCATCTACAAGCCCGCACGTATGGGTAACGAGATGGAGATACTGGGCGTAAAGGAAATATTGGAGAAATGGGAGATTGAGCGCGTTGAACAGGTGATTGATATCCTTGGCCTTTGGGGCGATGCGGTCGACGGCATCCCCGGCATCCCGGGCATCGGCGAAAAAACCGCCAAGGCATTGATCAAGCAATATGGCTCAGTGGAAGAGATCATCAGCCATAGCCACGAATTAAAGGGTAAGCAACGGGAAAATGTAGAACAATTTGCGGAGCAGGGCATGATGTCAAAAAAACTGGCCACCATCAACTTAAATGTTCCGGTTGAACTGGATGAAGAGGGCCTGGCTATGGGTCCGCCAAGCAAGGACCTGCTGGAACCGTTATTTGCCGAACTTGAATTCCGCACGCTGGGCCGGCGCGTTTTCGGGGATGATTTCAGTATTACCGAAACACGGGCGGTAAGTATCCAAACAGACCTTTTTGGCCAACCCGTAGCCGATGGCCGCACCACGATGGCGGTAGAGGTACAGGATATTTATGAACCGCCTGCTGCTGCAGATGCCAAAAACATTCATAATGTTACGCACGAATACCACTTAGCAGATAACCCTGAAAAAAGAAAAACGCTGATTGAGACCCTGGCGAAGCAAAAAAACTTTTGTTTTGATACTGAAACCACTGGAACTGACGCCAATGATTGCGAACTGGTAGGCTTGTCCTTTGCTGTAAAAGCAGGCGAAGCCTGGTATGTACCCGTGCCCGCAGACCAGGAAATAACCCGGGGCATAGTAAATGAGTTTAAGCCGGTACTGGAAGATGCTGCCATCGGCAAAACTGGTCAGAACCTGAAGTTTGATATTTTAATGCTGAAATGGTATGGCGTTGAAGTAAAAGGTGAGTTGTTTGATACCATGATGGCCCACTATGTAATCGACCCCGACACGCGTCATGGCATGGATGTGCTTTCAGAAAATTATTTGAATTACAAACCTGTTTCTATCACAGAACTCATCGGCGCCAAAGGCAAAAACCAGGGCAGCATGCGCGATGTGGAGATAGAAAAGATAAAGGAATACGCTGCAGAAGATGCCGATATTACCCTTCAGCTGAAAACCATCTTCGAGCCAAAACTAAAAGAAGTAGAAAGCGAAAAGCTGATCCACGAGATAGAAAATCCGCTGATTTATGTGCTGGCGGATATGGAGTACGAAGGCGTATTGATCGACCATGAAACGCTGAAAGAGTTTTCAAAAGAACTGGAGACAGATATTGCCAAATTTGAAAAGATCATCTTTGAAAAAGCCGGCGTGCGGTTCAATATCGCATCACCAAAACAACTGGGCGAGGTGCTTTTTGAAAAACTGATGCTTGATCCCAAAGCAAAAAAAACCAAGACCGGCCAGTACCAAACCGGCGAAGATGTGTTGATGGGACTGGCCGCCAAAAGCGATATTGTTAGGGATATCCTTGATTTTCGCCAGCTGCAGAAGCTGAAATCAACCTATGTGGATGCACTGCCAACTATGGTAAACCGTAAAACCGGCAGGGTGCATACTTCCTATAACCAGGCGGTGGCTGCTACCGGGCGTTTGAGCTCCAATAACCCCAACCTGCAAAATATCCCTATCCGTACCGAGCGAGGGCGGGAAGTTAGAAAAGCATTTATCCCACGCGACAGTGGTCACACTATTGTTTCTGCGGATTATTCGCAGATCGAACTGCGCATTATTGCCGAAATCAGCAAGGATGCCAATATGATGGAAGCTTTCGTGCAAAACCTGGACATTCACACCGCCACCGCTGCAAATGTATATGGCATCAGTTTGGAAGAAGTGACCAGCACCCAGCGCCGCAATGCCAAAGCGGTAAACTTTGGGATTATTTACGGGCAGTCGGCATTTGGTTTATCACAGAGTTTGGGCATCCCCCGCAAGGAAGCCGCAGAAATTATTGACAACTATTTCGCGCAGTACCCCGGCATCAAAAATTACATGGCCGATACCATGAACTTTGCCCGCGAAAACGGTTATGTATGTACGCTGATGGGCCGGCGCAGGTATTTGCGGGATATTAATTCAGCCAATGCTACCGTGCGTGGTTTTGCGGAACGAAATGCCATTAACGCGCCGATACAAGGCTCCGCTGCCGACATGATAAAAATAGCGATGATCAATATCCACCGCGAATTTAAAGCGCGCAACCTGGATGCCCGTATGACCATGCAGGTGCATGATGAGTTGGTGTTCGATGTTCCGCATCACGAAGTGGAAATTGTGAAACCGATCATCATGGAAAACATGAAAAATGCCATTAAAACAACTGTGCCGATTATGGTGGAAATTGGAACGGGAGTGAATTGGTTAGAGGCGCATTGATTTGGGATCACACCGATTTTGGGTTGATTACACCGATTAGATTCAATATTATTATGGAGAACATGAAGAAGTCTAATAAAACCAATGTGCCGGTAATGGTGGAAATCGGTGTGGGTTCAAATTGGCCGGGGGCACATTGATATATATTATAACACAATAAGCATGCTACGTGGTCTATTGATTTTTCTTCTTATAATTTCGATACAATGCATGTTTATAACGCTGCATGCCCAAACAAAAATAAGCAGCTGTTTATATATAGGTGACAAGGAAAAGTATGTTCTGTCAGAAAAAATCAGATCTGAAGACGGTAAAGTTCAAACATTTAACAGCTTATTCATTTGGGATAAGGACAAAGTAATAAGAATAGTTTTTTTGTATGACAGAAAACTTTCCAGGTTATCCACATCAGTTATTAATCATTTACAAACTTTCGAAAGCTTTCTACCTACTTTTAAAAGATGCACCTGGTATGAAAACCCAAAATACAAGTCGAAGAGAATTGTAATATTTGGAATAGAAATTTACGACGAAACTTTTGCCGACGGCCGTGAAAACGATACGAGAGGAGATGAGTTCCGTGCTAAATTGAAAACCTTAATTAATGCCAGGAATAAAAAATATAACCCATTAGCAGATAAATTCGGAAGCATATATGTTTCCGATGGCGACCCTGAAGTAATGATTTACAATGAGAAGCGAAAAGTAAAGGAGATTAATAATTTTCCTCTGTTAATTAATTCGGCTAAAGGAGATTCTCCATTTATAATAAGTCCGATACATATTGATGTTTACAGGATAGATAAATCCGAAAAAAACACCAACAGCATTTCAAAAAAAATTACTGGTTATAGGTTATATTCAACAGTATCCTTTCTTAAACAATCAATAAAATACCCAACAAAAGAAGAAATTAACGAGTCTTATAAAGGGCCATTAGGAGATGTTATAGAAAATAACGATTTGTTATACTTATACAGAATTAATTTTTCTGTTGATACGGCTTCATTAATGAACGAATTATCAGAACTGAGACTATCGGACAAACCATATTTTAATAACATTCGGATTGATGAGCCTAAAGTTTTCCGCTGGGGAAAAATGTCAAAAAAGGATTCTATTAATATCAAAGAAGATTCAGTCAGAAAAAAAGTTGATTCTATTAAGTTAAGAGAATCCAGTAGATCGCGATTTTTAAATGGTATTGCTTTTGATTACCAATACTGTGCGGAATGCTATGATGCTGAAATACCGAAAAAAACAAGAATAAATAATCACTGTCCATTTAAATTTTCGTTGTACAAAAATCTGTCTGATGACAATTGGAGTTACGCTTTTTCTAATAAGTACCGGCATTTTTTTGAGGTCGAAAATCGTCCTCGGGAAATTATGCAGGACATGCATGGGATTAGTTGGTTAATGATGTCCCCGGGAATTGGCTTTTGGATGTCTAATGTTGCAAATTACAATAGTCGATACTCAACCAATTTTTACAATCTGTTTTTGAATGGAAAAAAGATAAGTGAATAATTAGTTCTCTTTAGCACAGATGTTAAAACCTGATTGTTTTATAAATCACCCGTAATGCGTAGTCTATTAAAACATTAATTCGCATCAAAGGAATTATAAAATGCACAAATTTTTATAATGAATAAGTTATATTTGTTACTGACGATGAAATTCTACGAAAAATATCCCCAGCTTAAAGAGAAAGAGTTTTTGACTCAGATTTTAACAGATACTGTTTTCTCAACAATGTCGTTGGAAGACCAGGAAGTGCCTAAGGAGAGAGTCGAAGAGATCGTATTATCTTTATTGCATGAAGAAGAATTAAAGGGGGGCCAATTCTTTTCTGATCAGGTCCATTAATGGGGAGAAATTATGTTTGTCTGCGAGTTTCATCGCGTCAATGTAAATTTTTCTGTTATTACCTTCACGGTGATATAGTTCAAGCGGCTTATAACCAAATTTTAAGGCAACGAGATTCATCAGTATTCGTCCGGTTCGTCCATTCCCGTTGTTAAATGGATGAATGCGGATAAATTCGTAATGAGAAAAAGCGAGGCAATCAATGTGGTCATTATACTCTTTTGAGTTGCCGATTTTGAAATTCAGATTATCTATAAACTGATACATTAATTGAATGATTTGAGTTGGTTCGGGCGGCATTAATTGCCCAACGGTAACAGAAACCGTCCTCCACTTTCCAGCCCATTCATAAAGCTCTGAAAAAGCCGTACGATGAATTTCGCGAATTAATTGAACTGAGATTTCCGTGTCGCTGTCAAGCGAAAAAACCAAAAGCTCCGCGGTTGCAATTCCTTTAGCCTCATATTCGTTTATAATAACCTTGTCTGTTAGCCCAAGGTTGTTATCGTCGGGTGAAGGAGTCCAATTTGTATTGTCTTGCATTTATCAAAGTTATAATTTTTTGATACTTGAAGCGCGCCCTCTGATATCAAAGATGCTTTCATAGCATTAATATACCTCAATCCCTTTATTTACCCGGAAAGAAAACAAATCATTAAAAAAGTTCATCATTTTTATCGCTCGTTGAATTAGTAAATCCTCAAAATTAGACGTAAAAGACCTTCGTTTTGTGCAGATTTAGTAAAAAAAGGCGGAATAGAATTGCAATCTGTAAATGAATCGGCTTTCAGGATGAACAATTAATAAAAATATTTTTTTTAAAAATTATATCAGCACACATTTGTTTATTTGATGGTTTCTTTGCTTAAATTGAGCCAATAATATTACTGATGAGAGTTTTTCACCTGAGTGCCGAATGTTATCCTGTCGCCAAGGTTGGCGGTCTTGCCGATGTGGTGGGTGCTTTGCCCAAATACCAAAACCTGCTGGGTTTAAAGGCGGCTGTTGTTATGCCGTATTATAACCGCAAGTTTGTGCAGGAAAATCACTTCGATACCGTTTTCCAGGCCTCAACCCTGCTGGGGACCCGCCGTTTGTATTTTGAGATCCTGAAAGAAAGAACCGATAAACTGGGTTTTGAATTGTACCTGGTAAGGATCCCCGGTTTAATTGACCGTGAAGAAGTTTACCAATACCCCGATGAAACGGAACAATTTATCGCCTTCCAGATCGCATTTCTCGACTGGATCAGCTATTCGCAGCAAACGCCCGACCTGATCCATTGCCATGATCATCACTCGGGTCTGGTGCCATTTTTATTGCAGCATTCAAAGCTATATACCCGCCTGGCAAATGTGCCAACCATACTTACCATACACAACGGGCAATACCACGGCGCGTTCGGGTGGGATAAGCTATCGTACCTGCCTGAAATTGACGTAACTAAAACAGGTTTGCTGGATTGGGGCGGATCCATCAACCCGCTGGCTTCAGCAGTAAAATGCTGCTGGCGTTTTACCACTGTATCGCCAAGTTATTTGCAGGAGCTTTCGATCAGCTCCAACGGCCTGGAATATTTGTTTTACCTGGAGCGTGCGAAGGGATCGGGCATTATTAATGGGATTGATACAGAGATATGGGACCCAAATAACGACCCGATGATCCCGCATAAGTTCTCGATAAAACAAATTGCCAAAGGGAAACAGGCCGATAAACAAGCCCTTTGCGAAAGGTTTGGTTTTACGCCTGAAAAACCGCTTGTATCTTTCATTGGCAGGCTTGTTCTTGAAAAAGGCGCCGACATTTTGCCGGCTGCGCTTGAAAGAAGTTTTAATGAGCATCCCGGGAAGTTTGATATGCTGATTTTAGGAGCGGGCGAAAAAGGTGTTGAAAACGGCCTGTTGCATTTAAAGAAGGTTTACCCCGAACAGTGCAATGTTTTTATTGGTTACGATGAAGCGCTGGCGCACCTGATCTATGCCGGGTCAGACTTTTTGCTTATGCCATCCCGGGTTGAGCCTTGCGGGCTTAACCAACTGTATGCCCTGCGCTACGGAACTTTACCCATGGTGAGGAGCACTGGCGGTTTGAAAGACACGGTTGTCGATTTTGGCGATGAGGGCGGCTATGGTATCAGGTATAATAATGCCAGCATTGATGACATTTGCGATGCAATAAGCCGGGCCCTGACGCTCTTCGAAAACACTAAACACGTGCAACATTTGCGAAAGATAATGATGGCGCTCGATTTCTCGTGGGATCGGTCGGCCAAAGAGTATATAAACCTTTATGAAAGCTTAAATCCAATAATATGACCTCAAAAGTAATTTGTATTGTACTTGGCGGTGGCCAGGGAAGTCGGTTATCGCCGTTAACCGCAACACGTTCAAAACCAGCTGTTCCTATTGCAGGTAAATACAGGCTGGTGGATATCCCTATTTCAAATTGCCTTAATTCGGGTATTCACCGGATTTATGTACTGACGCAGTTTAATTCGGCATCGTTAAATAAGCACATCAAAAACACTTACCATTTCAGTAGTTTCAGCGAGGCCTTTGTTGACATCCTGGCTGCCGAGCAGACCCCGTCAAGCGTGGCGTGGTTCCAGGGAACTGCCGACGCGGTGAGGCAGAGTTTACATCACCTTGCAGTACATGACTTTGAATATGTACTCATCCTTTCAGGCGATCAGTTGTACCAGATGGATTTTGAGGCAATGATTGCGGAGCATATTGAAAAAAATGCAGAGATCTCTATCGCCACCATCCCGGTTCACGCAAACGATGTGCCCGGATTTGGCATATTAAAAACGGATGAAAATAGCATGGTTTCGGCATTCGTTGAAAAGCCGAAAACCAATTTTGAAAGCTGGGCATCGGAAGTTAGCCCGCAAATGGCCGCAGAGGGCAGGGTTTACCTTGCATCGATGGGGATTTACCTGTTTAACCGCAAGCTTTTGTATGACCTTTTGCAGGGGAATGAGCGCACGGATTTTGGCAAGGAAATTATACCCCAGTCCATCACAGAACACCGCGTATTAAGTTACCAGTACGAAGGTTACTGGACAGACATTGGTACCATCCCATCATTTTTCGATGCAAACCTTGGCCTTACAGATGATATCCCGCAATTTAATTTGTTTGACAAACACCCGATATACACCCGCGCACGTATGTTGCCGCCGTCAAAAATGTCGGGGACGCATGTGGATAAAGTAATCATCGCTGATGGGTGTATCATTAATGCCAGCCACATTACCCGCTCCGTTATAGGTGTTCGTACGCGTCTCGGGTTCGAAACCGTTATTGAAAACTGTTATGTGATGGGTAGCGACAATTATCAAACGCTTGAACAGATCCAGGAGTCGCATTTAAGCCAGACACCCTTAATGGGCGTTGGCGACCGGTGCCATATCAAAAACGCTATTATCGACAAAAACACCTATATAGGCGATGACGTTCAAATAAATTGCGGCGAAAAGCTGGAGAACGGCGATTACGGGCCTTATGTAGTTCAGGATGGTATCGTGATCGTTAAGAAAAGAGCCGTTATACCAAACGGAACGGTAATATAAGTTGCAGTTGGCAGTTTACAGTGGGCAGTTTTTATGGAAACTGCTAACGGTGAACTGCCAACTTCTGCTTCAACTGGTTCAGCTTAAACCGGATCACTTCTATCGATTCCTTTTGCCGGGAGATAATAACATACAAATAACCATTCCACACCATTGTATGCGGATAGCCATATTGCCCGCCTTTCCATAAACCAGCCTGTTTTAATTGATAAGGTTCGTCAGCAATGATATATTGTTTGTCAAAATACCGACCATCGTCGCTTAAAGCCAAAACCAGCGGGGTTCTGTCGTAATGATGCAGGGTATCAGGGATACCAACATAATAAAACCGGTTATCGGGCAAGCGCCCGAAATGAAACTTACTGTCGTTATCGGTAAATGGTGTTTCAACCGGTTTTGACCAGCTGGCGCCATTATCACGGCTCCCGGTAAGCCAAAGGCGGCCTTTCCAGCCTTTACCGGTTACCCGTAACAGCATGTGCAGCACCTCATCTCCCGTCTGAAAAAAGGAACCTTCGCATAACGGAGGTAGTCCCCACTTTTTTGCCGGGTCGTAAAACGCGGCTGAATTATCCTGTGTATAAAAACCCGGTGGGTAAAAGCTGGTCATTTTCCATCCTGATAGTCCTCCCGGGTCATCTGTATACGGAAAACTAAAGTTACCGCTGATGATGAGCCTGCCGCTTTTAATTGCTTCAGGTCCGTGGTTGGGAATTACTGGAAGATGCATGTCGAGCGGAGCGCTCCAGTGCTCACCATCGGTAGTGTATTTGGCCCATAAACGGGTGTTGGTACGGTGTTGCTCATATTCGCCATAATAAGCAACCAGCGTATCTTTATGCTGGTAAAAACCAGCAGCAGTAAGAACATTTAAAGTATCTGCCGGCCCCTTTGACGGTTCTGCTAAAACATGTGCCTGCGACCAATGCTTAAAATCCGCAGACACCGAATACACTACCCGCTGGCCCGGCGAGTCTTCTCCGATTAAACCGTTTGACCATACTGCTATTAACTTTCCTTTAAAATGAGTTATGGACGGATGATGATTATACCACCAGTTTACCTGCGGCGTGTAGATCATGGCCCGTGCAATTTTTAAATGCAGCAGGCCATTTTCATTTTTATAATTATTACGGATGGCAATTTCCTGGCCATTTGCATGATTACAAAGGGTAATGATCAAAAAAAATGATAGTACAAGGTATAAATAGATCCTCATGCTGCAAAAGTAGCGATTTTAAAAGCTACCCTCTCCAAAGCATCTGTGGTTAGTAATTATTTTGATAGCAGGTTATCCGGAAAATTTCAATAAGATCGTCTCCAAATATCCCGGGAAAGATAATATGCTGAGTTTTCTCATGTCTGTTTGACTTTACCAATTCCACCAACCAGCAAACCCTTCACCCCCAATTAAAATCTACTTCCCGACCATTTAATTTCCATTTGGCTGCCAGCGAATTATCCAGCCAGTCTAATGGCTCACCAATGGGTTGAACTTTGGCCGCATTGGCAAAACTTTGTTTGATCAGTGCCTTTTGTTCTGCGCCCAAAGCGGCTGGCTCTGCCGAAATAAATAATGGCGCGCTGCTTTCTGCCAGTAATTGCATCCACTGTTTGTTCTTATCCCAGGGCACCTGGTTGGTTAGCCCTACGCAGTCGCCATCAGCAGCATAAAAAATATTGTGCTGGTGCATCCTTGCACCCACTGTATTTACGCCCATTTTACGGGTGCGGCCCCATTCTTTGCCGCTCGTATCATCCCCTATCCGGTTCAATTCAAAAACTCCGGCTGATAAATGACTCACCGTATTGCAACCGATCACATACATATCACCCGCGGCCTCACGAATAGTATGATATAAATGGTTGATGATCTCGGCGTTAGTTTTGCTTTTATCATAAAAACTCCAGCCCGGTTGTGTCATGCTATCGGTCATTTCTACTCCCCAACGACCGAAAATATCATAAGTGGTGTAGTCGTGCTTTACCAGTTCAAAGCCCCACTGCCGGTAAACCGACAAATTATATTTGATGCGTTCAATGTTCTCGGGAATAGTTGGATCAAGAACTGGGTTTTTAGGATCATCGCGGCCTGTTATTTTAGGGGCAAGCAGCGTACGGCTATCGTTGTATTTTGCACATAGCGGCCGCGTCCATAAACCGGGGCGCATACCCAGTTTTACAATATCGTCCGCCATTACATGCATGTCCTTAAATTTATCATTGGGCCTCGAAAAATCATCCGCCCAACCACCGTCGCCTGGCAAATATGGCGAGTAAACGGCCCAGCCCGCATCAATTACCGAAAATGGCCGGTTGTTGGTATCAGTTACCAGTTCGGCCATTAACGCCGTAGTTTCTTTGATGAGCGATGAAGAGTTATTACCATAAGCATAATACCAGTCGTTAATTCCATAAACAGGTTGTTTTGGTAAACGCTGCTTTTCGCACATCAGTTTGCAAAACCTTCGGGCGGTTGCAAACGGATTTTCTGCCGGCATGCTCTCTGTGCTAATAATATCGCCCGCATGGAGTTTGCGCGAACCTAATTCAACACCGGCCCCACCCGAATGGGTATCCATCGTTAGTTCAAGGCTGCCGGGGTTCACTGCCCACCAGCAAAACGCGCTACATCCGGTTTTTACACCAAAACAGGCGGTTTGCCTTTCATCATGTAACAAAATATACCATGCGTTCTTTTTTGTTCCGCCGGATGTTTTCCATCCGGCATCGCCGTAGGTTCTTTCCCAGCTATCGCCAAAAGTTTTAATGCCCGGTTTAACATCATATTCCCATTTCATCCGGATACAGGCTAACTGTTTACCGGGAGATTGCAGGTAAACACCCAGCGCATTCCCGTTTTTTACGAGGCTAACTTCTATATCGTTTAAAGTGAATAATGCAGACCCTGCTTTTTTCATGCGAAACCACCCGGCTCCGGTATCGGCCCAAACCTCATCGGGTGCGTGCAATAGCGGCCCTTCGGCTACTCCATAGGTTATTCTGCTGAACAATAATGCCGCCGTGGTAGTGGCGGATAGTTTTACAAAGTTCCGTCGGTTCATAAAATCAAAGTTTATAAATGCAGCTGCCAATTTGCCACCTGCACTAACCAATAAAAATAGGTTTTAAAACTTTAATTTCAACGCGGTTTAATAAATAAGCAATAAATTAAAAACAGGGACAAACTCCGGCGGGGCGGTATCAATTTATGGCTAAATAACATAAAACTTAACCTAATACCAGCCTTTTTCGCCGGCATTTCATGCACTTGTATCTTTTCAGCGGAAGCCAAAAAAGCAGCGTTTTTACAAGGACTCCCCGATGGATACGCTCAAGGTCGGCTCGATTTCCTTTGCCGCAAGGGCATAATTGATCCAAAACTGCGGTTGGCCTGGCCGGATTGTTTATCATAGCACCAATGGATTTAAGTAAAACAACAATAGCATTACTCTTCCCGCAATTGATCTATAATTGGTAGTAACCAAATATACGTTAAACAAGCTTAAAACGAAATAGTTATTTGAAAATTGTTTCACTTAAGTTTAACCAATAGTTTATCAAGTTGGTTGGTTCTTGATTTTTAAGAAATCTTTAAAATGGGCGCACAATTGACGGCAAATTTTTGCATTTTGTTAAAATAATGGATAAAAAAATTTTGATGCGCTGTTATAAAAATGAATTATACGATATATTAGCAGGGAAAATAATACCTTAAAGGAAGTCAAAATTAATGACTAAAATTCTCATCATCATTCCGTGCTATAATGAGGGGAACTCGCTCCCTTTGATATTGGAGCAATTGCTGCATCTTAAATTACCAGCTCATTTTAAAATGGAGATTGCGGTTGTGAATGATTGCTCCAAAGACGACACCAAATGGGTGGCCAGTCTTTACCCCATTATTTTGCTCGACCTGCTGGTTAACCTGGGTATTGGCGGCGCGGTACAAACCGGCTTTTTATATGCGCGGGAAAATGGCTTTGACCTGGCCTGCCAGATAGATGGCGACGGCCAGCATCCACCCTGGGAACTCATCAAATTGCTGGATTTTTACGATCAAACCAAAACAAACATCATCATTGGTTCCCGGTTTTTAGATGAAGGCGGATTTAAATCATCGTTTGCCCGCAGGCTTGGGATCCGTTATTTTCATTGGCTCAATAAGTTGCTTACAGCAAAGAATATATATGACAGCACCTCGGGCTTCAGGTTGTTTGATAAAGCTGGCATTGCATTGGCCGCAGAAAAATACCCTGACGAGTTCCCGGAACCTGCGTCACTGGTGCTTTTCTCAAAATATGGTCTTTCTATAAAGGAAGTGCCCGTAGTGATGAGCGAACGCCTGGCAGGAAAATCGTCTATCCGTAATTTTAAGTCGGTGTATTACTGTATAAAAGTAACTATCAGCATGTTGTTTATTTTTATCCGAAAAAAAACTTAGCCATATGTCCAGGATCCAGGTTATTACCATCATCATTAACTGTGTTTTTATCGGGTACATTGCCCGGCTGATTACCAAGGGAAAGCTAAGGGAAGAGTACGCGATAGTTTGGTGCTTATGTACCTTTATATTAGTGCTTTTCTCTTTTTGGACAAAAGGCTTAAACCTGATGTCGAAAATATTTGGTGTGTTTGACCCGCCCAACCTGGTTTTTACCGCCTTCATTTTTTTAATTTTGATCTATCTGTTGCATCTTTCGGTGGTAAGCTCAAAGTCGCAGCATAGCATCACCCGTTTAACACAGGAAATGGCGCTGCTGAAAGAAAAAATGAAAAAGGGTGATGATGCAGAACAGAATAATTAATTTTTGAACAAATACTATTTCATGGACCATATGCAATGCCCGGTTTGCGGCAATTCGTCAAAGCTGAAGTTTAAGTTAAAATTCAATGTTTATAAATGTCGTGAATGCGGTTTGTTTACTTCGGACGCCAATTTTGATTTTTCTTTTAAATCAGATCTCGAACTGCAATCACGCGAAATAGGCTTGAAGAAACTCCGTTTCAGTAATTTTGAGACGATCATTAAAAAACTGGAAGAACTTAAAGGCAAAAAAACAAAAGGCCTTGAAATTGGCAGCGGCAATGGCTGGTGGCTAAAGGTGTGCCAGGAAAAAGGCATTGACTGTATTGGCATTGAACCTGAGAATTCGCACCAGGATTATTATACCGAAAACGGGCTAAATGTTTACTATGGCTTTTACCCCAGCCCGGAAGTTAAAAGTGAAAAAGGCTACGATTTCATTATTTTTAATGACGTTTTTGAACACATTAAGGAACTTGATGAGCTGATCACCGCCTTGAAAAAAGACCTTGCTGAAAACGGAACGCTGATTATTAACCTGCCGATGAGTGATGGCTTTTTTTACAGATCGGCCATGCTGCTGCATCAATTCGGCATCAATTCTTACCTCACCCGGATGTGGCAATTCAATTTCCATAGTCCGCATATGAATTACTTTAATCAAAAAAACCTCACCATGCTATTAAACAGGCACGGTTTTGTAAAGGCCGAAGATATCCAGCTCGAGTCACTTGATTTTTCAACGGTAAAAGAAAGGATTAAAGCCGATGGTGGTGTAAATAAACTAAAGGCCATGTTTTTATCAACCGGCATTAGTTTATTGAAGCCTCTGATCTTATCCTCGAAACCAGATATCAGGGTTTTCTTTTTCAACAAAAAATAATGTCGGCGCTGCCTGATCTTAATTGGATTTACGCCCGGCATTCTTCCCGCTTATGGATTGCGCCAGGTTGTTTTTAAGGACCTGGTTATTTGAATTTAGCTGCAGTCCTTTTTTAGCGGCGACTATTGCCAGATCCCATTGCCCGAGTTTATTATAGGCTGCGCACATGTTATTATAGGCTATATCATAGCCAGGCCTAAGCATTAGGGCGTATTTACAAGCTTTTATACATTCGTTATATAATTTATTGTTAAAATAATACAGGCTCAGATCAATATAATCAGCAGCAGTTAGTTTGGTGGTTTTTATGCCTCTGGCCTCAATCTCTTCTTCAGCCAACACGAGGTTATTTTGTGCCAGCACAAAACCAGGCGCCAATTTTAAAGCTTGTTTCAGGGCATCAATTGCTTCATTATATTGGTGCAATTTAGTGTAAGCGGCACCCATGTTATTGTATGCTTCAGCAAAACCCGGCTTCAGTTTCAGGGCTTCCTGTGCCATAGCAATACACTGGGGGTAACGTCCTGCCTGGTAATTCAGCAAACTCAGGTCTGCATATTTTTCGGGCGACGGATCCACTTTAATTTTATCTGCCTGCAGATCCAGTGCATTTTGCTTTTTTCCGGCAATTACGAGGTATTTAAGGGCATCCGTATTTTGAGGAGAAAAGCTAAGAGTTTGGCGGCATAATAATTCCAGTTTGTCCCAATCGCCTTTTATCGAATAAATATTCATCAACAATACGCGGGGCGCTACATATAATGGCGATACTTTAATTGAAGCGTTTAGCAAAGGTATAGCCTCTGCATAACGCATTTGTTTGGTTAAAAACCTGGCATAAAAGTACAACGGATCAGGAAACCTGCTGCCTAACTTAACACCTGCTTTGTAATAGTTTTCAGCCAGGGTCATATTCCCTTTTTGCTCTTCCACTATACCCAGGTTGGTATAAACGAAAGAGTAATCGGGGGTGAGTTTCTCTGCCTTTTTCAGGTAAATTTCGGCTATATCATAATTTCCCAAATCTAATTCCGCCAGGGCGTAGTTCATCATGCCACGGCCATTTCGGGGGCTTTTAACTGTTACGTCATGCCATAAACTTTCTTCTGTATGCCAAACAATATTTCGCTGCCAGGTACCGTAAGCATATGCAACAAGTAACACGGTGACGAAACCTATTACGGCTTCTTTTTTAACAAAGGCGCTGTACCTTACCCACACCAGGCCCAAAGCCCATGTTACCCCCATCACCAGGCCTATAAACGGAAAATACATGCGATGGTCGTTTAGCACCTCGCCAAGCGGGATGATGCTTGATGTAGGTACAAGCGTTAAAAAAAACCAGTTTATTCCAAAACTTACCGGGCGTAGCCGTTTCTTTTTTGAAGTGTAAAAGGCAGCAACAATCATCGCCAAAATAAAAACACAACCGGCAAAAAAGCGGATATCCCAAACTGATGGCAATAACTTCCAGTCAGTATCGGCACTTAAACTGGTGGGCACAAAAAACTCGCAGAAATAATGGAGTATTACAAAAGGTTGGGTAATGAGGTAATCAAGCGGTTTGGTGCCGCCAGGTTCCCAGGTTTTTGGGGTCATCCTATCGGTTAGCCAAAACATAAAGGCACAAAAAATTAAAGCCGGCAAGGTTTTTAACAATACATTCCAAACCTGCTTCAAATTAGCTGGCCTGAAAACATCCGGGAGACTGAGCCTGGCTTCGAAAAATAAAATATAGAAAAACAAAAGCGGAGCAAACATAACGGCAGTTGTTTTACATAGCACGCCAACCCCAATGGCCAGCAGGTACAGGTATGTCTTTCTGCAAAAGGGCGAGAAAATATAAAGCATAAAACCCAGCAGCACGAAAACGGTTGACAAGACATCTGTGCGGGCGATAATGTAATTCACGGTTTCTGCATTGACGGGGTGCACCATATACCACGTTACCGCAATAAGCGCCAGCCAGCCGTTGGGGCTTAGCTTAAATGTATCGTCAAATATTTTTTTGAACAGGAACACCAACATGAGTCCCTGCAATAAAAAAAACATGAAGGTTGATGCTTGAAACCATGCCGCGTAATAATCGCCGGCAAACCAATAATCAATAGCCAGGCTGGTAACAACTACGGGCCGGTAAGCCTGGTTTTGCGGCAATACACTGCTGGTGCTGCCATCAGTAAAAAATCGGGGAATATTTTTCAGCGAGCGGATGTTCGCATTATTGATGATGGTATGAAAATCGTCAAAATGAAAAGCGTTGTTAAAATGATTGGCGTAAACGAGCAGGGTAATCAGCATCATTATACCAATGCCGGTACGTAAAGGGCGTTTTATCATAGTTGGACAATAATTAAGGCAACAAATTGTTACTTTAAACTATCTTTTTATGCCGTAAAGATAACATTGTACAATAATAATAAACGAGGAAAAGATTAACGGATGGATAAAGCAAATTTTAAAAAAACATCCCCTTCACCAAAAAAGAATGGCGCTTAAGCTCCCTTAAATTGGAAGCCCAAACGCCATACCACTGAACAAATGCTGCTGTTAGTTTTTATCGCCGGGGCGGGGTCCACCAGGACCGCCGGGACCGCCGCCGGGAGGGGGGCCGCCCGGGTCTCCAGGGCCAAAATGGTGTTCTTCAGGAACCTTTATTTCGGGGTGCGAAGTTCCATGGTGGCAGGTATTGCAATTTACACCGGTAGTGATGACCATTCCAAGCGAATCTTTTTCTGCCTTAAAAAACTTTTTATTGATCTTTCCCATCATCAAATACATATTACGGGCCGCCGTTTTCTCGGGTTTGGCATCGCTGGCAAAATCCATTTTACCGCTCTGTGCATCCCGTACATGGCAAAAATTACAATGTACCCCCAACGCATCCGACCAGATATCCATCTGGTGATCCAGCACCCTGAACGGAACGTTTTTTGGGAATACCTTTAAATTAACCAGCTTCGGCGGCCCCTGCTGTTGCTGTTGCGGCAGCGTTGCTGATACGCACAATGCAATAACACCAATGAGGCCGGTTGTTATAGCAAATTTTTTGTTGATGATCATAAACTGTAATTAAAATTTGATTGTATTTAGATTGATTGTTTAGTTGCTGCTTATACTCCCGGAAGATACTTCAGGGCATAAAATGATGCAAATAAAAGTACATAATGGCAAAATATAAAAAATAACTAATCGCCGGGCAGTTAATTTTCACCGACAAACTATCATTATCTACCGATGGCCGCCTTTCCCCCACGACGCTAAATATATAAAAATATATCAATAGTGATCAGCGTCACTTTTAAAAGTGAGCAATGTTATTTATTACGGTAGTTATGTTTTAGAGATTGCACATTCCAAATGCCCTTTTTTAATGTCAAAACCAATTACTGTTCCTCGTCCGCACACAATGCTATCACCACGGGGTGTTTTAATCTGGAGGGTCGTCCAGACTATTTTTTGGCTTATTGGGATGTCCATTTTTATTAGCCTTGTCTTTTATCCAAAAGTTGGCCTGATCGGCCTTTGGAACGTACTGATCCCCGCAGCGCCGGCATTATTGGTTATTGAAGGCGGCCTGTGGCGCAATGTTTGCCCGCTGGCGATCGTTAATTTACTCCCGCGCCATTTAAATCTTTCTAAAAAGAAAATAATGCCGGCTGCGCTGCAGGCTAAACTCCAGTTAGCAGCCATTATCGCTTTGTTCATCATCGTTCCGTTACGGCATCTTATCTTCAACACAAACGGCGGGGCAACAGCTATTTTGCTTTTTACAGCCACTGCGGTAAGCGTATCCATGGGTTTTGTTTACGACTGGAAAAGCGGCTGGTGCAATTCTTTATGTCCGGTGCACCCGGTCGAAAAGCTATATGGAGGGAATACTTTATTTTCTATGCCCAACGCGCATTGCGACCAATGCATCAACTGTTCGGTGCCCTGCCCTGATTCTACGCCCAACCTTCATCCTTCATCATCCAAAAAAACCACCTACAATCACATTAGCGGGGTCTTAACTATTGGTGGTTTGCCCGGTTTCATCTGGGGCTATTTCCAGGTACCCGATCAGTCCGGATCAATTACCTATCAAAACTTATTCAGCGCATTTGAAATGCCCGTTTCGGGCCTTTGTATAACATTGTGTTTGTACCTGTGTTTAAAAAAGCTGGTTAATAAAAAAAGCGAGCGCGTCCTTATCAACTGCTTTGCTGCGGCGGGCGTATCATGTTATTATTGGTTCAGGATTCCGGCGCTTTTAGGCTTCAGTAAATTTTCAAACGATGTGGTTTTGCTTAACCTGAAAAACGCAATTCCCTATGGGAGCATTTTAGCAATCACTGTCTTAACGACAGTCTTTTTTTTCTGGTGGCTGGTACTCCGCAAGCCCAATCATAAAAGCTGGGTAATCCGCCCTGAATTTGCAAAAGGAGCCAAGCATAATAAGACCTCTGCAGCAATTCCTCAAACAGGGGTATAGCCCCCGAAATCATGTTTGAAAAACCAATCATATTTAATGGAGGCTAAAGCCATCTTTATTGCTTCAGGTTACCCGTTGGCTGAAGCCAACGGCAATGAATGAATGAATGAATGATGATGCTTCTAAAAGTCATTTCCGCTTCTTAAAAGGAACGAAAAAAAAACAAACAGGCAATGGCTTTAGCCACAACAAAGCGACAGGTTTTTAAATACGATTTCCCGGGCGTGTAGTGACGGGCCGGGAAATAAACTGCTAAGCAGAAACGAGTTTTTTAACATCTTCCAGCTTGCGGCAACTATTGGTAGTGATAATGTTGTTGGTGTTGTGCTTAAAGTAATTTACGATGATGGCCTCCTCGCTATCATCAGTAAACACTTTATCAAAAGCCAGCTCTGTTTCGGGGATGCTTTCAAAATTTTTATCCTCCGATGCCTGCTTAACCAGGATATTCTTCAAGGCAACCGGCCGCCGGTTTCTTA
Source organism: Mucilaginibacter gotjawali (assembly GCF_002355435.1). Taxonomy (NCBI): domain Bacteria; kingdom Pseudomonadati; phylum Bacteroidota; class Sphingobacteriia; order Sphingobacteriales; family Sphingobacteriaceae; genus Mucilaginibacter; species Mucilaginibacter gotjawali. The sequence continues at coordinate 6,257,066 of NZ_AP017313.1, forward strand.
CACTCACGGTGGTACTTACGCCAAATAACACCTGCGGTTTGGTTTCAAGGCCTATATTGAAAACATATTGTTCCATTTCTTCAAAATCAAGGTTCTGGCAGTTGATATACAAACAACCGTCGCGAATGCCTATTACCTTGCCGCTATACCGGTGCCCCTCGGATACTGACCTTACGATGATTTGCCCGTTTTCAAGTTCTTTTAAAATAAATGGCGTCTTTATCACATTCCGGCTACCATCGGTTTTAGGGTAATACAAAAAATAATCGCCCAGGTAGTAACTTTTGATAATAGATAATGATGACCGGCTGAAACCATTGTTAGCATAAGAATGCCTTGACAAAGTATTATGATAAACCTCCTTGCGGTCTTCGGGTACTTTTTGCCATTCGTCCCATTCAGAAAAAGGAATCTGCAAGAATACGACCAGGCAGTTTATCTTTATATATTTTGCATCGCCGCCACTCCAGTAACTTTGCAAAGTTTTACCGCTAACCCAATTAAAAACCCGGTATTCGCCCAGGTTGCCCAGGTATTTAATAAAATCATACAGGTGGCTGCACCGCAGGGCCCGCAATTGCTTTTCAAGATTTTGTTTGCCGATGATCAGGTTCATTTCTACCAGGTCGGGGTTCGCCAATACTTCTTTACTGATTTGCTTATTGATCAATTTCGCAACCAGGTTAAATTGCGTCCGTGTAAAATTATCCCATTTGTTGCCCTTGTTTTTATTGTTTAATGAGGCGATAATAGCCGGGTGTTCTTCAATGGCTGTTTTTAGCTTTTCGGATAGCTGCATTGTGTAATTTATGTTTTTTTTATTTTGATGATTATCTCCGTTTCTCTTCTTTTCCAGTCAAAAAATCTTTAAAACAGTGATGACCGTGCACGGTCAAACGCTTTAATCATTTGTCAAAAATTTGACCAATAAATATACTTAAATTTGACTAACTATAAAACCTTGTAAATCAAATAATAAACTTTTTTTTATAATTTTAATATGACTTATATTTATACTCATTTGACTTATTGATATTTAGTTAAAAAATATTTCGTGCATTTAATTTGTTAACGCACGGTTTATTTTCGGTATAAAAACGACGATTTTGCACTACCTGGGGTTTCGTTTTCAAGGAGAAACATCTGTGATAACACCCTGATTTTTATCACTCAAAAAAATAGCGCTTTAAAAACTAAAAACATTCTATGAAGAAAAATTTACGCTTACTTACCGTTACGCTTTCTCTTTTACTCTGTTGCATGGTCCCGCGTTTGGCAATGGGCCAGTCTCATCTATTAAAAGGGGTTGTTGTTGATTCGCAAGGAGAACCTTTACCCGGCGTATCCGTTATTATCCAGGGCACAAGCCTGGGTGTAACCACCGCTACCGATGGCAGCTTTTCATTGTCATTAAAAGGAGAAAGCAATGTACTCGTGCTCTCTTTTATCGGTTTTGATAAAAAGACGGTTCAGGTTAAATCAGAAACCACCATTCGCATCACCCTCCAGGAATCAAAAGCCGAACTTAAAGAAGTGGTTGTAGTAGGTTACGGCAGCCAGAAAAAAAGTGAGGTTACCGGTGCTATCTCTTCCATAAAAAACAAGGAATTTAAGGACCAGCCGGTATCGAATTTAGCTGCCAGCGTAGAGGGCAAACTATCGGGCGTAAATGTAACACAACCATCGGGCACGCCTGGTGCAGGCCTGCTGGTAAGTATCCGTGGCGCGCAAAATCCTTTATATGTTGTTGATGGAGTGCCGATGGAAAGCGAAAGCAATTCATCCCTGGGTACATCCTATAACCTTACCGGCCAATCCGTAGGCAGTGGCCAAAACATCAGTTCAATTTCGGATATCAACCCGGATGATATTGAATCAATTGAAATACTAAAAGATGCTTCAAAAGCCATCTATGGTTCGCGTGCGGCTAACGGCGTAGTATTAATCACCACCAAACGTGGCAAGGCCGGCCAAACAGTGCTTGATTTCAATATGAATGTAGGCGCCCAGTCGGTTGAAAAAAAGATCCCGTTTTTAAACTCGCAGCAGTTTTATAATCTCACCAATACTGCTATAAAAAACGATATCTGGATCTATCAAAACGATCTCGCGACCAACAACCCGAACCCTCATTTCGCATTATCTGATATGCAGGCAGCCGGAATAGTAGATGCCAACGGTAAAGCCATACCCAACCCGGCCGCACCTTATTATGATTTAAAAAGCCACATCAATACCAATTGGGAAGATGCCATTTTCCGCACGGCCCCGGTTGCAGATTATGAAATATCCGCACGCGGAGGCACCGATAAAACAAAGTTTTTTGTTGGTGGCAGTTATTACGACCAGGATGGTATTATCATTAACAACTATTACCGGCGGTATAATGTGCGTGCCAATATTGATAATCAGGCCACCGATAAACTATCCTTCGGTTTAAATACGAGCGCATCGTACTCTGATGATAAACGAAGCTTCAATGATAACACCTATACCGGCGTTGTTACCAACGCTTTAGGCGCATCGCCCTTAATGCCCGTTTATTCCTCGCCGGGGGTATATGCTGATTTTACACAATACCAGGCGTATTGGTTGTCGGACAACCCCGTAAAATCTGCCAAAGAGATCAATGCGCACACCTATACCAACAGGTTCATCTCTTCCTTATTTGCTGAGTATAAGATCATGAAGGACCTGAAGTTTAAATCAACATGGTCAATTGATTATAACGACGTAAGCGATAACCAATTTTTTTCGGCACTCACTGTTGACGCACAGGCCGTTGGCGGCAAACTATTACTGGGCGAATCAAAAACGCTTACCTGGTTAAACGAAAATACTTTTAATTACCAGCATCAATTCGGAAAAAGCAACTTAACGTTATTGGCCGGCTACTCGCAACAGCAAAGCAAACTGGAACTTTCGCAAGGCGGCGGGGAAGGCTTTCCTGCTATCGGCGGCGTTCAAAATATAAATAATGCAGCCACGCCTATAGTGGTTATAATTCCGTATCCACTGGTTTATGATGCGCTACGGTCATTTATTTCGCGTGCCAATTATAGCTATGACGAAAAATACCTCCTGTCGTTCATTATGCGTGCCGACGGTTCATCAAAATTTGCTCCCGGTCACCAATGGGGTTACTTCCCTTCTGCCTCGTTGGGCTGGAATATCAGCAATGAAAACTTTTTAAAGGATAACAAAAGCATCAACTCCTTAAAATTACGGGCCAGCTATGGCTTATCCGGCGACCAGGACAATGTGCCTTCCTACCAGGATTATGCGTATTGGGGCGCAGCAAAATATAATGGCGATGCAGGTTTCGTTCCTTACAATATTTTAGGCCCTGCGCCACTTACCTGGCAAACCAATAAGACTTTTAATATTGGAACTGATTTTGAGTTATTCAATCATTTTATCAATGGCTCAATTGAATATTTCATCTCGGATGAAACCAAACTATTGAACCAGGAACAGATCCCCGGCACCACGGGCTTTCAATGGGCCTATGCCAACTCAGGTAAAATTGAGGATAAAGGGCTGGAAATTCAGTTAAGCACCAATAACATCAAAACCAGGGATTTTACCTGGACAAGTTCATTCAATATCTCCTTCCTTAAAAACACCATTAAATCACTGGCGGTTGACAACCAATACATCAGCTCATATAATGACCAGTCGCCAACCAATATTTTAAAAGTAGGGCAACCCGTAGGTACATTTATCGGCGTACGTTTTGCAGGCGTTGATCCGGCCAACGGCGATGCCCTTTACTACGCAGCTGACGGCACTAAAGAACGGGCCGACCAGGTGAACTTTACGCGGGACGCTACCGTGATAGGTAATGCCCGCCCCAAATTTTTCGGAGGGTTTACCAACGAATTCAAATACAAACAATTTGACGCGCTTGTTTCCACACAGTTCAGTTACGGCAGTAAGGTATTCAACCTGATCCGTACCACCTACGAAAGTTTAGGATGGAGCAGCGGATCAACACCGAGTGGCGCCTACCTGGGCGGTGTGTACGCCAATAACGATACCCGGGTGTTAGGCGCTTGGTCGCACCCCGGCCAGGTTACCAATATCCCACGGCCCTCGTTTTTACTGCAAAACTATTTCCCTAATTCGGATGAGTTCCTTGAAAATGGTTCATTCCTCAAGATTCGCACCGTTAACATTGGCTATACCATCAGCAAAACAAAATACTTTAACAGCATCCGGTTCTATTTACAGGCCGAAAACCTGCTGACCGTATCAAACTATATCGGTTTTGATCCCGAAGTAAGTTCAACAGGCGGCGCGAATGCAGCCACAGCGGGTATTGATTATGCAGCCTACCCGCCTGCCCGTACATTTAGTTTAGGTGTTGATGTTAAATTTTAATAAAGAAGTAAAATGAAGAAATTAATCCATATATCCTTTGTTAGTTTAATCGCTGCATCAGTAATAACGATAAGCAGCTGTGTTAAGCTAAAGCAAATATCGCCAACTGCCGTTCAGGCATCACAACTTTTTAAAGATTCAACGGGGCTTTCCTCGGCACTGGTCGGGCTTTATAGCACCCTTGAGGTGCAGGATTATTACGGGGCAAATTACCCTATGATGTGCGACCTCAATAGCGACAACGGTGTTGCCGGTGGTTATAACAATACCTCGTTAAACGAGTTTGGTTCCTATAATGTAACCTCATCCAACATTTTTATCCAAAACACCTATGTGGCAATTTATAAAACCATTGCGACAGCTAATGCCATATTAGCCGGCGAAAGCACGGTTACCGGCGCATCACAACAATACCTCAATTCGGTAAAGGGCCAGGCTTTAACCCTCAGGGCAATGGCGCACTTTGATCTGCTCCGCGCCTTTGGTTATCATTGGGACCTCACTTCACCATTTGGTATCCCGGTAGTAACCACCGTGCAAAACAGCACAAGCGTTGTACCGCGCAGCACCGTGGCTGCTACCTACACCGCTATTATTGCTGACTTGCAGCAGGCCGCAACTTTATTGAAAAACAATACCGACCGCAACCCCAATTATATTAACCCGGCAATTGTAAATGCTTTACTGGCGCGGGTGTATTTGTATGAAAAGGATTATACCAATGCTGCCAAATATGCAACGCTGGTTATCAATGACGGGGCTTATGCGGTGCTTGATAAAAACAATTTTACCAATATTTACACCTCGCATAACAGCAAGGAGTCTGTTTTTGAGCTACCATTTAACCAGCAAAACCAAAGCGAATATAATGCCACCACATATGCCCGCCCGGATGCGGCTTCAACAGAGGTTTTATTTCTTTTAAACCCCGACTTACAAGTATTTTTTGAAAGCCGTCCCGGTGATTTACGATACAATTTGGTGGATACTCTCAACCCTAACGGCTACCTCCGTACCCTTAAATACAGCAGCGATATCAAGCAAAAGGATAACTCTGCTCTGGTGATCCGCATTTCAGAAATGTATTTGATCAGGGCCGAAGCATTAGGCCGAGGTGAGGGGCTTGCAGATGTAAATATGATCAGGACCAATCGCGGCCTGGCAGCGCTAAGCAGCGAAGATGTGCCGGATGATGCCACGTATGCTCAGGTAGTGTCGGACGAGAACAGGGCAGAATTCAATTTTGAAGGCCACCGTTATTTCGACCTCGCAAGGACCGGACAAGTAGTAAATATATTAACCCCTTTAACAAGTTTAACTGTAACCATAGCCAATTCATGTTACCCGATACCTTTAAGAGAGATCAGCGCGACAGGAGGCACTGTAGTTCAAAACCCGGGATACTAAATAATTAGCGAATGGGTGAATTAGTGATTTAGTGAATGGGACAATTCGAGGTACTGGAAGGACCATCAATAAACATTCAAAACTTCTTCAATTCACTAAATCACTAATTCAATAATTCACCAATTATAAAAAAGATGGCACATTACCCCATTGCCCGTTTATTACGATCTGCCTTCTGCTCAGCTATGAGCGAAGACAAACAAGCAGCTGAATTATATAACGAATACAGCGATAGCCGCCGCAAGTTTTTAAAACAAATGGCGATCACTGCAGGCGCAGCTGCACTTACGCCTGGTATACTGAGCCTTTCTTCGTGCGGAAAAAGCAGCGAAGGGAGCATAGCGATCATTGGCGCCGGGATCGCTGGTTTAAATGCAGCGTACCAGTTACAAAAAGCAGATATTAAATCCACCATATACGAAGCATCTGATCGGATCGGCGGCCGGATGTTTACCCTAAGGGATGAATTTGGCAAAGGGCTTACGACGGATATCGGCGGTGAATTTGTTGACACAACCCACACAGATATTCTTCAACTGACTAATGAGCTCGGCCTGTCTTTGTACGACCTGAGAAAAGATGAACTGGCGCGCAAAACTTTTTATTTCGGCGGTAAGCGCTATAATGAAGACGACCTGAAGGCGGCGCTAAAGCCTTTTGTAGCTCAGTTGGTTAAGGATATTAAATCATTACCCGACATCATTAGCTATAAAGCTGCTGCCCAATTTGAACACCTCGACAAACAAACCATCACCGGATACCTTTCAGCTATCGGAATTAAAGGGTGGCTATTTGACTTTTTGAATGTTACGCTCACGCGCGAATATGGCATGGAAGCCTCCGTCCAGTCGGCCGTTAATTTCCTCATTATGTTTGAAGCGCCGAAAGAAGCCGAAAAAGGTTATGCGCTGTTCGGTTCGGATCATGAAGTATTTAAGATACAAGGCGGAAGCAGTACTTTAACCGATGCTATATATCAAAAAGTAAAAGGATCGGTAAAAACTGGTTATACATTAAAATCGATCAGTAAAGCCGATGACAAAGGCTATAATCTCGAATTTGACAACCAGGGGACTGCGGCTACTGTTCAGGCCGACCATGTAATCATCGCTATTCCGTTTACCATGCTCCGATTGGTCAGGATCGATGTACCATTTCCTGCCGAAAAAACAAAATGTATCAACGAAATCGGGTACGGCAACAGCAGTAAATTTATTGTGGGCGTTAAAAATGGCAAACCATGGCGGCTGCACGGTCAACAGGGCTATACATTTACCGACTTATTTTTTGGCTGCGGATGGGATAGCAGCCAGATGCAATCGGATACCGAAGGCAGCTTTACTATTTTTGGCGGCGGTAATTTTAGCGATAAGGTAAAAGACGCCAGCCTCGACGACCTGAAAAACAAGATCGTTCCCGAACTGAATGCCATATTTCCAGGTATGGATAAGGCATATACCGGTAAAAATACCAAATTCTGCTGGAGCGAAAATCCCTATTCAAAAGCGGGATACAGCTCATTTAAAGCCGGGCAATGGAGCACTTTGGCAGGCTGGGAAGGCGTACCGGTTGGGGAAATTTACTTTGCCGGCGAACATGTAAGCCGCGAATTTCAGGGCTACATGAACGGGGGTGCACAAACGGGCCGGGTCGCAGCAGAAATGCTGATGAAATCATTGGCGGGGAATGGGTGAGGACGGCGCTGTACCAGATAAATAATTAATGATTGTGAAGAATATCTAAATTTTGTTAAAATGCAATTATCCGAAAATAATGCGATTGCACTTTTGCTAGATCTTAACGAGGATATCGAAGAGTATGCTGATTGCGCTGTGAAAAATGTCATCGTGGACAAAAACTTCGAATACCTCAATTATCCGCCTAATTGTGGCTTTAGTGATTTAGAAAAGGAAGAGCTACATAAACTTGATAATAACCCACATCTTAAAAATGCATTGAGAAAGATTATTGCAGATAGCAGTGCAGGCGTGATTTTTAATATGCTGAATTTACTTGACGGCACAGGATCTCCGAAAAAAATGTATAAAGAATGGACCGGTGTGCAACTTGTGAATGAAGAACCTGAAAATGACAGTGAATCTTTTGCCGGTACACTTCATGACTATCTGTTTGAAACCTATTGGACATGGAAAAAAATAAGGGACGATAAAGACTGGAAACTTGACACGCTGGAAGAAAATTAGAATAGTTTTATTCGAATTAATAATCGGTGAAATCAATTATATAAATCGGTGAAATCAAAATGACAAATAGTAAAGAAATATTAGCGAGAAGGAGGCAGTTTGTACCGGATGCGATTGGCATATTCAATCCGTCAACTGCAGTAAGTGCAAAAGGCGCGGTGATCATTGACGCAGATGGGCAGGAAATGATCGATTTTGCCGGCGGGATCGGCGTGGTGAACGCCGGCCATTGCCCGGAGCCGGTTGTTAAAGCCATTGCCGACCAGGCTGCGAAACTGATCCACTGCAGTTTTAATGTGGCCACTTACGATCTGTATATGCAGGTTGCCGAAAAACTGGTGAGCCTGTTTCCGCATGGTGATCATACTAAAGTGATGCTAACTAACTCCGGCGCCGAAAGCGTGGAGAATGCCATCAAAATAGCCCGCCAGGCAACCGGCAGGCCCGCCATAATTTGTTATGGCGGCGCTTTTCACGGTCGCACCATGATGAGCATGACGCTTACTTCTAAAGTGGGATACAAACTGGGCTGCGGGCCATTCGCACCCGAAGTTTACCGCATCCCCTTCCCTGATTATTACCATGATCCGAGGGGCGCAAACCTTGATGAATTTTCGGATCATCACCTCCGCGAACTGGAAGACTTTTTTCATACCAATGTACCGGCCTCACAGGTAGCGGCTATTATAATGGAGCCCGTGCAGGGCGAAGGCGGATTTAACGTCGTTCCCAAAAAATACATGGAAGGCCTGCGCACTGTTTGCGACAAGTATGGCATATTACTCATTTTAGATGAAGTACAAAGCGGTTTCGGCCGTACCGGTAAATGGGCCGCTTACCAGCATTATGAGGTAACGCCTGATATATCTACCTGGGCAAAAAGCATGGGCAGTGGTATGCCGATTGGAGCCGTGATCGGTAAAGCACACATTATGGATGCCTGCAAACCTTCTACCATCGGCGGCACTTACCCGGGCAACCCGGTTTGCTGCGCGGCATCGCTGGCTACGCTCAATTATATGGAAGAGATCGATATCAATGCACTGGGCGAAAAAGTGGGTAATATCGTCAGGAAACGATTCAACAGCTTTAATAAACAATTCAGCGCCATAGGCGACGTGCGCGGCCTTGGCGCAATGATGGCTTTTGAACTGGTAAAAAATAACGACCCACATCAACCTGATGCCGACCTGTGTAAAAAACTCATCAGCTATTGTGCCGATCATGGGTTAATCGTCATCAATGCCGGGATCAACGGCAATATCATCAGGATCTTAAGCCCGCTGGTGATAGAAGAAAGTTTATTGAATAAAGGACTCGATATAATAGAAGCTGGCTTGACCCATTTATGCGGTGAGCCTGTTAACGAATCAAAAATGGAGATCAGTGATGTCAGTAAATAAACAATTTATCAATGGGGTTTGGGTAGATGCGGTCGATGGCCATGAAATCTCCCTGGTTAACCCGGCTACCGAAGAAGTGCTAAGCAGGATCAGTTTCGGGAACGGCAAAGATGCCATTTTAGCTATTGATGCCGCAGATGCGGCCTTCAAAACCTGGAGCAAAACCACCCCATATTATCGTGCCGAAATATTAAAAAAAGCAGCCAATTATTTACGGGAGAACCTGGATAAAATAGCACACGATATGGTGCTTGAAAGCGGGAAACCTTTATTGGAGGCCCGCGGTGAATGGACCGTAGCTGCCAATTTATTTGAATGGTATGCCGAAGAAGGTAAACGGGCCTACGGCAAAGTGATCCCAACCAACAGGGTGGATAAACGGAGCTCCGTTATCCTGCAGCCAATGGGCGTTATCGGTGTGATTACTGCCTGGAATTTCCCGGCATATAACCCGGCAAGGGCCTGGGCGGCAGCATTGGCTGCGGGCTGTACGGTGGTTGCCAAACCATCGGAAGATACGCCACTATCAGCTTATCATCTGGTAAATGCGCTTTCAGCCGCAGGCTTGCCCCCCGGTGTATTGAACCTGGTAATTGCCGAAGCATCGCCGGTGGGCGATGCGATGTTGCATGACAAACGGGTAAAAAAGATTAGTTTTACCGGCAGCACCCGCGTAGGCAAAATCCTAATGGATGGCGCCAGCCGTACCCATACCAAACTCTCGCTGGAGTTGGGCGGCAACGCCCCTGTTGTCATTTTTGATGACGTGGATGTGGACGAAGTTGCCAAAGCGGCAGCCATCGCCCGCTTTCGTAACAACGGGCAGGTTTGTGTAGCGCCGCAACGCTTTTATATCCATAAAAACATTTACGACCAGTTTGCCGAATCGGTTAAAAAATATGTATCCCTGTTAAAAGTAGGCAGCGGCTTTGAAGAAGGCGTAAACGTTGGCCCGCTTATTACAGGCAAGCAACGGGACAGTGTATTTGATTTACTGGAAAAAACAAGGATCGAAAAGGCGGAAGTACTCACCGGCGGCCACCGGCCCCATCATTTGGATAAAGGCTATTTTATCCAGCCTGCAGTTGTGGCAAACCTTAATCAGTCATCCACCCTGGCACGCCACGAAATTTTTGGGCCAGTGTTACCACTGTTCAGGTTTGATGATTTGGAAGATGCGCTGCATAAAGCCAATGATACCGAATACGGCCTGGCGGCTTATGCCTTCACCAACAATTTAAAAACAGCCATTAAAGTATCCGAAGGTTTGGAATTTGGCATCGTAGGCATCAACGAATGGGCCCCGCATGGCACTGAGTTGCCCTTTGGCGGCTGGAAATACAGCGGCCAGGGCCACGAAAGCGGCAGCGAAGGACTTTATGAATATATGGAGAAGAAATTAATAAGCATCGGAGGAATTGTTTAAGTCCGGAGTCTTGAGTCGAAAATCTTAATTCATAACCAATTACAATCGGTGAAATCAAAAAGTAATCGGTGAAATCAAAAAAAATATATGGCATACGGCCCAATAGCATTAATACCACCGGCAGTAGTTATTATACTGGCCATCAAGCAAAAAACCTCGTTTGAGCCTTTGCTGATCGGCTGCCTGGTTGGCTATGCGATCATTGGCTTTCACGACAAAACCAACTTCTTTACCAATTTCGTTGATTCGTTTGAGGGGGTAATGGGCAAGTCTGATTCGGTATGGGTGATATTGGTATGTGGTTTGTATGGTTCATTAATCGGTTTAATGGTACGCAGTGGCGGTACGATGAAATTTGGCGAATGGGCCTTAAAAAGAATCAAAACCAAACGGAGCGCTCTCATGGGTGCATGGTTCCTGGGCTTGTTTATTTTTCTGGATGATTATTTAAGCGCACTTACCGTTGGTATTTCGATGCGGAAGATCACCGATGCGTTTAAGATCCCCCGCGAAAAGCTGGCCTATATTGTAAATACCACCGCCCCACCCTGGTGTGTAATTGTTCCCATCTCCACGTGGACCATCTTTATCGGCAATATCCTCGAAACATCACATGTCGCTGCAAAAGGCCAGGGATTGGTGACCTACTGGAAGATGATCCCTTTTGTATCTTATGGCTATGTGTCCGTGTTGATTATTCCATTATTTATTTATGGGCTTCTGCCATGGTTTGGCAAAATGAAAGCGGCTGATATCCGTGCTGAAGAAACCGGGCAACTAACCGCTTCCGAGTTCAGCGATACCGCGTCTTTGGACATCAGCGCCATGAACCCCGGAAAGCCCTCCAAAGTGATCTATTTTTTACTGCCGATCATTGTATTACTGGCTGCAACTATATTTTTTAATATCGATGCCTTAAAGGGGGTAATGGTGGCCGTTGCGTTTACATTTATTTACTACCTGCTGATCAAACTCGGGTCGTTCAGGCAATTATCCGAAACCATGTTCGGCGGCTTCAGCAGTATGCTTTATGCCCTGGCCATCTTAATGATGAGCTATGTGCTGAAAGATGTAAACGATAAGATGGGGCTTACCCAATATGTTTTACACGCCGCATCGCCTTACCTCAATAAAGAATTTTTGCCGGTTATTGTGTTCGTTTCGCTTTCGCTGATCTCCGTTACTACGGGTTCATCATGGGGTTTATACGCTATCGCGATCCCGCTGGTAGTGCCATTGGCCCAGCACTTTGGTTCCAATGTTTTATTGAATTGCGGTGCGGTCATCAGCGCCGGGGTATTCGGTGCCAATGCGTGCCTGTACTCCGATGCTACCGTGCTTACCGCGCAAAGTACAGAGTGTAATAACCTGGATCATGGCCTATCGCAACTGCCTTACGCCACCATCGCTTTTGCACTATCATCAGTTGTTTACATCATAATGGGTTTTACCATCCATTAATTAAAATATTACAATGCATACCATTATCAAAAACTATTGCATTACAACAAGCTCCGGCCTGGTGGTACAAAACACCCGGCGGGAACATGCAGCGCAGCTGGAGGAGTTGCAGCGGGTGGTATTCCCCACACTTGCCGAAGATGAGCTGATCTTAAGGCAACACTACCTGCGGCACCTGGAAATATTCCCCCAGGGCCAGTTTGTGATCACCGATAAAGACAGGGTGATTGGAATGACCACCACTATGCGCTGTACTTTCAACATGTCAAACCATCACCACACCTTTAAAGAAACCTTTGCAGGCGGCTGGATGACCAATCACGAACCCGATGGCGACTGGCTCTATGGCCTGGACATTGGCGTACATCCGGATTATCGCGGGCAGGGGCTGGCACGGTTGCTTTACAGGGCAAGGCACGAGGTTGCCCGCCAGCTGGGGTTGAAAGGGCAGATTACGGTTGGGATGATGAGTGGTTACGGCTGGGTAAGCGAATCAATGACCGGCGAACAATATTATGCTGAATTAATTGCCGGCAAAAGAACCGACCCCACCATCACCCCGCAAATGAAGATCGGATTTGAGCCTATAGCGTTAATACCCGATTACCTTACGGACCCTGTTTGCGGCAATTATGGGGTATTGATAAAACTGGATATTGATAAGGACGTGTGAAAAGAAGTCCGGAAGTCGGAAAAGTCCGAAAGAAAAAGTTTATTAAATAGTTATTTGAACAAAAAACAACGAATAAAATTATACCATTTTAATCTTCCGGACTTTTCGGACTTCCGGACTAAACAAACAACCATGTCGTTTATAAAATTAAAAACAGCATTACCGGGCCCTAAAGGACTGGCAGCATTGGAGAGAAGAAAAAATAGCTTACCGGCAGGCCTGGCAAAATCAACCGAAGTAGTGGTTGAAAAAGCCGAAGGCGCATTGGTTTGGGATGTGGATGGCAACCAACTCCTTGACTTTGCCGGCGGTATCGGGATGATCAACGTGGGGCACCGCAATGAGCAGGTAGTGAATGCCATGAAGGAACAACTGGATAAATACATCCATACCTGCTCCCTGGTCACCACAATGGAACCGTATCTCGACCTGGCCGAATTGCTGAACAGTATAACACCAGGCAATTTCCCAAAAAAAACCTTGCTGGCCAATTCAGGTTCCGAGGCGGTGGAGAACGCGGTAAACATTGCCAAGTATTATACCAAACGTAATGCGGTGTTGTGTTTCGAGGGTGCCTACCATGGCCGCACACTACTAACGCTTAGCCTTACCAGTAAATATGCTTTATTTAAAAAGGGTTTTGGTTCGTATGTGTCTGATATTTACCGGATCCCTGCTCCAAATGCCTATCGTGGTATTGATGGCATGAGCGAGGATGAATATGTAGCTTATTGTATTAAAAAACTGGACGAGGCTTTTATCTCACAAGTCGACCCGGAATCGCTGGCGGCTATTATTATTGAACCCGTGCAGGGCGAAGGAGGATTTTTGCCGATTCCGCCTGCTTACCTGCATAAATTGCGCGAAGTTTGTGATAAATATGGTATCGTATTTATTGCCGATGAAATTCAGTGCGGCGCCGGGCGTACCGGTAAATTTTTCGCAGTGGAGCATAGCGGGGTAGTCCCGGATATTATGGTGAGTGCGAAATCTATCGGGGCAGGTATGCCGATCAGTGCGGTTACCGGGAAAGCCGAAATAATGGATGCGCCGCATTTAGGCGGCATTGGCGGCACCTACGGCGGCAGCCCGGTGGCCTGCGTGGCAGCTATTGAAGCGATAAAGATCATCAAAAGTGAGAGTTTTTTACAAAGGGTAAATGAGGTAGGTGAAATCATTCGAACTACTTTGGAAAGCTGGAAAGATAAATATCCACTCATCGGTGATGTACGCGGTATCGGCGCTATGCGACTGGTTGAATTCGTAAAAGATCGCGACAGCAAAGAACCTGATGCAGAAGCAACGCTCGAGATCATTAAAGATGCCGTGGCGCATGGCCTGATTATGATCCGCGCCGGCTTGTTCAGCAATTGTATCAGGCTTTTGCCACCAATTGTGATCACAGACGAACAGCTAACTGAAGGATTGCAAGTTTTGGAAGACGCCATTGCCCGCGCACAGGTTAAAAGAACCCCAATATTAGCATAAAATAAATTTGGTATGCCCACACTGATTATCCATAATGTCAACCTGCTTTCCTTTAACGATGGTTTTACCGGCAAAGGGTATGATGCTATTGCGATAGATGGTAACCATATTAAGGGTATTGGGCGCTGGGATGAGCTAAAATCTTTGGTTCAAGCAGGCACAGAAGTAATTGATGCCGGTGGCAAAACTTTAATGCCGGGCTTTAACGATTCGCACATCCATATCTGGAAAGTGGGCAACCTGGCCACTTATATGCTGGACGTGCGTAAGGCCGGCAGTTTGGCTGAAATGCTGGGAATGATAGAAAGCTATCATCAAAACAACCCCGATCTCGGCTGGATAACCGCCCGCGGCTTTAACGAGGCGGGTTGGAAGGAAGGACGGATGCCTGATAAAAACGACCTGGATAAAGTTGTTAAGGACAAACCGGTTTATCTGATCCGCACCTGCGCCCATATTGCCGTTGCCAATACCCGTGCGCTCGAAATAAGTAACGTTACCTCAAGTACGCCCGTCCCTGAAGGGGGTGTAATGCACAAAGGTAATGATGGCAAACCGAACGGCATCTTCTCCGAAACCGCCCTTGGTTTGGTAAGTAAAAATATTCCGGCCTACACCAAAGATGAGTTAAAAACGATGGTGACGGCTGCCCGTAAACAATTATACAGCTTTGGAATCACGGCTGCTACCGACCCTGCAGTCGACCCTTTGTTACTGCAGGCCTATTATGAGATGCATCAAGCCGGGGACCTTGGTTTCCGGCTAAATGCAATACCCATTTTATTACCTGACGGCGGCGAAAAACCCTATGATTTGCCTGAAAATTTTTCATCGGATGGGCTCAATGTAAATACCGTTAAATTTTTTAGCGATGGTGGGCTGAGCGGCAAGACGGCCGCCCTGAAAAGGCCCTATAAAAATACCAATGAACACGGAGTATTGCGCTTGCGGCAGCAACAATACCTGCGGTTAGGAAAGGCCGCAATGGAAAAAGGACTTGGCCTTGCTACCCACGCCATAGGCGATGCGGCAATTGAGTTTGTTATTGATACCTATGTTAAACTTGGAGAAATGCTGCCCGGCGTTTTAAGAAGGATTGAACACCTTGGCCTGCCCGAAAAAAAGCACCTGGAATTAATGGCCAAACACCAGATCGCTACCTCCATGCAAACCATATTTATCAGCGAACTGGGTAAAAATTTCAGGCAATACCTGGATCAGGACTATTTGAACCAGTGTTACCCTGTCCGCTCGGTGTTAAAGCATGGTATTCTTACGGCACTATCATCGGATGCGCCGGTGGTAAGCAATTTAAACCCTGTTAAAGGCATGGAAGCTGCCGTAACCCGCATGGATAATGAAGGCTTTGTAATTGCAGCTGACGAAGCCATCAGCGTAGCGGATGCATTAAAGGCTTACACCATAAACGCTGCAACTATTGGCCAAACACCGCAGTTTGGCACGCTTGAGCCGGGTCAACTGGCCGATTTTATTATGCTGAACCGCGACCCGTTGGCCATGGCGCCCGCAGACATTTCAACACTAAAAGTTGAGCGGACATTTATTGATGGGAAATGCGTTTATGAAAATTGAAGTTGTTTTTTATAACAAATAATGGCAAAAAATAAATTTACTTTAATACTGAAGAGCCGTCATCACTGCTTTCACGAACTATTTTCGTAACTTTAATGTATGGTATCACCTTGTTACACCCTTTATTGAGATGTAAATAAAAAGAGATCATAAAAACCAATATGTTAGTACAAGTTTTATCCTACCAGATAGCTGATAGCATTGATATAAAAACCTTCAGATCTGCATTTAAAGCAGAATTATATTTCGGCGATACCGATGAATTATTTTACATCACCGATGAGGGGCGGTACATTTATGTTTTTAAATATGGGGTAGTTTGCTTTTTAAATTACGACCCGATCAAGATCTCCGAATTTTTAAGGCTGATATACGCGTACTGCAAAGGTAAGTTCGACGAGAGTTTGGAAGAGGAATTTAAGATCCAGACAAACTCTGCAAGAAACAAAATCGGCTTTAATTCCATCGAAATCATCGGGTCGGATATTGAGGTATTGCGCCTGATCATGCTGAATGTCTCCCAATCAGTCGCCCTTGATTATTACCAGGAGCAAACCACAAGGCTGATGGAGGAAACCAACCTGCATACCCAGATGTTGGAAGAAACCGGAAACCTGAACATATCGGGAATAAACCTGAAAAAATACATCGGCAAGACATTGCTGTTGAAAAACCGGATTGCCGAGAATATGTACATTTTCGATGCGCCGCCTGAAACCTGGGAAGACGAAAATCTAAACAAGATCCACACCGACCTCATCCGCACCTTCGATTTGAACGAAAGGTTCCGGAACATTCAGGAAAGTTTGAATATTGTAAAAGATAACTACGAACTTTTCCGCGACCTGCTGCAATACCGTACCAGTTTCAGGCTTGAATGGGTGATCATCATCCTGATCATGGTTGAAGTGCTGAATATCTTCATCCCGAAAATATTTAGTTAAGTTTGGCAGCAAGGATTGAAAAAGGTAAATTACCAGCATTATGGGACTATCGTCGTCAATAAAATCAAACCCCGGGTTAAAAAAATAGTCCATAAAATGATTGTTGGCAATGCACGCCCGCGCTGGTGGGTGCGCTGGTTTGTAACCCCTTTTATCCATCACCGAGGTAAAGGCTCATCCATCCGCTGGAGCGCCCGTGCAGATATATTCCCATTTAACAAATTTTCACTCGGTGCAAACACTACTATTGAAGATTTTTGTACCGTTAACAATGGCGTAGGTCACTTGCTCATCGGCGATGATTCGCGCATTGGGCTGGGGAGTGTTTTGATAGGCCCGGTTACTATTGGCAACCAGGTTATTTTAGCTCAAAATATTGTATTAAGCGGCTTAAACCACACG
Organism: Mucilaginibacter gotjawali; assembly: GCF_002355435.1. Taxonomy (NCBI): domain Bacteria; kingdom Pseudomonadati; phylum Bacteroidota; class Sphingobacteriia; order Sphingobacteriales; family Sphingobacteriaceae; genus Mucilaginibacter; species Mucilaginibacter gotjawali. The sequence continues at coordinate 6,274,450 of NZ_AP017313.1, forward strand.
TATACAGATGTCACTATACCCATCCGCCTGCAAAAAGTAACTACCGCCCCAATTATTGTTGAAGATGAAGTATGGATAGGCGCCAACGCCGTAATTACTGCAGGGGTTACTATTGGTAAACACAGCGTTGTTGCCGGCGGTTCTGTTGTTACAAAAAGCATTCCCCCTTATAGTGTAGCAGTCGGCAATCCAGCCCGCGTAATCAAAAAATATGATTTTGAAAAAGGCGAATGGGTTAAAGTTTCCTGACGTTAGGTGAGCGTTTTCAAATCTTTTTAATGTGCCGGCACTCCCCTTTTGTATCCGAAGTTTGAAATACGAGGTGGATGCTCAAAAAGTCTTCTTATATGCATATTCTTTTTTAGGCTCATTTAATTTGAGTTAAAAAAAGTAAAAACAGGCCTTACTGCCACAAAATTGCTATTAATTTGTTTTTTAAAGATTGTTTTTTTAAATTACGAAATAAAAATTTAACCTAAATGAATAAACACGCCCTTGTCAAATTGATATGCTTTTTCGCTTTGGTTATCACGTGCAAAACCGCAGCCTCGCAACCCGACTCAGACAGCGTAATTTACAAACAATCTGTTTTTAACCTCGCCAGTCGCTTTGACCATGCAATAGGCGAAGAATCGTGGCTTTACAACGGTTACAGTTTCCGCGGCTACGATGCAGGGATAAAAGGGACCCCTTTTTTAGAGGATGCAACGGGCTGGCGAAATGGCTCCGTTACTTACGATGGGGAAACATACCAAAACGTCCCTATGTTGTACGATATTAATGCGGACCACCTTATCGTGCTTTTAGATAACCACAGTTCGCCCTATCGGCTGGTAAGCGATAAAATAGCAAGTTTTGACCTGATGACCCGGCACTTTATCAGAATTCAGGATAATTCCGGCGGCCTGAAGACAGGATTTTATGAGCAGCTTTATGGAGGCAGATCAACCGTTCTGAATAAATGGGAAAAAACCATTAATACCAGCCGGGGCGGCTCGGGCATGGAACGCATTTTTGTACCCATTAACGACAATAAAGAATACTACATTAAAAAAGGCGATAAATATTACAGCGTAGGTGATGCCAGCCTCGGTACAGTACTGGATTTTTTTAAAGACAAGAAAAAAGAACTCAAACAGTATATCAGGGATAATAAAATAAAGTTCAACAGTCTTCACGATTTGGCTTTGGTCAACATAGTGACTTATTATGATCAAATAACCAAATAGTATGAAAATAATTTACGCTTTAGTTATCCTTTTATTTATCTCTGCCGTTGTTAACGCGCAAAATGCTCCGTTAAAAACGTTTAGTGTGAATTTTCAGCAAGCCGGCACAGAGCAAGTGGTGAAAGACCTTGAATCGAAAACAGGCTACCATTTTTATTACAATGCAGCGCAGTTTGACAGCCTTAAGGTAACGTTGCAACTTAATGATAAAACGCTGGGTGAAATCCTGAATGCTGCATTTCTCAATACATTCTATCATTATACCATTGTTCCGGCAAAAATGTGGGTTTTTTTGACCAGGGATAAAGAAATCCACCCCCTTGTAGCAACCGGTTATTTTACCCCTAAACCCAACCAGGTCACCATTAACAATACCGAACCGGTTACCGACCTGACAGCCACCGATAAAAAACCGGCGATTGAATCGACCATTGAGAACAAACTTTACGAGATCGGGATAAAAACAAACGAAGTTAAACCCGGCAATGCAACTATCTCCGGCTATGTTAAGGAACTTAAATCAGGCGATGCTATAGCCGGCGCCAGCATTTTTGTAGCCAACACAAAAACCGGTGTAGTTTCTGATAAATTTGGTTACTATACCTTATCGTTACCGCGCGGAAGGGAACAATTGATAGTGAAGGCGATCGGCATGAAAGATACCCGGAGGCAGCTGATGCTTTATACCGATGGCGAATTGAATATTGAATTACAGGACCAGGTTACCCGTTTAAAAGAAGTAAAAATATCAGCCGACAAGGTTGCCAATGTTCGTGGCGTGGAACTGAGCGTTAACCGGCTTGACATTAAAAACATTAAGCAGGTCCCCCAAATTTTTGGCGAGACTGACGTTTTACGCGTAGTATTAACGTTACCGGGCGTGCAGTCAGTAGGCGAGGCGACAACAGGCTTTAATGTTCGGGGTGGCGCCGCCGACCAAAACCTGATCTTGCTGAATGATGCCACTATTTACAATCCCGCTCACTTTTTTGGTTTCTTTTCGGCATTTAATCCAGACATCGTAAAAGATGTAGAATTATACAAAAATAGTATACCCGAAAAATTTGGAGGTCGTTTATCTTCCGTTCTGGAGGTAACAGACCGCGAGGGCAACAAAAAAATCTTTACAGGTTCAGCAGGGATCGGCCTGTTGACCAGCCGGCTGAACGTTGAAGGCCCCATAATTAAAGATAAGACTTCGTTTATTTTTGGCGCACGCACCAGCTATTCCGATTGGCTTTTGAGTTTGCTGCCCGCTGAATATAAACACAGCCATGCTTCCTTTTATGATCTTAACCTTGATATCAGCCACCAAATTAACAAGAATAACAATATATACATTACCAGCTACCTAAGCAACGATAATTTTAGGTTAAATAGCGATACCACTTATAATTATAGTAACCAAAATGCAAATATTAAATGGAAGCATAATTTCAACACCAAGCTTTTCGGGGTATTAACCGCAGGTTATGACGGATACAAGTATGATATTTCGAGTATTCAAAACCCCGTTGACGGCTATAAACTGAAGTTTAATATCAACCAAACCAATTTTAAGACTGATTTTACCTATTATCTTAACAGTAATAACACGGTGGATTTTGGTGTTAGTTCAATTTATTACCAATTAAATCCGGGTGATGAAGAGCCTTATGGAAACGGTTCGTTGGTTGTACCTAACGTGGTTCCGGCGGAGCACGCGCTGGAGAGTGCTGTGTATCTTGGCGACAAATATGATATAACCGATGACCTGACGATAAGCGCCGGGGTGAGATTTTCTGTTTACAATTACCTTGGTCAGCAAACTATAGATAATTATGCCCCAAACCTGCCGCGGTCGCCAGCCAATGTTACCGACAGCACCACTTATGGCAAAGGAAAAATCATCAACACTTATTCTCACCCTGAAATAAGGATATCTGCCCGCTATAATTTAAGCGACGATCTTTCCATAAAAGCAGGCTATAATACACTTGCACAGTACATTCATTTACTTTCAAATACGACTGCCATCTCTCCTATTGACGTTTATAAGTTAAGCGACCCTAATATAAAACCTCAATACGGCGACCAGGTTTCGCTGGGCTTATATAAAAATGCAAAAGCTAATACCATTGAGGCCTCAGTTGAAGTTTACTATAAGCGTATTAATAATTACCTCGATTATAAAAGCAGCGCCTCGTTACTGCTCAATCAGCATATTGAACAGGATGTGCTCAACACACAGGGCAAAGCCTATGGTATTGAGTTTTCGCTGCGAAAAACTGCAGGCAAGTTAAACGGATGGGTCAACTATACCTACTCGCGAACTTTTTTACGTCAAAACGATCCGAATGCGGGTGAATTGATCAACGGCGGCGCTTATTACCCTGCTAATTACGATAAGCCCAACGCTTTTAATTTTACCGGTAATTACCGTTTTACGCACAGGTATAGTGTTTCATTAGATGTTACCTACAGTACAGGGCGGCCCATCACCCTGCCAATTGCCAAATATTATGCCTACGGATCAGAAAGAGTATTTTATTCTGACAGGAATGAGTATAGGATACCTGATTATTTCAGGTCCGATTTCTCCTTAAATATTGATGGGAACCATAAGGTGCACCAGCGTTTCCACAACTCGTGGAGCGTGGGCGTTTATAATTTAACGGGAAGGCAAAATGCGTATTCAACATTTTTCCAGGAACAAGGCGGCGCTATTAACGAGTACCAGCTTTCCATATTTGCAAAGCCCATACCCTTTATAAATTATAACATAAGGTTTTAAAAAGAATTGTGACTATTTGAAAAGTAAAGAGCTGTATGTTCAAAATAGAAAAGTATTATTTGATTTTCCTTTTACCTGTTTTTTTGATGACGAATTGTAAAAAACAAATTAGTTCAGCAGCCATAGCCGCTCCCAACAATTACCTGGTAGTTAATGGGAACATTGCTGTTGGAGACTCAACAACTATTTCGCTGAGCCGGACAGTAAACTTATCAGGAAAGGTGAATTCAAACCCCGAATTAAATGCAAAAGTTAGCATCGAGGGTTCGCAGGGAGGCAACTATTCATTAACTGCATCAAAAAACGGAAATTATGTGTCTGCCGCACTGAATTTATCATCATCCCAAACCTACCGGTTAAAAATAGTCACCGCCGATGGTAAGCAGTACGCTTCGGATTTTGTACCGGTTAAAAACTCCCCGCCTATTGATACCATAAATTATGCTATTCAAAGCAACGGCATCCAGGTTAAAGTAAACACCCACGATCCTGCCAATAACACCCATTATTACCGGTGGGAATATACGGAAACGTACATTATCCACTCCATGTACTACTCAAATTATATGGAAGTTAACCATGATACAACCGCTATCAGGCCTGCCGACAAACAAATATATCAATGCTGGGTTAGCGATACATCGAGCACTATTGTACTGGGATCATCCGCGAAATTGGCGCAGGATATTATCAGCGAACAGCCGGTTATCGCTATTCCTTCAAGTGCCGAGAAGCTACACATCAGGTATAGCATCATGCTAAAGCAATATGCATTAACAACAGATGCCTTTAATTATTTTACCCTATTGAAAAAGAATACAGAACAATTGGGAAGCATTTTTGACGCCCAGCCATCCGAACTTAGCGGCAATATTCATTGTTTATCAAACCCTGCTGAGCCGGTTATCGGGTATGTTACGGTAGGAGCAGTCGCAAAGCAGCGCATATTTATTGATAACAAAGATCTGCCCGCCTGGACCCCGGATCTGCCCGGTAAAAATTGTCAGCTTGATACGCTGAGATACGTGTTCCTTATCCCGAAATCTTCCCCGCCTCAACTTATTTACTATGTAAAGGAATATATTTATACGGATGCTGAAATCCCAATCGATATCGTCGGGTCGTATCCCGATGGTGGATTTACCGCTGCGTTTCCGTACTGCGTTGACTGTACATTAAGGGGCGTTAATAAACCGCCATCATTCTGGAAATAACGTTATGGCAGGAAAAAGGAAATTTATTGTTGTGCTGATAGTAACCGCGACTTTGTTTGCCTGTAAAAAGCAAATCAGCTCGTCGGTAACCAGTGCGCCCAATAATTACCTGGTGGTTACCGGCAATATCATACCTAACGATACTTCGACAATTTCGTTGAGCCGTACCGTAAATATCGCAGGAAAGCCAAATTCAAAGCCGGAGCTTAATGCGTCGGTGAGCATCGAAGGGTCACAGGGTGGTAGCGATCACTTAACTGCAACCGGCAACGGAAACTATGTATTATCCCCGCTAAACTTATCAACAGCACAAAGTTATCGTTTAAAAATCACAACAGGTGACGGCAAACAGTATGCATCGGATTTCGTATCAGTTAAAAACTCTCCTCCTATAGACACCCTGAACTATAACCTTAAAAACAGTGGTCTGCAGATTAACGTAAGCACACATGACCCGGCCAGTAACACCCATTATTACAGGTGGGATTATACAGAAACGTACATTATTCACTCCATGTATTACTCGCATTTTATGGTAGTAAATCATGATACGACCGCTGTGCGCCCGGCCGATCAGCAAATTTATCAATGCTGGGCAAGTGACACTGCGAGTACAATTGTTTTGGGTACATCTGCAAAATTATCGAAAGATATAATCAGCGATCAGCCGGTAATAGCTATTCCTTTTAATTCCGAAAAGGGATTTATTCGATATAGTATACTAGTTAAACAATATGCGTTAACTGCTGATGCCTATAACTATTTCGTCCTGCTAAAAAAGAATACGGAACAATTAGGAAGTATTTTTGATGCGCAGCCATCGGCTTTGAGGGGTAACATACATTGCACTTCAAATCCAGCTGAACCAGTTATTGGGTATATTACAGCCGGAACAACGACGCAAAAAAGGATATTTATTGACCATAACGACCTTCCTGGATGGGCTGCATCAAAGCCAGATACCGCCTGTTCGGCAGATACGTTGCTATACATGCGCATTATTAAATTAAAATCGGGGGGTGATACATTTGCCATGGAGGTGCATGACCTTATTTACGGCGGGATAAAAATACCTATTGATATTGTAGGGCGCTATCCGACCGGCGGCTTTACGGGCGCATTCCCGCAATGCGTTGACTGTACATTAAGGGGCGTTAATAAACCGCCATCATTTTGGAAATAGAAGACATGAGTTTGAAACCAAAATATATATTTTTAACAGTACTAATGACGGCCGCGTTTGCCTGTAAAAAGCAAATCAGCTCGTCAGTTACCAATGCCCCCAACAACTACCTGGTGGTAAACGGGAATATTGCGCCTGATGATACTACAACGATTACCCTTACCCGGACGGTAAATATTTCGGGCAAAGTAAATTCAAAACCCGAGTTAGGTGCCGCGGTTAGCATTGAAGGTTCGCAAGGCAACCACTATAACCTGGCTGCGAATAGCAAAGGCGACTATATATTGGCGCCGGTAAATTTGTCGGCCGGGCAAAATTATCGCCTGAAAATTACGACCAGCGACGGGAAGCAATACGCTTCGGATTTTGTACCGGTGAAGAATTCGCCGCAAATTGACACGATTAATTATGCAATTCAAAGTAAAGGTCTCCAAATCAATATAAATACCCATGACCCGGCCAACAGCACGCATTATTACCGATGGGATTATACCGAGACTTATATTATTCACTCCCTATATAATTCGCACTATATGGAAGTAAATCATGACACCACTGCACCCCGGCCAGCCGATAAAGAAATATACCAATGCTGGGCCAGCGATACCTCAAGCACTATTGTTTTGGGTTCGTCAGCGAAATTATCAAAAGATATCATCAGTGCACAACCCGTTATCACCATCCCTTCAACTTCCGAAAAAATTCACATCAGGTACAGTATAATGGTAAAGCAATACGCATTAACAACCGATGCCTATAACTATTTTGTATTGTTAAAAAAGAACACCGAACAGTTAGGCAGCATTTTCGATGCGCAGCCCTCGGAGCTGACCGGTAATATCCATTGTTTAACAAACCCGTCTGAGCCGGTTGTCGGATTCGTAACAGCAGGTTCGGTTACACAGCAACGTATTTTTATTGATAATGCAAATTTACCCGCATGGCAGGCCGATCTTCCCTTTAAGGGTTGCTCAGCAGATACGCTCGTGTATATTTACACCATACCAAAATCTGTTCCGCCGCAATCAATTTTACAGGTAAAAGAATTTATTTACACAGATGTGATGATCCCAATTGACTATGTAGAAGGTATTTACCCAAACAACGGCTACACCGCAGCATTCCCCTATTGTGTTGACTGTACTTTAAGGGGAAGTAACAGGCAACCCTCATTCTGGAAATGAAACAATAAATAATTAAACGCAATGCACCGCATATGAAGAACGCAACAGTTATTTTTTTCGCATTGGTAGGTTTGGCAGCAGGCCGTGTAATGGCACAGCAGGCCGTGCCCGCCGAAATGGCTCCCATTCAAAAAAACTTCAACGATTACAATACCAATTCGTTGCAGGAAAAACTATTTGTACATACCAACAGAAACTTATGTACGGCAGGGGAATTGTTATGGTTTAAAATTTATAATGTCGACGGCATTTACCTGCGCCCGTTAAACATCAGCAAAGTGGCTTATGTTGAGGTGCTGGATAACAACCAAAACGCGGTACTGCAAACCAAAATAACGATGAAAGATAACGGGGGCGATGGGTCGTTGTTTATCCCCCTAACAATGCCAACGGGCAATTACACCCTTAGGGCCTATACCAATTGGATGAAGAATTTTAGCCCGGATTATTATTTCTCAAAAAAGATTTCCATTATCAATCCTTTAAAAAGCCCCGAATCGGCTGGTAAAACAAACGCAAACGCCTATGATATACAGTTTTTCCCTGAAGGAGGCGAACTGGTAAATGGTATGGAAAGCGTTGTTGGCGTTAAAGCAACCAACCAGTTTGGTAAAGGCATAAACTTTAAAGGCGCAATTTTGAACGAAAAAAATGACACCGTTGCCAGGTTTGCCCCGCTTAAATTCGGACTGGGTCATTTTACCTTTAAGCCTGAGAATTTTGGAGTTTACCACGCCGTAATAAAAATTGACGGTAAAGAAGTTCAAAAAAAGTTACCGGTTATTTATGCAAACGGGTATGTAATGCAATTAACAGATAACGGGTCCGGAATGCTATCTGTTAAGATAAACTCAAACTTACCAAAAGAAAACCTCTACCTTTTTGCACAAACCAGGAATGTAATAAAACTAATTGAAACAACCGTTTGCGATAACGGCACAGCAAATTTCAAGATTGATAAAAGCAAGCTTGGCGACGGTATTTCGCAAATTACTATTTTCAATGGCGAGCGCAATCCTGTTTGCGAACGACTTTATTTTAAACGCCCGCAAAAGCAGTTGATGTTAAGTGCAGCAACTAATGCAGGTGGATATGGGCTCCGTAAAAGGGTTGACGTTGCCATTACCGCTAAAGGCCAAAATGGAATGCCCGAAGCTGCTGATCTTTCCGTAGCTGTTTACCGGATCGACTCCCTGCAGTATGACGATAAAACGAATATCCTGAATTATTTATGGTTAAGCGCCGACCTGAAGGGGACCATCGAATCGCCTGAATATTATTTCAACAGCAATGATGCATTGTGGCCGCAAACTGCTGATAACCTTATGCTAACCCAAGGCTGGCGCAGTTTTTCATGGAAAGACGTATTCGAAAATAAAACCCGCTCATTTACATTTTTACCGGAATTTAACGGCCCGATCATCAATGGTAAAATCACTAACCAATCAGGCCAAAAGCCTGCGAAAGATGTTTTTGTTTACCTGGGCATACCCGGCAAAAGCGTTCAGTTATCTGCTTCAAAGAGCGACTCCCTTGGCCGTTTAACTTTTAATATGAAAGCTTTTTATGGCCCTTCTGAAATTATTGCTGAAACTAATACCGAAATCGACACCAATTACCATATCGATATATTAAGCCCCTTTTCGGAACAATTTGCCCAAACAGTTTTGCCTCATCTTGACATTACCCCGGCTATGGAAACAAGTTTTGAGGACCAAAGCCTGGCCATGCAGGTGCAAAATATTTACAATGGCCTCTTATTAAAGCAATTTAACGAACCCCGGGCCGATAGCGGCGCGTTTTATGGTGAACCGGCGAAAACTTATTTATTGGATAATTATACCCGGTTTACCACCATTGAGGAAATCATGCGCGAATACGTCCGCGAGGTAAACATTAGCCGCCCGCACGACCAGTTCAGGATAAAGGTAATTGATGGCGTTGGCTTTTTGAGTGAAAATGACCCCATGGTGTTGGTAGATGGTATTCCATTTTTTAAGATGAACAAGGTATTCGCCATTGACCCCCTAAAATTGCGCAAACTTGAGGTTGTGCCCTATACCTATTACCTTGGCCCTTCTACCGAACAGGGTATATTCAGTTTTACAAGCTATAAGAGCGATTTCGGCGGGGCCGAGATCGACCCGCATGCTGTGGTTATTGATTATGAAGGCCTTCAAATACAAAGGCAATTTTATGCGCCGGAATATGATACCGAACAAAAGGCATATACCAGAACACCTGATTTCAGGACAGCATTGTACTGGTCGCCTTATGTTGTTACCGGCACTGATGGCAATAAAAATGTTTCATTTTATACCTCCGATTTGCCCGGGAAATACATAGGTGTGATCCAGGGTATCAGCCAAAATGGCGATGCCGGGAGCCAAACGTTTACATTTGAGGTGAAACCCTATTTAAGCGCTCAAACAAATAAATAGAAAAAGGGCGCTTATTTTTCACCCATTCGTTAATGGCTAATAAACAACCACACGTGACAAATTTTTATTTGCCAAAATTTTGCCCCCTGCTTATGCACTGTCGATTATAAAGACTTAAACGCGGGCGTAAGCATAAAGTAACCGGGAGCAAAAATTGTTAAAATGATAAAAATTTAATTTTTTTATTTAATTCCTACTACTTATATGGGAATAATACTATATTTGTGATAATGATTTTAGTTTTTACGCAGACCGCGCTATGGCTGCTATGACAAAGACTTAAGGCGGTTGAGATAGCGCAGAAAATGCAATATGAACAAAATGAGGCGTTGTATGGTTACCGGCAAACCATAACGACCGTGAAACGTGTACACGGATGAACCCAAATAGGGGAATTGATTAACTGATATACAAGAGAACGGCTTGCGGTAATGCGTCCGGTATTGTATTACCTGTCCAATGCTATTATAAACAATAAAAAGGGTGGTGAATTGCGCCTTAGCCGCCAATAACTATCTTTCTCATTGGTATATTTAATTAGGGCAAACAAACTCCTTATTTAAGAAATGCTGACATTTTTGTATTCCTGTTTATTATTTGTATCGTTCATCTTTTCTATTGCCGATCGATATTCAACACTATTGAACTTAATCTTCTCATAAAATAAAAGCCATAGAAAAACAACATTGGTAATAAGGTATCTTTTAAACAGCCTTCTTGGCTCTAAAAGCAAACGGAATAACCATTCAAGGCTGTTTCTTTGCATCCAGATTGGAGCCCGTTTTTGTAATCCTACAAATACAGGTAAGGCGCCACCAATCCCGATCATCACTGACTGGATCCTGCCTTTCATTTCGGCCATCCACCACTCTTGTTTGGGGCATCCCAGGGCAACAAAAACGATATTGGCTCCTGATTGATTGATGTTTTCAACAACAGCAGATTTTTCAGCTACTGTGAGGTATCTGAAAGGCGGAGAATAGATGCCGGCAATGTTTAACGATGGGTAATTTTCTTTTAAAAAAAATTTGGCATGTTCTATTAATTCAGGCGAGCCGCCATAAAAATAAACAGAATGGTTCTCTTTAATCGATCTTTCTATCAATAAAGGAAGCAGCCCCATCCCGTCTACCCTAACTTGCTCAATACCATATAACAGTTTAAAACTTTTTGCCAAAGGCATGCCATCAGGGGTTATAATTTCAGCATCGTTTATGACACGCTGAAAGGACTTTGACCTATGTGCTTCAACCAGCATATGTGCGTTGGCAATACAAACATAAGAGGATTTCCTTTCCCTGCCCAAACCAAGAATCAAGCTCACAAATTCTTCATATTTCCCCCAGGATACATCGATTGATAAAATTCTTTTTTTGTTCAACATTGCGGGTAAAGCAGTTATTATTAGTTCCGTTAAATCAATTTAATATAGAAATAACATTTTCTCCAAGAGAAAATAATATTGATTTCTTTACATATTAATTTAATTGCTGTTTTTGCATTTTAAATGCTATTTTGTTGCATTTATTTTAATTTTAAATGCATTAGTTTAATTAAATTTTCCATTATTATGTAAATTATGCAATTTGCCCGACAAAGAAACGTTAAAAAAATTATTATGTTTCATTAAAATAATGGAAAATAGATTAGAATTTGATTAAAAGTTAAATACTGTAAAATATAATATCTAAACTTGGTACCAAAATTTATCGCCTGCTAAAATCGGGTTGGATTTGGTTTGAAAGAGGAAATTTGCAAACAATTGATACCTACTGAAAAACGTGAAATTACATGAAAAAGAAAGCGTTACTTACTGGAGTCACCGGACAGGACGGTGCCTACCTAACTGAATTACTATTATCAAAAGGCTATGAAGTTCATGGCATAAAACGACGTTCATCATTATTTAACACGGAACGGATTGATCATTTATACCATGATCCGCATGATACTGAGCGTAACATGGTCCTTCATTTTGGGGATCTGAGCGACTCAACAAACCTGATCAGGATTGTCCAACAGGTTCAGCCTGATGAAATTTATAACCTTGGTGCAATGTCGCATGTAAAGGTTAGTTTCGATACCCCCGAATATACTGCGAATGCCGATGGTATTGGTACGCTGCGGCTGCTTGAAGCGATCAGGATATTAGGCCTTGAGAAAAAAACACGGATATACCAGGCCTCAACATCAGAGCTGTACGGGCTGGTACAGGCTGTTCCTCAATCAGAAACCACCCCATTTTATCCACGCAGCCCTTACGCGGTAGCTAAACTTTATGCTTACTGGATAACTGTTAACTACCGCGAAGCATACGGCATGTACGCGTGCAACGGCATTTTGTTTAATCACGAGAGCCCTTTGCGTGGCGAAACATTTGTTACGCGCAAGATTACCAGGGCCGTAGCTAAAATTGCTATGGGGCTGCAGGACAAACTTTTTTTAGGCAACCTGGATGCACAGCGTGATTGGGGACACGCTAAAGATTATGTAGAAGCGATGTACCTCATTCTGCAACAGGATCAGCCCGAAGATTTTGTGATCGCGACAGGTGTTACCACCCGGGTAAGGGAGTTTGTTCGTTTGGCATTTGCCGAGGTTGGCATTGAGGTGGCGTTTAAGGGTGATGGTGCAGATGAAAAAGGGTATGTGGTTTATTGCAGTAATCCCGACTTTCAAATTGAACCCGGAAAAGAAATTGTTTCTGTTGACCCCCGTTATTTCAGGCCAACCGAAGTTGAACTGTTAATTGGCGACCCTTCAAAGTCTACCTCAAAACTTGGATGGAAACCTAAATATAATTTACAGCAATTGGTTGAAGAAATGGTAGCCGCGGATCTTGAATTATTCCAGAAAGAAAGACTGCTTAAGGAGGCCGGCTACGCCATTAAGAATCAATTTGAATAAACTTTCTATTTATTAAACAACTATCCCAATATTATAATTGTGAAATTCATTAAACAAGTTGGATTACTGTTCCTGGTAACGATTATATTAGGTTCATGCGTAAGCCAAAAAAATGTGGCTTATTTTCAAACACCCAACCCGTCGTCAGACTCGGCCAGCTTTGAGATTTCAAACCTGTACGCAGCCACGATACAGCCATCGGATATTTTAAGTATCGATATAAGCAGCCTAAGCCAGGAGGCGAGCCTGATGGTTAACCCGCATTTACCCATGCAGGCAGCCAGCGTAACGCAGCAAGCCACACAATATAATAACCCTCCGGCTGCTATCGGGTATTTAGTTGATAACCAGGGGCAGGTTACCATTCCTTTGATCGGGAAGGTAAAAGTTAGCGGTTTAACCACATTTGTAGCTGCCGATACGATTACCCGCAGGCTTGATAACCTGCTTGTGCAGCCCACCGTAAATATTCGCATCCTTAATTTCAAGATTTCTGTTTTAGGTGAAGTTGTTCGCCCGGCAGTTTACACCATCCCAAATGAAAAAGTTTCTATTCCGGAAGCTATTGCTATGGCTGGTGATTTAACCATCTATGCAAAAAGAGATAATATTTTATTGGTTCGCGAAGTTAATGGCAAAAGGACCTTTAACCGTATCGACATAACTCAAAGAAACTTGTTTAATTCACCATTTTATTATTTGCACCCAAATGATATTTTATATATCGAGCCCGGAAAAGGCAGGATAACATCGAGTGACCGAAGCATACAGCTGGCTCCAATAATCATCAGCGGGTTAACCCTGATAGCAACACTTTTATTGGCCGCTCTTAAAAAATAAATGATATGAGTAAAGATCCTTTTGCGCCATTATTGTTACAGGATTCAAACGAGGAAAGTAAATTTCATCTAAAAGAATTCGTGTTCAAATATTCCATTTACTGGAAGTGGTTCGTGATAGCGCTCGCGCTATCATTGGTGTCCGGCTTTATTTATTTAAAGGTGCATGCGCCCATTTTTTCTATCCATAGCAGCATTTTAATCAAAGACCAGCAAAAAGGCCTGGGCCAGGAAGATGATATGATGAAACAATTGAACATTTTTTCATCAAATAAAGTTGTGGACAACGAGATCCAGGTATTGGGCTCATACACCCTGATGAAAGAAGTAGTAGATACCCTTAAGCTAAATGTAACCTATTACTGGCAAGGTTTGTTCCGCAAAGTAGAACTCTACAATAGGAGCCCTTTAAAATTGGAGCAAATTTCCACGACTTCGGAAACATATAAAAAGCCATTAAAAATAGCAATACTGAATGGAGAAAGTGCCGCTGTTAACGGCCAAAAGATATTTTTTAATAAAGAAACCAAAACGCCTTATGGCATTATCAAACTCAGCAAAACCGGGAAAAGCCCCGAAATGAAGTCGATAATCGTCAATATTGCTCCACCAAAAAACGTTGCTGAAGACCTTTCAAGTGCAATAAGGATAGAGCCGAGCAGTAAAATGTCAACCGTACTGGTAATGACAATTGAAAATACGATCCCTGAAAAAGGCGAGGATATATTAAATCAATTGATCAATGCTTATAACGCTGCCGGTTTGGCTGACAAAAATTTGTCGGCGTCAAATACATTGCTATTTATCAACGAACGACTGAAGCTGATATCCGGCGAATTGGGTACTGCCGAAAAACAGGTTGAAGATTATAAATCGAAGGAAGGAATTACAGATATCAGCGCAGCATCGCAGATATTTTTACAAAACGTTCAAACAAATGATACACAGTTAAATACAGTAAAACTACAACAAAGTGTATTAAATGACATTGAAAAACATGTTACTTCTGCCAGTAACGACCAGGGCTCCATTCCACAAACCCTGATGGGGCTCGACGACCCTACCCTGCTCAGCCTTATCGGGCAACTCTCGCAGATGGAATTGCAACGACAGGCAACGGTTAAAGTTGTTAAACCAGGCAATCCCATAGTACAGGGTATTGACGAACAGATAGCTACCTTAAAGCACAATATCTACGATAATATTGAAACGCTTAAAAGGAGTTTGGATGTTACCCGTCAGCAATTGGAAAAAACGAGCAATAACATGACCGGTATGATCAAAACTGTGCCGGTTAAAGAACGAAAGCTGGTTGATATTACCCGTCAGCAAACTATAAAAGACGACTTATATACGTTTTTACTAAAAAACAGGGAACAAACTGAATTATCCTTTGCGTCAACAGTGTCAGATACCAGGACAGTTGACAGGGCCATTAGCAGTGATGAACCTATAAAACCCAAAAAAGGCATCGTCCTGCTTTTGTTTTCTTTATTCGGGCTCGCGATCCCAGTTGCGGTAATCTATGTAATGGACCTGTGGAACGATAAGATCAAAAGCCGCAGCGACATTGAAAAAGATTGCAGCATTCCCGTTCTCGCCGAAATTTCTCAAACAGAGAATTCGAATGAGCTCGTTCTGGAAATGGGCAGGTCTGCAATTGGAGAGCAGATCCGCGCATTGCGTACCAATCTTTCTTTCTTATCCCCGGGCAAAAAACTGCAAACCATTATGCTTACTTCAAGTATCAGTGGCGAGGGAAAATCATTTATTTCGTTAAACCTGGGTGCAAGTTTGTCCATTACCGGCAAAAAAGTGATCATTCTTGAATTCGACCTCAGGAAGCCTAAATTACAGGAAAAGTTAAATATTGATCATAAAACCGGGCTAAGCAACTACCTGATCGGGTATGCCGAATTAGATGATATTATCTATTCGGTTCCCGGGTATGAAAATTATCACATCATAACCTGCGGGCTCATACCACCTAACCCTGTGGAGTTATTGGTAGATGGGCGCATGGATGAATTATTTACCATACTCCGTCTTAGGTATGATTATATAATAGTTGACGCACCGCCAATTGGCCTTGTAACCGACGCCCTTGTTATTGAAAAATATACTGATGCTACGTTTTATGTTATCCGTCACGAGTATACACCCAAAGTCCGCTTAAAGTACATCAATGCGCTGTATAAAGAGGGCCGTTTTAAAAACCTTAATTTGATTATGAACGGTATCCAGCAAAAAGGCAAATATGGCTATGGTTACGGATATGGCTATGGATACGGGTACGGGTACGGGTTCGGGTATTATGAAAGTCCGGAAAAAGCAGTAAAGTGAATTTTATTGGTGGGATATTGAAAAATGGGCATATCAGCAATTACTGAATGTTAATTCAATTAAACGAGTTAAATGGCCGAAAAAGAAAATATCGTAGGGGAAGGCAGAAAAAAAGCGACCATTTGGAATCTTTTTTTCCTGAACATTGGGTTTATCATCACATTGATAAACGGTGTATTGATCATTCCTTTATATCTGCACTATATGGACGGCGCAGTATATGGGGCCTGGCTGGCAACCGGCAATGTACTCACCTGGATTACTATCGTCGACCCGGGAGTAGCCGGCGTTCTTTTACAACGTGTATCTTATGCGTTGGGTGAGAAAAATGAAAAAGAGCTTGGTTTAGCCATAAGCTCGGGCATTTTAATTGCGATTGTATTATTCATATTATCAATTATCGTTGGTTATGGTCTGTCATATTTTATCGGTAGCATCGCCAATATTGATATGCATTACCGCAGCGATATTGTCAAAGCCTTCAGGATCGCCTTATGGGGCACCTCGTTTAGCCTGTTAGCCGACACTTTTCGCAACATAATATTAGCCTGGCACAAAACCAAACTTCACGGAATCCTTTTATACAGCTGTATTGTTGCAGCAAATATTGTTACTGTAGTGCTGTTAGTGCTTAAATTCGGGGTGTATGCACTTGCCTACAGCAGCCTTTTTTTGGGTCTGTCTATTTTACTTTTCGCTATTACCTGCACCTGTATTTTGCTTAAGCGAAATAAAATCAAGTTGGCCTTTCAATTTACTTATTTCAAATCGTTTTCAAAGGTATTCGTCTTTACATTTTCCAGTAACCTTTTTGAAACCCTGGCCGCCAATATCGACCTCATTATAGTATCGAGATATATTGGTTCAAAAGCAGTAGCGGTACTCGACCTGTCACGCCGCCCGCTCAGAATTGTCTCTGGCCTGGCTAATAACATTACTATTTCAATGCTGCCTTCATTGCCCCATTTATTCGGGGCAAATGAAAAGGAGAAGATCCGGATTGTTATCATGCGGATTTGGACGATACTGCTTTGGGTAGCAGGCTTTATTATATGCGGATTTATTTTGTTTAGCGCTAACCTTACTGAAAATTGGGTGGGGAAACAATTTTGGATTGGAAACAGCAACAATATCATCCTGTGCACCTCATTCCTCTTATTATCCATCGGCTATAACTTATCAAACATTACCCTTTCTATGGGGCATATAAAAAGCAACAGTTTAATCAGCATGGCAAGAAGCATTGCTTATGTGGTCCTGTTATTGGTGCTTTCAAAGGTGCTCGGCATGACTGGTGTTTTACTAGCATTCCTTATCCCTACGCTGATACTAATCGCCTATTACCCTAAAAAGGTGTTCCGGAAGGCAAACCTGTCTGCACAAAATTTAAAAGAGTTGATACATGAAAGTTTATTGACAGGGATTATAGTGGCAGGTTGCATCCTGATTTCTTATTCTTTTAAATACCACCTTTCATGGTTTGGTTTGATAGGATTTAGTGCGCTTTACAGTGTTGTATTCCTTGTTTTGCTTTTTTCACTAAGCAAGCGTTTCCGTGGGGAACTGAACATAGCTGTAGGCGTGTTTACAGTAAAGGCCAAGGCGATTGTTCAATTATTATTACCAAGTTTTTAAATGAAAAAAGGAAGAATATGAATGCTCCCTCAACAAGTTTTGCTCCGGCGCCAATGTATGAAAAAGAGCTGAAGCGGGAAAAGCTGAAGCGAAAGATCAATTCTTTTATCCTGCGTAAAATTGATGGTACACCTTTACAGTTCAGGCTGTACCGCGCCTACTGGCATTACAAATTAAACAGTAACAAAAAAGCAATAAATGCAGAATTTAAAAGCACACATTTTTTAACCCAGAAACCAAATTATGGGGCTGGTATAGGCCATCAGTTGGCAAACTGGAATTCGGGATTGTATTTTTCCGGCCTTTTTAAAGTACGGTTTGCACACTTCCCTTTTTCAACAGCTAAATGGGAAAACTTTTTGGGCTTTGGCGAGGGCGAGCTTTTGGCCCCTCCTTTTTTTACGGATAAAAGATTTAAAGTGGTACGGTTGCCAAGGTTCAACTCCATTAAAAAAGAAGAAATACAGTTAATAGGCGATATTATAAATTCGTATGAGCGCCCCTTTATATTATTTCTTTTGGAGATCGACCAGGGTTATGTAAATCAATTTGATACATATCAACTGCTATCGGAGAAATTTTTCAAAGCCAAGGCCCGAAAAAATGACCGACTGATCTTTTCTCCCGAAAAATTCAATATCGCCATCCACATCAGGCGCCGCATGAAAATTGAAACAGAGGAAGTATGGAAAGAACGGGGGCTTAATAATGATTACTATGCAACTATTTTGCGTAAGGTGCTTGCCTTGCTTAAACACAACAAAATTGCAGAGGTTTATTTATTCTCGCAGGGCAACATCAATGACTTTCCCGAATTCAAAGAATTTGACAATATCCATTATTGCATGGATATGGGCCCGGAGGATTCTGTTTTGCATATGATAAACGCCGATCTGCTCATCAGCAGCAAAAGCTCCTTTTCATATAAGCCGGCATTAATATCAAGGCATATACAAATATGCCCGGCATCCTTCTGGCATGGCTACCCTTCATCATCAAATTATATTTTGGCCGATAACTCCGGCGATTTCAAAAAGGCCCAACTTTCGGAACAGCTATACTCTTCTGAAAAATTAAAGGGTATATATAATTCTAAACCGCAATAAAAACAACTTGTATAAATGAAGAAGGCAACTATAATCGGTTCGGGAATCTCAGGATTAAGCATAGCAAATATGTTATCGGGGCGGTTTGCAGTTAAAGTTTTAGAAAGATCAGATAAAACAGGCGGCTTAATAAAATGTGAGCGGATAAATGGCAATCTTTTTCACAGGGTTGGCGGACATGTATTTAACAGCAAAAATCAATTGGTGCTGGATTGGTTTTGGAAGCATTTTAACAGGGATAACGAATTTCTTCAGGCAAAACGGAATGCCAAAATATTGCTTGCAGGCAAACTGATTGGATATCCGCTGGAAAACTACCTTTATCAACTGCCCGAAGAGCAGTTAAGGCCGATAATTGACGAACTTTTAACATTAATTGCAACCGGTAAAAAGGAGGCCGGCAGCTACGGTAATTTTAAAGACTTCCTGGTGGGCAACTTTGGGGTAAACCTTTACAATCTATATTTCGGCCCGTACAACTCCAAGATCTGGAATACCGATATCAGCAAGGTACCGCTTGAATGGCTGGACGGCAAATTGCCGATGCCGCAAATACGCGAAGTGATTGTCAGTAATATCATAAAGCGCGAAGAGTCATCAATGGTACATGCTGCATTTTATTATCCAAAAAGAGATGGCTCCCAATTTATTATCGACAAACTGGCAGAACAGCAGGATATCAGTTTATCATACCATGTTTCTGACATTAAATTTCAAAATGGCCAGTTAGCATTGAACAATGGAGACATCGTTACCGATGTTTTGGTTTATTGCGGCGATGTACGCCAGCTGGCATCTATCATTAACATTGATGATGATACGCTGAACGAGGCGCTGAAAAATGTAAGCGATTTGCTTTCAAACGGAACATCAAATGTTTTGTGCGAGACGGATGATAATGATTTGTCGTGGTTATACCTTCCCGAGGATAAATTTAAAGCGCACCGGATTATTTATACCGGAAATTTTAGCGGGACAAATAACGAAGGCAGTAAAAGAAAGACGTGTGTGGTCGAATTTTCGGGCAAGCAGGAAAAGCCAACAATGATTGAAGAGTTGGCCCTGCTTCCCGGAAACCTTTCACCGCTGGCCTTTAATTATGAGCCCGACTCGTACATCATCCAGCAAAACGGAACGCGCGACAAAATAGCCAGGTTGAAAGAGTTGCTGGTCACATATAATATTTACCTGCTGGGCAGGTTTGGCGAATGGGAATATTACAATATGGATAAATGTATTGAAGCTGCAATGGAATTAAATGAAAAATTAAGTTAACCAGGTTAAAGTAAATATCAGACCTATGAAATCCATCGCTGTAAATCGAACACAAAAAGAAAAAGGAAGCCGGTTGGCCGAATTGGATGCTTTAAGGGGGCTTGCTGTTTTAACAGTGATGCTTTATCACTATACCTATGCTTACGACTTTCATTTTAAGCTTTTTTCGGATCATAAACTTTATTTAAGCCATGGTAACCTGGCTGTTCATTTATTTTTTATCATCAGTGGGTTTGTAATATTCATGACCCTTGAGCGAAGCAAAAATAAGTTTGATTTTATTGTCTCCCGGTTTTCACGCTTATACCCCGCTTACTGGACAGCTATATTCCTAACGGCATTTATTATAACTATTTTACCGGTACCCACGCTGGGCCATTATACTCCAAAAGAGATTCTGTACAATATAACCATGTTCCAGGGGTTTACCAAGGTGCGGTTGATTGATCAGGTTTACTGGACTTTAAAAATGGAGCTTACGTTCTATATTCTTATGTATGGCCTTTACCTGGCCAGGTTGCTTCGAAAGATCGAGATCATATGTATAGGCTGGCTTACTTTATCGCTCATATCCTCACTTTTCAGCATTCATTTTAAAAAATATATCGATGTGCTGTTTATACTGGAATACGCGCCATTATTTATTGCCGGCATTAACTTTTACCGAATAAAAACAAACGGCGCAAGCTTTTTAAACAATGTAATTATTGGCACAAGTTTCCTGGTGGAGTGTAAATGGTTATTAACCCATCCGGATGAAAACTACGGCTCGCTGGCTATCCTGGCTGGTATTTATGCCGTGTTTTACTTATTCACTTACGAAAAACTTTCGTGGCTTAATAATAAGGTATTGCTGTTTTTAGGTACAATTTCCTATTCGCTATACCTGCTGCACAATGTTATCGGGTACGCCATAATTTACCGGTTGCGCCAGTTTTCAGATCTGCAGTTGTTTTATGTAATTGTGCCGCTCATATTTTCGGTGCTGCTCGCCACAACCTTGACTTACGCTATTGAAAAACCTGCATTGAAGTATATCAGGGATGCTTACAAAAAATGGAAAGCAAAAAAAGTTGTTTATGAAACGGAGGCGTTGGTTAAGGAGCCACTAAGTAACTGTTAATCAGCTAATTGATAATGGAAAACATTCTTAATATCCCCATCAGGTCCTTAAAAGGAATTTACAGCAAGATTGATGCTGAAAGCTCAAATTTTGGCCGTAACTGGAAATTGTTCCCGGTAAAGGAGTATGCCAATGATTTGATAAAAAACGCGCTGCTGACTGATGATCCTTTTATGGTGGCCAGGTTAGGATCAACAGAACTGGCCTGTATGATTAACTATTTGGGTGTAAAGCAGCAAAGTAAATACAAATCGGTTAAAGGCTATGTAACCGGCAAAAGCCCGGCATGGTGGTGGAGCCAATCCATTATGCAGCAAATGCAGGATTGGTCGGGCTTTTTCCCGGTAGATATTGGAAACATCGAAAGATTTTGCGAAATGATGATCGGAATTTTGCCAAATGTTGATGTTTTGGGTTCGTGGCTAAAAGAGGAAAAGTTTTTTAATGAGGAGCTTTCCCGTTCAAAAAAAGTAGTGCTTGAAGACCTTGAACCATTTTTTACCCCTAATCCCTGGACGTGGGGTTTAGAGGGAAAAAAGGTATTGGTTGTGCACCCTTTTGATGAGGCGATAAAAAATCAGTTTGATGTACGCGAATATTTATTTGAAAACAAACTGCTGCCCGATTTTGAATTAACAACCATACCGGCAGTGCAAAGCCTGGCGCGCGAAAATACACCCTATGACAGTTGGTTTGATGCCCTGGATTCCATGAAGGAAAAGATAGCAGCAACCGACTTCCATGTTTGCATACTGGGTTGCGGCGCTTATGGTTTTCCATTGGCCTCTTTTGTTAAAGACATGGGTAAAAAAGCAATTCACCTGGGAGGAGTAACCCAATTGCTGTTTGGTATAAAGGGAAAGCGATGGGAGAACTACATCGTATACCCTTATACTAATTTATATAATGAATACTGGATCCGGCCCGGCGATAAAAACCGGCCTAAAAAAGCAGCCATTGTTGAAAGTGCCTGCTATTGGTAGGCAAATGGAAAGTTGAGAGATAAAAATGAAGTGGATAAGATTTTCTTTAAAAATAATTCTGTTGCCTGTAAATAATTATTTAAGGGTAACCTTTTCGTTGATCAGGCTTAAATATAAAAACCCAACAATGAAATTAGTGGGGAAAGTTAGTGTTTCAAAAAGCTCCCGATTTGGCAGGAATAATTACCTGGCACTTAACTGCACGGTGATAAACACCACCATGGGTGATTTTTCATACGTTGGCGCAAATTCATTTATTCAAAATGTTACGGTTGGTAAGTTTACCTGTATAGGGCCAAATGTTTATATAGGATTGGGAAACCACCCTACGGCTGAGTTCTTTTCCATCCATCCTATCTTCTATTCAAAGCTTGCTCAGGCAGGCGGGATCACGTTTGCCGACGATCAATATTTCAATGAATATTCAGATTCCTTAATCGGCAATGATGTTTGGATTGGTGCATCGGCAATCATCCGGGGAGGTGTAATGATCGGCAACGGGGCTGTGGTTGCTTCCGGAGCTGTGGTTACTAAGGATGTCCCTCCTTATGCTATTGTAGGCGGAATCCCTGCAAAGATTATAAAATACCGGTTTGCTGAAGATGAGATTGCGAAACTTGATGACCTTAAATGGTGGGATAAGGACGATGAATGGTTTAAACACAATTTTAAGCGAATGCATTCGATAAAAAATATTAATCATTTAACCGGCAATGTGCGATGACTATTTTTTCTTTTTTATACAGGTCGTTTAAAGCGGTTTTTGAATACATCTACCGGGTATTTTCTTCGGTAGTTACGATTATAAAATTGAATGGTAACCAGGTGAATTACGGTTTAGGATTAGTAAGCCGGGGCATTCCACAAATTGAGGTCAACAGTAAAGGAAAAATGTCTATTGGAATAAATTTCAGGATGAACAATGGCAACAGGTACAACAAAATCGGCCGTCAGCGTCCTTGCCTTTTTGTGGTTAGCCCAAATGCGGTATTAAGTATTGGTAACAACACGGGCATGAGCGGAACTACTATCGTTTGCAGGCAAAAAGTTACCATTGGCGACCACGTAAAAATTGGGGGGAACACCGTAATTTATGATACTGACTTTCACAGCCTTGATCCTTCTTTAAGGCGAGATCGGTTCACTGATGCGGGAAATACATCAAATGCAGAAGTTATTATTGGTAACGATGTTTTTATCGGGGCCCATTCAACAATTTTAAAAGGGGTAACTATTGGTGAAGGCGCCGTCATCGGCGCCGCCTCGCTTGTTGCAAAAAGTATTCCGGCCTATGAGATATGGGCAGGAAATCCGGCCCGGTTTTTAAAAAAAGTAAATAATGTACAGGTAGAAAATAAAACGCTGGTATACAACAAATGAAGTTCCGAAAGATCTTAATATTTAGCCTCATCTTCCTGGTTGTTTCTGATGCTTTGCTATACATCGGAAACAAGGGGATTGAAAGTACTTTAATAGTGCCTGTTTCACTAGCGGCTAAATATTTGGTCTTAATTAACCTGATCTGGGTTGCAAGTAAAAGCGACTGGAAGGATGATCTCTCCGGCACCGTTTCCGTGCTGTTTAAACTCTTGCTGGTATGGAATATCATTACGATTATCAGAGGTGTATTTTTGGCGCACGATTACTGGGACTGGAAATTCCTGTTTTTTAACTCGGGCTTGTTTTTCTTAATACCACTGGCCTTTTTCATTGGTAAAAGCATGAGCCTCTCTCAGGCCACATTTAACTATGTGATAGGATTTCTTTTTCTCCTTGGTTTCCTGGCAATACCAATTGGCTTTGTAACCAACCGTCAGTTGTATTCGCGTTTAATGATCCCGGTAAGTTTTTTTATAGTGATGATTCCGTATTTAAAAATGAGGTACCGGGTGCTCATTCTGATTGTGGCGATAACTTCCGTAGTAGTGGTAACCGATTTCAGAACGAATATTATAAAAATTGTTATTTCTATCCTTATTCTTCTTACCTGGTATTTAAGGAGCTACATTTCCGTCGGATGGCTTAAATTGATCCATTTCGTTTTGATTTTTGCACCCCTCGTCCTTTTGTTTTTAGCGGTAACCGGGCAATTCAATATTTTCGACCAGGCCTCACAAAATGACAGTTACGTTGTAAAAGACAACAAAGGCAATGCCGGCGATGACGAAAGTTTAACTGCCGATACGCGGACTTTTATCTACCTGGAGGTTTTTAAAACATTGAATGCCCAGGATAGCTGGCTGTTAGGTGGCAGCGCTGTAGCAAAATACAAAACCGAATCTTTTGATAAACTTGTTGAAAACAACCAGCGGTACGGTTCGGAAGTTGGCTTTTTGAACACCCTTTTATATTCAGGTATTATCGGCGTTGTCCTTTATGCTTTATTGCTTTTTGTGGTTTCGCACAACGCCATTTATTATTCCAATAACTGGCTTAGTAAAATGATCGGCCTGGTAATCATATCCCGCTGGCTATTGTTTTTTATGGAAGAATTCACACAGTTCGACCTCAATTTTTATTTTTTATGGATCATTATTGGGTTGGTAAGCACAAAGCAATTCAGGGCAATGACCGATACGCAGGTCGCCTTGTATTTTTTAAATTTTAAAAATTGGTATTTAAATGTTTTTCGCGCTAAAGCTTTACAATTGAATGAGTTAACGGTTGATAATAATGAAGAGTAATCAGTAAAATTTAACATGTTATTTATAATTATCCCTGTATATAACCGATGGCATTTTACCCATGCCGTTTTAAATAGCTTAATGCGGCAAAGCAATAAGCTATTTAAAATTATTGTTGTTGACCATGGCTCGACAGATGGAACAAGTGATCATATTGCTTCACAATTTCCGGAGGTTATTGTATTGAAGGGCGATAACAGCATGTGGTGGACAGCCGCAGTAAATAAGGGAATCCGATACGCTTTACAGGAAAATGCACTGCATATACTCACACTGAATAATGATACGGTTGCGGAGTCCGATTACATCGCGCAATTATATAAAGCAATAGATAATGCGCCTGCAAATTCAATTATTGGTTCAGCTTCAATCGACGTAAATACTAAAGAAATTACTTATTGTGGCGAAAAATTGAATTGGTTCCTTGAGTCAAGCACAAAAAATATAAAGCACCTGAATAGTGTACAAACGGACAAAGGGTTATTGCCGGTTACGCATTTCCCTGGCAGGGGGTTGCTGATTCCGGTACAGGTATTTGACCAGATCGGTTTGTTTGACGATAAGTATTTTCCGCATTACATGGCAGACTATGAATTCACACTGCGCGCCGTAAAAAATGGGTTTCCGTTATTTTGCGCCACTGACGCAAGGATAGGCACCTATCCGGAAGCGAGCGGTGCAAATCAAATTAAAGCCATGAAAACTGTTA
Source organism: Mucilaginibacter gotjawali (assembly GCF_002355435.1). NCBI lineage: Bacteria > Pseudomonadati > Bacteroidota > Sphingobacteriia > Sphingobacteriales > Sphingobacteriaceae > Mucilaginibacter > Mucilaginibacter gotjawali. Next base: position 6,300,078 of record NZ_AP017313.1, read on the forward strand.
AAGGGTATAAACAGCATTTATTTGGCATAAAAGGCGGCGGTAATCTGCCCTTGTTTTACCGGTATGCATTCAGGCATTGCCCTGTTTATGCATTACCAACACATCTATTTTTAGGAACGTTTCGAAGGCTAATCGGTTATTGGGTATAAGTTATGTTTAGAGTAATTCTATCGGCATTTTCATGTGATCCTTCAAAAGGGTCCGAGCCCGGCCTGGGATGGAACTGGGCTATCGGCTTGGCGTCAAGAGGGTTTGAAGTACATTGCTTTACCAGGAATATTGGAAAAACAGAGATCGAAAAGCAAATTACTCCTGAAAATCTTTATTTCCATTATATTACCCTCCCCTTGGGATTAGAGCGGTTATACAGATTTTCGACAGCCGGCATGTATGCTTACTACATTTTATGGCAGTGGTTTGCCTGGCGAAAGGCGAGGATTCTAAAACGGAATTTAAAAATAGACATTGCCCATCATGTATCCTGGGGAAGTGCTCAAATGGGCTCGTTTATGCATAAACTCGGTGTCCCCTTTATTTTTGGCCCGGCTGGCGGAGGCCAGGAAGCGCCCCTGGCTTTTAAGAAGTATTTTAAGGAGCATTGGGCGGCCGAAGAAAAGCGGGCGAAGGTTACCCGGCTTATGCTCCGTTACAACCCGGCCTGCAGCCCCATGTTTATGAAAGCGCAAACGGTAATTGTATCAAACCCCGATACGTTTAAAATGCTTGATTCTTTCGGGGTTAAAAATATAAAGGTTTCTCTGGACGCTGCGCTTCCTGATAGTTTTTTCCCGCAGCATCCTATTATTAAATCTCCCCAAAAAGGAAAGCTTAACTTGTTGTGGACGGGCCGTTTTTTACCCCGCAAAGGAGTTTTGCTGCTGCTTGATGTAATGAAAGAACTTAAGGAATATAAGGACATTGTGTTAACTGTAGTTGGGGATGGTGAAATGAAGGAATCGTTCCTTGATAAAATAAAGGAATACCAGTTACAGGATACCGTGTTGTGGAAAGGAAAAGTACCTTTTGAAGAGATAAAAAAGTACTACCGGGACTATGATGTTTTCTTTTTCACCTCCCTGCGCGACTCCTGCCCGCCTCAATGTATCGAAGCAATGGCATACGGTATGCCAGTTATAACACTAAACCTGCACGGGCAAGGCTTTATCATTAACGACCAGACCGGTATACGCTGTAGTGCGGATAACCCGGAGATCGCTATCGGCGAATTAAAAGCTGCTATTTTAAAGCTTTCCCAAAATCCTGAATTGGTAAAACAGATGAGCGAAGCTGCAACTGAATTTGCTTTAAAACAGAAATGGGAAGAGAAAATTAACACAATTGTTGAACAATATTATCCAACAGTATGACACTTGCACCTATTATCATCTTTACTTATAAACGACTGGGCACGTTAAAACAAACCATCGGCACGCTAAAGGATAATCCCCTGGCAAGTAAAAGCGAATTATTTATTTTTTCAGACGGACCAAAGAATGAAAATGACACTAATTCGGTAAACCAGGTTCGCGATTACATAAAGCAGATTGATGGCTTTAAAAGTGTGAAGTACGTTTTTTCTGAAACCAATAAGGGTTTGGCATCATCCGTTATATCTGGCGTCTCGGATGTGTTTAAAACTTATAATTCAGCCATCGTTTTGGAAGATGATCTTTTATTAACGCCTAACTTTCTGGCTTTTATGAACCAGGCACTTGATACCTACACTTCAAGTAACAAGGTGTTTTCTATTTCCGGGTATTCCTTTAGTTTAAACCCCTCATCGAAGAATGATGACGATGCTTATTTTTTAAACAGGGGTTGGTCATGGGGGTGGGCCACATGGAAAGACAGATGGGAACAAATAGATTGGGAGGTTAAAGATTACCCTGAGTTCGAAAAAAGCATAGCACAAAAAAAAGCCTTTAATAAAGGCGGAAGCGACCTTTCGGCCATGCTGCATAAGCAAATGACCAATAAACTCGATTCATGGGGGATCAGGTGGCTTTATCACCAGTTCCGGATCAATGGACTTACATTATATCCTAAAAATTCAAAAATACTGAATATCGGATTTGATAACCAGGCTACCCATACAACCGGATCTGATAGCCGTTACATTCCGGAACTGGACACCAGTTTAAAGGAAACCTTCAAATTTCCGGACAGGGTGGAAATAACCCAACATTATCAAAATGCTTTTCAACGGAAAATGGGGATTGCCTCCCGGATAAAGTCAAGGATAGATACCGCTATAAAACATTCAAAAAGAAGAGTAGCTGATTTGTTTTCAAAACCCTATGCGGATAAAACAGGCGATGCAAATTTTGTGGAGGTGAAGAAAATTTAGAAAAAGATTATTCCCGGCGCAGAGGATGTGATACCGGGAGCGGCAAGGATATGTGCTTTTATACTTTTTATTAATGAAAAATTTAAAGAAGAAAATTTCATTCAATTTGTTTTTGTCATCAATTAATGGCTTTTATCGAAATTATTTTCAAACAAGGCGGTCAAAGTTTGGAGCAATCCACGCTACCTCACGTGTCAGATTTCCAATTCTTATTAAAGGCATTGAGAATGTGTATCTAAGCGAAAACACACATATCCTGGGGCGTTCGTTATTAATCACAACCAAGGCAAAGTTTATCATGAAAAAGAACTCTGCTTCGGCCGAAGGACTAACTGTGGTAACAGGAAGCCACCCATCAGTGGTTGGTAGACTTTTTTTAGACATAGCAGCAGACGACATACAGGAAGCTAAAGATGTTATTGTTGAAGAAGACGTATGGCTGGCTGCAAATGTTACCCTGCTGGCGGGTATTACGGTGGGGCGCGGCGCAATAATAGGCAGTGGCACGGTTTGCCGCAGCTCGGTACCGCCATATGCAATTGTTGTGGGCAATCCGGCAAAAGTGGTCGGCTTTAAATTTTCACCGGAAGAGGTTATTGCCCACGAAAAGATGCTATACCCTGAAAATGAAAGGCTTGAACTGGCGATTTTACAAAAAAACTACAATAAATACTTTATAAACAGAATTAGTGAAATTAAATCACACCTTAAACTATAAAAACATACAACCATGGAATTACAAGATTTTGTTAAAAAGTTTGCCGATCAGTTTGACAATACTGATCCGGAAGAAATTACGGCATCAACCAGATACCAGGAACTGGAAGAATGGAGTTCATTAACCATTTTAGTTGTCATCACTTTTGTGACAACAGAATATGGTAAGCCTGTAACAGGCGCAGAACTCCGCAGCTGCGAAACTGTTGAGGATTTATATAATTTGATCGCATCAAAATGATCGGTGAGAATGGTCCTTTTTCATTATCCGGCAAAAGAATATTAATAACAGGCGCCTCCTCGGGTATTGGCAGATCATGCGCAATTGAATGTTCAAAACTGGGTGCCGCTTTAATAATAACAGGCCGCAATTCCGAACGTTTGGAAGAAACTATGGCTATGCTATCTGGCGATGGGCATCTTTTTAAAGCGCTGGACCTAAATGATGGAGATGCGGTGTCGGGCTTTATCGGCAACATCTCCAATCTGGATGGCGTTGTATACTGTGCAGGGATTCAAAAAACCTGCCCTTCCAAGCTCATTCAACGGGCAGATATTGAAGAGGTGTTTGAGACGAATTTTTTCTCAATAGCCAACATGAACAGCCTGCTGTTAAAAAAGAAAAAGATAAATAAAGGCAGTTCCGTTGTTTTTATTTCTTCGACAGCCGCCGGGATTGTTGCCGAAAGCGGGAACGCTATTTACAGCGCATCAAAAGGCGCTATTACTTCGTTCGCGAAAGTGCTGGCACTCGAACTCAGCAACCAAAAAATAAGGGTGAACTGCATTTTGCCTGCAATGATAAAAACGCCCCTTTTGGAAACTATTTCGGTGGATAAGGAGCAGCTGGCGCTGGATGAAAAAAGATACCCTTTTGGCTATGGCAGCCCTGAAGATGTAGCTTATGCGGTGATCTATCTGTTATCCGATGCTGCAAAATGGGTTACCGGTACTAATTTATTACTCGATGGCGGTTTAACTTTAAGATAAATGAAAGCATATATAAATTCTATATCATACTATTTACCCGAACATACACTTACCAACCAGGATTTGGTGAAGGAATTTCCTGAATGGAGTGTTGAGAAGGTTACAGATAAAATAGGGGTTAGTCAAAGGCATATTGCGTCAGGAGAAGAAACTGCGGGCGACATGGCGGTGAAAGCGGCCGGAAAGTTATTTGCAGAACATGCGATTCGACCCGAATCAATAGATTTTATATTATTTTGCACACAAAGCCCCGACTATTTTTTGCCTACCACGGCTTGTATAATTCAAAATAAGCTAGGTATTCCTACTACGGCTGGCGCCCTGGATTTTAACCTCGGTTGTTCGGGGTATATCTATGGCTTATCCCTTGCGAAAGGCTTAATATTTGCAGGAATCGCAAAAAATATATTGTTACTGACAGCCGAAACCTACAGCAAATATATCCATCCGCTAGATAAGGGCAACCGGTCAATTTTTGGGGATGGCGCTTCCGCTACGCTTGTCTCAACCGAAGGATTTGCGGAGATTGGTGATTTTGTGTTGGGAACAGATGGTCGTGGTGCCGACAATTTAATTGTAAGGGCTGGCGGCGCCCGCAACCCGGAGACGGAAAACACTGTTAAAGCCGATGAAGGAGGCGCACTTTTATCTGCCGACCACCTTTATATGAACGGATCCGAGATTTTCAACTTTACGCTGCGCTCGGTTCCTCCTTTAGTTAAGGAAACCTTAACTAAAAATGGTTTGGAAATGGCTGATGCTGACCTTTTCGTATTCCACCAGGCGAATAAATATATGCTTAATTCGCTCCGAAAACTGTGTTCAATAAGCCAGGAGGCCTTTTACGTTGATATGGAAGATTTAGGGAATACGGTGTCGTCAACTATCCCCATTGGCTTAGCACGCGTAAGGGAAAAAGCAATAAAAGGCGAAAAATTTAACATCGTAATTATTGGTTTCGGGGTGGGTTATTCCTGGGGTGGTTGTGTTTTAAAGTGTTAATTTTTAATCCAAAAAATATTATGTTTTATTCAGTATTTAAAAGCACTATTATATGTATGGTGTTGATGGTTAATTTACACCTCTATTCGGTTGCTGTTCGTGATCAACCCTCAAAAAATGAAAGCTTTAGCGCAGATACGGTTAACGTAAAAACGTTTGGAGCCCGGGGCGACGGCGTTCAAAATGATAGCGCGGCTTTTCAAAAGGCAATTATATATGCTTCCGGAGCCAGGAAGGTTTTGCTGGTGCCAAAGGGTATATATAAAATAAGTAACCTGGTAGTTTATCCCAATAGTAAAATAGTGGGGGTTAGGGGCAGTTCTGTTTTGGTACTTACAAACGGGACTCAAAATAACCGTCAATGCTTCCTGTTAACGGATGTATCTAAAAACATCCTGATAAGCAATATTGCGTTTGATGCTAATGGGAAGAATAATGCAGGAAAAAATATTTTTTGTATCAAATCTACTCTTAGCCCCAAAGGATCAATTAATAATCTGACTATTCAAAATTGTTCATTTACCGGGTCAAAAAACTATGGTTCTGTGTTTTTGATCGGCCCTACAGATCATATTACCAATGTCGTGATTTTTAATTGTTTGTTCAATAATTTGGGTTCAAGTGCGGTTTCAGTAAGAGGTATAAATGGCTTAACATTTAATAGCAATACCGTAACCAATTGGGACCTGCTTGATAAAATAAATGCTGCATTCTCATTTCAATCGCAGGTTTGTTCTAACATCGTTTTCAGAAATAATTATTTTAAAAATAAGGATGCCGCCTATTTCGCGGTTGAGTGTGCAGGCACCTGTCTCAACCACGGAGTTTTTACGGGTAATACTTTTGACGGTAATGGGTATGATGCCTCTGGAATTTCCGGCGTATTTAATAATTGCCTTTTTAAAGACAATAAGCATTTAAACGGCGGCGGCACCCACCGCAGCGGGTACGAATTGGTTGGGGATAATGACACTTTAACAAATAATGTGATCGAACATGGGTCTATCCAATTGGGGGCAGGAACACCAAATATTGCGTACGCCGCCCACACGGGATCAGGATATATTGTTACCGGAAACAGGATTACCGGCAATTATGGCACCAATAATTTATGTTTATCCATAGGAGGTTTTGATACGGTTAAGAGTGCATGGATCGAGCATAATATTTTTGATAACCACGGTGGCAAAGGAAATGCACCGGTTATTGAAATAGGACAGCGCGGGCCCGCAAAAAATGTAACTATACAAAACAACCAGCTGCTCGGCTCTCCGGGAAATTCATGTATCAGGATGAAAGTATCGGCAGGAAACCACTACTCCGAAAATATCATGATCAGGAAAAACACCATCACCGGGGAAAACGGTATTCAGGTGTATGATATGCCGGTGTGGAAAGGCGTAAAAATTTCCGAAAACGATTTCACAGGAATTTCAGGGTCTGTTTTTATGAAAACCTCCGGTTTTTCTTCTGAATTTCATTTGGAAAAAAACAAGTCCTTAAAGAAACTTAATTAATGATTAAAATCAGAGTTGTCGTAAAAATATTTTATCATTTCCTATTACATATATAGGAATAATGGTAAATTTACATTCGAAAACAAAACATGAATCAGACAAGATGAGCACCGATATGCTTTCAAATTCCCTGATAAACGGCAGGCCTTATAGTGAAGTAGCCGCTTTATTTACAACAATAAGATGGTTAAATATTAATTAATATGGTGAAGAAATTGGTCTATTTATGAAAATCAAACTCCGTTGGTTATGTTAACAAAGGAAAAAATTTTATCTATAAATATTTCGAAAGGAAAACGGGATGAATTTGTGCAGTCAATTATGGATCTGGGCAGTAAAAATAAACCGTCGTATGTGTGCGTTGCCAATGCGCATATGCTGGTAGAAGCACATTGGTCTAAAGCGTTTCAGAAGGTAGTAAACGATGCTGACATCGTTACGCCGGATGGGATGCCTTTAGCGAAGAGTTTTAAAATATTACACGGTATCGCGCAGGAGCGGGTAGATGGAATGAGTTTGCTTCCATTATTATTAGAAAGTTCCATTGCCGAAAACCTTGCCGTATATTTTTATGGGGGGTCCTCCGGCCTCGTTGAACATACAAAATCATTTATAGAAAAGGATTTTCCGTTATTGAATGTGGTAGGTATGTACTCGCCACCTTTCAGGTATCTCACGGAGGCTGAAGAAACCCTTGTAATTGATAAAATCGCCAATTCAGGTGCAAATATTGTTTTTGTTGCCCTCGGCTGTCCAAAGCAGGAGCAATGGATGGCAGAAATGAAAGATAAAATACCCGCTGTCCTGGTAGGAATAGGCGGTGCATTGCCCGTTTTGATCGGGCTGCAAAAAAGGGCGCCTGTGTGGATGCAAAAAAGCAGCCTCGAATGGCTGTACCGACTGGTACAGGAGCCCAGGCGCCTGTTTAAAAGGTACGTGGTAACCAACACGGTCTTTTTATATCTTTTATTGAGGGCGAAAATTAAAACCCGGCGTGTTGAGGATGGGGTAGCCGGTCAGAAAATCAGTGATCCGGCTGCCGAACGCGCTAACTTCTAACATCGTTGGCATTTTCTCAAAAAATGAAATGCCAACGATGTATAATTTATTCAGCAGCGATTTATCCGATTTGGTAGGGTACAAAAATTAGCAAACGATAAAAATAATGCATATGCAAGAGATCAGCTTTTTTGAAAATAAAAATGTAATTGTAACACAAACAAGGTTTATTGTTGCACATAAAGTAGTCGAAATAAAAAATATTTCGGACGTCAAAATAGGTTCAGTCAGAGTTTACAGAACTTTTAAACTTGTGTTAGCGTTGATCGGCTTCCTGTTAATGTTTTTCAATGCCTGGAGGATCCCGGGGATAATCTTGTTTTTCGTTTCCATTTTAAGCGTGTATTTTACGGACGAGAAATATTCTGTCCATCTTAATACAAAATCCGGCGAAACAGACAGTTTAATATCAAAGGACCGGGATTATATTGAACAAGTTGTTAAAGCGATCAACGACGCTATGTGGGCTTATCATTTAAAAACAGCGCCAATGTAGCGTTGTGGGCTTATTGCTATAACTTCCCGCTGCCGGGGAATTTAATGGCCGATTTTCCTCTTTTTAAATTAAATGCTATCTTTGCATCCATTCCTGATTTGTAAACGCTTTAAATATCAAGGAACCATGACAGAGCAACGCTACATATCGCCCCTTTCGCTCATTGCCTAACCAGGCAGGCAAACACTATATTTTATTAACTTAATTAAAGGTTACCCTGGTGACCCTGTAAATTATTGCCTCCTGTTTTATCTGAGCGTTCTTAAGCGGCTATATCCTTACTCAAGGATGAATTGAGATCAAAAATCAATTTTTAAAAAAATTTAAATGGAAGTCCGATGGACATACATGAATGGCCGTGCCGTCTCAAATCGGCGCGGCAAAAAAAGCGGCTCGTTAAAACCGATCGCGATAAACAATTGATACGGCTTGACAGGAGGCACAAAGTACTGTGGGATCAGCAAGCAAAACTACCGTGGGTTCCACTTGAAGAACCTTACCAGCGTGGCTGGAAACGTTTTTTTGTATTGAGAGAAGATGTGAAGCATAGCCCGGGGGCCGAGTTTTACGAAGCTTTGCTGCCGAAGATAAACACCGTAGAATATCATCACGATAAATCGTTTAAACGAAAAAAAAGACGTAAAGGGAAATATGGGTATGTTGAGAGGAAGCAAACGCTACGCGAATTTGACCTGTATTGGTGGAACAGTGCCAGACTGAACTTATCGGAACAGGAAAAAGCCTGCTTCACTCTGATAGAGACATTTAGTATAAAAACACGGCGCCTTGAAATCAAATATGTGGTTACAGAGCAATGGCGCTTTGTGCTAAAGGTTGTGCCGAATATGATAACACATAAAAAACTCAAAGACAGCGATATTGAAAAAGAGCTGGCATGGATTGACAACCATATAGACCGTCATGATTTAGCACCTCGTATTAATTTATTAACTCGTGGCCGGGGTTACCGGTGGAACCGGTGGACTTGCGCTCGGACCAAATACATTAACAAAATTAAAAACATACCCAGGTATAGCCCGAAAGAAGCTTACCTGGATTTAGAAACATAAGCCACATGGGCAATTTAAGAACAAAAGATTTAAGTAAAATAGGCTATCATAACGACCAACTGCGAAGCCTGGTTATCGGTGTAGCCTCTAAAAATTTCAAACACCACAGTAAGCAGCAATTGCTTGATTTGCTGGTGAACATTAAAAATAATCCGGAAGCATTTTTGGATAACGAGTTAACTGCCAAAATAGCGGCAAAAATGATTGGCAAGGTCGAAGGGGTTCCGTCGAGATCCTTTGAGCTGAGAGATGAACCCGTTTATTGTAAAACTTACGGGGGCAAGGGTATCGAGGCTTCGGCTAAAAGGCAAATGGAATTGGCAAACCTATTACCGGTTAGTTTACAGGGCGCCTTAATGCCTGATGCGCATATGGGTTTTGGCTTGCCTATTGGTGGGGTATTGGCTACCGGCAACGCCGTGATCCCCTACGCCGTAGGGATGGATATCGGCTGCCGCATGGCGCTGTCAATTATTGACGGGAGTGATGGCTTTGTACAACGGTTTGCACATCAAATTAAACAAGCCTTAAAAGATCATACGCATTTTGGTATGGAAGGCGGATTGGACATGCGACAGGAACACGAGGTTTTGGACAGCCCGGTATTTAATGAGCTGTCGTTTCTAAGACCATTCCACGGTAAAGCGGTAAGACAATTAGGAACATCGGGCAATGGCAACCATTTTGTTGAGTTTGGGGAAATTGAGTTGCTGGCTGATAATATCCTGGGGTTACCCTCTAAAAAGTACCCGGCTTTATTAACGCATTCTGGCAGCAGGGGTTTAGGTTCGGCTATTGCCAAACATTATACCCAAATAGCTATGAACACCTGCAAATTACCTCGCTATGCGCAGCAACTTGCCTGGCTGGATATGGATGGCGAGGCCGGAAAAGAATACTGGATGGCGATGACCCTGGCAGGTGACTATGCCAAAGCCTGTCATGAACGTATTCATGCCAATCTATTAAGGGCGTTAGGTTTAAAAGCTTTACGTGTGGTAGAGAACCATCACAACTTTGCCTGGAAAGAGCACCTCGCTGATGGCAGGGAGGTGATCATTCACCGGAAAGGTGCAACGCCTGCACACCTAGGCGAGCCCGGTATTATCCCGGGCAGTATGACTGCGCCGGCTTACCTGGTATCTGGTAAGGGGGTGTCAGATGCTTTATATTCAGCATCGCATGGTGCGGGCCGGGCAATGAGCAGGCAAAATGCAAAGGATAGCATGACTGCATCAGCCATGAAGAAGCTGCTGGCAAATGCAGGCGTTACTTTAATTGGCGGCACAGTAGAAGAAAACCCTTTAGCTTACAAGGACATTGAAACTGTAATTGCCGCGCAACATGAGCTGGTTGAAATCCAGGGTAAGTTTTTTCCGCAAATTGTTAGAATGAATAAGGAGTAGTGATGAAAAAAATGATCGTACAAATTACATCGGGCAAAGGCCCGGCAGAATGCTGCCGGGTTGTAGCCTGCGTGCAAAGCCTGATGATAAAGCAGGGTAAACAGCAGGGCATTGAATTACAGGTGCTGGAAAATAAGTCCGGCGAATTGAATGGAACATTGCTTTCGGCTACGATGATGGCCATTGGTGATAGCCTGGACGCATTTATTAAGGATTGGGCCGGTACCGTGCAATGGATAGCCCCAAGCCCTTACCGCAAATATCATAAACGTAAAAACTGGTTTATAGGCGTAGTGGCTTTTAATGTGAAGGAGTTGATGCAATGGAACCCGAAAGATGTTAAGCTGGAAACATGCCGCTCATCAGGGCCGGGCGGACAAAACGTGAATAAGGTAGAAACCGCGGTCCGAGGCATACACCTCCCATCAGGTATACAAGTGATGGCGATGGATACCCGGTCACAACTGGAAAACAAGAAACTTTGCATGGCAAGGCTCGAAGCTAAAATATTGGCTTGGCAGACCGCGCAATTAATGGAGCAGCAGCAGAGCTATTGGCAGAACCACTGTGTCCTTGAGCGCGGAAATCCTGTTAAAACAATCACAGGGAGCTTATTTTAATGAACCCTGTCAGCAAAAACAATCGGTTTAAATACTGTCAGTTTAAACAGGCACATGATATTTTTCGCAGGCGGGTAGTTACTCATCAAACTACCTTTTTTACCTGTTCTTTCATTATGCATCATTGTGCTTCAAAACAAAATCTCAATTTATAGTATTTCTACATACCCTTCTGTCACCCCTGCCGGTATGCTCCCCGTTTTTGATCAGCAAGGACCCCCGCATCGGCCCGCAAAAAAACAGGACACCGGCCAGTCTAAACTGGGCAGGTTTTGCAAGAGGTGCCAGTCAGATTGAGAAATCATGATCGAATTTGCCGCGATTAAAAACAAAAACGCCTAAAATCAGTGGTTTTACGCGTTTTTGCTTTTTTGTAAACTACCCGGCGGAAAGGAGGGAGTGCAAAGGAATACCTTAAACCATTTTGGACCTCTTTGACGACTTTAAAAATTTAAACCGGATTTAAAGCCGTAATCAGATCTTACAAGCAAATGGTTGGCATAACTTTATGGCATTGAACCCGGCACCATAAAAGGGCCGCTTTTCTCTTCAGTTAAATTTACCCGTTATACTTTGGGTCAAATTCCACGATCCATTCAATACCATATTTGTCCCTGAACATGCCGGCGTAGGTACCCCAGGGACCATCGCCAATTGGGCCTTCAATATCCCCACCTGCCGATAATCCATTAAATATTTGATCGGCCTCTTCCTTACTTTCGGCGCTAACCAATATTTTAGACCTGTTTTCGCTTTCGTTTACCCTCCCCATAAATTCGGGAACATCGTTAGCTATTAACACATTGTGTTTACCAATTGGCAGGGCAATGTACATTAACTTGTTTGCCTCAGCTTCAGCTACAATAAACTCATCGTTTGCCAGGTCCTTGAAACGGATGATCTTGGTGAACTCGCCGCCAAAAACTGATTTGTAAAAAGTGAATGCTTCTTCAGCATTTCCATTGAAGTTGATCCACGGATTAATTGTTCTCATGATTTTATTTTTAAGTTTTTATTTTTCTTCTTGTCATTTCTGCGATAAAGTGGTTAATAGTTCTTCCAGGTTTTTTAAGGTCATGGTGAAGCCTATTTTAAAGCCCTCCAATAATTTTTCCAAGCGCTCAAATGATTCATTAAAAATGGTGATACTCACTTTTGTCCTGCCATTTTGTTCGCTGAAAATGTAATCCCATTCAGATCCCGGCAGCTCACGATTTTCGTCTTTATCTGCAAACGCGTTGTACATCTTAAAGTTGGTTTTCGGGGTAATGGATGTGAATTCCTGCACCGCCCAACGCTCCTGCCCGTCGGGGCTTATCATCGCGTAAAAGCGCCGCCCGCCTACTTCAAAATTCATGTACTTTGTTTTGGCACGCATAGGTGCTGGTGCCCCCCATTGGTCCAGTAATTCGGCTTTGGTAAAGGCATCCCATACTAAAGATTGCCCGGCATTAAACTCCCTGGTTATATAAACCATTTTCGCTGCCTTGTCAACATTAAAATCAAATAGCAAATCGTTGTTCATTATTTTTGATGGTTAGTTAATATTTTTGTTAGTATCAACGCTACTTTGTGGCTTGTTCTTTAATTGTTGTTAATAATTGATCAAGTTGGCTAAATTGAGTTTCCCAGTTTTGTCTGAATTGGGCTAACCAGTGGTCAAACTCCTGCATTTTTTTTGCATTAAAGTGATAATAAATCTCCCGGCCACTATGCTCGGGTTTAATTAATTCGCAGTCGTGCAATACTTTAATATGTTTTGATACCGCCTGGCGGGTCATATCAAATTTTTCAGCCATTGCATTTGGTGTTAATGCCTGGATAGCGATTAACGTTAAAATAGCCCTCCGTGTTGGGTCTGATATGGCCTGGAATATATCTTGTTTCATTCTTGGTTATTAATTAAGCAACCTTCAGGTTGCAAATATATGTGCAACTTTTGAGTTGCGCAAATATATTTGCATTTTTTTTCGGGCATAATGAAGGGGCGCTTAGTGGTCAGCGTAGCATTCGTTACAATAACAAAGCAAACTGTGTCCTACGTTATATGAAGAAAGGAGGTTGAACTCGCAAAACTCTATAATTATTTCATTTTAATAATTACAAAGCGTTCATAAAGGTTATGGATGAACAGCAGGTATTTGAAAAAAGAAATAGCCTGCTAAAAATTATCGCTTTAGCAGGCTATTTATATGAGAAGGCGGAGAGGGAGGGTTCCGAACATCCGCTATATGTAATCTGATTATCAGTATCTTACGTTAACAAATAATTTTCACGCTACGAATCACGCAATGAGGCGAAATAACTCTAATTGTTTCCCTAAAATAAGTAAATCTACCGTAAAAAGCAAATACAAAAAGTGATGATCATTCTTCCAAAGAACAAGGAATAATCCCGTTGGGATTTTGTATTATGTCATTGGGTGCTGTAAATGCACTTTTTTATCATTTTTCATCACGTCAGGGCACCACTGAGGGCACCAGTTATTTTGACACGATTTATTAAGCTTTAAAGAACGCTCGGTTATCCCAATTCAAAGATAAGGATCACGACCCGGGACCCCAAATATTTTGCCCTTTTTATTGTTGTAATTCCCTTAATGGCTGACCATTATTGTCTGCAAAATCTGCTGAAGAAATTGTCTGGTATGCGGTGCAAAAGAAAGCCTTCAATTACCCGACTAATTTTGAACGAATGCAAAATAGACAGTTTTGTAAGCCGGCTTTTTCAACTGCAACTTTAACGCCTTGAAAATTTTCATTGGCCCTTGCTTCGCGAATATATTGACCAACCAGGAAGGAAGCCTCCGGGATCGACCTGGATGGTATACTCAACTTCAATTTGATCTCTGCCCGATGGCTTTATGATCCATTTGCCGGTAGAGTCTTCGATCCTGACAATTCCCTTTTTTACCGGAATAAAGCCTGTGTATCACCCATTATGTTTATTTCTTATCTCAAATGAAAAGCAAATGAAAAGAAACTTTTTACAGACCTTCTGATGTTCAGTGAAGAAACGCATTTCTGGGCGGTCGCAGCGATCGCATCTTTAAACAGCTCCGGGTTGTTGTGTAAAGTCATTTCAGGCGATGTTCCAGGTCGTGGTGTTAGGTAATAAGTCCTTGTTCAGCCCGAATTTAAAAGTACTGAGCGGGTTAATGCTCTTGTGCAGTGCATTAAGATCTTCCTTGGGGCTAACAAGCTCCATCAAAGCCCCTGCCAAGGCCCTTACGCGTGGCGGGTATTTCAAGGCAAGCCTTTTAAAAAGCGCCCGGTCTTCGAGTTTACCGATACCGTCCTTCAACAGCCTGACCGCAGCTTCCTTGTTGAGGTCGGGTATCGTTTTAAAGTCCTTGATGGCATCGAGGTATTCGAGGTAGCGGTAATTATCATCATTGATATCTGCGTAGCTTTTGATCGACGTCACCTTCTGGTTACCCAGTGTCAACTCCAGCCGTTTGTCTCGGGTAGCTATTTTAATGTTTTTGGGCACCTGCGTGGTCAGCCCCATCCGGTTATACAACAGCGTCCCGGTTATATAGGCGATCCTTTTCCCGGCTGAAAATAAATAAGGCTTCAGCAATTCCTGTTCATCGGGTTTAAGTATACCGAAAGCAGAGCGTTTAGGTTTGTAAAACAGCCCGGTTGATGCACGCGTTATCAGGCCGTTTTTGACCAGGCGTTCGATGGCTTTCGCGGCGGCGGTGTATTCCTCGCGCTCTATCGGCAGTTCCCGGTAGCCGAAAGTACTGCCGTCGGGCATCCCGGCAATCTTGTCTGCAATTTTTTCGGCTACTTTCATTTTTTTTTAATTCTCGCAGATCAAAGTTACTTTTTATTTTTCAAATGTCAAGTAAACCGCACGTAATACTTGACATATAATTAATAATTATCAGGTATTGATAAATGCCTGTACACTTTCTTGTATTTTATGATGATATTATTAGTACAAAGTTATTAATGATATTATTAAAGCCGTCGAGTTATTGTCGAAGTAATGCTGTAGTAATGCTGAACTAATGTTTGCCTTAATTAAGGTGCTGTTACACTCGCTTTGATCAGCGCTTTCAACTTTGCCCGCGCATCCTGTTCAATTGCGGCATTCCGATCCCGTTTGATCTTGGTATTATTCCTGAGCAATAATTGATGCACGGCTTCAGGGAGTTCTGCTGTTGTATAGTGCGTCGACAAATAGATCCGGCGGTTATGAGCGAGTTTACCGGTAATAAAACCCCTGGCCAGTAATTCGCTAAGCAACTTATCGATCTGGTAACGTTTGCAATAGGTATCATACATCGCTTTGATACCCCCCTTTTTGAGCATTTGGGGCAGCAGGTCCTTTTTGCGCGCTCCGGTCATTCGCGTTAAAATGTAATCCTTGGTTGTTCCTACAAGCTCCTTATTGCCAATAATGCTTTTGATGCTTAGGAATGCTCTTAAAAGGTCGATCTCGTAGGGCATCTTAGTTTTGCGGTAAAACTCAAACATAATATTGATGCTCATCATCACGGTGACATCACGGCCACCCTTTTTCTCCCATTCATCAATAGCGCGTTGCGTTTTTGCGGCGAAGGCCATCATGGTATCAATATCACCGCCGTTCAGGTTCAATATCTTCATCGCCTGCTGCATCTGCCAGTAATCGATACAAGCCTGCCGAAAGTCCTCATCCTGTTCACCCGCCTGAGCAAATTCATCCACACCCGTTTCCGGGTTAAATTCCTGCCCGTCACCTGTAAATCCGTTATAATCCTCGTCAGGAATAAAAGCTTCTTCTTCAGCCAGGAAATTAATTTTTCGGAGTAAGGATGCAGGCAGGTTGCCGCGATAATAGGCATAGAGCACCTGCCGGAAAACCGTTGACAGGTCGGTATACTCTACCATCCTGGCGAATTTGGAGATGCCGTAATCAAAGATCTCGTCCAGATTGCCCGGCAGCCCTGAAATGAGATATAAAGGAAATGGTATATACTTCGCGTCTTTCGCCATAAACCTACATCCAACGAGGTCAGCCGCAATGGGCTACATACCCGTTTTTGAATAGACTAAAGTACGAAAAAATGGAGCTATTATGGAAACGGCACATGGACGCAATTATTGCATTAAGCCAAGGCATGAAACAGGTCATCAGTTCCTCCATTAAGTATCAAACCGTTTGAAGAAAATGCGTTCCAATGCCATGACCCTCTGCTATGGGTTTAAACGGCTTTTCCATTTGGCGCAATACTTAGTATTGTGACAAATACAATAAAAAAGTGGCGCGATATATAGTATCGCGCCATATATATAATCAAAATGGCGCGATACATAGAATCGCGCCACGGAAAACACACCGATCCGTCATTACCAGTATACAAAATAAGTAAAAATTAAAAGTCAATTATGCACATTATTAGCGGTCACTTCAATTTCGGCATTCAGGAAAGTATACGGAAGCAGGTCGCTAAAAGCAATTAAAGGGTTTGATTTAAAGGCAGGCTAAAACAAAAGGTGCTGCCTTTGCCAGGTTCGCTTTGAATGCTAAAAGTACCTTTATGCTTTTTGATGATCTCCGAAGCGATATATAAACCAAGGCCGACACCTTGGAACTGGATGGCGGTTTTGCTGACGCGATAAAAGCGCTGAAACAAGTTGTCGATGTCTGTTGCGGCGATGCCGACACCAAAATCTTTTACACAGACTTCGATACGACCTTTAGCAACTTTCGCATTAACAATGACCTGGCGGGCATCTGGCGAATATTTGATGGCATTGTTCAGCAGGTTGATTAATACCTGCTCAATCCGGAACTGGTCACCGGAATACAGTAATTCAACTGAATTTTCGAGAATGATCTCATGTTGATTAGCGGTCAGTTCTACATTGGCGATGCTATTGGTCAGTGCATCAGCAAAGTAAAACGCCGTAATATTGAGATCGATCTGGCCGGAATTGATTTTGGTGACATCCAGCAGGTCGGCGATCAGTTTTTCCAACCGCTTGATGCTGTTGCTTGCATTGGCCAGAAACGGATATAACTTGTCCGCCTTGTCCGTTTTTTTTTCCAGCAGTTGGTGAATCACTTTGATATTGGTTAAAGGTGTTTTAAACTCGTGGCTGACCATATTGAAAAACTCATCTTTCTTGGCTTCAGCTACAGCCCGCCTTTCCTTTTCGAGTTTCTGCACCAGTAGTTCCCGGTTGGCGATAATTAGTTCGGCGGCCCGTTTGCTTTTCTCTTCGTCCTGGTAGCCCAGTTCTTTCAATGCGATTAGGAGTTCAGCGGCGCGTTTTTCTTTTTCCTCGTCCTGGAAGTCCAGTTCGATATTGGCAATGATCAGTTCGGCGGCCCGCTTGCCTTTTTCCTGGTTCTCAAACACCAGTTTTTTATTAGCGATAATAAGCTCATCTGCCCGTTTTTCCTTTTCCAGGTTTTGAAAAATAAGCTCCTTATTGGCAATGATCAGTTCTTCGGCCAGTTTTTCTTTTAGCCGGTTTTGCAATAATAACTCTTCATTAGCGACGATGAGCTCCGCCGCGCGTTTCTCTTTTTCTTTATTTTGAAAGATGAGTTCGGTATTGGCTAAGATCAGCTCCGCAGCACGCTTTTCCCGCTCCCGGTTTTGTGCATCCAACTGGGTATAGGCAATGACCAGCTCGGCAGCAAGTTTTTCTTTTTCGGCAATTTGGAAGATGAATTCCTTATCGGCGATAATGAGTTCGGCAGCGCGCTTTGTTTTTTCTTTATTGAGCAGGTCCAGTGCATTGTTGGCGATGGTCAGTTCGGCGGCGCGCTTTAGTTTTTCTTCATTCTGAAAACCCAACTCGATGTTAGCCAGGATCAACTCTGCTTCAAACTTGGCCTTATCCTGGTTGGCTATGAGTAATTGCGCCGCTAAATTTTCTGTATCCATAAGGGCTGCTAGGGCAGTTAACGATTAGTAATTGTAAATTTTGAAAAAGCGTACAAGTAGTTCTTATTAATTCACCACAATAATCACTCCATAAACTAAGAAATCAAGGTTTTACCAAGTTTAAAACTACAGTTCCAGGCACCGCTGCGGATCTCGAACAAGACTTCTTCCTCCAGGACAGTAAATGTTCGATAACCCAGCCCGTAATTTCTTTTTTGACTTTCCGATAGCGGTGTAGAAAATCACCTTCCATTTCCGGCAGGTGGAGCAGGATATGTCCTTTAAAGAAGATCGTCTCCCAATCGGACGGACACTTTTCACGAATAAGGGCTATGATTGGCCATCAAATTAGATTTCTGTCATCACAAACACAACCTGGTTGCCTAAAGTCAACGGAATGAACTGATCAAGACTCCCAGAATATCCAAAATACGCATTAATTGGATGCCTGAGCATTCATTACTGATGGAAATTCAGCTTTTGTAGCCCCTGTGATCTCACCATTTGCTTTATTTTGCACAAAACCGATCAGCTCCCATTTCTGCGGATCAAAACCGTGGGGCAAGCTTAGATTTTCTGTCCCATCTTTGGAATTGTTTAAGGCGATACTTTTCAGCTGGGTCACTATTTGTACATGAGATAAGGTACGGCCGCCGTTTTCACCCCGTTGTACTTTGGTAGTGGCGTTCTTTTCAACCAGGGCAACAATCAGGACGGAGTTATTCACTGCACCGGTAGTATAGTGTATAGTGGCCTTGTCACCATCGACTTTAATATTATTCAAAGCCAGTTCAGACTTTGCCGCTATTTCCAGGTCCGATTTGATCGCATTGCGCAAGGTGCCTTCCTCAGAGCCCACAAATTCTTTACGGCCATTCACCACGATCTGCGGCGTGTAAACCGATGACAAGTTCAGCCAATCAGCATACTGGTTTTGCCTGGCCGAATATTCCGGGCTGCTGAAAACGTCTTTCCATCCCAGGCGGTTCCAGTAATCTACATGGTAGGCCAGGATATAAACCGGTTTATCGGTCACTTCCTTTTCCACACGGGCCACCAGCGCATCAGCGGGCGGACAACTGGAGCAGCCTTCAGAGGTAAACAGTTCGATCACTGCAAAACCTTTTCCCGGTGTTGCCGCTTTGGTTAATTTTTCGCTTTTAATAGAGGTAAATGCCTGAGCCACTATTGCTGTCAATCCGAGGCAGGCAACGGCTATAAATATTCTTGATGATTTCATTTTTTTTATTGTTAATTAGTTGAATAATTATTTTACGAATTGGTCGGCACGACAATCAATTCCTTACAATAAAAATTAGATTTTTTTCGATAGCGCAAGCCTCACCCGATTTGCTACGAGGTACTGGGGGCTCTTAAATAGAAGATTTCATTAACAAAAAAGTTTATATCCTACTCCGCGTAAGGCTTCTTCATTCCAAATCTTGAGCACGCAGCTAACCGTTGGTGAGATCGCTTACGTTTTGAGTAGGTTCAATCCTTCAATAACATTGATTTGGCCAAATTGCCAATGATTGCCAGCGATGAGTCGATCTTCGCGTTAAATAGCGGACAACTGTTAATCCGGATATAATTCTTGAAACGGTCCGAAGGAGAAAAAATATGCCCAGGGCAGAAGCTGATGCCTTTCATCAATGCCACCTTTTGCATTTCCGTGATATCAAGCTGCTCCGGAAATTCGATCCAGAAACTAAATCCTCCGGACGGGCTGGAAAGCTTGATAATTTCGGGAAAGTGCCTCAATATGGCCTCTTTATATTTAATGTGCTGTACTTTCATCGCAGCCCGCAGCTTTTTCAGATGAGCGTTGTAGGTACCGCCTTCGAGATATCTTCCAATAGCGTCCTGTAAAAGACTGTTGGTGGATATATTATTGGAAAACTTATGCTTTTCGATTTCTGCCTGATATTTGCCGGCAGCTACCCAGCCGATGCGGAAGCCCGGTGGCAGCGTTTTTGAAAAGGATGAACAGTAAAGCACATTATCATAGGTGTCGTAGGCTTTGGCCGGTAATGGTCGGGTAGCGCCAAAATAGAGTTCACCTAAAGCGTCATCCTCGATTAAGGGGATATTCCGTTCCCCGAGAAGTTTCACCAAACGTATTTTGTTTTCCTCGGGCATCGAGGCGCCGGTAGGGTTATGGCAGGAAGGCATAAAAACGCAGGCAGACACTTTGTTATGCATCAGGGCTACTTCCAGCTCATCAATATTCAGCCCGGTGGCCGGATCTACACTGATAGACAGGGCCTTCAGGCCTCTGCTTTCCAAACATTGCAGGATCGCGTGATAGCTCGGCGATTCCACGGCCACGATGTCCCCGCGCCTGGTCACGGTGTCGAGGCAAAGGCTGATCGCTTCCAGGCAACCGTTGGTAATCAGTATGTCGTCAGGAAGTATCCGTTTATTCCATTCAAAAGAATGAAGGGCAACCTGGCTCAGCAATCGCGGATGTCCTTCCAGGAATGGATATTGGTAATTGTCAATCGCTACCTCTTTTATGGCTGCCTGCATTGCCTTATTGATCTTCGCTATCGGTAATAACTCATTGACAGGAGCAAGGATTGAGAAATTGATTACGCCATATTTTCGGGTATTTTTCATCATGATACGCTCCATTGCGTAAACATTGACAAATTCCGGTAACGGAATAATGCCTTTACCGGAACTGGACGTGCCTTCACGTTTACCGCTGACCACGAATCCGGACCTGGGCCGGGGGGTGATCAGCCCGCGGTCTTCCATTATGGAATAAGCTTGAAATACGGTAGTCGTGCTTACGTTTAATGTAGTGCTGATCTTACGAACCGAAGGGATTTTGTCCCCAGGCTTAAGCTGAAGAATTTGTATCGTTTCTTCAATCTTTTGGATCACCTGTTCGTAACGGTATTGTCGTTGTTCTATCATGAGCTGATTAAATCAAATCTAAGAAGATTTTAATACACGTGAAGTGCCTGGAGGTGTTCTTAATGCTTATAAAGTTTTTAACTTCCAGTGGTGGTAAATTCATTTTTGAAATAAATCGATTCCATCATTCCTGCCCGCGGATCGTTTGGACGTATGTTTTGCCGTAAGGATAGAACAGTTCCTTGCGGCCTTCCTGCCATGCGCGTTTCATTTCAGGCGTGGTAATGTCCCAATCCGGCCTGCATTTCCTGGTGACCTCGCGCAAATCCTGACGCAAGTCCTCCATCGTCGGCCTTCCGAAGAACCAGTACCCGTCGTAGATCTTGTGGATGAAGAGTTCCGGCTCAAGAACAATAACGTGGGGGATCATTGGATTGTGCAGCGAGTCGGTATATTCGGCGATGTCAAGATCCTTCTGGACAATGCGGCCCGCGTCGGAAAGAAAGGGCCAGTGAGCGCCAACTCCACTACGGTACTCGTTCGTCTCCGTGAGGTTATCCGTGCTGATAGTGACAAGCCGGCAATAGCCTGCTTCCATTTCCCGGTGCAGGCCGACTAGTCCTTCGTTCTGGCGCCGGTCCTTTGGGCAAAAGCCGCCGCGGCTCAGCACGATGATCATCGGGTCCGGGCCTTGAAGTTCGGATAATTTCCGCCGTACCGCGGTATGGTCGGAGAGCTCGTAATCAGGAAAACGGGCTCCGGGTATGATGTCGTTTCTCATGTTTCTGAAACTTTATTTCGTCCAGGATTTTGACTTGATCAAAATCCAAAAGATCATTAAGTGTGAAAGAATTACTGCGGGAGCATAAAACGTATAGATGTACCAAATGGTACCAAGATTGAATTTTGGTAAATTTACCTGCAAAACACTGCGCAATCCGTTTAACAGGTCCCCGAATCCCCACAGGCTGAATACCCACACCAGTGGAATGGCACCACGCCACTTGTACCGCAGCGCAAAGATAGAAGCAAGCGCCAGCGCCGCCGCCAAAAGATCACCGTAAGCGGAAGCATTAAGGTAATCACTTGGCAGTCTCTGATCGAACATATCCGGAACCAATAAGGTCATTCCCAGATAACGGAAAACCTGCACAAAGAGTAACGCAATTAGTGCAGAATTCAGGGGAAGTTTAGTAAGTGCCGGCCAAATGTACCATACCATGACGATAATGCAGACGAAAAGTGACAGCAGAAGCTGCATCCAGAATATGCTGACACTGTTGATCGTGAGTAGCATTCCCACCGGAGCCTGGGTAGTTAAATAAATTTGTTGCATGGCTAAATTGGAGGTTAAGTTGTTTTGTAAAGTTTTATCGTATAAAAAATATTTGCGGCGGCTAAAATCAATACCGACACAGGAATAACAGGAGGCTTTATGCCCAGCGGTAAAACATTAGCGGGGACATTAGGTTGAAGATGGACATAAACAGCCACGACCATCGTTCCAACGACAAGACATGACCCGAATATAATGAAGGTAGAAAAACGCCGGGCGTGCATTTTACTTTCAAAGGTCAAAGCCCCAAGCAGGATCAGTCCCGTAATAATTTCTGTGCCTACGCCGAACGGCCAGGCAAAGTCTCCGATGCCGCTGGTTATTAACTGCGTGTGAAACCAGCCACCAATTGTGGGTATTACCAATTTTAAAACGCCGAACATAAACATAAAGACACCCAGTATCCAGGATCTGATTTTTAAAGATTTCATGTTAATTTTTCATTTAAAGTTATTTGTGATTTTTTTCGTTGTTTGACTAGGAGGCTCAAACTATTGTTCAGACCGGCAGCTGATTTTTCAGCAATCTGAAGTGTTTTACGCCCTCCAATCTTTTGGCGTTCAGACAGTCTGAAGGTGTGCAGACTGGCCTTCGTAAAAGGGATAATCGGTATATCCTTTTTCATCGCCGCCGTAAAATGTTTCCCGATCATAGGCATTCAGCTCATAGCCGTTTTTGAATCTTTCTACGAGATCAGGATTGGCGATGAAGAACCGGCCGAATACGATGGCATCTGCATCCCCTTTTTGAAGCGTGTTTTCAGCATCTTCGCGGGTAAATCCCCCGGCAGCCAAAACTGGACCTTTAAAGATTTGACTTAATTGTCCGGCAGCAACCGGCGCCACATATCCTTCTTCTTTTTCTACGTTGTTCACAATCCGGGGATCAACTACATGCAGATAAGCCAGGCCAAATTGATTCAGCTGTTCAGCGACGTGGCTAAATAATGCAGCCGGATTAGAATCGCCCATACCTCCCCAAGTTCCACTTGGAGATACGCGAACTCCTACACGGTCGCCTCCCCAAACTGATGCAATAGCCTCCACTACTTCCAGTAAAAAGCGTGCGCGGTTTTCGATAGTGCCGCCATATTCATCGGTACGTTTGTTGGAGATGTCCTGTAAGAATTGGTCCACCAGGTAGCTGTTCGCGGCATGGAGTTCTACGCCATCAAATCCTGCTTTCATTGCATTTTCTGCTCCTTTGCGGAAATCTTCGATGATTGCATGGATTTCCGGTACGGTTAAGGCCCGGTTTTGAGAAGCCGGTAGCCATCCATTTGGCGTCAAAGCAAAATTTTCATGATATACCTCTGAAGGCCCTACCGGCAGCCCACCACCGGGTTGCAAATCCACATGTGACTGACGGCCTACGTGCCAAAGCTGCGAGAACATTTTACCGCCCTTTGCATGAACCGCGCTGGTTACCTTCTTCCAACCTTTAGTTTGTTCGTCAGTGTGAATTCCCGGCGCTCCAAAATAACCATGTCCGTTTGATGACACTACGGTCGCTTCTGATATGATCAAGCCACCCCTGGTTGCTCTTTGACTGTAATAGCTTGCCATCAGATCATTGGGGATATTACCCGGCATATCTGTTCTTAGCCTGGTAAGCGGGGCCATGATTACCCGGTGACCCAGTTCTAACCGGCCTAGTTTTACCGGTGTAAAAAGTTTAGCGTTGCGAAAGTCAGTTCCGGTTGATGTTTGTGTGTCCATTTTATTTTCTTTAATATTTTATAATTCTTTACCCTGTTAGCTTAGTAGCTGTATTTATCGTGTTTTAATACAGTTCAAAGTTGAAGCTAAATCTGCCATTAAATAGTATGCAGATTTTGAATATTAAACCATATCAGATGATGGGTTTATCAGCGTTCTGTCATGGCAGACCGGTAATTTCCTCCGGAAAATGCAAATTGAACAGCTGGCTTTGCTTGGGCTCAGGGTTGTTGCCTCGGCATTTTTTCAGGATATTAAACGAACATTAATTTTCGCTGGAGATATTTGTGATTACAATTGCTGAGAAGAAGGTGGTTAAAAAAGGAATTCTTTAAACAAGAAAATCCGAAACTGCCTGGTTTAGGATTTTTTTTCCGATCGGGTGCATTGGACAAAAAAAAGGGCAATGAACGCCCTTTTTTGCAACTAAAACAACACCACCTTACATCTTACTTGCGGTATCTTTTTTGGCCATTTTGTCCTTAGACATTTTATCCTTGCTCATCTTGCCTTTGCTCATCTTGTCATCAGACATTTTATCTTTTGACATTTTATCCTTGCTCATCTTGTCTTTGCTCATCTTGTCATCAGACATTTTATCCTTGCTCATTTTGTCTTTAGACATTTTATCTTTTGACATTTTGTCCTTGCTCATCTTGTCCATCTTTGCCATTTTGCCGGTATCCGTCGGTAAGCCGTGAACTGGGTTTGCCTGTGTAGTGATAGTTAAGCAAACCATCATTGCGGTAGCCATAAGGCCGGTTACTACTGATTTTAATTTTAGAGTTTTCATCGTTTTTCTTGTTTTTATTTACGTTTTTCTTGATTTGTCGTAGCTATACTAAAATCCTTACAATTTATTTTTTTAATATTAATTTGATGTTTCAGCAATGAGGCGGATTATACCTGGGCCATGCCGCCATCCACGCATATCTCGCTGCCGGTAATGAAGCTGGAGTCAGCTGATGCCAGAAATAATGTGGTAGTTGCTATTTCTTCAGGTTGCCCTATTCGCCCCATTGGGATCTGCGAAGACACTTGTTGCTTCATCTCTTCCCTTCCTGCAAAAGCAGCCGTTTCAATAGGGCCCGGACTTAGTACGTTAACGCGAATGCCTCTTGATTTCAGTTCGTTGGTCCATACTTTGGCATAAACTAAAAGGCCGGCCTTGCTTGCGCCATATGCACTTAGGTTTGGCATCCCTTTGATTGTTGCTATAGTGCCGGTCATAATTATAGATGCGTGGTCACGAAGCAATGGCAGCGCTTTTTGCACTGTAAAGAAAGTACCCTTTGCATTGAGATTAAACTGCTTATCAAAGCTTTCTTCGCTGACCTCTCCAAGCGGGGCATATTCTGCGGTTCCGGCGCTGGCATACAAGACATCGATATGTCCTTTTTCCCGCTTAACCGTTTCAAATAATCGGTCAAGGTCGGCAAGGTTTGCCGAATCACCCAGGAATCCGGTCACATTGCTGCCGATGTTGGCTACGGCCTCGTCCAATTCTTTCTGCCTTCGGCCGGTGATAAATACATAGGCCCCTTCGGCAACAAATAGTTTCGCTGTAGCTAAAGCCATTCCAGATGTTGCGCCGGTGATAACCGCCACTTTATTCTCTAATTTCTTCATGGTAAATTATACGTTTAATGATTTACCTGATTGGTCGGTAATCGGAAATCATCCTTACAAGAAATCTGATTTTACCTGCAATTAATTCCAGTTTTTTTGAAGACAAGCCCTCAAATTGACTTTTGCGCGATGGATGATCACCCAAAAGTTTGCGTCTGATACCTTTAGTTCCGAACAAATGGTCGTAGTGGATTCGTCATCCACATGTTTCATAGAGAAAATGGAAAGCCATAAGGGCGGAAGCTTTTGTATGCAGGCCCGTAAGATCTTTTGGAGTTCCTTATTTTGCAGCGGGTCAGCGTCTTCGATGCCGAATGCTGCCGGCCATTCTTCTTTTTTCCAGTTATTCATTCCGGGCTCGAAAAATTGTGATTCCCCTTCCATAGCGTCGATACTTTTAGTTAGAGGTTGTTTTGATCTTTTACGATAGACATCCATAATCTTATTTTTCATTATGGCAGTTAACCATGTGCGTTCAGCGCTTTTGTACTCAAATTTATCCAGCCCTTCCAGGGCCGACAAAAAAGTTTCCTGCACTAAATCACGCGCCTGCTCCTCATCCCCGATACGCGTTAACGCGAAAGCGTATAGATAATCAGCATGTAAGGCTACCCATTGCTGGGGATTTGCTGTTGATGGTGTTGGTGTCATCTTGTTGATTGTTAGTTAACGTTTGTATGTGAATTTCAGGCGGTCACCATATGTTCTTTAGCAGCCAGGTAACGTTCTGCGTCGATGGCTGCCATGCAGCCGCTGCCGGCCGCAGTTACCGCTTGCCGGTAAATATGATCCTGCGCATCTCCGCAGCAAAACACACCTTCAATATTGGTCGTGGTTGAGCCAGGCGTGGTTTTGATGTAACCGACCTCATCCATATGTATCCAGCCCCTGAAAATATCCGTGTTGGGATGATGGCCGATGGCCACAAAGAATCCGGTAATATCCAGGACCCTTTCCTGCTGGCTTTTATTGTTGAGTACTTTTACACCGGTCACGTTCAGCCCATCGCCAAGGATCTCCTGCGTTTCCGTATCATAGATCAGTTCAATGTTCGGCGTATTTAACACCCGGTTAACCATTGCCCTCGATGCACGGAACTCATCGCGCCTGACCAGCATATAGACCTTACTGCAAAGCTTTGCCAGGTAGGTCGCCTCTTCAGCCGCGGTGTCACCCGCGCCAACAATGGCCACATCCTGTCCTTTAAAGAAAAAGCCGTCGCAAACAGCACAAGCAGATACGCCGAAACCATTGTACTTTTGTTCCGATTCCAAACCAAGCCATTTTGCGGACGCGCCGGTGGAAATGATCACCGCATCGGCCGTGATCACCTTGCTTTCATCGACAACCACTTTATGGGGCAAACTTGAAAAATCCACCGAGGTGATGTAACCGTACCGGATGTCGGCGCCTAAACGTTCCGCCTGTTTACGGAAATTTTCCATCATTTCCGGTCCCTGGATACCATCGGGGTAACCGGGATAATTTTCCACCTCGGTAGTTTGAGTCAATTGCCCGCCCGCAATCACGCCGGTGTATAAGACGGGCTTTAAATCTGCACGCGCGGCATATATGGCGGCAGTATAACCTGCCGGGCCTGAGCCAATGATCAGGCATTTTACATGTTCTGTTTCTGGTAACATCTTCATTAAGATTAAAGGTTTATTGAAAAATCAAGATCTTCAGGCGGCAGGCACTTTTGATTATTGCAGGTCATAAACTCCAACTTTCCATGCAGGGTGCCTTTGCCGGACTTGAGCCGGATCTTTTGCCGGAAGATCACCGCATTTTCAAAATAGGATACATTCATATTGAATGCACTCTCAAACCTGGTGCGTGGAGAGGGCTGGCTGGCTTTGCCAACCAGCGAATAATCTAGGGATGGCGCAAAGGTGAAGGTCGTTTTAATCGGGCCTCCCTCTTTTTGATCCAGCGAATAAATGTGCCAGCTGCTTTGTATCTCCGCCTTTAGAAAGACGATAGCTTCATTCTTATTTTCTTTTTTGATGGCGAAAGACCATTTTACAGGCTTTTCGATCTGACTAAAAGCGCTTGTCCCTACCAGGGCCATCGCTATGATCAATATTATCTTTTTCATTTTCTTTGCTTTATTTGATAGATCAGTTGATTAGGTGATTATTTACTGGCCAAACCGTCGGGCTGAAAATCCAGGGAGACGGAGTTCATGCAGAAGCGTTTGTAGGTTGGCGCAGGCCCATCGTCGAAAATATGGCCCAAATGAGAGCCACAACGGGCGCAGGTCACTTCTGTACGTTCCATGCCGTGGCTTTGGTCATCCCGGTAGATCACACTGTTTTTTCTGGTCGGGGCAAAAAAGCTTGGCCAACCGCAGGTGCTGGAAAATTTGGCGTCAGATTTAAAAAGCTCATTACCGCAGACAGCACAATAGTAGGTGCCTTTGGCATCCTTATTCCAGTACTGCCCGGTAAAGGGCTGTTCGGTAGCCTGTTCCCTTGCTGTAGCATATAATGCAGGTGGCAGTATCTTTTTCCATTCGGCGTCAGATATATTGAGCTTTTTGGTATCCGTGTTAGAGTAATAGGGGTTGTTCGCATGTCCGCTTGCAGACTTCAGGTGTTGCGCGAAAGCGCCGGTTATTGCGATCAGCATCAAGGCTGACAAAATGATGATTGATTTCATGGTCTTATTTATTAGAGGTTTTTAATTTATTGGCAAATGCTTTTCTGAACTTATCCAGTTCCGGCTGGATGACTAGCTTGCAGTAAGGAACATCTCCGTTTTTACTGAAGTAATTCTGGTGATAGCCTTCCGCTTTATAAAAAACGGTGAAGGGAACTACCTGGGTCACAACCGGGTTTGGATAGGCCTTCTCGTCATTGATTTTTTTGATGTAATACTGCGCCTTTTGTTTTTGAGCGCTGTTATGATAGAAGATTGCCGAGCGGTATTGGGTGCCTACGTCATTACCCTGCCTGTTTAATTGTGTAGGGTCATGATCCGTAAAGAACACTTCCAGCAATTCATCAAAACTGATCTGTTTGGGATCGAATACGATGTTACAAGCCTCGGCGTGACCTGTAGTGCCGGTACATACCTGTTCATAGGTAGGGTTAACAGTGTGGCCTCCGGCGAAACCGGACGTTACCTTTACCACACCACGCAACTCTTTGAATTTTGCTTCGGTGCACCAGAAGCAACCGGTAGCCAATGTGGCCGTATCTAAATGTGCCGCCTTAATACTGGATTGACTTTTTTCTTTTGGCGATTGGGCAAATGCTGCACAGGCACCAGACACCGTTAACAGGATATAGCAAATGATCTTTTTCATTTTTTTGAATTTGGTTTGTTTATGATTTAATGGATGGTTTTGTTCAGGAATGCTTCGAGGTCAGCTCCCCTGATATTTTTGGCGGCGATATTCCCCTGCGGGTCAATAATAAAGTTGGAGGGAATAGCCTCGATATGATAAAGCTGTTCAACTGTACCCTGGAAGCTTTGCAGGTCGGAAGTTTGTGTCCAGGCGAGCTTGTCGTCATTGACCGCTTTTTGCCATGCTGCCTTATCTTTATCCAGCGATACGCCAAGCACATTGAAACCCTTGGAGTGAAAGGTATTGTACTGTTTTAATACATTGGGATTTTCCTGCCTGCAGGGTACGCACCAGGACGCCCAGAAATCGACCATGACATATTTGCCTTTATAATCAGATAGTTTCACCGTCTTGCCATCAATGCTGCTGATCGTGAAGTCCGGTGCTTTATGGCCAACTGACAATGGTTTGATTTTGTCCATGGCCGTTATAAAATTCCGGATAACCGGATTTTTATTCAAATCCTTATTGACCCTGATATCATCCGCATAAGCGATCAGTTTGGACTCATACTTCACGGCATCCAGTGCTGCAGACGCATAGAATGCTGCAAGCGAATATTTATTGTCATCGATAAATTTTAAAACCGCATCGCTGTAAACAGACAGGTTCTTTTGGAACAGGGGCATATAAACTTTCAATAAGGAATCCGGTTGCTGCCCCGCCTGCTGAGATTTGGCATTGAACTCGGCTACTACCTTGTTGTTCTTATCTGTAAAAGTCTTGCTGAAATCATCGAATGCTTTTATTTTTTCAGAGGTTTCAGAACCGGCGATCTTATATTGATGCTGGCTGTCAGCCAGGTCGGTATTCAGTTCAATCGCATCACCGTTTTGCGCCACCAGGTCAAACTGCGTGGTATCAGCTTTTAGTTTATATAAATTGACGTAAGCTGAAGCATGCCTGAACTTATAGCTGCCATCAGCATTTATAGCGGATGAGTCAATTGCTTTAAACTGCGCCGAACTGTCTGCGCCCAGTAAGTAAACTGTTTTGAGTTTTGCCGGATTTTTGATGGTCCCGGAGATGGTAAATGCGGCGTTATCCTTGCAGGAAAACAGCGACACACTTAAAGCCAGCATACCGGATAGCATGATTATGTTTTTCATCGTTTTAGTTTTATTATTTGAATAAATTAAGGCCTGATTGCAGGTAAGTATAATAGGCTGCCGGATCATAATCAGCGCCTTCAGGTGTTACCAGTGTTGTTTCTGTAACCGGGTTAAGCAATACATAATAGGGCTGGGAATTGGTGTTGAAACGGGTTGCCTGGATATCGCTGTTCAACGCACCTATATTGGTGACCTTCCGGTGGCTGAAGCTGCTGACATACTGCTCATTTGCCGGCAGTTCTGTTTTGTCATCAACATAAAGCTGGATCAGCACGTAGCTGTCTTTCAATAATGGCAGCACCTTTTTATCAGGCCATACGGTTGCTTCCATTTTACGGCAGTTAACACAGGCATGTCCTGTAAAATCAATGATGACCGGTTTGTGCACTTTCTGCGCATAAGCAACGCCTTCCTTGTAATCAAAGAATGGATTCAGGTTTAATGGTTTATCAAAAAGGTTGGCGTACTTGTGCGGAGCTTCGTTAGACGTTATCGTAGAAACGGCATTGCTGTTACCGCCCGATAATGTGGGCGTATACAAATCAAAATCCTGGCTGGCCTGCGGTGGCAGGAATGCCGCGATTGATTTTAAAGGCGCACCCCAAAGTCCCGGTACCATATAAACGGAAAATGAAAGGACGATGATAGCCAGGAACAATCGTGGCACAGATATGTAAGCCACGTCCGAATCATGGCCGAACTTCAATTTACCCAATAGGTAAAACCCTGTTAAAGCTGCGATCACGATCCAAAGTACCAGGAACACTTCCCTGTCAAATAAATGCCAGTGATAGGTCAGATCCACGTTGCTCAGGAATTTCAACGACAACCCCAGTTCCAGGAAACCAAGGAACACTTTAACGCTGTTTAACCAGCCGCCCGATTTTGGGAGGTTATTTAACCAGGATGGGAACAGTGCAAACAATACGAACGGGAAAGACAAAGCAATCGAAAATCCCAGCATGCCTACTGCCGGGCCCAGCCGGGCCCCTGAGGTTGCTGCCTGCACCAATAGTGTGCCGATGATTGGCCCGGTACAGCTAAAAGAAACCAAAGCAAGCGCGGCTGCCATGAAAAATATGCCGGCAAATCCCTTTCTTTCCGTATTCTCTTCCGCTTTGTTTGCCCATTTGTTAGGCAGCGTAATTTCAAATGCGCCGAAGAAGGAGGCAGCGAACACCACCAGCAGCAGGAAGAAAACAAAGTTGAAGATGCCATTTGTGGAAAGGGCGTTTAATGCATCAGCACCAAAGATCACGGTGATCAGCATACCCAGTCCTACATAGATCAGGATGATAGACAGACCATAAATGGCTGCATCCAATATGCCCTTTTTAGGATTGCTGTGCCGTTTGGTAAAAAAGCCAACGGTAAGCGGGAGCATCGGGAATATACAAGGCAGCAATAAAGCTGCTAGACCGCCGATAAAGCCGGCAATAAATATCGTCCATAAGCTCAGCGACTTTTTAACCGGGGTAGTTACACCGGCAATTTTTGCGGCTGAATGGTTTCGGATGCTGGCCTGTACAACATGTTTTGCAGGCATTGAGGTTGTGTCCGCTGTCAGTGGCTTAAACTGCACATCAGCCGTGCTAACGCTGTCAGCTTTTTGCTTAGAACTTGCTGCCTGTACGCTTACAGTCAGCAAACAAAATAATACCAATAATAAATATGGCAGTCTTTTTAGGTGAGTTTTTATGTGATTTTTCATGAGCTTTTTTGAAAACTTTATGTCTCCAAAATTCGCTCATTCACCCCTTACAAGTTATCACAGAAGTATAACATATCCTCCGTTTATGGTACCTTTTGTGTGGGTTTTTGATAACTATTAATGCTGATAATAAAGCGATTATAATTATCATCAGCAATGCCGGCATTAAAGTCAAACCCGTGTAAATATAAAATGCGCTTCACTAACGCCAGTCCGAGCCCGGCCTGTTTTGGCCGGTGCATAGCCGCGTCCGCAGCGCTATTTTTGATCCAGTCCAGTAGCTCGCCGGTGATCAATTTCCCGTTATTTTCCAACAGCACGATCAGTTTACCGGGCTCACGTGATAAGACCACCTTGATGTACCCATTTTCGTTGGTGTATTTTACGGCGTTTTCCAGCAGATTCTGTACTACCCGTTCCATCATACTGATATCGGCATCGATCAGGCTGCTGTCCTCGCAGTTCTCGCAGCGAATGGTGATGTTTTTTTTCCTGGCCTGGAATTCCGCACCTTTAATAACTTCCTGCAGAATTTCTGAAAACACAAAAGGCTCTTTTTGCGGTGTAAAATTCACCGATTCCATTTTGGAAAGCTCAAAAAGCTGCAGCACCAGTTTTTCCACCTGCATGATCTTGTTCTGGATCATTTCGAGGTGGCTTACCTGTTCTTCCCGGCTGGCAGTAGTTTCGATCAGTAACGTTTCCGTATAACCCCTGGCCACTGCCAGCGGTGTGCGCAGGTCATGCGAAATATTTGCAAGGAAGTTTTTACGTTCGCTTTCCAGCAGCTTTAACCGGGTGAAATTCTCATCGAGCATCGCTACCATCTTATTAAATGCATCGGCAATGGGGAAGAACTCATCCTTTTGTTCAATATTAAACCGGACATTCAGGTTGCCTACTTTGAACTGATCTAAAACATAAATCACGTGGTTAAATCTTTTTTGCAGGCGTGATGTATAAAGTAAACTGAAAACGACCGTGGCCAGGATGATGATGAAGAATACTTTGGTTGCCCATCCGCCAACCTGCGATTTAAACACGAATTCGGCAACACTCCGGTATTCCATACCAGCCAGTATCACATAGATATAACCAATTTTTTGATTCTGGAAGCTGACGGGAGCCGCTGAAAATATTTTAGGGTTTCCCGGATCCCTCGGGTCGGCATTTTTGATTAAGTGAAGATGATCGCTTAAATAGGCCTCGATTTGCGCAACCGGAACTTTTCTTTCCTTGATCAGGGAGTCCGGTGCGTAATAGTACTTCACATTGCCCATCGTGTCCAGGAAATACACCTCTGTGTTCGGGCTGATGATCATCGTACTGTTGAAAACCGAATCTGCTTTTTTATGATCGATCCCGTCCTTTGAAAAGGGTGCGGATAACCTGGCGATATTTGCTGCGACATCCTTATTTAATAACTGTGTACTGGCCTGGAAATAGTCGCTGGTCGCATTATAGGTAACCACGACAAATAATACGCCCAATGTGGTAATGACAAGGAATACAAAGACCCCTATACGTGAGAATATACCTGTAGACTTTGTTTTCATCCGATAAATCTGTAGCCGATGCCCCAGCTGGTTAATATATACTCCGGTTGATCGAGGTCAGCCTCAATTTTAATCCTCAACCGGTTGACATGCGCGGTGACCGTATGCTCATAACCTGAAAACTTATAACCCCAAACCTGTTCCAGCAGCTCCTGTCTCGTAAATGCTTTTCCCGGATTGGAGGCAAGGATGACCAACAGGTCAAATTCCTTATGGGTAAGTTCGAGCCGCGTTCCTTTCAGTGATGCTTTCCTCAGGTTGAGGTCAATGGCCAGGTCTTTGATCATTATTTCCTTAGCCGGTTCTACTGCCGGTTGAGGCAACTGTTCGGCTCGCCGTATAAGCGCTTTTGACCTCGCCATCAGTTCCCTGACCCCAAAAGGTTTGGTTACGTAATCATCGGCCCCAAGTTCCAGGGCAAGTACTTTATCGATTTCTTCAGATTTGGAAGTAAGCATCAGGATGGCACTGGAAATCTTATTTTCCCTGATACCTCTGCAAACTTCCATGCCGTCCATATCCGGCAAGGTCAGGTCGAGGATGACCAGGTCGAAATTACCGGTCAGCGCTTTTTCCAATCCGGCTTTGCCGCTGTCGGTGTGGGTTAAGCGGTAATTGGGTTCCTTATAATGCAGCTGCAGTAATTTGGCGATCTCAGGGTCATCTTCAACCAGCAGGATGTTTTTCATTCTTTAAAATATCTTCTAAGGTAACAAATGAATGGTGCCATTTAAAGTCTGGGCATTAATTTGCTAACTGGAGTGCAGCCGACTGCAAGTCTTCAACATCGGCGAAACCCTCAGTTTTTTTAGCAAGGCTGCCATCTGCTTTAAAGAAGAACAAGGTCGGCGTGGCCCTGATCGGATAGGTTTTTTGCAGCTCTTTTCCGGCAGGGCTGTCAATATCGATGGCAACATTTACAAAGTCCTGGTTATAGGTGGCTCCCAATTCTTTCCTGATAAGGACCTCCTGCTCCATTTTTTTACAGGTCGGGCACCAGGAGGCGTGTGCAAAAACGAACAGCGGTTTATTTTGGGTTTTCGCGGCCTCTTTGGCATTCGCCAGCGTTGTAACTTTAAAATTTATCCCTTCCTGTGAATTGAGTATAGGTTGATAGCTGGTCTTACAGGAAACCAGGTAGAAGCATAAGCCAATAGCGGCAAAAAAAACTAATAATCTTGAAGCGGTCTTTTTCATGTTACTTTTTTGTTGATAGTAAACCTTTATCGGTCTTCGCCAGTTAGTCGACGGTTCACACCATTCCTTACAATTTTTTTTGTTGGCGGATTAAGCTGCCACGACTAAAAAAAAGCTGCGGACTTGCGTTCCTTTCGTGGTGCGGTACATTAGCATTGCGCATTGATATTAGCCCCGGAATAAGCCGGCTGTTTCTTAACTTAGGCGGGTCAATAAAAAAATCAATTTGATGGAATCTGCTTTAACAATTGGCATCGCCCAGATCGCCCCCGTATGGCTTAACCGGGAAGAGACGGCCAAAAAGATGTTAGCCTATATCTCCGATGCTGCAAATGAGGGCTGTCGCCTGGTCGTCTTTGGAGAAGCCCTTTTACCCGGTTACCCGTTTTGGGTAGAACTGACAAACGGCGCGCTGTTTAATTCACCGGTTCAAAAGGAACTTTACGCTTACTATTCGCGCCAGGCGGTATCCTTAAGCTCTGGCGACCTTGACAGCTTTTGCAAGCAGGCGAAAGAAAAAAAGATCATGATCATCCTTGGATTTATCGAGCGTGCAGAAGACCGTGGCGGCCACAGTTTATATTGCTCGCTGGCCAATATTGATGCGGACGGATCGATCGGGTACATCCATCGTAAGGTGATGCCAACTTATGAAGAGCGGCTGGTTTGGGCCATTGGCGATGGTCACGGCTTGCAGGTGAGTAAACTTGGCGCATTTACCGTCGGCGCTTTAAACTGCTGGGAGAACTGGATGCCGCTTATCCGTTCTTCCCTTTATGCACAGGGCGAGGACCTGCATATCGCCCTGTGGCCCGGAAGTACCCGCAATACGGAGGATATCACCCGGTTTATCGCCCAGGAGTCGCGGTCTTTTGTGGTGTCCGTTTCGGGTATTTTAAGAAAGCAGGATATCGGCGCTGACTTACCTTCTTCCGCATTGATATCCGGGAACAGTGAGCCATGGCTTGGGAACGGTGGTTCCTGCATTGCAGGTCCTGACGGGAAGTGGGTAGTCGCTCCGCTCGGTAACGAAGAAAAGCTGATTATCACAACAATTGACCAGGCGCGGGTGATGGAAGAACGTCAGAACTTTGATCCATCGGGACATTACTCAAGGCCCGATATCGCGCAGCTCTCAATAACCCGGGAAAGGCAACGCTTGGTCAAGTTTACTGATAAGGACTAATGGAACTGGTCATATAACTTATGGCCTGATAGCATTTCCGGAGGCGTCGCTCAACGTGCCCGGCACAATCAACTATTATCGTTGACAATTACGAATTGACTTAAGACGCGCCTGTCGTCAATTCTATCTACAACACAACACCTTACTTTTAATTTTTTCTGATTCAGCTTGCCTCCGCTATACCATCATACTTTTATCAACACAGCTGATAGCATCGGGGTGCACGTATTTGAAATGATTGTTATAATTCACATTTTATCGTACACTTTATTCAGAGGTAATCATACACCTTCGTTGTCTTACCTACTTTGCGATATTTATGCCGGAGGCCGTGATGTATTGTTCTCCCCAATTATAAAGGTCTTCCAGCACAGGTAATAAGGTTTGTGCCTTTTCGGTCAATGAATATTCGACACGTGGGGGCATTTCGGCGTAGATCTTCCGGTTAACCAGTTCGTCCTGCTCCAGTTCTTTTAACTGCGCGCTGAGCATTTTAGTAGTGATAAATGGCATTTTCTTTTGCAATAGCCCAAAACGGTGATGCCCCTGGTGGATAAAATACAGCAGGGCGATCTTCCAGCGCCCGCCCAATACCCGCATTACATTGTGCATCGGGCAAATAGCCGCCAGCTCTGTTTCGTTCGAAAAGTTGGTTGAGGTGGTTTTTCGCATTACTTTCTTTTTGGATACTATAGTACAAATAAGTATGTACTGGTGATTATGAAATCTAAGATAGAACTTTGTCTCAGCAAAAAGAAAAAATAAAATGAGAAAGACTATCGTTGTATTAGGCGCTACCGGGAAAGTTGGCGGTAAGATAGCAGACATCCTGCTTCATCAAGGACATAATGTCAAATTAATGGCCAGGTCGGAAGATCTCAAAAATAGGTTCAGACATACTAAGGCAGAACTGTTTCCCGGCGATATCACCGATGCAGATTTATTGACTGCTGCATTTCAAAGTGCAGACAGCGCCTTTATTTTGTTGCCGCCAAATTTTACCGCCCCCAACTACCGGGCATTTCAACGGGAAGTTGGCGATGCCGCTATTGAGGCGATCAAAAGATCAGGCATTAAATATGTGGTGAATCTGAGCAGCGCGGGCGCACAGTTGCACGAAGGCAACGGCCTGATTGCCGGTCTGGCCGAACAGGAAGTCAAGCTGAACCAACTGAAAGACGTCCATGTGATGCACCTGCGTCCGGCTTATTTCCTGGATAATGCCCTGCTCAATATCAACCTGATCAAACATAGGGGCATCAATGGCACTACAGCGGATACAAACCATCCGATACCAATGGTAGCGACCAGCGACGTGGCTGTTGTTGCAGCGGAAGCATTAGCAAACCTCGATTTTACTGGCAAAGTCGTTCGGCCCGTTCTTGGCGATCGTAACTATTCCTTTAGCGAGATCACCGGTATCATAGGAAAATCGATTGGGAAGCCTGATTTGCAACTGGTGCAATTTCCGGCCCGCCAAGCTAAAGCCGGCATGATCAGTCAGGGTATTTCCGAAAACGTCGCTGAAGATATCGTTAACATGGAAACTTCCCTGAAAAACGGTATTATGAACTATCAGCAAAGAACTGCTGAAAATACATCGCCAACATCAGCAGAAACATTTATCCGGGAAGTATTCGCACCAGCATACCAAACCGCTTAAATCAGGAATTCGGAGAACATTTTAAATCAGTAAATTCAACGTAATAAAAATAAGATTTATGGAAAAGAGATCAATAAACAAGAATGCTGAACCTTTTTTCAGCATCATCATGGAAGGCCTTAAAGGGGAAGTTGATGGCCCGCATTTTTGGGATGCAGTAGCAGAAAATGCAATTTTCGAGTTTCTCTATAATTTCCCCGGCTTTACCAACAAAATAGAAGGCCGCAAAGCTTATATGGACTGGTTCGCCGGTTACAGCAATGTGTTGCATTCAGCGGACCATTTGAAGGTCTATAAAATGCAGCAACCGGAAGATGTCATCATACTGGAATACGAAGTACACGGCAAGGTCCCATCCACCGGGAAGGCTTACGATAACCGCTTTTGTTCGATTATCACGATCAAAGACCGGAAAATCATTCACTGGCGGGATTACATGGATTCCCTGGCCGTGATGCTTTCTTTGACTAACGATTGACCTCAAGATGAGTGTCCGCCCTGATAGCAGAACCTGAATTAACGTTCTGCTTTTTTATTTAAAAACGGATCGGATAGTAAGTTCAATGCCCTCCAAAAAAGTGTATGATTTATTGTGACTAATGACAATGATGCCCATTAATAAACCTTATTTTCAAAAAGATGTAAGGGTTGTGGTCCGCTGACGACCAATAGATAAATTTTATAAAAAGCGGATTATGAAAAAAACAGATATACGATGGCCAGGCCTGATTGCATTCATGGTAATCATCACTTTCGCCGGCTGCAAAAAAGAAAGTACGCCTGCGGTCGCTTTAAATGAAACTATCGATGCAACGAAATCCACGCCGGCAAGCACTGGCGGCGGTTTTAGTAATGGCCAGTACGGAACGGTAACGGGTACAGCAAGGATTTTTTTGACAGGTAATAAATACCAGCTTGCTTTAGAAAACTTTTCGACAAGTAACGGACCAGACCTGAAAGTATACATCAGTAAAGAAAAGAACCCGGTTCACTTTGTGAATCTTGGATCGCTGAAAGCTACTTCGGGCAACCAGATTTACGATATTCCCGCCGAAGCCAATCCCAAAGATTATAGCTATGCCCTAATTTATTGTCAGCAATACAGCCACCTGTTTGGTTATTCCCAACTTACCTTTTAACTACTTACAATTTATGAAAGCTTTATTAATATTGACTATTATCATAGCAATGTCCCTGGGAGGCTACGCCCAGGGCTGTAGTGACGCCGGTTTTTGCAGCCTCGGGGTATTAAAAAACCATATCGAAGATTCCGTGACCGTAAACCAAAAGCGGCATGCGATCGACTTTGGGGTGAATTACGGCTTAGGGGAACAAAATACGAGTACGATCAATACCTACTTACAATACCAGGTAAATTTTAATTCCCGGTTTTCATTTCAGTCGAAAATAACGGCGACCTATGCCACCGGC
Source organism: Mucilaginibacter gotjawali (assembly GCF_002355435.1). Taxonomy (NCBI): domain Bacteria; kingdom Pseudomonadati; phylum Bacteroidota; class Sphingobacteriia; order Sphingobacteriales; family Sphingobacteriaceae; genus Mucilaginibacter; species Mucilaginibacter gotjawali. The sequence goes on from NZ_AP017313.1 coordinate 6,338,947, forward strand.
TTTTTAGGCAGTACGTTCGATGTCGGTGACGTGTATGGGACGATCAATTATGCCCCCAAAATCAATTCTGCCAACAGCCTGAATTTTATTGGCGGCGTAAAAATCCCGCTTAGCTCCGGTAATGATAAAAACGCGGCAGGCAAGCCGCTGCCTTTAGATTACCAGGCCAGCATTGGTACGTATGATGCTATCGGCGGAGTCAATTATATTGTTAACCGGAAATGGGAGTTCGACGCGGCTGTACAGGTACCTGTAATACAGGAAAATAAAAGCACTTATTTCCCCGAAGAATATACCGATCCGCGAGCGCTCAGGTTTGCCCCAACAAATGATTTCCGGCGAAAAAGTGATCTCTTAGGCAGAATTGGCTATTATTTTTATCTGCCTCAATCGGCCATTACACTAAAGCCCAGCCTCTCCGGGATCTATCATGTTGGTACAGATACCTATGAGAACCGGTTTGGTGACCGTGTTTTTATTGAAGGGTCACAGGGTTTTACGTTAAACGGCAGCATAGTGGCTACAAAAACCTTTAAAAATGCCAACCGGTTTGAAATAGTGGCCGGCACGCCCTTTATTGTAAGAAAAGTCCGGCCAGACGGGTTGACGAGAAGTGGCGTGATCAATTTTCAATATACAATTGCTTTTTAAGCCTTGTTGAGTCAGGCAATTTGATTTCAAAAGGCCAAAGTATAGGGACAGGTTTTCTGAACCTAAACTCGGGCTATTCATAAATGTCCTGTTGATAGCAGGTTGTAACGGGTTGTAGTTTATGAAGTTTAGCTTTATTCGGCCGGAGCAGCCTTGGGTTTTAAAAATTGTTTGGTGATCAACTTATAGGCCAGTATCAAGCCGGTCATCAATAAGGTGAAACCCAATATCCAGTTGATCAGGTTATGCTGTGCCTTCAGCGCGGCCATTAAATAATTACCCGCAACACCGTAAATAATAAATGAGGTGCAGGTGCCTGACCCGATAGCTATAATATAAAGGTTGTAAGCCCTGGCTGTGCTGATCAACACCTTCCGGCCCTTTAATACGGCAGTCCAGCCCATCCAGAAAGGTAAATGAAGCGGGTTAAGCAAACTAAGGGCAAGCCCGGAATAAAAAGCATTCATGCCGACAAAGGGCAAAACATCCGCGAAGTTTTTCATATGGAATGCGGCTTCCAGCGTCCGGTAGGCCAGTAATAAGATGGCGATACAGGCCGCTATGCTCAGGAGGAGAAAAAGCCTTTTCAGATGAGCCAGCTTATCGATCACGATCAGCGCGATCCGCACGAGCACCACTTCTACCAGTATCGCAGCAGCTCCGAACTGGAAAGCACCCATGAAATTATTATTCAGGGCGAAATTGGCAACGCTGGTATTTAAGGTGCCTATCGGCAGGGAACCGATGAAACTGATACTAAAGGCAACCAGGAAAAGCTTGGTATATCTGGCAAGACTCATGACACTAATTTTTCGTACGCTGTATTATTTTTTAACATTTCCCTTCCCTGGCGGTAGGTCATATAGTCCAGCCCCTGATTGTCATGGTTTAGCCTGCTGATGCGGTATAACAGCGTCCAGTGCCTGATAATTTCGCTCCAGGCGAACCATAGAGAATGTTGAGGGTCGTAAATATGTGTCGGCTCGCTTCCCGCGCCGTTCAATTCAACGATAGAAAAATTCTTCCCCTCACTTAGTTCTTCCCAGGTATTATACATGACATCAAGCCTGCCGAAATAAAATTCAGGGACCTGGCGGCATATGTTGTCAATCGTGTTCGTAAGTTGTTTGCTGATCAAATGGCTCAGGTCGATAAACTTGGCACCGCGGGCATGGTTACCATAAGGTACCAGCTTATGTACTTCACCTGCTGATAAAACCTGTTGAAGAACTTCCCGGTGGGTATCTTGCAATACCCTTAATTGTAAAAGATAGCGCGAATTCCTGATCAGTAATTGTTCAATAGTCGACGTTCCGTCACCTGTTACCGTCAAAAATTCTTTTCCGACGATTCCCGAAATATGGCCTTTCTCTTCTCCGGGTACACGGTAATAAAATATGCCCACTTCCTTTTGGAATGCTACAAATTCCTGCAAAAGATAATCAACTTTGATATTTTTAACATAAGCTGCCAATTCCTCGTCGTTATGTACTTTTTTGACCAGGACGCCTCTGCCGCCAATGTCCGGCTTGGCAATGATCGGATAAGTCAGATTTTCAACCTGAAGGGTCTCTTGTATATGAGCCATACCCGTCCCTGCCTTAAACCACAATGTCCGGGGGTAATAATAATCCGGCATCAGTGAATAAATAAGGTCCTTACTTTCCATAGCAAAACCACCATTCTGGATCAGCGGGTTAGAAGTATTAAAAAAGAAAAGCGAGCGGGCTTTCAGACTTAACCAAAACCAGTAAGGCATGATGGGCAGATATACCACCCGGAAAGGCCAGTATTCCCAGTTAAATAATTTGATGAAAAATATCCTTAAAGCGAGCAACGGGAGTTTTTTGGCTTTACCCACGCTTAATTCAAGTCTGGGTTCAGCAGCAAGTTTGCTGTTATATTGTTTGTTGTCTTTAAGGTCGTTATAGGTCATGGTCGTGCCCAACGGCGTAACGCTGAGATTGGTGATACTCATGGTTTTCATTTTTCCGTCCCTGTCGATTACCAGGCCGTCCTTTAAGTCGCCTGCTCCGCCAAACCTGTGAAAATGCAATATGCCCTCTTTTGTCTTTGCATAGCTTAATTTGCGCCATTCATTAAACCAGCTGTTTCTTTTTGCTATAGCCATTTTATCGTAAAGGGTAGCTGATGACCAGATATAAGGCTTGGTTTTATCCAATGCAGCAATGTGTTTCCTTTCCCCATCCCAGCGGCACTCCTGCAATTTCCCCGATACATACAAGACAATCGTAAATGGCTCTATACCATCCAGGTCCATTGCTTTGTAAAAACGGTCAGGATAGTCCGCTTTGATAATATCCATTAAAACCAGGCCCCGGCTTTTTTTATAAGGGGGTTGAACGGCGTGTTTGATAAAAGCGCCGTTCAGCAGTACAATCGCATCGCCATTGTTTTTTGCGGCGATCCAGGTTCCGTTTTTGTCCGCGTCTTTAGGATAAAGCAGTTTGATGTTGTCTTCCTCATATTCCCTTGGTGGAATAGCCTGGGCACGGTTGATACTTTCATCCCGGTTGGAGGTAAGGTAATAACCTTCTTTTGCCGGAATATAAGTTACTGTGCACATGCCTTCCTGAATTTAAGCGTAGAAGCAGCCACACCAAAGCCTTCCGGTATCTCCAGGTCGGCAACCGTATTAACGCCGATGCGGATCAGCGCCATATGGTGTACCATGTGTTCCAGGTTATAAACAAGTTCACGCAGGTAGTTGGTAAAAACCGGAACCGGTTCAGCATCCTGATCGTCGTATTCGACTTGCAGCAGCAGTTCCCGGTTGGGTTTATCAAGGCCCGCTTCAATTTCAAACAGGATTTGAACGGCGAAGTCCTTGTCCGTTTCAATCATGCGGTTGCGCATGCGCTTGTCATAGTTGACAATTCCGCTTATATAGCCCTGGTTGAGTTCTATAAAAAATTCCAGTATATGACGGGTGTGCTGCCCTATAGTTGATCCGGACAAAATTTTAACCGGCTGCGCATATTGGTCATTGGTCAGTCCGTCAAGTACATATTGTAGTTGCTCCAATAAATTGGAGATGGGTTCTTTGAGTTTCATTTGATTAGGTGATTAGCGGTTGTTCATTAAAAGATCAGGTGAAGAAAATTCTGTTTCCTAAAGATGATCAGCAGCAGGGAGCAGGCGATGAAAACGATGAGTGCCAAAATGAACAGCTGGCCGCCGTCATTTTGTACTACAATCCCTAATTTGGTCAAATGGGAAAACAGGGCGCCTGCCATAATACCGGCAGCGAGTAATGCACCATAGCTGGTGGTACGGGGGATAAGAACCAGTATTGAGGCGATGAGTTCCAGTGAACCAATTCCGATCCGTCCCCATGGTTCCAGCCCCAGCCTGGTAAAGATGTAAACGGACTCGGGGGCAGCTGTAAATTTGAAAAACAAGGTCTGCAGCATGATACCTGCCGCAACAAGGCGCAGTGCCCAAACCAGTACGTTAAATTGTGTATATGTCATGATAATTAGTTTTAAGTGACTGTTGATTAGTGTGTTGGTGGTTGGCATAGCTGATGGCAGCATCTGCAATATCTTTTCCGACTTCCTTTTTTGATTTTAAAGGAAAAGTGCGGCCCAATAGATCCCTGTTAATAATAGTGACCTTGTTGGTGTCGTAACCGAATGTTGCTCCCTGGTCCTGTACGGAATTCAGGATGACCATATCGAGATTTTTTGTATCCAGCTTTTTGAGGGCGTTCTGTTCCTCATCATTTGTTTCCAGCGCAAAGCCGACTGACACCTGTCCGGCTTGTTTGACCCGTCCAAATTCAAAAGCGATATCTACATTTTTCACCAGTTGCAGGCTGAGTTCGTTTCCGGACTTTTTCATTTTTTCCGTATGAACTTCCGCCGGTTTATAATCGGCTACGGCAGCGGCAAAAACAGCAATCTGAACTGTAGGAAAGTAAGGGCGGCATGCGTCGTACATTTCATCCGCGGAATGAACAGCGATAGTGGTCAGCTCAGGATGGGTCAGGCTCAATGTTACCGGGCCTGAAACCAGCACCACGGTAAAGCCTTTTTCCAGAAAAGCTTCCGCTATAGCATAGCCCATCTTACCCGAAGAATGGTTGGTGATGTAACGTACCGGGTCAATCGCCTCCCTGGTCGGGCCTGCAGTGATCAAAACCGACCTCCTGTCTTTTTCTTTTGACATTTATTTAGAAATTAAGGCCGGTCATTTTAGCGGCCGGCCCGTTATGAAATTTTAATTTTTGTCTTTTAACTCAGTCCAGTTTGCATCGGCTTTTTTGATCAGGTTTTCCT